>NZ_JBEPOT010000014.1:0-234745 GCF_040546905.1 Bradyrhizobium sp. S3.3.6 | reverse complement strand
TATTGGTCGCATCGTCGACACCTACACGCCCGCAGAATCCACAAACTACTTCGTGGCCGCAGGGTACTTGCAACCTGATCGGCTAACGCTCTAACGCCACGAACTGCAGCAAATGCTCACTCGATCGCGCCGACGTCGCGCCGCGCTAACGCGGGTCCGATAAGCGTTGTAACTGAGTGAGCCGGATTGGTATGGTGTCGCTATCCTGGCTCGAACGATATCGCATGACTAATTTTGCCAAGGACGGGACGAGGAAACGGCGATGGCCTTACCGCTTGGCTGTTATCCTGTTCGCCTATCTGGCCCTGGCTTACATTCTGGTCCCCACCTTGTGGATTCACCACGAGCACGAAGCCGGGCTCGCTTCGTTGCCGATGATCACCAGGACGTCGGACGATATCCCTGCTGATCCCCTGAACGTTGGACTTGTTGGCAACGACGAGGACGTCGTCCGCGCAATGAACGCGGCCGGATGGTTTGCGGCCGATGCTGTGACGCTGCGCTCAAGCATCGAGATCATCGGAAGCGTGGTGCTGGATCGGCCATATCGTAGCGCCCCCGTCAGCCCGCTCTACTATCTTGGAAAGAAGGAGCAATACGCCTTCGAGAAGCCGGCAGGGCGCAGCGCCGATCGGCGGAATCACGTTCGATTCTGGAAGGCCCTTGAGAAGGGCGATGATGGTCGCCCGGTTTGGCTCGGTTCGGCGACTTTCGATCGGGGCGTCGGGCTGAGCCACGACACGGGACAGGTCACCCATCACATCGCGGCCAGCATCGATGCGGAGCGAGATCTCTTGATGGCCGACTTGCGCGCGGCACGTGTCGTCGGCAGCTTCTTTCAGATCTCGGGCATAGGCCCAACTCTGTTCGGCCGAAACGGGGGTGGCGACCCCTACTACACGGATGGCGAGATACACGTTGCCGTCCTGGTGCCGGGAGCAGCAAATGGGCCTGCGGATCCGCCGACCATTCCACCGCCATCTCTCATCGCCCTGAAAGATGCCATATGGCACGGCATCGCTCAGAAAGCCGCAGGCACGCCCTAGCCCTTGCCCATCGCCGCGATCGCGTCCGCCATCTCGATCGTGCGGCGCCCCATGTCGGCGCGCAGACGCCCTACCATCGCGCAGTCGAGCCGGATCGCGCCGCATTGCAGTCCAAAGCCTTCTAGGTATGCCGCGGCCTCAAGCGGTCGAAGCATTTCCCTGCGATCGTGTCCGACAAGGTCTCTTTGATCGAGCGGCCACGAGCAAGCCTCCAGCCCGCTCGCCAACCGTCAAAGAAGCCGACAACGGACGCAACAAGCACGACAATTACCGAGGCAAGAGCTACGAGGATCGCCACTCCTATAATGACCGGATTTTGCGTCGTTGAGGCGCCAGGCTCGATAAGCCAACTGAGCGCCGCGGCGAACAACAGCAGCAGGATGACGGCCGGCGACGCCACGATTTGATAGGCAAATACAAAGGGAAATGTTGAGGCCATCGCCAGCGACATCGGCCATGCCGAAGAGCGCGTTCGCGGAACCAGAAACATGAGGCCTGCCGCGCACCAAATGATGCATGCCACTAGGATCCACAGAGCAAGCGCGGACATGTAGAGCACGACCTGCATACATTGGCTCCTTGCGACTGGTTCGTCCAGGCCAAGCAAGCCACATCGCCGAAGCAGCGGGCAAGTCCCAGATTGCCACCCGCCGTCAGAAAGCGGACATTCCGTTTGCGAATAATCTTGCTCATCGCCGCGATTGCATCTGCGATCACAATCGTCCGCTCAGCCACTTCGGCGTCAACTCTTGCTGCCGACACGGACCAGTGTCATCAATAATGTCGCCAATCTTGGTCATGCGCCGCCGAGTGGCTCGGGAGACTGCTAACGTCATGAGAGCCTCTGCTGTTGCCCTCGCCCTTCTCCTGCTTCTGTCGCCCAGAATTGGTCATGCCGCAGAAGCGCGGCCTCAAGGCAAGAACTGCGATCTCGCCGAGCCACCCGCCGGTGCGGGAGAAGATACAGCTCACGGCATGGCGATGCGCATTTACCCTCGCGCCAAAGACATCGGGCCAGACTACTCCGGTTGCCAACTCACGATGTTGCAGATCAAGGAAAAGTGGTTCGTTCTTTCGTACACTGAAGTGGTCGCCGGCGACCCCATTCGTATTTGGTCTGAGCACGACCCCGATCCACGCAAGCGCGCTTGCCGGTTCAAGGCGGGAAAGTTGGTCTCGGGCAGCGAAGATATTTGCCCCGCACCAGAATTCCTGTTGTCACGATCGCTCCCACCTGGCTGCGCCCCCGTCACCGGCGAGCAAGCCAGCCGTGGCGAGCCGGGGACTCCGCGGCCGGCACGTTGTGACTACGATTAATCGCAACGACACCGCAGCTAATGTCAGCCCTTCCCCATCACCGCAATCGCGTCCGCGATCTCGATCGTGCGCTTCGCCATGTCGGCGTGCAGGCGCTCGACCATCGCACCATCCAGCCGGATCGCGCCGCGCGAGACGTTTTCCGGCAGCTCGAACGCTGCGATGATCTTTCGGGCGCGCGCGACTTCCTCCTCGGGCGGGGTGAAGATGGCGTTGCAGGCTTCGATCTGAGAGGGGTGGATCAGCGTCTTGCCGTCGAAGCCGAGATCGCGGCCTTGCGCACATTCGGTGGCAAAGCCGTCGGGATTGTTGATGTCGCTGTAGGGGCCGTCGAGAATCTCGAGGCCGGCGGCGCGCGTCGCCAGGATGCAATGGGTGATCATCGGGATCATCGCGGCGCGGCCGGGCAGCATCTTGATCCGCGTCTCGCGCGAGATGTCATTCGGGCCGAACACGAAGCCGGAGAGGCGCGTCTTCGGATCGCGGCCGGCTTCGGCCAGCTCCTCGGCATGCAGCACCGCGCGCGCGGTCTCGATCATGGCCCAGACCTTCACCGTCGGCGCGGCGCCGAGCTCGGCGAGGTGGCGGCCGATGGTCTGGAGATCCTCGATACTTGAGACCTTCGGAACCAGGATGCCGTCAGGCGAGGCCTTGGCGGCCATCGCGACGTCATCGGCCCACCATTGCGTGTCGAGGCCATTGGTCCGGATCAGGACCTCGCGCTTGCCGAACCCTTTTGCGGCGATCGCGGCGGCGATGCCGTCGCGCGCCACCGCCTTGGCGTCGGGAGCGACGGAATCCTCGAGGTCCAGGATCAGGCCGTCGGCGGGGAGAATCCGCGCCTTTTCAAGGGCGCGAGGGTTGGAGCCGGGCATGAACAAATGGCTGCGGCGCGGGCGGGTCATGCGACGTTCCTTCCGGTTTGCTCGTCTCTATTATGGCCGAAGCCGATAGCACCTGGCCTGCCTATTCGAAAGGCTTGTTCGCGCTATCGGTATATGATTAGGCATAGGCCATGACCGCGTTCCCGAAGCATTTGCTGGAAGGCTACCACGCCTTCGCCACCCAGCGGCTGCCGGCCGAGCAGAACCGCTATCGCGAGCTATCGGTAAAGGGACAGTTCCCGGAAGTGATGGTGATCGGCTGCTGCGACAGCCGTGTCGCGCCGGAAACCATCTTCGACGTCGGCCCGGGCGAATTGTTCGTGGTCCGCAACATCGCCAATCTGGTGCCGGTGTATCAGCCCGACGGCAACGCGCACGGCGTCTCGGCCGCGCTGGAATATGCCGTGAAGGTGCTCAAGGTGAAGCACATCGTCGTCCTCGGCCACGCGCAATGCGGCGGCATCCGCGCCTTCGTCGACAAGATCGAGCCGCTGACGCCCGGCGATTTCATCGGCAAATGGATGCAGATGTTCATCAAGCCGGGCGAGGTGGTCGAGCAGCGCGACCGCGAGACCATGGCGCAATTCGTCGAGCGCATCGAGAAGGCCGCGGTGTTCCGCAGCCTGGAGAACCTGATGACGTTCCCGTTCGTGCGCAAGGCGGCCGAGAGCGGCGAGATGCAGCTGCACGGCGCCTATTTCGGCGTCGCCGAGGGAACGTTGTTCGTGCTGGACCAGGCGGCGAAGGAATTCAGAAGCGTGCGCGACGCGGCGTAAGCCTTCCGCGGCTTGGCTCGAATTCGTAGGGTGGGCAAAGGCGCAACGCGCCGGTTGTTACGAAAGTGGTGGGCACGCTTCGCTTTGCCCACCCTACGGACTGCCGCCTCAAATGCGATCGTCGTCCCGGACAAGCGTAAGCGCAGATCCGGGACGACGAGAGGAGTGAGCGAAGCCTTACGCCGCCTTCTTCTTCGCGCTGATCAGCTTGCGGTTGATCAGGACTTCCGCGATCTGAATCGCATTGAGGGCTGCGCCCTTGCGTAAGTTGTCCGACACGCACCACAGCACGAGGCCGTTCTCCACCGTCGCGTCCTCGCGGATGCGGCTGATATAGGTCGCGTCCTCGCCGGCCGCTTCATACGGCGTGGCGTAGCCGCCAGCCTCCTGCTTGTCGATGACGAGGCAGCCCGGCGACTTGCGCAGGATGTCGCGCGCTTCGTCGGCGCTGATCGGGTTCTCGAACTCGATGTTGACGGCTTCGGAATGGCCGACGAACACCGGCACGCGCACGCAGGTGGCGGAGAGCTTGATCTTGGGATCAAGAATCTTCTTGGTCTCCGCCATCATCTTCCACTCTTCCTTGGTGTAGCCGTCCTCCATGAAGACGTCGATGTGGGGGATGACGTTGAAGGCGATGCGCGTGGGAAACTTCTTATTGACCAGCTCCTGGTTGGTGTAGACGGCCTTGGTCTGCGAGAACAGCTCGTCCATCGCGTCCTTGCCGGCGCCCGAGACCGATTGATAGGTCGAGACCACGACGCGCTTGATCGTCGCCTTGTCGTGCAGCGGCTTCAGCGCGACCACGAGCTGCGCGGTCGAGCAATTCGGGTTGGCGATGATGTTCTTCTTGGCGAAGCCCTTGGTGGCGTCGGCGTTCACTTCCGGCACGATCAGCGGCACGTCCGGATCCATGCGCCAGGCCGAGGAATTGTCGATGACGACGGTGCCGGCGGCGCCGATCTTCGGCGACCATTCCTTCGACACCTCGCCGCCCGCCGACATCAGGCAAATGTCGACGTCGGAGAAATCGTAATGCTCGAGCGCTTTGACCTTCAGGGTGCGGTCGCCATAGGAGACCTCGACGCCCATGCTGCGGCGTGACGCCAGGGCCACGACCTCGTCCGCAGGAAATTTGCGCTCATCGAGGATATTGAGCATTTCCCGTCCGACATTGCCGGTCGCGCCGACGACTGCGACTTTGTAACCCATCGTTCACTCTCCGATGAAAAAGCCCGTTCCTGAAGCTGACGCTTAAACAGGAAGAGCAGCGCTTCTATGCGAGAACCGGCCTCAAGACAACGTTGGACCATGCCTGAAGGCCGTGGATGCAGTCGCCTGAGGCCGGCACGGCCGCAACCCCCACCCAGATCCATCTGGCGCTCGCCAATTTCGCCGACGAGGTCGTCGGCACGCTGGCGCGCCTGCTTGCCTATGTGGGGACGCTCGCCCTGTTTGCCATCCTCGCGCTTGCGGGTCTCGGCCAGCTGCCGGATCTGCGCGACGATGGGCCCGGGGAAAAGCCCGGCTGGGCTGTCGCGGAGCGCTCGCACCCGGCCTTTGCCCTCAACCGGCTTGATTCATCCGAGAAAACAGCCTCTTACACCATCCTACGGCATCCTGAGGGCGGTCGCCGCGACGTGATGCGCTGGACCGGCGCTGCTGACAAGCCCGTGGCCGAGCTCGAGATCTACCGGGAAGGCAGCGAATTCGACGTGACGCGGCCGGCGACCGCGGGCCTCGCCGTCCAGATGGGCCTGGGTGCGGCGACCGCGCTCGAGCAGGCCGGCCTGATCGACACCAAATTCGGACCCGTCGCCCTGTTCCGGCCATCAGGCACAGCGGATGGGACGCCGGCGTGCCTCAGCTACCTCAAGCGCAACGAGGAGCCTGCGCTGCAGATCTCCGGCTTCTCCTGCCAGGGCGACACCATGCCGGCCCGGCGGGCGGCGATCGCCTGCACCCTGAACCGGCTGACGCAGCTCGCCTCGGGCAACGAGCCAAAGCTCGCGGAATTGTTCGCCCATGCGGAGCTGAAGCGCCGCGCCTGCGATTCCCAAGGCTCCTCCCAAGGCTCCGCCGACTGGCTGCTGGGCGCCGCCAACGCACAATTGCGCGGCGCGCTTTGACCGGCATCAAGCTCAAGTCACTGGTATCGATGCAACTTTTGCCGGCACGCACGATTATTCCGGCGTGGTGTGACTGAATTGACCTAGTTGCGACCGCCCCGGCCGGGCTAGTATGGGGTGAAATCGACTGGCGGCTTGCCGCCTGAAGGGGACGTGATGAGCTCGAATTTTTTTGCCGCGAACAGACTGGCGACGTTGCTTGCGGCGGGCGCCGTGGTTGCGATGGCCTTCGCGACACCGGCTTCGGCCGATACCAGGACCAAGCAGCGCTATGACGATCGCGGCCGGCCCGTTTACGGTCCGAGCGGCCCCAATGCGGTCTACCAGCAAGGCCGCACCCGTATCTATGTGAGCAAGCGCTCCTGGCTCGACGGCGGCACCGAGGTCAATCCGGGCGACCGCAAGTTCAGCGACTACGCCTTCCCGCCGGCCGTCGGCTATCCGACCTTCGCCCGCGAGAACAACAACCGCCCGATCGATCGCCAGCCGCTGCCCACGCCGGCCGATCTCGGCGGCTATCCGCAGAATTTCCCGCTCTACTGAGCGGCTCAGCGACTGAATCAAAAGGCCGGGCTCACGCCCGGCCTTTTTGTTTTTGCGAGATGCCGTAGGTGGGCAAAGGCGCCCTTGCGCTGTGCACACCATCTCTGCGCAGTCTCAATAAGAATGGTGGGCACGCTTCCGCTTTGCCCACCCTACGATTGCGATGCAGCCTTACGCGTGCAGCTTCTGCAATTCCTTCAGGATCGCTTCGCCCATCTGCGTGGTCGAGGCGGCGGTGGTGCCTTCCGACTTGATGTCGGCGGTGCGCAGTCCGCTGGCGAGCACGGCGGCGATGGCGGCGTCGACCTTGTCGGCGAGCGCGCCCATGTCGAAGGAATAGCGCAGCGCCATGCCGAACGACGAGATCATCGCGATCGGATTGGCGAGGCCCTTGCCGGCAATGTCGGGCGCCGAGCCGTGCACGGGCTCGTACAGCGCCTTGCGCTTCTTGCTCTTGACGTCGACCTCGCCGAGCGAGGCCGAGGGCAGCATGCCGAGCGAGCCGGTCAGCATCGCCGCGATGTCGGACAGCATGTCGCCGAACAGATTGTCGGTGACGATGACGTCGAACTGCTTCGGCGCCTTCACCAGCATCATGCCGCCGGAATCGGCGAGCTGGTGCTCGAGCGTGACATCGGGATATTCGCGCTTGTGGACCTGGGTCATGACCTCGTTCCAGAGCACGCCCGACTTCATGACGTTGCGCTTCTCCATCGACGTCACCTTGTTGTTGCGCTTCCGGGCAAGCTCGAAGGCGACGCGGCCGATGCGCTCGATCTCATAGGTGTCGTAGACCTGGGTATCGACGGCACGCTTCTGGCCGTTGCCGAGATCGGTGATGGTCTTGGGTTCGCCGAAATAGACGCCGCCGGTGAGCTCGCGCACGATGACGATGTCGAGGCCTTCGACTGCCTCGCGCTTCAGGCTCGACGCGTCCGCCAGCGCCGGATAGCACACGGCCGGGCGGAGGTTGGCGAACAAGGCGAGATCCTTGCGCAGGCGCAGCAGGCCGGCTTCGGGGCGCACCTCGTAGGGCACAGCATCCCACTTCGGGCCGCCGACCGCGCCGAAGATGATGGCATCGGCGGCCAGCGCCTTGGCCATGTCGCCCTCGGAGATCGACACCTTGTGGGCGTCGTAGGCCGAGCCGCCGACGAGGCCGGTATCGGTCTCGAATTTGGCGATCCCGGCCGAATTCAGCCAATCGATCAGCCGCTTCACCTCGCCCATCACCTCGGGGCCGATACCGTCGCCGGGAAGCAGCAGCAATTTGTGGGTCGCCATGGTCAGATCCTTCTCAATGCTCTCTCGTCATTCCGGGGCGCGAGCAACGCGAGCGAGCTATGATGCGCAATTGCGCATCAGAGAATCCATCGGGCCACGCAGCAAGTGGCGGAATGGATTCCGGGCTCGCGCCAAGAGGCGCGCCCCGGAATGACAGGTCGGCGGGAGTGCTAGAGCGGCATTGCGCGCTTGGCAAGACACCATTGCCGCTGCGCCGCTGTGCAAGCCGGCCATGGCCTGCCAGACTGGTCCGGCCGGAGAACCCCCTTGCACGCTCCTGACCGCCCCCCGCCCGACGCACATCCCGCGCGGCTGATCCTGACCCTGTCGCTGGCCGCAACCGTCGGGCTCGGCATCGGCCGCTTTGCCTATGCGCTGGTGCTGCCTGACATGCGGGAGGACCTCGGCTGGTCCTACTCGGCGGCCGGTTTCATGAACACCATCAACGCCGTCGGCTACCTCGTGGGCGCGCTGGCGGCGTCCCGGCTGATCCAGCGGGTCGGCTGGGCGGCGGCGATCCGCGGCGGAACATTGGCCTGCCTCGCCGCGCTGGCGACCTGCGCGCTGACAGGCAATTTCATCGCACTGAGCCTGGCGCGGCTGGTGCTCGGTGTCGGCGCCGCGGCGGGCTTCGTCGCCGGCGGCGCATTGGCTGCGACGATCGCGCAGTCGCGCCCGGAGCGGGCCAATTTCCTGCTGAGTCTCTTTTATGCCGGCCCTGGCATCGGCATTCTTTCCTCCGGGCTGATCGCGCCGTTCACCCTGCAGCATTTCGGGCCGGGCTCGTGGTGGATGGTGTGGTGGGCGCTGACATTGCTGTCGGCCGCAATGACCGTGCCGCTGTTCCTGGTCCGGATCGAGAGCGGCGCGCGTTTCCACGAAGGCAGCCACGCCGCCTTCGCGATTCGTCCCGTGCTGATCTATCTCACCGCCTACTTCCTGTTCGGCGCCGGCTACATCGCCTACATGACCTTCATGATCGCCTATGTGCGCGACGGCGGCGGCGGAGCGGCGGCGCAGGCGGGATTCTGGAGCCTGATCGGCATGAGTGCGTTCGTGACGCCCTGGGCCTGGCGTCGCGTGCTCGCGCTCGACCGCGGCGGTCTCGCCACCGCGATCATCCTCGGCACCAATGCGATCGGCGCCGGCCTGCCGATGCTCGGACACTCGACGGCGTGGCTCGCAACCTCGGCGGTGGTGTTCGGCGTCGCCTTCTTCGCCGTGGTCGGCTCGACGACGGCCTTTGTCCGCTTCAACTATCCGTCCGAGGTGTGGCCGCGCGCGATCGCGGCGATGACGATCTCGTTCGGCGTCGGCCAGACGCTCGGGCCGATCGTGGTCGGCGCGATCACGGATGCGCTGGGGAGCCTGAGTTACGCGCTGAATGTCTCGGCGGGGTTGCTGGCGTTGGGGGCGGTGGCGGCGTTGTGCCAGCGGAAGGTGGGGCCGACACCTAGCTCCCGCTAAACGAATTATATCCCTGGTCTTCCCAGTAGCCGCCCTTGTAGTCGTTGGTGACTTCCATCGAGACCACGTATTTCGGGTTCTTGAAGCCGAGTTTCGTCGGCACGCGGATCTTCATCGGAAAGCCGTAGGCGCGCGGCAAGATTTCGTTGGCGTATTTGAACGTCATCTGGGTCTGCGGATGCAGCGCGGTGCGCATGTCCAAAGGCGAGTTGTAGCCGTCCTTGTCGGCGCACTGGAACCAGACGTATTTCGCGCGCGTGTCGGCGCCGATCAGCTTGAGGAAATCGCGCAACGGCGTGCCGGTCCAGCTGCCGATTGCGCTCCAGCCCTCGACGCAGATGTGACGGGTGATTTGCGTGACCTGCGGCAGCTTGTAGAGCTCCGGCAGCGTCCAGGACTTCTTGTTGTCGACGAGGCCGCGCACCTCGAGCTTCCAGGCGTCGCCATCGACGTCCGGAGCGTCGTCGAGATCGTAATAGGCGTTGAACGGGAACGGCTTTGTAATCGCGCTCTCGGGAAAGGTCGGCGCCAGCGCGTCGGGATTGAAGATGAAATCCTGCACGGCGTCGTTGAACTTCGAGACCTTCGCCAGCAGTGCTTCGGCCGACGAGGAGTCGACGACATCGCAGCCGGTGAGCAAGGTCAGCGCGCCGAGGCTGGCGCCGCCCGCGATGAAGCGGCGGCGGGTGACGTCAGGCATGGTCTTGAGGGAGTCCTTGATCAGCAGCCGCTTGTCGACGCCGGGGATCAGGAATGAACGCTTGGCCATATCTGCTCTCCCTCTCTAGCGACCGATGATCATCGCGCGCAGGCTCTTCGGCACCAGCAGCGCGAGCAGCACGTGAATGACGATGAAGGCGCAGATCGCGGCCATGCAGAAGAAATGGACGTAGCGCGCGGTCGGATAATCGCCGAACAGCGTCACCAGCCAGTGCAGCTGCACCGGCTTCCACATCGACAGGCCGGACAGCACGATCAGCACGCCGACGACGATGATGCCGGCATAGAGCGTGCGCTGCACGTAATTGTAGACGCTGAGATCGTCATGGCTGAGCTTGAAGGTCAGGGCAGCCCGGACGTCGTGGAGCACGCCCGATGGCGTGATCGGCAGCAGCTTCTTGGCGAAGCGGCCGGTGGCAAAACCGGTAATGAGATAGGCGAGGCCGTTGATCATCAGGAGCCACATCGCCGCAAAGTGCCAGAGCAGGCCGCCGCCGAGCCAGCCGCCCAGCGTGTACTCCCGCGGGAAGCTGAAGCCGAACAGCGGCGAGGCGTTGTAGATCTGCCAGCCCGACAGGATCATCAGGATCATCGCGACGGCGTTGGTCCAGTGCATCACCCGGACCCAGACCGGCTGGATCGTTTTGGCCGGGGTGGCCCCGACGTGCTCGTCGGTGACTGTGAGGCTTGCCATGATGGTTCCGTCCTGAACGTCGTCTGATGCCGATTATACGCCGATGCTTCCGCTTTCGTTACGCCCCTGCGGGCATCGAATCGATACCGCCGGACTCTGGTGGTCACAAAAAAGCGAGCCGGGCACCCCCCCGGCTCGCCGTTTCGTCGCATCCGGTTTGGGGGATGAAACCGGACCTCGTGGTGTTACGTCGCCGGCATCAGCACGGTGTCGACCACATGGATCACGCCGTTGGACTGGTTGACGTTGGAGATCGTCACCATCGAGGTGCCGCCCTTGGCGTCGACTATCCAGACCTTGCCGTCCTGCTTCTTGATCGTGAGCTCCTCGCCCTCGACGCTCCTGAGCTTCTTGCCGTCGGCGAGGTCGGAAGCCTCGAGCTTGCCGGCCACCACATGATAGGTGAGGATCTTGGTCAGGGTCGCCTTGTTCTCGGGCTTGACCAGGGTGTCGACGGTGCCGGCCGGCAGCTTGCCGAAGGCGGCGTTGGTCGGCGCGAACACCGTGAACGGGCCCTTGCCTTCCAGCGTCGGCACCAGGCCGGCCGCCTTCACCGCCGCCACGAGCGTGGTGTGGTCCTTCGAGTTGACCGCGTTCTGGACGATGTTCTTCGAGGGGAACATCGCGGCGCCGCCGACCATGACGGTCTTTTCCTCGGCGCGGGCCGGCGCGATGATTGTCGCGGTGATGGCCAGCGCGCTGAAGGCGGCGGCGGTGAGATAGGCAATGCGCTTCGACATGGAGAAACTCCCGATGATTGTGGCCGGCGACTGCCGGATTTTGCGTTGGGGCAACAACGGCGCCTGCGACAGTTTGACGTGAAGCAGTCACGCGTCGTTGGTCCGAACTACGGGAGCGTCTGCGAAACGGTTTCGAGCAATAATTTATCGTGATGCGTGAAACTATGGGCGGGGGAGTTCGTGTAGTGGCTCCGCCGTCATTGCGAGGAGCCCTTGCGACGAAGCAATCCAGACTACCTCCGCCGATACATTTCTGGATTGCTTCGCTTCGCTCGCAATGACGAACTCGGGGCTCCGACCGCGCCTCAATCCCTGCTCAACGGTGTCTGGATGAAGCCGCGATTATGCGTGGGGCTGATCAGGAGCTCGTTGATGCAGACGCGCGGCGGCATCGACGCGATGAACGCGATGGTGCGGCCGAGATCTTCGGACTGCAGCATCATCGCCTGCTCCTCCGCGCTCGGGCACCACCGGGCGCAGCTTCAGGATGGGCGTCGCCACCTCGCCCGGCATCAGGCAGCAGGCGCGCAGGCCATTGACGCATTCGTCCATGTTGAAGGAATGGGTCAGTGCCAGCACCGCATGCTTGGTCGTGGTGTAGGCCGGGCCCGGCATTTTCGAGACGTGGCGGCCGGCCCATGACGAGACGTTGATGATCGAGCCGTCCTGCTGCTTGCGCATCGTCGGCAGCACCGCGCGCATGCAATAGAGCACGCCGTTGAGATTGACCTGGACCAGCCTGTCCCAGCCGTCCAGTTCCATGTCCTTCCAGCTCCGCTTGGGGACATTGATGCCGGCATTGTTCACGAGCAGATCGATCCGGCCGTGCTTCGTGGCGATGTGATCGGCCGCCTTCTGGGCCTCAATGGCGTTTGAAACGTCCAGCGCCAGCGCCTCCGCGGTCCCGCCGGCCCTGGCAATCTTCGCGACCACGGTCTCGAGGGCGTCCTTGCGGCGGCCGGAGACCACGACGATCCAGCCGTCGGCCGCGAGCGCCTCGGCGCCGGCCTCCCCGATCCCGCTGCCGCCGCCCGTGACCCAGGCCACGCGTTTCCCGTTTTTTGCCATGCCAACTGTCTCCGTTGCTTCTTCGGGGCGGTTTTTGCTAATCCAGCCCTCGGTTTTGACCGGCCTTGTCAGTCTTGCGGTCGAGGAAATCTTGCATGAACCAAGCAGCCAACGCCAATCTGTTTTCCCGCCTGTTCGACGGCCTCGATAACCCTGCGCGTCTCGCCATCGAGACGCAGGACGGCGCCCATATCAGCTATGGCGATCTGATCGCGCGGGCCGGGCAGATCGCGAATGTGCTGGTCGCGCGCGGCGTGAAGCCCGGCGACCGCGTCGCGGTGCAGGTGGAAAAATCCGTCGCCAATATCGTGCTGTATCTCGGCACGGTCAGGGCCGGCGCGGTCTACCTGCCGCTCAACACCGCCTATACGTTGAATGAGCTCGACTATTTCATCGGCGACGCCGAGCCCTCGCTGGTGGTCTGCGATCCCTCCAAGGCCGACGGCCTCGCCCCGATCGCCGCCAAGGTGAAGGCCAAGGTCGAGACGCTTGGACCTGACGGCAAGGGCTCGCTGACGGATGCCGCAGCGACGGCGAGCAGCGAGTTTGCGACGGTCTCGCGTGCCAACGACGATCTCGCCGCGATCCTCTACACGTCGGGCACCACCGGCCGCTCCAAGGGCGCGATGCTCAGCCACGACAATCTCGCGTCGAACTCGCTCTCGCTGGTCGGCTATTGGCGCTTCACCGACAAGGACGTGCTGATCCACGCGCTGCCGATCTACCACACCCACGGCCTGTTCGTGGCGACCAACGTGACGCTGTTTGCGCGGGCGTCGATGATCTTCCTGCCGAAGCTCGATCCGGACCTTATCATCAAGCTAATGGCGCGCGCCACGGTGCTGATGGGCGTGCCGACATTCTATACGCGGCTGCTGCAGAACCCCGCGCTGTCGCGCGAGACGACCAGACACATGCGGCTGTTCATTTCGGGCTCGGCGCCGCTGCTGGCGGAAACCCATCGCGAATGGTCGGCGCGCACCGGCCATGCCGTGCTCGAGCGCTACGGCATGACCGAGACCAACATGAATACGTCGAACCCCTATGACGGCGAGCGCGTTCCCGGCGCAGTCGGCTTGCCGCTCCCCGGCGTCACCGTGCGCGTGACCGAGCCCGAGACCGGCAAGGAGCTGCCGCGCGACGGGATCGGCATGATCGAGGTCAAGGGCCCGAACGTCTTTAGGGGTTACTGGCGCATGCCGGAGAAGACCAAGTCCGAATTCCGCCCTGACGGCTTCTTCATCACCGGCGACCTCGGCAAGATCGACGACAAGGGCTACGTCCACATTCTCGGCCGCGGCAAGGATCTCGTGATCTCCGGCGGCTTCAACGTCTATCCGAAGGAGATCGAGAGCGAGATCGACGCCATGCCCGGCGTGATCGAGTCGGCCGTGATCGGCGTGCCGCATGCCGATTTCGGCGAGGGCGTCACGGCGGTGCTGGTCTGTAACAAGGGCGCCAATGTCAGCGAAGCCGCGGTGCTGAAGGCACTCGACGGGCGTCTTGCAAAGTTCAAGATGCCCAAGCGCGTGTTCGTCGTCGACGAGCTGCCGCGCAACACCATGGGCAAGGTGCAGAAGAACGTGCTGCGGGATATCTACAAGGATATTTACGCGAAGAAATGAGGGGGCTTTTGCTCTCTCGCCGTCATTGCGAGGAGCTCGCGACTCAATTGCGAAGCAATTTTGCACTGATGCGACGAAGCAATCCAGACTGCTGCCGCGAAGAGATTCTGGATTGCTTCGCTTCGCTCGGAATGACGGACTTTGTGGCGACTACTGTCCGCCCACGAGACTCATCACGAACCTGCTGCCGACGATAAACAGATAACAGCCGAATGCCATCTCCAGCGTGCGCTTCGACATAGCGTGCGCAGCTCTCACACCGAGCGGCGCGGTCACAAGACTCATCGGCATCACCAGCACGGCGCCGATCAGCGAGACATAGCCGAGCGCAAACGGGATTTGCAGCGCTGCGACGCCGGGATAGGCCACCGCCGCCGGCCAGCCGGCATAGACGTAGCCAAGCGCACCCGGGATGGAGATCAGCACTGCGAGCGCCGACGAGGTCGCCACCGCCTGATGAATCGGACGGCCGTAGAACGTCATCAGCAGGTTCGAGAACAGGCCGCCGCCGATGCCCATCAGCGTCGATAAAATGCCGACGCAGAAGCCGTAGATGCGCATCAACGGCCCTTCTGGCAGATCGTTGCCGAGCTTCCAGGTCTCGCGCGCGAAGATCAGGCGCACGGCGGCCGACCAGGCGACGCCAACGAACACGATCTTGAACAGCCGCTCCGGCGCGTAACGCGCGACCACGCTGCCGGCGACGACGCCGATCAGGATCGGCAGCCACCACACGCGCAGGATCGACATATCGACCGCGCCGCGCTTGTAATGGGCCTGGAACGAACGGATCGATGTCGGGATGATGACGGCTAGCGAGGTGCCGACGCAGAGCGGCATGCGCACCTCGAGCGGCACGCCGGCGAGGCGGAAGCATTCGTAGAACACCGGCACGAGAATCGCGCCGCCGCCGATGCCGAACACACCGGCGAGAAATCCGGAGAGCGCGCCGACTGCGATCAGCAGCAGCGCGAGCTCCACGATTTCCGCGATATCGAGACCTGCAATCACCCGGACCTGCCCCGCAGCTTCTCCGGTTCGTCCGTTCGGAATGAGCTGCGCAACAATCTGTAGGCGATCCGATTTGCATGGTCGACACGCCACGCCTCCCGGCTGGGGTGGAATGCAGGGTGCGCATATCCGCCGCCCGACGGAAAATCGATGCGCAAGGCGGAAATTGGAAAGGGCGCATCGTCCGGCCGCGCGGTGCCGGACATCATGAACTGCCTGGTTCGAACGGTGGCAGCCGGTCGGCGGCTTGGAGCCGTTCCAATAGTGATTTCAATGCGCCTCGACGGTCGCCCAAGAGATGAACTTATATTCTATTCTTGTCCGGTACACCATCGCGGTGGTATACCAAGCCCCTGATTGGCTTGTCGCATCAACGCCGTAGAGCTGAACGATGGTTCGATTTATGTCGATTTGGTGATTGCGCAGGCCAAATCGACTCCGTAAATAGAGCCGACCTTTCGCGATCCCCGCGTGCCCCCTGCTGGGCCGCAATAGACATCAAAAGCCCATGACCGCACGGATCGAACGACCGCTTTCACCACACATGCAAGTCTACCGCTGGACGTTGACGATGGCGCTGTCCATCGTCCATCGCGCCACCGGTATTGCCCTGTACTTCGGAACCCTGCTGCTGGCCTGGTGGCTGATCGCAGCCGCCTCGGGCCCTGCCGCCTACGCCCACGTCCAGGGCTTCACCGGCAGCATCATCGGCCGGCTGATCGTGTTCGGCTACACCTGGGCGCTGATGCACCATATGCTGAGCGGCATCCGGCACTTCGTCTGGGATCTCGGCTATGGATTCAAGGCCAATGAGCGTGAAGCGCTGACCTGGGGCGCACTGATCGGCGGCATCGCCCTAACGGTGCTGGTCTGGATCATTGCCTACGCGATCGGAGGTGGACGGTGAGCACAGCCGATACCCCGAAGCGCAGCATGCGCACTCCGCTCGGCCGCGTCCGCAACCTCGGCGCTGCGCATTCCGGCACATCCGACTTCTGGCGCCAGCGCCTCACGGCGGTGGCGATGACGCTGCTGATGATCCCGGTGCTGGTCATCATCATGATGCTGCTCGGCCGCAATCAGGCCGGCGCCAAGCAGATCCTCGGTTCGCTGCCGGTCGCCATCATCATGCTGCTCTTCATCGTCGCCAGCGCCTGGCACATGAAGATCGGCATGCAGGTCGTGATCGAGGATTACGTGCATAACGAGAAGCTGAAGCTCATCTCGATCATGCTCAACAATTTCTTCGCGGCCGCGGTTGCGCTCGCCTCGATCTACGCGATTCTCCAACTTTCATCCGGAGTGTAACCCATGACAACCGGAAGATCGGCCACAGAGACGAATGGCAAGGGCAACGCCGCTCCCGCCACCAACGGAAAAGCCTATCCGATCGAGGACCACACCTATGACGTCGTCGTGGTCGGCGCCGGCGGCGCGGGCCTGCGCGCCGTGGTCGGCTGCAGCGAGGCCGGCCTGAGGACGGCCTGCATCACCAAAGTTTTTCCGACGCGCTCGCACACGGTTGCGGCACAGGGCGGCATCTCGGCCTCGCTCGGCAACATGCACAAGGACGACTGGCGCTGGCACATGTACGACACCGTGAAGGGGTCGGACTGGCTCGGCGACCAGGATGCGATCGAATACATGGTGCGCAACGCGCCCGAGGCGGTCTACGAGCTCGAGCATTGGGGCGTGCCGTTCTCGCGCACCGAGGACGGCAAGATCTATCAGCGTCCGTTCGGCGGCATGACCATGGACTACGGCAAGGGCCAGGCACAGCGCACCTGCGCCGCCGCCGACCGCACCGGCCACGCCATGCTGCACACGATGTACGGCCAGTCGCTGCGCCACGCGGCCGAGTTCTTCATCGAGTTCTTCGCCATCGACCTGATCATGGACGACCAGGGCACCTGCCGCGGCGTCGTCGCGCTCAAGCTCGATGACGGCACGCTGCACCGCTTCCGCGCCCAGACCGTGATCCTCGCGACCGGCGGCTACGGCCGCGCCTACGCCTCCTGCACCTCGGCACACACCTGCACCGGCGACGGCGGCGGCATGGTGCTGCGCGCCGGCCTGCCGATGCAGGACATGGAGTTCGTGCAATTCCACCCGACCGGCATCTACGGCTCAGGCTGCCTCGTCACCGAAGGCGCGCGCGGCGAAGGCGGCTATCTCGTCAACTCCGAGGGCGAGCGCTTCATGGAGCGCTATGCGCCGTCCGCAAAGGACCTGGCGTCACGCGACGTCGTCTCGCGCGCGATGACCATCGAGATCCGGGAGGGGCGCGGCGTCGGCAAGAAGAAGGACCACATCTTCCTTCATCTCGACCATCTCGATCCCGCAGTGCTCGCCGAGCGCCTGCCGGGCATCTCCGAATCCGCCAAGATTTTCGCCAATGTCGACGTGACGCGCGAGCCGATCCCGATCGTGCCGACCGTGCACTACAACATGGGCGGCATCCCGACGAACTATCACGGCGAAGTGCTGACCAAGAGGGATGGCGACGATAACGCCATCATCCCCGGCCTGATGGCGATCGGCGAGGCCGCTTGCGTCTCCGTGCACGGCGCCAACCGCCTCGGCTCGAACTCGCTGATCGACCTCGTCGTGTTCGGCCGCGCGGCTGCACTGCGTCTTGCCGAGAAGCTGACGCCGAACGGCAAGCAGCCCGAGCTGCCGGCGAACTCGTCCGACCTCGCGCTCGGCCGCCTCGACCATTACCGCTACGCCTCCGGCGGCACGCCGACGGCAAAGCTGCGCGAAGGCATGCAGCACGTGATGCAGAATAACTGCGCCGTGTTCCGCACCGGCGACATCCTGAGCGAAGGCCAGAACCTGATCGAGAAGGTCCACAGCGGCATCACCGATATCGCCGTGTCCGACCGCTCGCTGGTGTGGAATTCGGATCTCGTCGAGACGCTCGAATTCGACAATCTGATCGCGCAAGCGGTGGTGACGATGAATTCGGCCGCCAACCGCACCGAGAGCCGCGGCGCGCATGCGCGCGAGGACTTCTCCGCGCGCGACGACAAGAACTGGATGAAGCACACGCTGGCCTGGCTGGAGGACAACGGCAAGGTCAAGATCGAGTACCGCCCGGTTCACGACTACACCATGACCAACGACGTGCAGTACATCCCGCCCAAAGCGCGCGTGTACTGAGCGAACAGCGAAAGCCTTATCGAAATGGTTGAATTCGCACTTCCGAAGAACTCCAAGATATCAGGCGGCAAGACCTGGCCGAAGCCCCCGGGCGCGACCGAATTTCGCGAATTCCGCGTCTATCGCTGGAATCCGGACGACGGCAAGAATCCGAGCGTCGACACCTATTACGTCGATACCAATGATTGCGGTCCGATGGTGCTGGACGGCCTGATCTGGATCAAGAACCACATCGACCCATCGCTGACCTTCCGCCGCTCCTGCCGCGAAGGCGTCTGCGGTTCCTGCGCCATGAACATCGACGGCCAGAACACGCTGGCGTGCACGCGTTCGATGCACGACGTGAAGGACGGCGCGGTGAAGATCAATCCGCTGCCGCACCAGCCGGTGGTGAAGGACCTCGTTCCTGACCTCACCAATTTCTACGCGCAATACGCCTCGATTGAGCCGTGGCTGAAGACGACCTCGCCGACGCCGCAGAAGGAATGGCGCCAGAGCCACGAGGACCGCGAGAAGCTCGACGGCCTCTACGAGTGCATCCTGTGCGCCTGCTGCTCGACCTCCTGCCCGAGCTATTGGTGGAACAGCGACCGCTATCTCGGTCCCGCGGCGCTGCTCCAGGCCAACCGCTGGGTGTCGGATTCGCGCGACGAGGCCACCGGCGAGCGGCTCGACAATCTCGAGGATCCGTTCCGGCTCTACCGCTGCCACACCATTATGAACTGCGCCAAGGCCTGCCCGAAGGGCCTCAACCCGGCGGAAGCCATCGCCGAGCTCAAGCTCAAGATGGTCGAGCGCCAGATCTAGGCGTCATTCGTGCTGCGATCCCGGGCCGAAATGCCCGGGACATTCTGTCGTTGGAGCGATTTTGGGTAAAATTCACCCCAGCCCGCGCCGCGGGCGAATCCGCGAACCACAACCTCCGGTTCCAACCACAAGCCGCTTCCTTCCCGGCGCAAGATTCTAGTAAGCTTCCGGCCGGGGGACCGGAGCGACCGTGCAGGGCGCACAACGCAACTCGCTGAGACTGTTGCAGTGGATGATGGCTGCATCCCTGGCGCTGCCCATTGCGCTGTTCGCGATCGCCTCCACGGTCTCCTACAATTCGACGCTCGACATCGCCGACCGTGAGATCGAGCGCACGCTCGATGTCGCCCATGAACACGCACTCAAGGTGTTCGAGACCATCGATCGCAGCCTTGCCGAGCTCAACGAGGTCGTGCGCGACCTTCCCGACGATGTCATCCGGTCGCGGGAACCGGCGCTGCACCGGCGCCTGAAGCAACTGACCGATGCGCTGCCGCAGCTCAAATCGGCCTGGATCTTCGATGCGAACGGAAAGTCGCTGGTCAACAGCCTGGTGTCACCGCCGCCGGAGCTGAGCTTTGCCGACCGCGACTACTTCTACGCTCATGTCGACCAGAGCATCGGCACCTTCATCGGCGCCTCGCTGACGCCGCGGCCACCCTACCAGGGCGCGCGCTTCTTCGGCGTCAGCCGCCGCCGCAACTCCGACGATGGCAGCTTCACCGGCGTGATCCAGGCGTCCGTGCTGCCGGAATATTTCGAGAGCTTTTACGCGAGGATCGGCACCGATCCCGGCAGCTTCTTTGCGATGGGGCGCACCGACGGCGTGCTGCTGGCGCATTTCCCGCGGCTCGATCGCGAGCTCCGGCTCGATCCGAACGGTGCAGTCGGGCGGAGCATCGCAGCCCATCCCGATCATGGGCTGATGACCATCGCCTGGCCATCGGACGGGATCGAGCGGCGCATCGGCTACCGGCGCGTCGCCGAATATCCGATCTATGTCAGCGCCGGCCTGGAGACCTCGGCGATCCGCGCGCGCTGGCTCGCCACCATGAGCCAGCACCTGGTGTTCGGCGTGCCCGCCACCGCGCTGCTGTTCATCCTGCTGGCCTTCGCCTTCCGGCGCACCCAGCATCTGCAGACCGAGGCTGCCAAGCGGCGCGAGGCCGAAGAGGCGCTCAAGCACAGCCAGCGGCTGGAGGCGCTGGGCCAGCTCACCGGCGGCGTCGCGCACGACTTCAACAACCTCCTGACCGTGATCCGTGCGTCCGTCGATCTCTTGAACCGGCCGCAACTGAGCGAGGAGCGGCGGCAGCGCTACATCACGGCGATTGCGGAGGCGGTCGCGCGCGCCGCCAAGCTGACCTCGCAGCTCCTGGCCTTCGCGCGGCGCCAGACCTTGAAGCCCGAAGTGTTCGACATCGGCGATCGCATGCAGTCGCTGCGCGACATGCTCGCCACACTGCTCGGACCGGCAATCGAAATCGTCACGCGGCTGCCGGCCGAGCCCTGCCTCGTCAATGCCGATGCCGGCCAGTTCGAGACGGCCATCATCAACATGGCGACCAACGCGCGCGACGCCATGCAGGGCAAGGGCCGGATCGTCTTCACCGTGCACGCGGCGACGAATGTTCCGGACACGCTCGCGCAGCTCTCGGGCGGCCAGACCTTGAAAAATCCTGGGTTCGTCTGCGTCGCCGTCAGCGATAGCGGCATCGGTATTCCCGCCGCACAATTGGGCCGCATCTTCGAGCCGTTCTTCACCACCAAGCGGGTCGGGCAGGGCACCGGCCTCGGCCTGTCGCAGGTGTTCGGCTTCGCCCGGCAATCCGGCGGCGAGGTAACCGTCGTGAGCGAGGTCGGCCAGGGCAGCACCTTCTTGCTCTATCTGCCGCGCGTGCCGGCGAATCTCTTGCCCCGAAGCCAGGCGCCGACCACCGCACCGGCCGTGGCGGGCAGCGGCATGTCGGTGCTGGTCGTCGAGGACAATATTGAGCTCGGCAATTTCGCCGCCGACGGCCTGACCGAGCTCGGCTACAGCATCACGCTGGTCGACAACGCCACCGACGCGCTCACCGAGCTGGTCGGCGACCCCGATCGCTTCGATGTCGTATTCTCCGACGTCGTCATGCCAGGGATGACCGGCCTCGATCTCGCGCACGCGATCCGCGATCGCTGCATCAGCGTGCCGATCGTGCTGACCACGGGCTATAGCGAGGCGCTGTCGCAAGGCGGCGTCGCCGGCTTCGATCTCGTGCAAAAGCCCTACTCGATCGAAGAGCTGTCGCGCGTCCTGCACCACGCAGCGCGGCTGAAACGGGTGCGCGACGGCGCCGCGGAGTGACTGGACCCTGCCGTATGCAGGAAGCGGCCGAGCAGCTTGCGTTTGCCCTTGCGCAAGCCGGTGGCGAAAAAGGCGGCGTGACCTCTCTCCGTCATCCCGGACAAGCGCAGCGAAGCGGAGCGCAGATCCGGGATCCCCGCGCGAGCGCTTGCGCTCGTCGCGATACCCGCAGGACATAGTTTGGCGAAGTCTCGGAGCGGGATTCCCGCGCCACGCGGCTCCCTGTGGTTATGGATCCCGGGCTCGCTTCGCGCCCCGGGACGACACCTGTGATGGAGCGTTGGAGTCCCCGGCAAAACCGGCTATGCATGCGCCGCCTGCAACGAGGATCGCCTGCTTGACGCCCGACAATGCCCTTTCATCCGCGCCGTTCGGCGCGTTTGCGCCGAACGCAGCGCAGGCCGCAATCATTCGCCTTGCGCAGGGATCAGGGCTGAAGCGCGGCGCGTTTCGTCCGTGGATGTCGCGGCTGGTCAATTTGCTGCGCGGCGGCCCGATCGACGTGCAATATCAGGGCGCCTCGTTCCGCTTCTATCACCAGGGCAGCGCGACCGAACGCGGTGCGCTGTTCAATCCCGACTACAATCTCGACGAGCTCGACTTCCTGCGCCAGCACACGCAGGCCGGCGGCACGTTCATTGATGTCGGCGCCAATGTCGGCACTTTTGCGCTGGTGATGGCGCGGCAGGTCGGCCCCACCGGCAAGGTGGTGGCGATCGAGCCGCATCCGACGACATTCGGACGGCTCACCTTCAATCACACCGCATCGAACGCGATGCAGGTGCGCCTGGTGCAGGCCGCCGCGGGCGACAGCGACGGCGAGCTGATGATCGAAAGCGGCGGCGGCAATCTCGGCGCCACGCACGTCGTCACCGGCGCCACCAGCCGTGATGCGATCAAGGTACCGTCGCTGCGGCTCACGCGCATTCTGGAGGAGGCCGGCGCCACGCAGGTCGATTCGCTCAAGATCGACGTCGAAGGTTTTGAGGACCGCGTGCTGATCGGCTTCTTCCGCGACGCGCCGCCATCGCTGTGGCCGCGCGCGGTCGTGATCGAGCATCTGTCACAAAACGAATGGCAGCAAGATTGTATCGCCGACATGGTCGCACGCGGCTTCGCGATCGCGCGCAAGACACGAAGCAATACGTTCCTGTCACGCTGACGCGCGACCGTCGACGCGTTCTACGCGGAATAGTGCGAGACGACGGGAACATTGGCACGGCATCATCGTTATCGTTCTCCTGACAACTGGTCTCGATGATGCCGATGCCGATCGAACCGCCCGAGATACCACCATCGACACCCGGCACGCCCACCGAGCCGCCGCCGGGAATTCCGCCGGGCAATCCGCAGCCTGAAATCACGCCGCCGGTGCACGAACCCGGCGAATCACCGCAGCCCGATGAATTGCCCGGGCGGATGCCGGAAGAGATTCCCTCGCGCGGACCGAATGGACCGACCAAACCCAATCCCGCGACGGATGCCAATTCGTCGCAGGATCACATGTGAGGCGAGCGATCATATGTGGGGCGATTGCAAGCTGCGCCTGAATGCGCAATGAACGTTGCTTGTGTGAGATGATTTGCATGCAGAAATAAATCGCGACGCAATGTCTTCGCCCGCCACAATGCAGCCTAACGCGTAGCCGTTCATTCCGACACTTCGTCAAACCGACACCTCGTCAAACCAAGACTCCGTCAAACCAAGACTTCGTCAAAGAACCTTCCGGGGAAGTTGAACCACATGACCAACCTTCGTTTCGTGCTGCTTGCCACGACGGCCCTGACCGCGATGCAATTCGCAAGCTCCGCATCGCATGCGCAAACCGCGCCGCCGCTCGTGGTCGCGCAGGCCCAGCCAGAATTGGGCCCTGACGGAAAACCGAAGCAGCCTCCGAAGGAAGCGCCAAAGGGCCCGCCGCCCGCCGCGCGCCCGGCAGCGCCGCCGCCGCCAGCTGCCCCACCTGCTGCGCCAAAGGCGCCGGCCGCACCGCCGCCGGCGGCTGCCCCGCCGCATCCGCCCGCCGCGCCTCCGCCCGCTGCTGCGCCGTCACGCCCGACGCCGCCGCCTCCCCCGGCCGCGCCGCCCGCGACTCGTCAGGCTCCTCCGCCGCCCCCGCCGCCTGCTGCACCCAAGGCACCGACGCCGCCTCCGGCCGCGGCTCCGCAGCAACATGCGCCGACACCTCCTCCGGCCGCGGCCCCGCAGCAGCATGCACCGACACCAACTCCGCCGCCGCCCGCCGCAGCACCGGCGCGTCCGGCTGCCCCGCCTCCGCCGGCAGCAGCCACGCCACCTTCAGCGGGCCCCGCGGCACGGCCCGGGCCGGCGGCAACGCCAGCCCCGACCGCAACGCCCACTCCGTCGCCCGCAGCACCGGCAGCTCGCCCGGGCACGACACCTGCTGCCCCGACAACCACACCCACACCGTCCGCGACCCCGGCGCCTGGCACCACGCCGCCCGGACGCCCCGGCGCTCCTCCGGCTGCAGGGTCACCGGCTCCAGGTGCCACCCCGACCCCGGCCCCGACGGCAACGCCCGGACGTCCGGGCGCTCCGCCGGCCGCAGGAACCCCGGCTCCGGGAACACCGACTCCGGGAACTCCGGCTCAAAGAACACCGGCTCCAGGAACACCGGCTCCAGGTGCCGCCCCGACCCCGGCCCCGACGGCAACGCCGGCTCCTGGCGGCGCGGTGACGCAGCCTCCAGGACGTCAGGGTGGAACGCCGCCCGCCGGCGCGCCTGCGGCTGCCGGAACACCTCCTGCAGGCACGCCGCCTGCGGCACCGCAGGCGGGCGTCCCGGCCCGACCCGCGCCGCCCGCCGGCGCCGCGGCGCCGTCTGTCGTCCCTGGTTCGGCGGCCGCCACGCCACCGCCCGACAGGGCGCAGAACGCCCCGCCGACAGTCAGCTCGGCCTTCCGCGCGGCGCCGACGACCACCACGCCGCTGCCGCCACCGCCGCGTCCACCGCAGCGTGACCTGACGCCGCTTGCAATCGGCGCGGGCGTCGTGGCCGGCGCCGTGATCGGCGCCACCATCGCCGACTACCGCAATCAGCGGCAGGAAGTCGTCGAAGGCGGCCGCACCGTCTACACCGAGCCGGATCGCATCATCATCCGCGACCCCGGCGGGCAGGAATACGTCCGCGGCAACGATCTCTATCGCTTCCGCTATGGCGCCCGCGACATCCGCACCGAGACTGTCGGCGGCGAAACCCGCACCGTCGTGATCCGTCCCGATGGCAGCGAGGTGATCACCGTGGTCGGTCCGGACGGTTCGTTGCTGCGTCGAATTCGCAGGGACCCAGGCGGGCGTGAGCTCGTCATCATCGACAACAGCTACCGCGATCCTCGGTCGGTCGGCGGCTTCTATGTCGACGTGCCGCCGCCGGTCGTCAGCATTCCCTACGATCGCTACATCGTCGACGCCCAGGATGCGACGCCGGACATGATCTACGGCGCCATGGAAGCACCGCCGGTGCAACGGATCGATCGACGCTATTCGCTCGACGAAATCCGCTACAGCCCCAATGTTCGCATGCAGATGCCGAGCGTCGACGTCAACACGATCAATTTCGAGACGGGATCGTGGACCATCCCACCGGACCAGGCTGCGAAGTTGCAAGTCATCGCCGACGGCCTCAATCGGGCGATCCAGCGCAACCCGCGCGAGGTGTTCCTGATCGAGGGCCACACCGACGCGACCGGCAACGACGTCGACAATCTGTCGCTGTCGGATCGCCGCGCGCAATCCGCAGCCGAATTGCTGACCCAGCAGTTCAATGTGCCCGCGGAGAACCTGACGTCGCAAGGCTACGGCAAGCAGTACCTGAAGGAGCAGACCGACGGACCGAGCCAGATCAACCGGCGCGTCACCGTCCGCCGCATCACGCCGCTGCTCAACGGCGGCCAGGCCTCGCTGCCGCCGCCTCCGCCCGGCACCACGCCGCCGCGCTGAGGCGACGCGCATAAATGCAAAATGGCCGGGAGCGATCCCGGCCATTTTTGTTTTGTGCGTCGTCATTGCGAGGAGCGAAGCGACGAAGCAATCCAGACTGTCTCTGCAGAGAGATTCTGGATTGCTTCGCTTCGCTCGCAATGACGAATGAGGCGACAGTCGCGGGTTACGTCAATCCTTGTCGCTCTCGAGCTTGAAAATCTGCGAGCCTTCGCTGCCTGAGAGCAGGCCGGTCTTCGCATAGAGACCGAGCTTGGTTCGCGTATCCGCGATGTCGAGGTTGCGCATGGTAAGCTGGCCGATGCGGTGTTCGGGCGTGAAGGCGGCGTCCTCGACCTTCTCCATGCTGAGCCGCTCCGGCGCATAGGTGAGGTTAGGGCTCTCGGTGTTGAGGATCGAATAGTCGTTACCGCGGCGCAGCTCGAGGGTGACCTCGCCGGTGACGGCGCGCGCGACCCAGCGCTGCGCGGTCTCGCGCAGCATCAGGGCCTGCGAGTCGAACCAGCGGCCCTGATAGAGAAGACGGCCGAGGCGCATGCCGCTGATGCGGTACTGCTCGATGGTGTCCTCGTTGTGGATGCCGGTGACGAGACGCTCATAGGCGATGTGCAAGAGCGCCATGCCGGGCGCCTCGTAGATGCCGCGGCTCTTCGCCTCGATGATGCGATTCTCGATCTGGTCGCTCATGCCGAGACCGTGACGGCCGCCGATCGCATTGGCTTCGAGGAACAGCGCGACGGGATCGGCAAAAGTCCGGCCGTTCAACGCGACCGGCTGGCCTTCCTCGAAACGCACGACGACCTTCTCGGCCTTGACGTTGCAGTCATCGCGCCAGAACGGCACGCCCATGATCGGGTTGACGATCTTGATGCCGCTGTCGAGGCTTTCGAGATCCTTCGCCTCGTGCGTGGCGCCGAGCAGATTGCTGTCGGTCGAATACGCCTTCTCGGCGCTCATCTTGTAGGCGAAGCCTTGTGCCGTCATGAACGCCGACATTTCGGCGCGGCCACCGAGCTCGTCGATGAACTGCTGGTCGAGCCAGGGCTTGTAGATGCGCAGGCCCGGATTGGTGAGCAGGCCGTAGCGGTAGAAGCGCTCGATGTCGTTGCCCTTGAAGGTCGAGCCGTCGCCCCAGATGTTGACACCGTCCTCCTTCATCGCCGCGACCAGCATCGTGCCGGTCACGGCGCGCCCGAGCGGCGTCGTGTTGAAATAGGTGATGCCGCCGGTCGAGATGTGGAAGGCGCCCGACTGGATCGCGGCGATGCCTTCGTGGACCAGCTGCGTGCGGCAATCGACCAGCACGGCCTTCTCGGCGCCGAACGCCTCCGCCTTGCGCGGGATCTCGTTGTAATCGGCTTCGTCGGGCTGGCCGAGATTGGCGGTATAGGCGTAGCAGCGCGCGCCCTTCTGCTTCATCCAGAGCAGCGCCGCGCTGGTGTCGAGGCCGCCCGAAAACGCGATGCCGACTTTCTCACCCTTGGGCAGGCTTTTCAGGATCGTGGTCATGGCGCTTCCAATCGGGTCTTGCGGGGCTGATAGCTTGTGCAGTTTGACCGCGCGAATATCAAATTTCGCTGACCTGAGCACGCATTTAATGGCTCAAATCGACGCTGCGGGACCGGTCTTGCCACCGAACAGGCGCTGGCGGAGCCGGTAGGCGGGCATGTTCAGCCGGGTCAGGGCGGCATCGACCGCCTCGTCCGAAAACCGGGTCCGCGGCCAGCGGTAGATCAGCGCGTAGCCGAACCAGATCACGACGAAGGTGACGAGACCGGCGGTCGCGACATCGGTGAAGAAGTGCCCGCCAAAGGCCATGCGGAGCCCGCTGGTCGCGGCGCCGAACACCAATGCGCCGGCGTAGGCAAGCGGCCGCCATGGTGGTGGTGCGAGCGCAGCCGGCGCCAGCGTCCAGAACGCGGTCGCACCCTCGCCCGAGAAGAACGAGCAATTGCGCGCACAATCGCCGCGCGGATCCCACCACGCCACGAACTGCTGGTCGCCGCCAAACTCCGTCACCACCACCGGCCGCGGCCGGCCCCAATAGGACTTGAAGGTGAGGTTGGTGAGAATGCCGGCCGACAGGATGATCGTGACCAGCAGGAACACGATCGCGCGCCCCGACACCATCAAGGGACGATCGGGCCGGATCATCTTGACCACGAGTGCGACCAGCGAAGGCAGCACCAAGGCCCAGGAGATCCACATCGCAGCGTCTCGCGCGATGCCGGCCCAGACGTTCAGCTTGAGCGGAAAGGTTTTCGTCCCGGGATCGAAGAACAGCGCGGCGAGCTTGAGATCGAGCTCGGGATAGAGGCCGAAAACGACGCCGATCACGAGCCACAGCGCCAGGGCGATGAAGAGTCCAGTCCGGTTCATGGCGCGCGGTTTAGCGGAGTGGAACGGGGATGAAAACCCCGGAATGACGGCACGAATTACTGTGCATCCGGCCTTGAATTCAATGGCAGCGGTGGAGGCGGCTGGCGCGGGGGCAACGGCTGGCGCCAGGCGCCGGCGTTGCGACCGGCGATCAGCCAATAGACCACGCCGGCAACGATGCCCGCACCGGTCATGATCTCCAGGTGACGGCGCACGATGCCCTCGAACTGCAACGTGTCGGAGTGAAAGGGAACGAGGCCGAGATAGCAGGCGAGCCCGACCAGGCCGCCGCCGACGGCATAGGCAAGCGCGCTGCGGATGTAGAGCGCTTCGGTGATCGCGACGATCACAGCCGCCGGCACCAGCGCAAAGCCGGAGACGAAGATGAAGCCGAAGCCGAGCATAATGTCGATCGTGCCCTGATCGACGGGACCGGCGCCGAGATCGGAGAATTCCGGAAACAGCAGCGCAACGACGACGATCATGCCGCCGACGAAACAGGCGGCGAGGAATCCGATGAAGATGACGATGAGGCGGCCGATCAGGGACATGACAGGAAACTCACCGTCAATGCGAGCGAAGCGAAGCAATCCAGAGTTTTTCCGCGAGGACAGACTGGATTGCTTCGCTGCGCTCGCAATGACGAGGATGCGAGAGCGCGGCCGCGCATCATCAATCCGTCATCGCCATGGCGCGCAGCGCCTGGCGCTCGCGTGCGCTGAGCTTTTCGGTCTCCGACTTGAGCTGGCCGCAGGCGGCGAGGATGTCGCGGCCACGCGGGGTGCGCACCGGCGAGGAATAGCCGGCGTTGAAGATGTATTCGGAGAATTTTTCGATCTGGTCCCAGTCCGAGCATTCGTAGGCCGTGCCGGGCCAGGGATTGAACGGGATCAGGTTGATCTTGGCGTGGATGCCCTTGAGCAGCTTGACCAGCAGCTTTGCATCGTCGAGCGAATCGTTGACGCCCTTAAGCATCACATATTCGAAGGTGATGCGGCGTGCATTGGAGGCGCCGGGATAGTCGCGGCAGGCCTGCAGCAGCTCCTTGATCGGATATTTGCGATTGAGCGGCACCAGCTCGTTGCGCAGCTCGTCACGCACCGCATGCAGCGAGATCGCGAGCATGACGCCGATCTCCTCGCCGGCGCGCACGATGTTCGGCACCACGCCCGAGGTCGACAGCGTGATGCGGCGGCGGGAGATGCCGATACCTTCATTGTCGCCGACGATCAGCAGCGCATCGCGCACCGCATCGAAATTGTAGAGCGGCTCGCCCATGCCCATCATCACGACGTTGGTGACGCGGCGCGTGCCGTCCTCGCGATCGGCCCAATCATTGAGGCGATCGCGCGCCACCATGATCTGGCCGACGATCTCGCCGGCGGTGAGGTTACGCACCAGGCGCTGCGTGCCGGTGTGGCAGAACGAGCAATTCAAGGTGCAGCCGACCTGCGAGGAGACGCAGAGCGTGCCGCGATCGGTCTCGGGGATGTAGACGCACTCGACTTCATGCGCCTTCTCGACATTGTCGCCGCTCGGCAGCCGCAGCAGCCATTTGCGGGTGCCGTCGTTGGAGATCTGCTCGGCCACGACCTCGGGCCGATCGACCGTGAAATGCTCTGCGAGCTCGGCGCGAATGCCCTTCGAGATCGAGGTCATGTCGTCGAAACTCTGGGCGCCGCGGAAATGCAGCCAGTGCCACAGCTGCTGCACGCGCATCTTGCGCTGCGCGGGCGCGACGCCGATGTCGCCGAGGCGATCGGCAAGCTCGGTGCGCGACAGACCGATCAGCGATGGCTTCGCCGGCGGCACATAGGTTTCGAGTGGAGTCTTCTCCACCAGGATTGCGTCGCGCGGCTCGGTCGTCGGTTGCATTGGATGGACCTAATGGCTTGGTCGTTCCAGGGCAGCTCGAGGAGCTGAACCCGGAACCTCGAGATTCCGGGGCGATGCGCCGCATCGAACCCGGAATGACGGAAGAAAATCTGGAACAGGCCTTATATAGCAACCGGAACTGCCGATTGCGACCGTGATCCCGCCTGCAGCCTTAACGCCTGCAATTTATCGTTGGCAGCCCTATCGTCTGCAGTCTTGCGAAATCCGGTCGAGCGCCTGGGCGAGGCCCTTCAGCGAAAAGGTGTCGGTCGTCTCCGTCCCCTTGGCCGAGACGCCCTTGACCACGAGATCGGCGGATTTGCGCATGGCCTCGACCATCCGCTCCTCCTCGGCCGCATTCTTGATCCAGAGGCCGTCGCCCTGCGTGTACATCGCGAACGCGGCGCCCCCGACCTCGACCGAGGATTCCGAGCCCGGCTTCAGCGCATAGCCGATCATGACCGAGACTTCGTTGTTCACCTTCTCGGCCGGGCGGGTCGAGACGAAGGCATAGGCGGGATCGCGTGGCCGGTTCGGCGGATTGGTCTTCGACGACGACGGCTTTGCCAGCGCAAAGCAGACCTTCTTGCCGTTGGGCGCCGCCGAATAGGCGCCCCAGGTGCCGAACTGGCCGATCAGGGTCGGCTCTGCGCCGCCCGCAACCGCCGCGGCAGGACCAACCGGCTTGCCCTCGGGCTTGGCTGCCGTCTTGGCAGCGGCCGGCTTTGCCGCAGCCTTCGGCGCCGGTTGCGGCGTCTGCGCCCGCGCGGAACCGGTGATTCCACAAGCTGTCACGCCAGTCATCAAAGCTAAAATCAGCACCCGCCACATGCTGGAGTGGTTCCCTCAATATTGTGACTGGAAGATGGCCCGGCCGTGCTTTGTCCCCGTCGCAGGGATAGCCGGAAAAGTTCAATTTGGGAAGGCAGTTAGCGGGTCAGCCTTTGGACCGCGCGGCACGTTGCTCGGCCCATTGTGCATCGGTCCAGCGCAACAAATCTTCGGCGCCGGAACTGCGCAAATGCGCCCCACCGTCGATTACCACCATCTCACCGTTGATGTAGCCGGCACGGTCCGAGACCAGGAAGCTGGCGAGGTCGGCGAGCTCGCTGTGCTCGCCCGTGCGCCCCATCGGATTTCGCGCGGTCCAGCCCTCGTCGCGGCCCTCGGGGCGAAGCTGGCCCGATGCACCGGCGGTCGGGAACGGTCCGGGCGCGATCGCGACGGTGCGGATGCCCTTCGGGCCCCACTCGACCGCGAGGCTTTTGGTCATCGCCAGCACCGCCGACTTGGCCATCGCCGAGGGAACAGTGAAGGCCCGGCCGGTGATGGTCGAGGTCGAGAGGATCGAGAGCACGACGCCGTTGTGCCTGCCGTCGATCCAGCGTTTGCCGGCGGCGAGCGTGCAGTACATCGCGCCATGCAGGGTCGGCGCCAGGACCGCGTCCGCTGCGCGGAACGACAGATGCTCGCTTTGCGCGATGAAGGTCGCGGCCGCGTTGTTGACCAGGATGTCGAGCGGTGCCTCGCGCCAGATCGCATCCATCATCTCGTCGACGGCGACACCATCGCGAACATCGCACGCGATCGTCGTGACCTTGCCGCTGCTCTGCGCGCGCATCTCGCTCGCGGTTGCCTCCAGCCGGTCGAGCTTGCGACCGCAGATCACGAGCGCGGCGCCGAGCGCGAGGAAGCGGCGTCCCATCGCGGCACCAAGGCCCGAGCCGCCGCCGGTGACGAGAATGCGCTTGCCCCTGAGCAGACCTGTTTCAAACATCGTTTGAATCCTCCCTTTTGTTCTTGCTTCGTCATTGCGAACGCAGCGAAGCAATCCAGACTATTTCCGCGGTACGGTTTCTGGATTGCTTCGCTCCGCTCGCAATGACGTGAGGATAGGCCTGCGCATCGCTTTGGGCAAAGAAACTGGATTGTCGGGCCGTGCTAAATCCGGCAGAAACGGGCCAACTATAATTCGCTGAAACGCCAAGTTCTCTCAAGCAAGTTCTCTCAAGAAGGTGCCGCCATGAAAGCCATCCTCTGCTCGCAATATTGCCAGCCCGACGATCTCGTGCTTGCTGATGTGCCGGATCCGGTGGCTGGTCCCGGCGAAGCCGTGATCGCGATCAAGGCGGCGGCGCTGAACTTCTTCGACATCCTGATGATTCAGGGCAAGTACCAGATCAAGCCGCCGTTTCCGTTCTCGCCGGCTGCTGAAGTCTCGGGCGTGATCGAGAGTATCGGCCCCGGTGTCACCGACCTCAAGGTCGGCGATCGCGTGGTCGCCTCCTGCGGCCACAACGGCGCGCGCGAAAAGATCGCGCTGCCGGCGGCAACGATCGTGAAGATTCCCGACAATCTCGACCATGACCGTGCGGCCGGCATCATCATCATCTACGGCACCGCGCTGCATGCATTGGAAGATCGCGCCGGCCCGAAGCCGGGCGAGACGCTCGCGGTGCTTGGTGCTGCCGGCGGCACGGGCCTCGCTGCATGCGAGCTCGGCAAGTTGATGGGCCTGAAGGTGATCGCCTGCGCCTCGTCGGACGAGAAGCTCGAATTCGCCAAAGCGCATGGCGCCGAGCTCACGCTCAACTACGGCAAGGAAGATCTGAAGGAAGGCTTGCGAAAACTCACCGGCGGCAAGGGCGTCGACATCATCTTCGATCCGGTTGGTGGTGCGTATGCCGAGCAGGCACTGCGCTCGATCGCCTGGGAAGGCCGCTTCCTCGTGATCGGCTTTGCCGCCGGCGACATTCCGAAGATGCCGCTGAACCTCGCGCTGCTGAAGGGCTGCGACATCCGTGGCGTGTTCTGGGGCGCCTGGACCCGGCAGAATCCGGAGAAGAACCGCGCCAATCTCGATAAGCTCGTGAAGTGGACGGCGGAAGGAAAGATCTCCTCACACGTCGACCGCACCTTCCCGCTGGCGCAGACCGCCGACGCATTGAAGGTGCTTGCGGGTCGTCAGGCCATGGGCAAGGTGATCTTGCATCCATGAGAATGCGGGTGGAGGCGTGTGTCACCGCACACGCCCGCTGTCATCGCCCGCCTCGACCGGGCGATCCAGTACTCCGAGACGCCGGTAATTGAATCGAGAGGCCGCGGCGTACTGGATTCCCCGCCTTCGCGGGGAATGACAGCGAGTGCGGGACAGACAGCATGCCCACCGTTGTCCGGTAAAATCCCTCTCAACCATTCCCGCTAAAATTGCGGTGCATTTCGCCGCCTCGCCGTAATGAAACCCGAATATTTCCCGATTCGCCCCAATCGCCGTCGCTTTTTGGGCTGATTCAAATTGCGATTTACCGGTTCCAGTTTGCAGGGCGCTCCTGGACAACAACAAGAAAACTGAAACCGGCAATGCCCCGCGTTGTGTCAGTATTGGGGAGCATCACCATGGAGACGACGGCCTTCCGTCAGTCCAGGGGGTCGAGGTCGCTCGACTCCGATCAAGTCGCATCACATCCGCCTACCGCGTCCTATATCCGTGCACGCGCCGCACGGGCCGAACTTTCTCCGGACGATCCGATTCCACTCTTCCTGTCCGATCCGCTCAGCCCGCCGGATCCGCGCGAATTCGCGCCACGCGAGTTGCGCACCGGCGTCAGGATCGTCCCGCGCATTCTCGCCGCCATCCTGGCGGCGGCGGCCATCGCGGTTCCGGTCGCGCTGTTTCAGTCCGACCTCAACCGGCTGCTCTCCATCAACACCAAGTCGTGGATGGGCGCGGCCGCGGACGAGGCCGCAGCTTCCGCCAATCCGCCCGCCGCACGGCAGAGTCCTGTCAAGGATGCCGCGCGTGTGACCAACACGATGCTGGCGAGTGCTGACGCACTGGACATGTCCGCGCCAACGGCGCCGAGCCGCGAGGCGATCGCAACCGCCTACCAGACCGCGCTACAGGCTCAGCCACCTGCGCCTGTACCGGCATCTGTCACCGAACAGCCCGCGTCACCTCCGCCGGCCAAGACCCTCGACGCCGACACGCTGGCCGGGTTGATGGCGCGCGCCGGGAGCCTAATGACCGTCGGCGACATCGCCGCGGCGCGGCTGTTGCTCGAGCGCGCGGCGAATGCGCAGGATGCGACGGCTGCGTTCCTGCTGGCGCAGACCTATGATCCAATCGTACTGGGCACCAAGGACACGCGGAGCATCACCGCCGACGCCGCCGCGGCGCGCGACTGGTACCAGAGGGCCGCAGCCCTCGGATCGGCGGACGCGCAGCAGCGCCTCGCTCTTCTCTCGAACTAGAACGCTTCAGGGGACATCATGCGTAACGCTTTGAAAATGGCGCTTGCCGCCATCATGACGATCTGTGCCTACACCGCACGCGCAGAGCAGACCGAATATGATCCGGCCAAGGTCTCGGACAGCCTGAAGGCCATCTTCCAGTTCGGCTCGACCTCGACCAAGCAGGCGCTCAACGCCAACACCGTCACGCTGATTACCGGCACGATCGGCGGCACCTATGTGCAGTTTGGCGCCGACCTCGCCTCGGTGCTCGACGACGGCAACAAGATCCGGGTGCTGCCGATCGTCGGCCGTGGCTCGGTGCAGAGCGTCGCCGACATCCTGTTTTTGCAGGGCGTCGATCTCGGAATCGTGCGAGCCGATACGCTCGACTATCTCGAACGCAAAGGCTTCGCCAAGGACATCAAGCGGCAGTTCACCTATGTGACGAAACTCTACAACGAGGAGATGCAGGTGATCGCGCCGAAATCGATCGCGACGCTGAAAGACCTCGAAGGCAAGACGGTGAGCGTCGACCTGCCGAATGGCGGCACCTTTGTTACCGCGCTTACCGTGTTCGAGCGGCTCGGGATCAAGGCCAAGTTCGTCTATGTCGAGCAGCGCATCGCGATGGAAAAGCTGAAAGCCGGCGAGATCGATGCAGTGATCGTGGTCGGCGGCAAGCCGTACAAATCGGTCTCGACCTTCGGCAATGACGGCCGCTTTCACCTTGCGAAAGTCGACTACGCAAAGCCGCTCCAGAATGACTATCTGCCGACGACGCTGACCGCCAAGGACTACCCCAACCTGATCAAGGACGGCGAGAGCGTGGACACCATCGCGGTGCCTGCCGTGCTCGCGGCCTATAATTGGGCGCCCAACACCGAGCGCTATCGCAAGCTCGCGCTGTTCGTGGACGCGTTCTTCACCAAATTCCCCGCGCTTCAGAACCCGCCGTTCCATCCCAAATGGAAGGAGGTTTCGCTCGCGGCACCTCTGTCCGGCTGGAACAGGTTGCCGGTGGCGCAGCAATGGCTCGACCGGCACGGCGTCGAACCGGTGACACAGCAACGCTTCGAGGCATTCCTGAAGCAGGCCCCCGCAGCCGCGAAAGTGTCCGACGCAGACAGGGACACGCTGTTCAGGCAATTCCAGGCGTGGGATGCGGAGAAGGCGCGCGCGGAAAAGAAGTAGCGAGCAGCTACACACTCGCCGTCATCGCCCGCCTTGTGCGCAATTGCGCACTGGGGCTGGCGATCCAGTACTCCGAGACGCCGGTGATTGAATCGAGAGGCCGCGGCGTACTGGATTCCCCGCCTTCGCGAGGGATGACGGCAGTGGGTGTGGCGACGACGTGCCGCCAATAGCGTCTGCTACGCCGCTTCCGCCTCATCCACCCCGCGCTTCAGCGCAGCGCGCGCCGCGTCGCGGTGCTCCGACGTGATATGGCTGGCGACCATGCGAATGGCGGTGGCGAGCACGGCGGCGTCATCGGTGAAGCCGAGCACCGGCATCACGTCGGGAATGAAGTCGAACGGCAAGATGAAATAGGCGATCGCGCCCAGCAGCGACGCCTGGACGTGGCGCGGCGTCTGCCGGTCGAACGCGCAGTAATAGGCGGCGAGCAGATCTTCGGCGAACGGCAGATGCGCGACGACGCGCTTCAGCTTGCGCCAGAAGCGGCGGCGCACGCTTTCACGATCTTCCGCGAGCCGATCGGCCGGCTCGAAGCCGACGCTGTGCTCGGCAGCCATGTTCGACAAACTCCCGTTCAGCCGGACGCGGCGGATGGCCGCATCCCGTGCCGATCACAAGATGGGGACGCGGCCCGCCCCTGCAAGACGTCAGCCCTGCGTCAGCTTGGCGATCGCATTCATGGCCGTGGCGAGCGTGATGTCGAGCTTGGTGACGCCACCGGCGTCGTGGGTCGACAGCACCACCTCGACCGTCTTGTAGACGTTGCGCCATTCGGGGTGGTGATCCATCTTCTCGGCGACCAGCGCCGCGCGGGTCATGAAGCCGAAAGCCTCGTTGAAATCCTTGAAGACAAAGGTCTTCCCGATCCCCTTGCCGTCCTGGACCTCCGCCCAGCCCGGGATACCGCCCAGCGCCTGCCTGCGTGCGTCCGCCGATAGCCGTTCTGCCATGATCGCCTCCGTTTTCAGGGGAACTTTACCCTAACACCGTGCCTACGGCCGGAGTTCATACGGGGGTTTGGCCGATCCGCTAACCATGACGGAGATGTAACCCCGCCGGACAAGAAATTTGCTACAGTTGCGGGCGTAAATCGCCGGCCAAGATGAAACTGAGCCTGAAGCGCCTGTTTGGGAGATCGATGACCGGGGACGCGAACCTGGCCGAAACGCCCTCTCCGCCTTCGCCGCGATCCGCGGCGCGGAAGACGGCACTCGTGTCTCTGGCGCTGGTGCTCGCAATCGTCGGCGCACTGGCCGGCGGCTACTATTTCGCGATGCGACCGGTGACCTTGAAGATCGCGGTCGGTCCCGCCAACAGCGACGACGTCAAGGTGGTGCAGACACTGACGCAGGCCTTTGCGCAGAGCAAAGGCTTTGTGCGGTTGCGCCCGATCCAGACCGACGGCGCCACCGCCAGCGCGGATCTGCTCGCGGAGGGCAAGGCCGATCTCGCCATCGTGCGCGGCGATCTCAATGTCCCCAAGAACGCCCAAGCCGTCGCGACGCTGCGCAAGAACGTCGCGGTGCTGTGGTCCGTGTCCGGCAAGGGCAAGAAGAAGGGCGCGAAAATCACCAAGATTGCGCAGCTCGCCGGCCATCGTGTCGGCGTGGTCGGCCGCACGCAGGCCAACGTCAATTTGCTCAAGGTGATCCTGCAGCAATACGGAGTCGATCCCGCCAAGGTCGAGATCGTGCAATTCCCGGCCAATGAAGCTGCCGAGGCGATCAAGTCACAGAAGGCCGACGTCTACCTCGCGGCGGGCCCCGTCAACAGCAAGATCACGGCGGATGCGATTGCCGCATCGGCCAAGGATGGCGGCACGCTGACCTTCCTCGCAATCGATTCGGCGGACGCGATCGCGCAGAATCATCCGGTCTATGAAGCGTCGGAGATTCCCGCGGGTACCTATGGTGGTTCGCCCGATCGTCCGGACGACGAGGTCAAGACCATCAGCTTCTCGCACCACATCGTGGCGCGCAAAGGCCTGTCCGAGACCACCGTCGCGGCTTTCACCCGGCAGCTCTTCGCGGTACGCCAGCAATTGCTGACCGAATTCCCGCAGGCCGCGAAGATCGAGACGCCCGATACCGACAAGGACGCGGTGATCCCCGTGCATCCGGGCGCGGCCGCTTTCGTCGACGGCGAAGAGAAAACCTTCCTCGACAAGTACAGCGATTACATCTGGTGGAGCCTGATGGCGCTTTCCGCCATGGGCTCGCTCGGTGCGTGGTTCGCGGGCTATCTGAGGAAGGACGAGCGCGACAACAACAGCCATCTGCGCGAACGGCTGCTCGACATGCTCGCCGCCGCCCGCAAGAGCGAGACCGCCGAAGATCTCGACCAGATGCAGGCCGAGGCCGACGAGATCCTGCGCGACACGCTGCGCTGCTACGACCACGGCGCGATCGAGCAAGGCGCGCTGACCGCCTTCAACATCGTGCTCGACCAGTTCCACACTGCGGTTGCCGACCGCAAGGCCGTGCTGTCCAGCATGCCGCAGAACCTGCAACGCGCCGGCACGCAATTCCGGGCCGCCGGCAACGCATAAACGCTTGCGCGCGTAATCGCCGCGTCACATTGTCTCAATATAGCTTCCGCTGTCATTCCGGGACGCGCAGAGCGCGAACCCGGAATGACGGCGCGAGATGCGCGCGAGACTGCTAGCCAGCGAGCGATCCATGAAGATCAAATTTTCCCGCCGTCGTTTCCTCAGCACCAGCGCCGGTGCGCTTGGCGCGATTGCGATGCCGCATCTGTCGCGCGCGGCCGACCGGCCGGCGGTGACCCATGGCGTGCAGTCCGGCGACGTCACAGTCGACGGCGGCGTGGTCTGGGCGCGGACCGACCGGCCCGCGCAGATGCTGGTCGAGGTGGCAACCACGGAGTCCTTCAAGGACGCGCGCGCGCTGCCGCCGATCGCGGCGCTGCCCGAGAGCGACTTCACCGCGAAGATGCTGGTGGACAATCTTCCTGCCAGCCAGGACATCTTCTACCGCGTCCGCTTCCGCGATCTCTCCCACACCGCGATCGAAGGCGAGCCCGTGGTCGGCCGCTTCCGCACGGCGCCCGCCGACCGCCGCGACGTCAGCTTTGTCTGGGGCGGCGACGTCGCCGGCCAGGGCTGGGGCATCAATCCCGACGACGGCGGCATGGTCACCTTCGCGGCCATGCGAAAACACCGGCCGGATTTCCTGCTGCATTCCGGCGACACCATCTACGCCGACGGCGTGATCCCCTCCGAGGTCAAGCTTGCCGACGGCAAGATCTGGAAGAACGTCACGATTCCCGAGAAGGCCAAGGTCGCCGAGACGCTGGACGAGTACCGCGCCGCGCACAAATACAATTTCACCGACGACAATGTCCGCGCCTTCAATGCCGAGGTGCCGATCTTCGTGCAGTGGGACGATCACGAGGTGACCAACAACTGGTCGCTGTCGAAGGATCTGCCGGCGACCTACAAGGTGCGCGACATCTCGCTGCTCGCGGCGCGCGCGGGCCGCGCCTTCCACGAGATGTATCCGATGCGCGAGAGCATCAACGAGCCGGGCCGGGTCTATCGCCAGATCTCCTACGGCCCGCATCTCGACGTGTTCGTGCTCGACGAGCGCAGCTATCGCGGCCCGAACGGCGCCAACCTCGAGACGGACTACGGCCCGGCCAGCTATTTCCTCGGGCCCGAGCAGATGGCGTGGCTGAAGCGTGGCCTGCTCAATTCGCGCGCGACATGGAAGGTGATTGCCTCCGACATGCCGCTCAGCCTGATCGTCTATGACGATGCGACCAACAAGAAGGGCTCCGAGGCATTCGCGCAGGGCGACGGTCCGGCCCGCGGCCGCGAGCTCGAGATCGCCGACATCCTGCGCTTCATCAAGATGGCACCGATCAAGAACACGGTGTGGCTGACCGCGGACGTGCACTACGCCGCGGCGCATTATTACGATCCCAACAAGGCCCAGTTCCAGGATTTCGAGCCGTTCTGGGAATTCGTCTCGGGTCCGCTGCATGCCGGCACGTTCGGTCCGAACGAGCTCGACAACACCTTCGGCCCCGAGGTGCGCTTCATCAAGGCGCCCGGCCTCGACAAGCAGAACCTGCCGCCGTCCGCCGGCATGCAGTTCTTCGGTCACGTCAAGATCGACGGTGCCTCGGGCCAGATGATTGTGACGTTGCGCGACCGCGCCGACGTCGCGCTGTGGTCGACCACGCTCGATCCGAAGCAGGCCTGAGGCTACCGCGCCGTCAGGCGTCGCGCGCCTGCAACGCCGCTTCCAGCGCATCGCTGGAGCACGGCTTTTGCAGCCGCGGACGCGCGGCAAATTGCGCAGGGATGCCGGTCTCCGCGCCGTAGCCGGTGACGAAGACGAAAGGGATTTCCAGGGCGGCGAGCCGCTCGGCGATTGCAAAGCTCTTCTCGCGGATCAGCTCGACATCGAGCAGCGCGAAGTCGGGCGCGCGTGCCGTGATCTCCTGCAGCGCCTGCGCCACCGACGCCACGGTGCGCACGCTGGTCACACCAAAGCCGAGCAGTCGATCCTCGAAATCGATGGCGATGATCGGATCGTCCTCGACGATGAGAACATCGGCAGGAACGTCGGCCGAACGGTCCGGGGAAGCAGGTGTCATGATCCTGGCTGCTATCGAGGGCTGCATGTTTTTCACCAATCTGGACGGCCTCATCCCGACGCCTGCGCCCAAGCCACATCGGAGGGTTCCCGGAACGAAACTCACCACAGAACAGTTTTGATGTCTGTCCACATGTGCACACAAGCCGTGAACCGAGCCCGCTAATGTGGAGAGGAGGAGGGAAAGTTCACGATGGACGCGCGTATCAGCCTGGCAAACGAGATCGAGAGCCGCCCCGCCAACAATCTCTTGCGGCGCCTGAACGCGGCGGATTATGCGCTGCTCGCGCCCCATGTCACCCTCGACGACGTCGGCGCGAACCATCTGCTCTACAGTCCCGGCGACGACGTCCAGGTCGTGCATTTTCCCTGCGGGCCTTCGCTCGCGACGTTTCTGGTCCCGAATGAGGACGGCCGTGACGTCGAGACCATTCTGGTCGGTCGCGAAGGCGCGGTGGGCGGCATCGTCAGCGAAGGATTTCTGCCGGCCTACACCCGCATCTGCGTGAAATTCGGCGGCCCGTTTGTGCGCATCAATGTCGCCAAGCTGGAAGCAGCCAAGCTGAGCTCGCCATCGCTGCGCAATATCTTTGCCCGCTACGCCGATTGCATGCTGGCGCAGATGTTCCAGTCGACCGCCTGCAACGCCATCCACTCGATCGAGCAGCGCACGGCGAAATGGATCCTGGCAGCGATGGAGCGGACCGGCGACGAGAGCAGCGTGCCACTGACGCATGAGCAGCTCGCCACATTGCTCGGGGTGGGGCGCAGCTATGCGAGCCGCGTGCTGCAATCGTTCAGGGCCGAAGGCGTGCTCGACACGCGGCGCGGCTCGATCCTGGTCCGCAACCATGCCGGCCTGCGCCTGCGCGCCTGCCTCTGCAACGACGCCGTGAAGATGCACTTCGAGGAGGTGCTGCGCGGGGTCTATCCGACCGAGCAGCCGGACCGCGGCTCCGCTCAGGGCTGATTGCGGCGGCCACCACGGGTTAAAGGGCCGATTTGGCCCAGAATCGTCCCTAACCCCCGGGGATTCCCGGGCAAAATTCAATCAACCAACCCAGAAAGAACGCATTGTTTTTTGGCGCTTTTTGCTTATATTGCGCCGCAAACGCGTAGGCTGCCCGGTCGATATGGCCGGGTTTCCTTTTTGGGCGTAGCAGGCCCCGTTTTCCACGTTTCCAGCGTTATCCGTGAAGAGGTCCCGGCTTGACCGGCGAGATCGCGCTTAACCCATTGTCCGATCGCAAAGAAGCTCACTCATGAATCTTCGTAACGTCGCCATCATCGCCCACGTCGACCACGGCAAGACCACCCTCGTCGACAAGCTCCTCCAGCAATCCGGCACCTTCCGCGAGAACCAGAAGGTGACGGATCGCGCCATGGACTCCAACGACCTGGAGCGCGAGCGCGGCATCACCATTCTGGCCAAGGCGGCCTCGGTGCAGTGGAAGGACACCCGCGTCAACATCGTCGACACTCCCGGCCACGCCGATTTCGGCGGTGAGGTCGAGCGCATCCTGAACATGGTGGACGGTGCGCTTGTGCTGGTCGACGCCGCCGAAGGCCCGCTGCCGCAGACCAAGTTCGTGGTCTCCAAGGCGCTCAAGGTCGGCCTCAAGCCGATCGTCGTCATCAACAAGGTCGACCGTCCCGACGCGCGTCCGACCGAAGTCATCAACGAGGTGTTCGACCTGTTCGCGGCGCTCGACGCCAGCGAGGAGCAGCTCGACTTCCCGATCCTCTATGGGTCGGCCAAGCAGGGCTGGATGGCCGAAAGCCCCGAGGGTCCGCAGGATAAGGGCATGGAGCCGCTGTTCGACCTGATCCTGCGCCACGTCGCGCCGCCGACGGTCGAGGAAGGTCCGTTCAGGATGATCGGCACCATCCTCGAGGCCAACCCCTATCTCGGCCGCATCATCACCGGCCGCATCTCGTCCGGCATTCTCAAGCCGAACCAGCAGGTCAAGGTGCTGCATGCCGACGGCAAGCTGGTCGAGACCGGGCGCATCACCAAGATCCTGGCATTCCGCGGTCTCGAGCGCACGCCGCTCGATGAAGCCGAAGCCGGCGACATCGTCGCCATTGCCGGCCTGACCAAGGGCACCGTCGCCGACACCTTCTGCGACCCGACCGTCGAGGTGCCGCTGCCGGCGCAGCCGATCGACCCGCCGACCGTGTCGATGTCCTTCATCGTCAACAACTCTCCCCTCGCCGGCACCGAAGGCGACAAGGTGACGAGCCGCATGATCCGCGACCGCCTGCTGCGCGAAGCCGAGGGTAACGTCGCGCTGCGCGTCGTCGAGGCCACCGACAAGGATGCGATGGAAGTGTCCGGCCGCGGCGAATTGCAGCTCGCGATCCTGATCGAGACCATGCGCCGCGAGGGCTTCGAGCTCTCGGTGTCGCGCCCGCGCGTCGTGTTCCAGAAGGACGAGGCGACCGGCGCCACCATGGAGCCGATCGAGGAGGTCGTGATCGACGTCGACGAGGAGCATTCCGGCGTCGTCGTGCAGAAGATGAGCGAGCGCAAGTCCGAGCTGGTCGAGATGAAGCCCTCCGGCGGCAACCGCCTGCGCCTGGTGTTCTACTCGCCGACCCGCGGCCTGATCGGCTACCAGGGCGAGCTGCTCACCGACACCCGCGGCACCGCGATCATGAACCGCCTGTTCCACGGCTATGCCCCGTACAAGGGCGAGATCCAGGGCCGCCGCAATGGCGTGCTGATCTCCAACGACCAGGGCGAAGCGGTGGCTTACGCCATGTTCAAGCTGGAAGACCGCGGCCCGATGATGATCGAGCCCGGCTGGAAGGTCTACAAGGGCATGATCGTCGGCGAGCACACCCGCGACAACGATCTCGAGATCAACGTGCTCAAGGGCAAGCAGCTCACCAACATCCGCACGACCTCGAAGGACGAAGCCGTGCGCCTGACCCCGCCGATCCGCATGACTCTCGAAAAGGCACTCGCTTATATCGAGGACGACGAGCTCGTCGAGGTCACCCCGAAGTCGATCCGCCTGCGCAAGAAGCACCTCGACCCGAACGAGCGCAAGCGCGCGGAAAAGTCCAAGGAAGCGGTGGCGTAAGCTGTCGTTCTCGCTCGCTGTCATTCCCCGCGAAAGCGGGTGATGACACCTGATTTGTGGTGACTTTAGCGCGTACCAGAGACGTGCTAGAGGCCACCCATGTCGTTCCCTTCCTCCGTCGATGTCGCAATCATCGGTGCCGGTGCAGCCGGCCTCGGCGCAGCACATGCGCTGCGCGGTTCAGGCCTCTCGGTGATCGTGCTGGAGGCGCGCAACCGGCTCGGCGGCCGTGCCTGGACCGTGCAGGCCTCACCCGAGGTCACCTTCGACGTCGGCTGCGGCTGGCTGCACTCGGCCGACAAGAACTCGTTCGTTCCAATCGCACGCGCGCTCGAATTCGAGCTCAACAAGGATCTGCCGCCCTGGCGCGAGCGCGCCTATGGCAATGCCTTTCCGCAAGGCGAGCGCGACGATTTCATGGGCGCGATGGACGCGTTCTACGAGCGGCTCTGGCAGGCCGCGCAAAAGGGCAAGGACGAGCCCGCGAGCCGCAGCCTCGAGCCCGGCAATCGCTGGAATCCCATGATCGACGCGATCTCGACCTACATCAACGGCTGCGAGCTCAAGGACATGTCGACGCTCGACTGGGACGCCTACGAGGACAGCGAGCTCAACTGGCGCGTCCGGCGCGGCTATGGCGCGCTCATCGCGGCCTATGGCGCGCCCTGCCCGGTGGCCCTGTACTGCAGCGTCACGCTGATTGATCATTCGAACAAACAGGTCCGCATCGAGACGTCACAGGGCATGATGGCCGCGGACAAGGTGATCGTCACCGTACCGACCAACCTGATCGCGGAGGAGGCGATCCGCTTCTCGCCGCCGCTACCGGCCAAAGTCGACGCAGCGCGCGGCCTGCCGCTCGGCGTCGACGACAAGGTGACGCTGGCACTCGACGACGCCGAAGCCTTCCCCAGGGAAGGAAACCTGCGCGGCGCCAGCATGCGCACCGAGATGGGCACCTACCACATCCGCCCGTTCGGCCAGCCCTGCATCGAAGGCTTTTTCGGCGGCAGCTTTGCTAGGGAGCTCGAAGCCGCCGGCGACGGCGCCATCGCCGCACACAGCATCGACGAGATCGCGGGCTTTCTCGGCAACGACATCCGTCGCAAGCTGAAGCCGCTGTACGAGTCGCGCTGGGGACACGATCCGTTTGCGCGAGGGTCGTACTCGCACGCGCTGCCGGGGCACGCCGGCGACCGTGCGGTGTTGGCCGCGCCGGTGGATGGGCGATTGTTCTTTGCGGGCGAAGCGACGTCGCCGAACTTCTTCACGACAGCGCATGGCGCGCGGGACAGTGGCGAGCGGGCGGCGAAGGAAGTGCTTGCTGCTCTTGGCAAGTCGTAACTGCACACTCCGTCATTGCGAGCTACTCGATCACCCGTGACCGCAAATCGGCATCGGGAACGAAGCACGCATCATACTTCCCAAAAATGCGATAGCGATTGCGTGCGATGAGGCTGTACACCGCATTGCGCAGCGGCTTCGGCACGGCGAACAGCGCGCGCACCCAACCCCAGCCGGGAAGCAGCGACAGCACGGTCAGCGCGGCGTCGGACTTCATAAACACCTCGCCGCCATGGACCACCGCATTGGTGTCGGGATCATCGGCATCGATGCCAAACGTCCGTGCGAGCTTCGCGCCGTAATCCGACTGGATCGGCGTGAATCGAAAGCGCTTCGTCGTGTCGCGCTGCGCTACGAACCGCACCCAGCGCGAGCAGAAGATGCAGACGCCGTCGAACAGGATCACGTCGTCATCAAGCCATTTTTGCATCAGCGATTATCCAGCATCCGGGGCGCGACCAGGAAATACAGCGTCATGGCCTGTTCGCCACCACCAGCTTCAGCGCACGCCCAAGCTCGTTGCTTGCGGCTTGAACGCCCGCCTCGGTCTCGATCATCCAATGTCCTTCGCTGCCCACGGCCGGCAGCGTGCGGAGGTCGTCCTGGCCGCCGCCGCTGCGAAACGCATCCGCGAGCTCTTTCGAAAATGCCGGCGCAAAATAGCTGTCATTGACTGCGACCAGCGATGTGACGGGAATGCGCGCCACCTTGCCGAATTCGGCCGCAGCCGCGAGCAGCGTATGGGGCGCGCAGACCTTGTTCGGCTCGTCATTGGCGTGACCGCCGCGTCCGGGCGCAAATACAGCGATCGCGGAAATCCGTTTCGGGTCGGCGTTCGCGAGCGCCAGTGCGCCCCAGCCGCCTGCGGAGTGTCCGATCACGACCGCAGCATCCTTGCGGGTAAAAGCCTGCTTTTGCAGATAGTCCAGCGCGAGCGAAATTTGCTCCGCTGTCGCGCGGCCCGCGCGTGCGTAGTCCGCTTCGTCGCAGCCACCCTGGTCCTCGACATAGCGTCCGCCGGTCGCGCCATGGCCGAGCCGCTCCGGCACGAGCACGGCGAAGCCGCGCGCGACGAGAAACGCTGCGAGTGCGCGATATTCCGGCTGCGGCATTTGTGCGCGACGCAACACGTTCTGTGTCGACGCATGTGCGATCACCGCAAGCCGAAACGGACCGGCACCGGCGGGACGAAACAGCAGCGCGCGCGCGGCAATGTCGGTATCCGGGGACGGCACGCGCCATTCCTGCCGCCGGAACGGCTCGCTCTCTGCGCCCGCTGCCCCGAACGTGACCTGCGCGCTCAGAGGCTGCGCCGTCAGCACGGACAGCAGAAGGAGAGCAAGGGTATCGAGGAGCCGCATGAATGACCGAGGACGAACACGGATGACACAGGCCAGAGTATTCGGAACGAATCACTCTGGGCGGACTTTCTGCGTTGCCATCGCCGTTCGTTCGCTGAGACCACGGAGTTTTGCACCGGCGCATGGCAGACCACTGCCGTTCGAAATGGCGGCTTGTCTTTTTTCGGTACAACATGGTTAAAATACTGATGCAGAAAGTCCACAGGTTAACCGATAATTAACGATAGGTCTTGCCGCCGGCGCGGCGACTTGGTTTGATCGCCTCCATGAGCACAACCCTGATCGAGGTCCGGCCGGCCAAAGCTGCAGATGCAACTGCGGTGGCGTCCACCCATGACGAAGCCTGGCGTTCCGCCTATCAGGGCATCATTCCCGGCGCCGAGCTGGAGAAGCTGATCAACCGTCGCGGTCCGCAGTGGTGGGACAGCGCGATCCGCAAGGGCAGCCGCGTCAGCGTGCTGGTGTTCGGCGACAAGATCGCGGGTTACGCGAACTACGGCCGCAATCGCGCCCGCAGCCTGCATTTCGACGGCGAGATCTACGAGCTGTACCTGCGCCCCGAGTTTCAGGGCCTCGGCTTCGGCCGCCGCCTGTTCACCGCCGCCCGCCGCGACCTCATGCAGAGCAATCTGAAGAGCATGGTGGTGTGGGCGCTCTCGGACAACGATCCGGCGACCGAGTTCTACCGGGCGCTGGGTGGCCGCATGGTGGCACGCTCATCGGAGCGGTTCGGGCCGAAGTCGCTCGACAAGGTTGCCTTCGCCTGGACCAATTGACCTGCTGAAACCTTAATCGGCAGCGCTGCCAATTCGTCGATACCGTTGCTTTTTGCGCCGGTGATCGCTGGATTCATTATTTCAAAAAACACGATGGATTGGGGGGCCAAGCCCGCGTATGACAGCGCCAAAATCGCTGCCGGGCGCGATTTAACCTCGGCGACAACGGAGCCTATTTAATGCGTATCGATGCGGTCTCGATCGGAAAAAACGTCCCTGAGGACGTCAACGTCATCATTGAAGTCCCCGTGGGCGGCGAACCGATCAAATACGAGATGGACAAGGAAGCCGGCACGCTGGTGGTCGACCGCTTCCTCTACACGCCGATGCGTTACCCCGGAAACTACGGTTTCATCCCGCACACCCTGTCCGATGACGGCGACCCCTGCGACGTGCTGATCATCAACACCCGCGCCATCATCCCCGGTGCCGTCATGAGCGTGCGCCCGGTTGGCGTGCTGTTCATGGAGGACGAGGCCGGCGGCGACGAGAAGATTCTGGCGGTGCCGTCGTCAAAGCTGACGCAGCGCTACGACAAGGTGAGGTCGTATTCCGACCTGCCCGATATCACGCTGCAACAGATCCAGCACTTCTTCGAGCACTACAAGGATCTCGAGAAGGGCAAGTGGGTGAAGATCATGCGCTGGGGCGGCCCCGAGGAAGCGCAGAAGCTGATCCTCGAAGGCATCGAGCGCGAGAAGAAAAAGAAGGCGTGAGCTGTTCTCCCTCGCCCCGCTTGCGGGGAGAGGGTCGGGGTGAGGGGGAGTCTCCGCAAGGACGGTGAGCGTTGGACTCGCGGAGAGTCCCCCTCACCCGGCGCTTCGCGCCGACCTCTCCCCGCAAGCGGGGCGAGGTGAACTACACCGCTGGCCTTGGCACCCCCGCGATCGCACAAGCTGCGCGCAGCGTGTTCACGAGCAGGCAGGCGACCGTCATCTGGCCGACGCCACCCGGCACCGGCGTCACCGCACCGGCAACGCCAAGCGCTTCCTGATAGGCGACATCGCCGACGAGGCGGGTCTTGCCGTCGGCCTTCGGCATGCGGTTGATGCCAACATCGATCACGGTCGCACCCGGCTTCAGCCAGTCGCCGCGCACCATCTCGGGCTTGCCGACCGCGGCATAGACGAGATCAGCCTGCCTCACGAGTCCGGGCAGGTCGCGCGAGCGCGAATGGGCGATCGTCACCGTCGCGTTCTCGTTCAGCAGCAACTGCACCAGCGGGCGGCCGACCAGATTGGAGCGGCCGATCACGATGGCGTTCATGCCCTCGAGGGAAGGGTGCACGCTCTTGGTCAGGATGATGCAGCCGAGCGGGGTGCAGGGCGACAGCGCCGCGAAGCCGCCGGCGAGCCGCCCGGCATTGTTCGGATGCAGGCCGTCGACATCCTTGGCAGGATCGATGGCATTGATCACCGCCTCTGTGTCCAGCCCCTTGGGCAACGGCAATTGCACGAGAATGCCGTGCACGGCGGGATCGCGATTGAGCTTTGCGACCACGGCCAGCAGATCGGCTTGCGAGACGTCCACCGGCAGCTTGTGCTCGAACGAGGCCATGCCGGCTGCCTGGGTCTGCGTATGCTTGGAGCGGACATAGACTTCGCTGGCGGGATCGTTGCCGACCAGGACCACTGCGAGGCCCGGCACCAGATCGTGGTCGCGCTTGACGCGGGCGACCTCGTCCGCGACGCGCGCACGAAGGTCCGCGGCGATGACTTTTCCATCGATGATCGTGGCCGTCATGTCAGTTCCTTATGCCTGTCGATTTGACGGAAGCGAGCTCGCGCAACGCCTCGGTAAGTCGTGCCGGATCGCCCGCGATGGCGACCTGCTTCAGCCGCGACGTCGTCCCCGACAAAAGAGTGACGCTGGCCTTGGGTACGCCAAGCGATTTCGCCAGCAGCACCAGCACGGCGCGATTGGCCTCGCCGCCATCGGCGATGGCACGCACACGCACCTTCAGCACACTGCGGCCGTCGGAGAGCTGTTCGACCCCGTCGACGCCGTCACGTCCGCCCCGCGGCGTCACCCGCAACGCGATGCTGACGCCCGTGGTGGAGATCCGCCAAGGATCCATCGAGGCTCCATCACGGTTTCGCCGGACTAGGGCACGTTCGGATAGACGTACTCGGCGAGATAGAGCTGGATCAGCCAAAGCACGAAGAAGGCGACGATCGGAGACAGATCGAGCCCGCCCATCGCAGGCAGCCGGCGCCTGATAGGGCCGAGGACCGGCTCGGTAATCCGATAGAGAAATTCCCAGACCGCGCCGACGAACTGGTTGCGGGTATTCACGACATTGAACGCGATCAACCAGGACAGGATTGCCGATGCGATCAGCAGGTAGATGTAGAGATTGATGATCTGGATCAGAATGAAGACTATCGGGCGCATCAGCGAAACACTCTCTGGGCCAGTCGTGGGACGGGTCTTGGCTAGATACCGGTTCCCCCCGGCCCAAACAAGGGAGGTCGGTGCCCGGATGGCTAAAACCGGGTTGCACCCGTCCTTGACTTGACCTTGGCAGGGACTTAAATGGCGCCCGGTTGTCGGCCGCGTTTACCAGAGCGGCCAGCAAAGGGGCCATAGCTCAGCTGGGAGAGCGCGTCGTTCGCAATGACGAGGTCGGCGGTTCGATCCCGCCTGGCTCCACCAGCCTTCGCTCGCTACGCGAGCTACGGCTAGGCAAGCCAGCCGAGCTACCTCGCAGCGAAGTGAGCGAAGGCTGTCCCGGCATAGCCCGCAGGGCGACGGCGGACCTATCCACGGAGTGCTTCCCTACTTCCCCGTAAAGCGCGGCGGCCGCTTCTCCATGAAGCTTGCGACCCCCTCGCGAAAATCGCTGCCGTTCAACGCCACCATCATCTCCCGGTTCGCCTCGATGGTCGCCCCACTGAGCGTCTGGCCGGCACGCGTTCGCGCGCGCTCGTTGGCAACGAGCCTAGCATATCCAGGGATGAGGCAAGGACTTGCGCCAAGGACTTGCACCAAGGACTTGCACCAAGGACTTGCACCAAGGACTTGCGCGAACGCGCGATCACTCGGCGGCTTGCGCCAGCACAGGCCGGTACGCCAGCCAGCCGTCGATGAAACGATCGAGCCAGACGCGTTCCGCGGCATCGTAGACCGCGCGATCGGCAAAATGATGATGCCGTTCGCGCGCGCCAGGCGCGCTGAGACCGTCATAGCCGCGCGTGGTCCAGCAATGCATCATTGCGTAGGTCACGTCGGGATGAAACTGCACGCCGAAGGCATTGCCGGTGCGGAACGCCTGGATCGGAAAATCATCGCCTTCCGCAAGCAATTCGGCGCCGGAAGGCAACTGAAATCCCTCGCGATGCCAGTGATAGACCTGCGCCGGCCAGTCCGCGCAGAGCGCGCGGCCAGCCGCGGTCGGGCGGATCGGGTAGTAGCCGATCTGGGTCAGTGCCTGTGCATGCGGCGCGACGCGTGCGCCGAGCTGCATCGCCAGCATCTGCGCGCCCAGGCAGATGCCGAGGAACGGCCGCTGTTCGCGGAGTGGAATTTGGATCCAGTCGATCTCGCGGCGGACGTAGTCGTCGGGATCGTTGGCGCTCATCGGGCCGCCGAAGACCACGGCGCCGGCATGCCGGTCGAGCGTGTCGGGCAGGGGATCGCCGAAGCGCGGCCTGCGGATGTCGAGATGATGGCCGAGCGCGCGCAGCGCGTTGCCGACGCGGCCGGGCGTCGAGGATTCCTGGTGCAGGACGATCAGAACCGGCAGAGGGTGCTCTGAGGCGGCCGCGCTCGGCGTCCTTCTGGGGAAGGGCACCAATTCTGCGCCACCAAACCTGTCCGTCCGAAACGACATGGTCTCTGCGAGTGCTATCGGTTCAAGCCGCCAGCATAGCTAAGCGACGGTTAACATCGTGTGAGTTCGCGCACACACGCCCCGACATTGAAGCAAGCTCCGGGCCACTACGGGTGCTTCGGGCGTTCGTCAGAGCGTTTTCGAGCGAAGTGGATCCCGGTTCGCGTCAAGAAAACGCGTCAAACAAGAAGCCGGAGCTGTTCCGATTCCATCGGAACGGGCTCTAGCGTCTTTGCCGCTGGAACCGGCTGGTGGCGAACAGGATGAAGCCGCGCGGGAAGAAACGCAGTGCGAACGGCACGATCTTGATACCGAGACCCGGCAGCACGGCCCGTTTGTTCGCCATCAGGCCACGATAGGCCTGCCGCGCGACATCGGCGGCGGGGACATTGAGAATCGCCGTATCGTGCCCGGAGCCGACGCCGGCGCGGGCCTGGAATTCGGTAGGCACCGGACCCGGGCAGAGCACGGTGACACGAACGCCGCGCGGCGCGAGCTCCGCCCGCAGGGCCTCGGTGAGCGAGATCACATAGGCCTTGGACGCGTAATAGACCGCCATGCCGGGACCGGGCAGGAAGCCCGCGACGGAGCCGACATTGAGCAGACCGCCCTTGTTCCGGATGAGCTGATCGGCAAAGCGCAGCGACAGATCAGTCAGCGCGCGGACGTTGACGTCGACGATGCCGACCTGCTCGTCGCGGTCGCGCTCGATGGCGTCGCCGAACACGCCGAAGCCGGCATTGTTGACGAGGTTGTCGAGCTCGACCTCTTCGGCAGCGAGCGCGGCGGCGATCCTTTCGCCGGCATCTGCTTGCTGCAGGTCGCAGGCGATCACGATCGGCTTCTTGCCACACTTGGCGGTGAGCTCGTTTGCGAGCGCCTCGAGCCGGTCGGCACGTCGCGCCGTCAGCGCGAGCCGGTGTCCGTTCGCGGCGAACACACGCGCCAGCTCCGTGCCGATGCCCGCCGAGGCGCCGGTGATCAAGGTTACCCGCTCAGTCACGATCGCAGTCTCTTGAATTGAAGTTTTTGACCTTCGTAATGGCGGAACTGGAGCATAGGCCACGCGCGACAGGCAAGCGGCGCTGGCAGCATGGCGGCCTGAGCGGGCAACAGGGAGCAGAAGAAACCGCGGATTTGCAGGGGAATCCGGAAACGTGAGGTCCGGAGGCTACATTAAAGTTTCGTCATGTGGTCCATACAACCGGAAATCATGCCGCGTTGGCGACAGCTCAGCCGCCGAGCGCGCCATCTTTGACCTGACCGCCGGCGCGGTTCGCGACCGCGTGCTTGAGATCGATCCGGTCGCGCTGGGAAATCCCGAGCAGGTCGGAGGCGCGCCAGACGACGTTGTCCTCGAACTCGGTGACCTCGCCGTCGGCATAGACCAGCTCCCACATCATCTGCACGATGCGCTTGCGGCCCTCTTCGTCGAGCGAGCGCATGATCGCGCTGGTGAAGTGATAAAGATCGACCGCCTCGCCCTCGACCTCAGTCGCATCCGCAATCAGCCGGTCGGCCGCGCCACGGTCGAGCTTAAAATGGCTTTCGATCAGATTGTGCAGCTTGCTCTGCTCGGCCTGCGTCGGCTGCCCGTCCAGCGAAACCACGTGGACCAGGAGTGCGGTGGCCGCCAGCCGATAATCGCTATCGCCGAAGGCGCGGTCCTGGGCATGAGGAGCAACAATGTCGGCGATGAATTGGCGCAGGCCGTCGAGCATAAGATCCTACCTGAATCGATGACGCCGCGGGGAACGCGGCCGCTACCGGCATTATATGAGTGGGAAACTCAACCGGCGCAACATGCGTCAGTTCCGCGCGCTGCATTACGTTTCGGCAATCTGGGTAGCGCTAATGCGCAAAGGCCTCACGGTATCTCGTACACCACCATCTTGTCGGCGATGCCGCGCAGCGCTGCCTGCTTCTGGATCGGCTTGATGGCACGTTGCTGCAAAACCTCGGCGACCGCCGGCGCATCCAGCACCGGGCCGGTGATATGGATCTCCCGCGCGGTCGACAGGCTCTGCACGCGCGCGGCGATGTTGACGGTCTGGCCGAAATAATCCTGCCGCTCATTGAGCATCACCGCGAGGCACGGACCTTCATGGATGCCGATCTTGACGATGAGATCAGCGGTGCCGCGCTGCTTGTTGAGCTGGTCCATCGCCGCGCGCATCCGCAGGCCCGCGACGATGGCATGCTCGGGACGGACGAAGGTCGCCATCACGGCATCACCAATCGTCTTCACCACCGCGCCTTTCTCGGACGAGATGATCTCCAGCAGCGCATGGAAATGCGCGCGCACGAGATCGAAAGCGGCAAGATCGCCGACGCGCTCGTAGAGCGCGGTCGAGCCCTTGAGGTCGGTGAACAGGAAGGTCAGCGAGGTGATCTGGAGCCGCTGATCGAGGCTGAGATTGTCCGCCTTGAAGACATCGCGAAAAGTCTGGTTCGACAGCATCCGCTTGGCGGTAAGGAACGGCTTGCGCTTGCCGATCAGATGATGGAGCGCTTCGGCCGCGATGAACACCGACGGCAGCACGCGGACGCCGGCCTGGTTCTCCAGCGACAGCCGCAGCGGGCCCGGCCGCATCGTCGCGGTGCCGGTCGGAGCCTGCACCCTGTTGTACATGATGGCGAGCTGCTGGCGGTCCTTGGTCGGCTCCCCCTGGACGTCGATGAAATGGGCGGCGTGCGTCACCGGCTCGAAGATGATGATGAAATCGTTCGGCAGTTGCAGCGACATCGTCGCCTTCTCGCCGGCCGGCAACTCCATCGTATCGAGCGTCACCTCGTTGGCGAGCGTGGCAAACGACTCCTTGTTGAAGTCGACGCCCGAACTCCAGAACACCTGCTTGAAATACTCCCACACCGGAAGCGAGTTGGGGTCGTGCGCCGCGATATGGCGCACGCGCGGATTCACCGTGAAGGAGACTTCGACCTGGTCATCGACCGAGGCCTTGTAGCCGCAGGCGCAAAGCGCACAGTGATAATCGTCCGGCTTCAGTGCCTTCAGCGTCGAGTGCGCCCCCAGCACGCCGCCGCATCCCGGGCACAGCACGTTCCAGCCGAGATCGAACAACCCGAGCCGTGCCGAATGCAGGAAGGCCGAGATCGCGCGCTCCTCATCCACGCCATGCTGCCTGGAGAAGTCGAGCACATTGACGCGATTGAGCTCGTGATCCTCACCGTGGCCGATGAGGTATTGAATCGCATCTACCGCCTTCGGGTCGGCGGTCTGCTTCAGGACAGAAAGCTGGGCTTGAATATCGCTCATGGCGCAACTCTATCTAGGGTGGATCACGCCATTAGCCAGACGAACGCCTGTCACCTGCGCGTGATGCGGAACATGGGTGAGTGATCCGGCTGGGTCGTGACGACACCATGCGGGATCACGGGAATTGTGTCGGCCAGCTCGACGCGGAACGCGCCGATCAGTCGCGCCAGCGCCAGCACGGATTCGGCTTGCGCGAACGGCGCGCCGACACAGACGCGCGGGCCCGCGCCGAACGGCAGATAGGCGAAGCGATCGGGCGCCTCTTTCGACATGAAGCGCTTTGGAATGAACGCGTTCGGCTGATCCCACAGCTTCTCGTGCCGGTGCAGCAGCCAGGGCGCGATCATGATGATGTCGCCCTTGCTGACCTTAGCACCGGCCACAACGTCCTTGCCGCGCGCGGCCCGGGCGACAAGGAAGGCCGGCGGATAGAGCCGCATGGTCTCATCGACCACGGCGCGGGTGAATTTTTGCCGGTCGATATCGGCCATGCTGTCGAGATGCTCGCCGCTTGTCTCGGAGGCGACCTCCTCCTGCGTATCAGGATCGAGCGCCAGCAGGTAAAGCGCCCAGAACAGCGCGGTCGCGGTCGTCTCATGACCTGCGAGGATCATGGTCGCAACCTCGTCGACGAGTTGCTCGTCTGAAAAGCCCTTGCCGGTTTCAGGATCGCGCGCCTCGTTCATGAGATCGAACAGATCGCGCGGCGGCGCGCCCTCATTCTTGCCCGCCGCCCGCCGCTCGGCGATCAGCATCGCGACGAATTCGGTCCAGCGGGTACGGAAGCGGGCGCGGGCTCGATCCATCGGCGTCGGCCAGGAGACCGGCAGCACCATGTCGAGGAAGTAGGCCCGCCCGAGCCGCTCGGCATATTCCATGACGAAGTTGCGCAAGGTCGGACCGTGCCGGTCCATGCCGAACGAGAACATCGTGCGGCCGGCGATCTCCAGCGTCATGCGTTGCATGATCTCGCGCAGATCAATCGGCTCGTTCGTGCGCGCATCCAGCTTCGCGATGGTCTCGTCGAGCACCGCCGTCATGTGCGGGACGAGATTGGCGGTGGCGCGCGGCGTGAAGGCGGGTGCGAGCGTCCGGCGCTGATGCGTCCAGGCGTGGCCCTCGGCGAGCAGGAGACCTTCACCGAGCACAGGACGCAGCATGCGGATGCCCGCCGGCGTCCGCGTATAGTTCTCGTAATTGCTGAGCAGGACGTGCCGGATCGCATCCGGCTGGTTCAGGATGAAGCTCTTGTGCAGGAGGAAGCGGCCCTGGATGATCTCTTCCTCATAGGCGCGCTGCCCCCAGGTGGCGATCATGTTCTGCTTGATCACCGCAAGCCGGCCGAAGAACGACAGATTGTCCGGCGCGCGCGGCGGGGTCGGGGGGATGATGGGCCGACGCACGCTGGCGATGTTCATGGCTCTCTCCCGCAGACCTCACGCAGGCAATTAGCTAGTAAGTCAGTTCGGCAACCGCAATCCTGTTCTCGGAGGCCGGCCAGGCGCGTGCCACAATTCGTTCTTGGTTGAACTGGGCCACGATATTGCGCCCGACCTCGCCGGCCGGAAGGCGCAGGGTTGCTGCCGCATCCGTGGGCACGCCCGGATGGACGTCGGCGGGCTCCTGGCCGTCGAACAGGACGATGTCGCGCGGCAGGCCGAAATAGCCGCGCGGGCGTGTCATGATCACGACCGCGCCGGCGTCCTTGTCCGCCGGCATGAACGGGCGCGCGGCGCGGAGATGCACGACGTCGGAGGAGCGCGGGAAGGGCGAGCGGTAGAAATGCGTAATCGGGGCGTCCGGCGTGGTCAGGACGATCTCGAGCGGCGAGGTCGGATCGACCGTGGCCGGCCCCCAGCGGCCGTCGGCGCCCGTCGTCGCGCGGTGCACCACATCGCCCCTTCGCTCCCCGCTCTCGCGGTCGACATAGTTGATCTCCACCACCGCCCCGGCCACGGGGCGATTGGTCGGCACACCGTCCACCGCGCCCGTGACCAATCCACTGATGTGAACGGTCTGCTCTGGCGTGATCGCGATGCGGGCAGGTTCGCGGCCGGCGATGAACTTGTAGATCTCCCGGAAAGCGCGCGGGTGATACGCCGTCTCGCGATGGTCGATGGTACCGAGCACAAGATTGGTCGCGCCCTTCAGCTCCGGCCCCTCGGCGGTGACGTTTGTCGGCATGCCCGGCTTGCCCATGAAGCGGCCATCGGGTTGCGCATATTTGTCCATGCCGTCGCTGCGCAGGGTGAGGAAAGCCGTGCCCGGCGTCACCTCGCTGTCGCCGTCGTTCAGGCCGCGCAGGAAGGGTCCGCGTCCGTTGAACTCGCTGCCGAGGAGATCATCGAGCGCAAATACGCCGTGATTGGGCGTGCCGCACAGGACGGCGTGACTGACGTCGCCGGCGCCCCCGTTCTTGATGACGTTGCGGATGGAGTTACCACCGCGCGAATTGCCGACCAGCGCGACGCGCGACGCGCCGGTGCGGCGCTTCAGCTCGGCGATGGCGGCGGCAAGCTCGCGGCGCTGATCCTCGGTCGAGGAGCGGTTGGCCTGCTCGACCGTATCGTCGCTGCGCGCGCTGGGATTGGTGAAATTGATCGCCATCATGCGGTCACGCGCGATGCCGTTGGATTCCATCCGCCACAGCGTCGTCATCCAGAGTGCGTCGTAGTCGCCATTGCCATGGACGAACAGGATCGGCGGCACCTCAGGGTTGTTGTCTGGACTCCGGGCCGCTGACGGCGCTTGCGCCAGCGCATCGCCGCGGAAGCTCGCAACCGCGAAAGCCAGGCCACCCGCACCCTGCAGGATCGTCCGTCGTGACAGCTTCATCTGTTCCTCCCCGTCAGAACCATGTCTTTGCACCGCTTATAGCGGCCTAACCACTGGACAGCGAAGGACTTTCGCAGGCATCACTGGAGATGCCGAAATCATTGAAGTCATTTCTGCCAGACGAGTTGTAAGAGGATATGACCGAGCAGACCAACCGCCAGAGACGCTCCACCGACGGCATTGCGGCGCCGCTGCGGTATACCGTGTTCCGGCGTATCTGGCTCGCGAGCCTGCTTTCCAATCTCGGCCTCCTGATCCAGGGCGTGGGCGCGGCCTGGGCGATGACGCAGATGGCGGCCTCCGCCGACAAGGTGGCGCTGGTGCAGACCGCCCTGATGCTGCCGATCATGCTGATCTCGATGCCGGCCGGCGCCATCGCCGACATGTATGACCGGCGCATCGTGACGCTGGTCTCGCTCATGATCGCGCTGATCGGCGCGTCCGCCCTCACCATCCTGGCAGGGCTCAAGCTTATCACCCCGGAGACGCTGCTGGCCTTCTGCTTCGTCGTCGGCAGCGGCAATGCGCTGTTCGGACCGGCCTGGCAGTCCTCGGTCAGCGAGCAGGTGCCGCCCGAAGCCCTGCCATCGGCGGTCGCGCTGAACGGCATCAGCTACAATATCGCACGCAGCTTCGGCCCCGCGGTGGGCGGCGTTATCGTCGCCGCGCTCGGGGCGGTGGCCGCCTTTGCCTGCAACGCGATCCTCTATCTGCCGCTGCTGGTGGTGCTGCTGCTCTGGCGGCGGACGACCGAGCCCTCGCGTCTGCCGCGGGAGAGACTCAACCGCGCGATGGTCTCGGGCTTCCGCTACATCACCAACTCGCCGCCGATCAAGATCGTGCTGTTGCGTACGCTGGTGATGGGCCTGTGCGGCGGTGCCGTGATGGCATTGATGCCGCTGGTCGCGCGCGACCTCCTGCATGGCGGCGCGCAGACCTACGGCATCATGCTCGGCGCTTTCGGCATGGGCGCCGTCGTCGGCGCGCTCAACATCCACGAATTGCGCAAGCGCATGAGCGGCGAGTCCGCGATCCGCGCCTGCACGATCACGATGGCGTTTGCGATGGCGGCGCTAGCGCTCTCCAGCGAGCCGGTGCTGACCGCGGCTGCGCTGGTGCTGGCCGGCGCGGTCTGGATGGCCTCCGTCGCACTGTTCAATATCGGTGTGCAGCTTTCGGCGCCGCGCTGGGTCGCGGGGCGATCCCTCGCCGCGTTCCAGGCTTCGATCTCCGGCGGCATCGCGATCGGCGCCTGGGGCTGGGGCCATCTCACCGACTATGCCGGCGTCGAGGTCGCGTTGCTGGTGGCCGCCGGTCTGATGCTGCTCTCGCCGCTGCTGGGAATCTGGCTTGCGATGCCACGGGTCGGCGCCCGCAACGAGGATGCCGCGGTGCTGGCCGATCCCGAAGTCAAGCTGTCGCTGACCGGGCGCAGCGGACCGCTGGTGGTGGAGATCGAATATCGCGTCTCCCAAGCGAACGCGCGCGCCTTCCACAATGTGATGCAGGACGTGCAGCTCTCCCGGCAGCGCAACGGCGCCTATGGCTGGTCGATCGCGCGGGACATCGCCGATCCCGAATTGTGGACCGAGCGCTATCACTGCCCGACCTGGTTCGATTACTTACGCCAGCGCAACCGTTCGACCCAGTCCGAACGCGCGCTGCATCAGCAAGCGATCGATTTCCACATCGGCCCCGATCCGGTGCGGATCCGCCGCATGCTGGAGCGGCCGTTCGGCTCGGTGCGCTGGAAGGAAGAGACGCCGGACCGCGCCAACGCCGAGGTGCTGCCGGTGGTCGCGACGGCGGCGGGCAGCAGTACGTAGGCCTTTACTGCCCGTGCTCCGTCAGCACCTTGTCGCAGGCCTTGCTCAGCTTGGCGCGGTTCTGCTTCAGGCAGGCGAGCACGGCGCTATCGCCACTATTCATCACGGCGCGGCAATGACGCGTGACGTCGCGCGCGCAGGCATCGTGGCCGGGCTGCTGCTGCGCTGACGCGCCGGATGCGCACAGTATCAAGGGAAGAATGAAAAGAAATCGGCTCATCGCGTAATACCTTGTACCCGGAAAGATGTGCGGACGAAGCTAGAGCGGTGATGCAGGAGCCGCAACGGCTTTATTGGCAGGCTGACTTTGCAGGCTGATTGCCGCGTGGCCTCGGCTTGACGCCGGGGCACATCGCGAGGGAAGCTAACCGACGCAACGACGCTATCGTTGCGCTGTTATTGACCGTCCTGGGCGTCAGCGACCTTGCGTGAGGCGCCCTTGGCGAGGTCCTTGTCCATCACCGCGCGGCAGCCGGCGCTCAGATCGGAGCGATGCTTCGTCATGCACGCGGTGATCTTCGGAATGTTCGGGATTTCCGACGAGCACAAGCGGAAGGCGTCGCCGGTGCACATCTGCTGCGCTTCGGCCGAGAAGGCGAAGCCCGAGGTGGTCGAGATGATCGAGACGATGACGGCAAAGCCCAGAGCCAGGCCGGTGTCGCGGATCTTGGCGGTCAAGGACCTCGTGTTCGCAGAGGTGGTCATTCGAAGCTCCCATTGGCACCGCGGGAAGCGGGCCCGTTGTTGATGGGAATGACCATGCTCCCCGAAAATCCTTTCCACTGTGATCACCGTCACGGGCGGCCCATTCTCCGTGACATCGGTCACTTTGGCGCATTCATCTGAAATTCCACCGCAACCGCTGTCGTGTTGGTGTCACGTTAACTGTTCCTTCGCATTAATGGCGAGGCGCGCGGGCAATTCCGCTGGTTTGGTTGCGTATTTGGAAAGAGTAGCGATGCGTAATGCGTTGGGCCTGATGCTGGCCAGTGTCCTTGCGGCGGTCGTGATCGCCGGAGGTTGGTATTTTTATTCCTCGCGCGCCGACCAGGGCGCTCCCAAGACAACAGCCGCCCGTGCGGCCGATCCTCTGCCGGCGCCGGCCAAGCTTGCCGCCAAGGACGACGTCGAGACCACTGCGGCGCTCGCGGGCAAACCCGCCGCTCCTGCCGCCGGGTCCGCGCCAGCGCCCGCACCGGCGGTGGCACCGGTTCAGCAGACGACGACCTGCACCAATCCGAATGCATTGGGCGTCTCGCGCGTGGTCGAAATCGACACGACGGGCGGCCCGGGCTTTGGCTTCGAGCAGTTCAAGCAGTTTGATTTCCTTGCCGACAAGGAGGTCGTGCTGACCTTCGACGACGGTCCGTGGCCGCACAACACGCCCGCCGTGCTGAAGGCATTGGCCGATGAATGCACCAAGGGCCTGTTCTTCTCGGTCGGCAAGCACGCCACCTGGCATCCGGAGATCCTGCGTCAGGTTCTGGCCCAAGGCCACACGGTGGGCGCGCACACCTGGTCGCACGTCAATCTCAACGGCAAGAAGATGACGGAGCAGGAAGCCAAGGACGAAATCGAGAAGGGATTCAGTGCGGTGAAATGGGCGCTCGGCACCAATCCGTCGCCGTTCTTCCGCTTCCCGCAGCTTCAGCAGAATCCGGCGCTCGTGGGCTATCTCGGCAGCCGCAACCTCGGAATCTTCTCGACCGACGTCGACTCCTTCGATTTCCGCAAGGAGAGCACGCCGGACAAGATCATCAGCAACGTGATGACCAAGCTCGACAAGCTCGGCAAGGGCATCATCCTGATGCATGACTTCCAGAAGCGCACCGGCGAAGCGCTGCCGACGCTGCTCGCGCGGCTCAAGGCCGGTGGCTACAAGGTCGTGCAGATCAAGGCGAAGACGACATTCGATTCGCTGCCCGAGTATGACGAAGCGGTGCTCAGGGAGTTGAAGGTGCCTGCGTCCAGCGCGACCAACGCGCGCCCGGTCTCGAGCGTGGTGCAGACGGTTTCGCAGCGCTGAGCGCGTCAGGTTTCGACGAGCATGATGGCCGGGCTCAGCCCGGCCATTTCCATTTTGGGAGTGTCACGCCGCCGCTTACCAGTAGACGCCGTGGCGGTGCAGCTCGCTGATGATGCGGCCTTCGGTCCAGGTCCGCGTGTGCCTGGGCTTGTCGGCTTTCGCGGTGGACTTGGGCGCAGGCTGGGACCCGGCAGGCGCCGACGTCGTCGTGTTCGCCGCGGCCGGTGCCGTGGCCGAAACCGCCGGCGGACGATCGACATATTTCGGAGCGTCGGACACTGGCGCGACTTCGCTCACCTCGGTCGTTGCGGTCGTCGGCGCGGCCGCTTGTGCAGCCGGGGCCTGCTCATTGGCCGCGGCCAGCGAGAGGCTGCGTGCGCCGCCTGCCTCGGCAGATGCAGAGACCAGAACCATGGCGGCAACCAGAATGATCTTGCGCATGTGAAAATTCCCCGTGTTTGCGTGACCAGGACACTACGGGAGGGCCGCGGGAGGTTATGTGATGAAAATCACGCCGGCTGCCGTCTCCGATTTCAGCAGCGCACCGCAGTGACACAAGCATCGAGCGCGATCACGGGCGCGCGGGCGTCAGTGGGCAAAACCTGGGCTTGTGACGATCGGATGAAATCTGAGTGCTGGTGCCGCAAGAGGGACTCGAACCCCCGACCCCGTCATTACGAATGACGTGCTCTACCAGCTGAGCTATTGCGGCGAACCCTGCCGGGCCCGGGCGATGCCGGCCCCGATACGCGCTCCTGATATCGGGCATGGCCCGGATTGGCAAGGACAAGCGGCAGGCGAATGCGGCTCACGCGCCCCAGCGCGACCAGAATCCGCGCCAACCGCCGGCCTGGGCCTTGGATGTACCGATTTGTTCCGTAAATTCATCGCTCGGACCGTCGTCATCGATGCCGGGATCATCCGGCGCCCGAACGATCGGGATGATGGCCTGGATCGGCGCCTGTATGGGCTTGCCGAGGTCGGCACGGGCCCGGAACACCGGGGTTGCCGCCAGCGGCGATGATTCGGCGGCCTCAGGGACCGGCTCGACCGGCTCAGCAGGTGTCACCACCGGTTCTTCCTCGACCGCCGGAGGCGCGTTGTCCTGCGCGGCCAAAGCAGGGGCCGGGGTCGGGATAGGTGCGATCACGGCCGGTTCCGCCGGCGCATCGTTGGCTACGGTTACCCGCTTCGGCGGGGGGGCCGCGAGCATGGCTTCCTCGAAGGCGGAGGACTCGATCGTCGTGCTCTTGTCCGAAGGCAGGCTCGCCACCGGCGTCTGCCACTGGAAGGCGTCGAGCCGGCCGGTGACCGGGGAGACCGGACGCCAGCGTTCGCTGACATAGCCGTCCGCGGTCCAGGCCGGGTCGTGACGGGCGCGCACCGCGCGCAAGGTCCAGGCGCGGGCACGGCCGCCGTCGCCATGCTCGGTGCGCTCGAGCTCGGCCATCAGCAGCGCGACGCGCTGGGTCGGATCGTTGACGTAGGGCGCCAGCACCTTGCGCGCACGGGCGAACTCGGACGCATCGATCGCGGCGCGCGCGATCGCAAGCTGGCCCTCGACATGGCCGGCCTTGTCCGCCGGCGTTTTCGCCGCGAGCGTCTCGATCCGCTGCAGGCGCTGCCGCGCGGCATCGCCGAGTTTGACATGCGCATAGGCGTCGGCAAGATCAGGATGCGGATTGGCAAGCCAGGCAGCCTCGACCAGCTTCATGGCGCGGCGCACCTGATGCGCCTCGCTCTCGAATTTCGCGGCGAGCACCGCCGCCGGCACCAGGGTCGGCGCGAGCTTGACGGCTTCCATCACGCTCTCGCGCGCGACGTCGCGGTCCATCGTCTCCAATTCCAGCGCGCGCGCCGTCAGCAGCACGCCGCGCTGCCGGCGGTAGCCCTGCTTGTCGATCAGGCCCGCGGACAGGTTCGAATCCAGGATCGCGAGCGCGCCGCTCCAGTCGCCGCGCGCACAGCGGAAGCCGAGCACCGCATGCGAAGCCCAGGTCGAGGACGGCGACAGCTTGATCGCTTCCTCCGCGATCATCACGGCGCCGACCGCATCGTCGGCGCGCTGCGCCTCGATGAACAGGCCGCGCAGGCCGAGCAGCCGGGTATCCTCGCGCTCGGCCATGGCGCGGAAGGCGCGCTGTGCCGCGTCGCGATTGCCGTCGAGCTGAGCCGATTGCGCGTGCAGGAGAAGCGCAAGCGGATCGTTCGGCGCGTGTCGTCGCGCCGCTTCGGCGTGACGGCGGGCGAGCGCAGTATCGCCATGACCGATCGCGAGCAGGCCGTGGGTGATGGCGTGGCGGCCGCGGGCATGACGCTTTTCATGCCGGCGGCGGCGCATCCGCCCCGGTGCGCGCCAGATCACGGTCAGGATGCTCCAGAGCAAGACGATCAGGACTGCGAATATGCCGAGGCAGAGCACGAACACCGGAATGCTCGGTGAAGCCCGGAAACCGCCCCAGGTCAGCACGACATCGCCGGGCTGATCGGCAACCCAGGCCGCGCCGGCGCCTGCGAGCGCAATCAGAACAAGGAAGAGAACGATGCGAAGCATGGCTATCCCTATACGCGCGGATCGTTGCGCGAATCTTATTGACCAGGCCTATTGACCAGGCTTGGCGAGACCAGCGAGAGCGTCGTCGGCGAATTTGCGGGACGCCGCGAGCGCGGCATCGCGCGCGTCGGCCTTCTCGAGCCAGGCTTGTGCCGGCACGCGATCGGTCTCGGGCAGCGTCTTCAGCTCGCGGCGCGCCTCGACGAAATCGTTGCGCAGCGCCGCGGCCGTGACCCGCGCGACGATGGCGCCGCGGTCATTGCCGACGCCGTCGGTGCGCTCGATGCGGACGAGCTTTGACGCTCCCGCCTGAAGGCGCTCGACGATGCCGGCGCTGCTGCTCGGCGCCTCCGGCGGCGGCGACAATTTCGGCACGATGTTGAGGAGCTCGCGGGTCAGAGCGACCGGCGTCGGAATCCCTGACGCGGCAAACGCATCAAGCGGCTTCAGCAGTTCGGGCTTGGTCGCGAGCGACCGCGCAGCAGTGAGCTGCGCCTCATAGGGATCATTGTGGCGAACGGCAACGTCGAGCAGGGTGGCGGCGACCACGTAGCGCAACGACTTGTCGTCCATCACCTTGGCATCGGCGATCTTTTCGCCCTGCTGTGCGAGCTCCGCGCGCGCGGTGGTGCTGGCGCGCTCGAGCCGGGAGATGCGGTCGTCGAGGGCGGCGAGGCCGGACGAGGCCGCCGCGTCGCCCGACGCGGATTTCGCGTCGTTCAGTGCGCTCGCGGTCTTGTCGGATTGCGCGCGCAAATTGGCGATGTCGCCGCGCAGGGTGCCGACGGATTTCTCCAGCGCATCGAGCCGCGCGACGACGGCCGGATCGGCGGCGGGCTTGCCCGTCCTGGCTTCGACTGCGGCGACACGTCCGCTCAGCGCATCGACCGTGGCACTCGTCACTTGCGGCGCGGCCGGCGGCGCCTGCACCGCGGGCCAACCCAACGCCCAGCCGACCGCGATCACGACTGCGGCTGCAACCGCGCCGGAAAATGGCGCGATGATCCAGGGAGAAATGGCGCCCGATGCAACGGCCGCCTGCACCTCGCCATGCTCCGGCTCGGCCTTGGTTGCCTCGACCTTGGCCGTCTCGACCTTGGCGTCTTCAGCACCGGCCTGCTCAGCGTTTGCCCGCTCGGCCGAAGGCTGCGCCTCCGGTTCACCCGCCACATCCTGCGGCTGGGTGGAGACTTCGGTCGCCTCGAGGTCGATGGTAGGCGGGGTGCGCTTGGCACGGCCGGACTCGGGGGCCAATCCTGCGTCTTCAGGCTTGTCGTCGGCCATCGTGACGGTTCCTCACACTTTCCTACCAGAGACGAGCCCGATTGCCTCGGATTCGGCCCGTCCTCTTACGCCAAACGGGTCCGCAACGCACGCTCCAAGGCGTCAAACAGGGCATTTTCGTCCGGGGTCGCGGCCACCAGGACCTGCGACGCCCCGGCATCGCGCAGCACGCTGGCGATCGTCTCGGACAGGCAGCATTGCGGGATCGCCAGCGCCGAGATTTCGACGCCTTCGTCCCGGGCCGCATCCAGAAAGGCCCGCGCACTGCGCCGGGAGTAGTGTAGCACCGCCGCGATGCCATGCGCGGCAAAGCCGTCGCAGACGTCGCGCGGCAGAAGCTTGACCGGCACCATACGGTAGGTCGTCTGAGTGACCACGCTAAAGCCTTCCGCGCCGAGCTCGCCGCCGAGATCCCGCGACAGATCGGCGCCCGCAAGATAAAGCAGCGTACTCTTTTTCTTCAGCACCTTGGCGCGCGCGCTCTGCATCACCTTGTCGCGCAAGGAAGCGGCATCGCCGCCGGCGACGATCACGTCCGCGAAGCCGACTTCGCGTGCCACGGCAGCCGTGTGCTCGCCGACCGCGAACAGCGGCAGCTCCAAGAGGCCGAGGTCCCGCAATTGCGGCACGACGGCGCGGATCGCATTGGCCGATGTCACGATGATGGCGCTATAGCCCGTCTCACTCTCGTCATGGAAAGCGACCGGCTCGAACTTGAGCACCGGCGCGAGCAACACCACATGTCCCCGCGCGCGCAAATTTTCCGCCGTCGCCTCATTGTCGGGATGCGGCCGTGTGACAAGAATGGACATCGCTTGTGTTCCCGGACCACGTGGCGGCGACGCATTCGCGAGGGAGGACGGCGCGTGACGATTGCGCAAGCCAACCCCGGAATGCTACCGGACGTACCAGAACTCTGCTTTACGGATGAGCGCAAGGGCGCAAATTGGATAACAATTCGCCAATGCTGGTACTGGGCATCGAGACCACCTGCGACGAGACCGCGGCGGCCGTGATCGAGCGCGCGCCTGACGGCAGCGGCAGGATCCTGTCCAATATCGTGCGGTCGCAGGTCGAGGAGCATGCCCGCTTCGGCGGCGTGGTGCCGGAGATCGCGGCGCGCGCCCATGTCGACGTGCTCGACGGCATCATCGACCGTGCCATGCACGAAGCCGGCATCGACTATGCCCAGCTCGACGGCGTCGCGGCCGCTGCGGGCCCGGGCTTGATCGGCGGCGTCATCGTCGGGCTGACCACCGCAAAGGCGATCGCGATGGTGCACGACACGCCGCTGGTCGCGGTCAATCATCTCGAGGCGCATGCGCTGACGCCACGTCTGACCGATGGCGTAGAATTTCCTTACTGCCTGTTCCTCGCCTCCGGCGGCCACACCCAGATTGTCGCGGTCACCGGCGTCGGCCAATATGTGCGGCTCGGCACCACCGTCGATGACGCGATCGGCGAGGCCTTCGACAAGGTCGCGAAGATGCTGGGCCTACCCTATCCAGGCGGCCCGCAGGTCGAACGCGCGGCCGCGCACGGCGATGCGGCGCGCTTCGCCTTCCCGCGGCCGATGCAGGGACGTCCCGATGCCAACTTCTCCCTGTCGGGATTGAAGACGGCAGTCCGCACCGAAGCGAACCGGCTGGTTGAGATCGCGCCGCAGGACGTCAACGATCTCTGCGCGAGCTTTCAGGCCGCGGTGCTGGATTCCACGGCCGACCGGCTGCGGGTCGGTCTCAGACTTTTCCGGGAGCAATTCGGCGCGCCGCACGCGCTGGTCGCAGCCGGCGGGGTCGCCGCCAATCAGGCGATCCGCGGTGCGCTGTTCGACGTTGCCCGCGAAGCGCAGACGCAGCTGATCATACCGCCGCCCGCACTCTGCACCGATAATGGCGCGATGATCGCCTGGGCCGGCGCCGAACGCCTCGCGCTCGGCATCACCGATACGATGGAGGCGCAGCCGCGCGCGCGCTGGCTGCTCGACGCCAATGCGACCGCGCCGGCAGGCTACGGCAAGACGCGGGCGGGATACTGAATGCTGTGGTGCGGCCACGAGCTCCGCTTCACCTCGCCCCGCTTGCGGGGAGAGGTCGGATTGCATCGTAGATGCAATCCGGGTGAGGGGGGCTCTCCGCGATTCCAGATCTCGCCGTCTTTGTGGATAGAGGCCCCTCACCCCAACCCTCTCCCCGCAAGAGCGGAGAGAGGGAGTAGAGGGAGCGCGCCATGACTGCGTTCCGGTCCGTCGCGGTGATCGGCGCGGGTGCCTGGGGTACGGCGCTGGCGACGGTGGCCGCACGCGCCGGACGGAACGTGACGCTGTGGGCGCGCAACGCCGAACATGCAGCGCGGATCGCATCTACCCGTGACAATCCGCGGCTGCCCGGCGTGCGGCTCGCGCCGGAGATCATGGTGACGAGCGAGCTGTCGCTCGCCGCGCGTGCCGACATGCTGCTGATCGCGACGCCGGCGCAACATCTGCGCGGCGCGGTCAACATGGTGGCCTCGCACGTCTCGACGCCTGTGCCGGTCATCGCCTGCGCCAAGGGCATCGAGCACGGCACCCACAAGTTCATGACCGATGTGATCGCGGAAGCCGCGCCCCATGCGCTGCCCGCAATCCTGTCGGGTCCGAGCTTTGCCGACGATGTCGCGCGCGGCCTGCCGACGGCGGTGACGCTGGCGGCAAAGGATGAGGCCTTGGCGGGCGCGCTGGTGCAGGCGCTGGGCTCGGCGACTTTCCGGCCCTATCACACCACGGATGTCCGCGGCGTCGAGATCGGCGGCGCTGCCAAGAACGTGCTCGCGATCGCCGCCGGCATCGTGGTCGGCCGCAACCTCGGCGCCTCCGCGCTCGCCGCCTTGACCACGCGCGGCTTCAGCGAACTGGCGCGGCTCGGCCGCGCACTCGGCGCCCGCAGCGAGACGCTCACCGGCCTGTCCGGCCTCGGCGATCTGATCCTGACTTGCTCGAGCCCACAATCGCGCAATTTCGCGCTCGGCCTCGCGCTCGGACGCGGTGAGCAGCCGCCCGCCGGCAAGCTTGCCGAGGGCGAGTTCACCGCGCCGGTGCTGATCGAACTCGGGGCTTCGCAAAACGTCGAGATGCCAGTATCAGAGGCGGTCGCAGCGATCCTGAGCGGCAGGAGCACGATCGACGCCGCGATCTCGGGGCTGCTGACACGGCCGTTCAAGGCAGAGGAATGAACATGGCGTACTGGCTGGTGAAATCCGAACCGTCGGCGTGGTCCTGGGAGCAGCAGGTCGCGAAGGGCGCCAAGGGCGAGGCCTGGACCGGCGTGCGCAATTACACCGCGCGCCAGAACCTCGTCGCGATGAAGAGGGGCGACAAGGCGTTCTTCTATCATTCCAACGAGGGCAAGGAGATCGTCGGCATCGCGGAAGTCATCAAGGAGGCCTATCCGGATCCGACCGACAAGACCGAAAAGTTCGTCTGCGTCGACATCAGGGCCGACAAGCCCTTGAAGACACCGGTGACGATGGCCGCGATCAAGGCCGAGAAAAAACTCGCCGACATGGCGCTGGTGAAATATTCGCGTCTGTCGGTGCAGCCGGTGACGGCCGAGGAATGGAAGCTGGTTTGCAAGATGGGCGGACTATAGTCTCCTCTGTCGTTCACGCCTCCGGCAGCGCGAACACCTCACACGGCGAAGCGATCCCACGCAGCGCACGCGTTCCGAGCGGTACCAGTTGCGCGTCCGTCTCGGCGGCAAGCGCACCCGACACCAGCACGGTCCGGCCGAGCGGCTTGCACAATCCTTCGAGCCGGCTCGCGAGGTTGACGGCGGGACCAATCGCGGTGAAGTCCAGCCGGTTGGCGGCGCCGATATTGCCCCAGAGCATTTCGCCGAGATGAAGTGCGGCACCGAACGACAGCGGCGGCAGGCCGCGTGCGCGGCGCTCCTCATTGAGATGAGCCATGCCGGCCCTCGCCGCACCTGCCGCACGGAGGGCTGAATCGCAGGCGTGACGCGGCGCGGCGTCGATCACCGGAAAAATCGCCAGCACGCCATCGCCGATGAACTTCAGCACCTCGCCGCCGAAGGCATGCACGGCACCGGCGATGCGATCGAACCAGGCGTCGAGCGCCGCGATGACATCGGCGGGCGGCGTGGTTTCAGAGAGGATCGTGAAATTGCGCAAGTCTGCGTAAAGCAGTGCGGCCTGAATGGTCTCGCCGAGATCGCGTCGCAACGGCGCCGCCAGCACCCGCTCTGCACTGCGCTTGCCGAGATAAGCGTCCAGCGTTGCCCGCAACGTGGCGCGCGCGGCAAGCACGGCAAGGGGCGTTGCGGCAAAGCGCGCGGCCCGGCGCAATTGCTCGATCTCGTCTGCCGTGAACTGTCGCGGCCCGATCCAGCCCAGCAACGGCCCATCTTGCCGTCCGACGATCTCTTCGTGGACCTCGCCGCCTGCGATGTCGCGCAACCAGCGGCGACCAGCATCGTTGGGCGGATCGGGCGCCAATCCGCCCGGTGCAAAGCCAAGCGCCTCGATCACCCGGCCGTTCTCCGCACGCCATAACCAGGTTCGCTTCGCGATCAGCGGATGTGGCACCTCCAGCGTCAGGGCGCCGGCCGCGAGCGGCAGGCCGTCGGCGATCAGATGGGCACCGAGTTCCGCGAGCAGGCGATCGGCCCCGGCACTGTCGGAGGCCGCGTCAACAAGCCAGGCGAGGGTCGGGGAGAGCTGCATCGGCTGATGATGGCGAAGACCGGCCGCCTTTGTCACGGGTAATCCTTGACGGGGCGCTGTGGCGGCGCCATGTCCCAAAATCAGCCTAGGGGATCATCGCCGATGACCGAGCCGTTCGTATTGCGACGCGAGACCCAGATCGCAGCCCCGCGCGCCACCGTCTTCGCCTATTTGACCGACCCCTCGAAAATCCTGAGCTGGATGGGCTCGGATGCGACCACCGAGCCGCATCCCGGCGGGCTCTATCTGCTTAGCGGTATCGGCCCGCGCAGCGTGGTCGCCCGCGGCGCCTTCCGCGAGGTCGTGCCGGTGCACCGTCTGGCCTACACGTTCGGCTGGGAGGGCGGTCAGGAAGTGCCGCCCGGCTCGAGCCTGGTCGAGATCGACCTGATCGAACGCGACGGCGGAACATTGCTGCGCATGACACATAGCGGGCTGCCGAACGAGGAGCAGGTGGCCGCGCATGCGAGAGGGTGGGCGCATTATCTGGACCGACTCACAAGCGCAGCCGCGGGCCGCGATCCCGGCCCCGACAACGGTGTTTCGGACAATGTGTAGCGCTGCGGCGGATTAAACCGCCGCGGTCGCGACGACCTGTTGCAAAAGCTGCTCACGCCGGGCCTGCGAGCGCTGCCCCTTCATGGTCGCGGCGAATCGCTCCAGGATGCCGTCCTCGAAGGCGGTGACGATGGTGTCGTGGACATAGCTCTTGCGGCAGATCGCCGGCGTGTTGGAGAGCTTGTCGGCGGCGGCGCGGATCGCGTCGAGCACCTGCTTCTTGCGGCCGCGGTGGCTGGTCGCCGGCGTGATTCGCGACAGCGACTCGACGACGACGGCAGAGGCCATCAGCGTGCGAAAGTCCTTCAGCGAAATCTTGATGCCGGCGATCTCGCGCAGGAATTCGTTCACCTGCGTGGTGCTGACCGCGCGCACGACGCCGTAAGCATCGCGATACTGGAACATGCGCTTGCCGGGAACGCCGTTGAGGATGCCGATGGCGCGCACCAGCTTGGCCGCGTCGCACTCCTTGCGCACGGCTTTGCCGCCCTTCGCCTTGAAGGTCAGCACGAAGCAATCGTCCTCGAGCGTGACGTTCGACTTCAGCATCGTGGTGGCGCCGCGGGTGCCGTTGAGGCGGGCGTAGGATTCATTGCCGGGACGGATCGCGGTGCGCGCAATCAGCTCGATCACCGCCGACAGCGCGAATTCCCGCGTCGGCTCGTCGCCAGACAGAAACGCCGAGACCTTGCGCCGGATTTTGGGCAGCGCGCCGACGAGCTTCTCCAGGCGATGCGCCTTGCGGTGCTCGCGCACCTTCTCCCAGTCGGCGTGATAGCGATACTGCAGCCGGCCCGCGGCATCGCGACCCACCGCCTGAAGATGTGTGCTCGGATCGGCCGAGTAGCGCACCTCGCGATAGGCCGGCGGCACCGCCATGGCGTGGAGCCGGCGGATAGTGCGGGCGTCTCGGATGTGGGCGCCGTTGGGGCGGACGAAGGAATAGCCCTTGCCGCGGCGGATGCGGCGAATGGTCAGCTCGTTCTGGGCGCCGAGCCGCAGGCCCAGCTCCTTGGCCAGCGCCTCGACCGTCGCCGCGGGCGCCGAGTCGAACATTTTTTTGGGGCTGGGACGTGTGGAACCGGCCACCTTCGGCCATTGTCCGAGGGCTTTGGCCAGCGCAATGGCAGCAGGATCGGCCGAAGCGGGCCGCATCGTCCCGAGATTCCGCTGATCCATCATAGTCTTAAACCTTAGCCCTGCCTGTTGCCGGTCAATGTCGCTGTTCTGATTTTTGTTCCAAGGGTCGCTTGGAAGGTCTCTTGGGACCCGGGTTAGCCACTTAGGGTGTTCCGAACCGCATTGCGAGTCCCGAATCAGTGAAAAGAGGTTTCTAAATACCGCCTGCGACGCATGGGCGCCCTGCGCAGGCCTATTCCGGAGATCTGGGTAAAGAGCCGAAAACCTCTGCCCAGCCTGTTTCACATGTGCGACAGCCGGTCTTTTGCGGCTTGATTCTCCTCATGGCCGGCCGCTGACCAAAGGTCCAGCTTGTGCTCCTTGTCGGGCCCGGTTAGCCCGACGCATAATCGGTTCAACGATCAAGTCGGCTTGCGCCTCGCCAGCGTTGGCTTGCCGTATGTGGAGGGAAAGGAAACATGTCCGAGAAGATTTACGACGTCCCCGCGGAATTGGCCAAGCACGCCTGGGTCGATCAGGCCAAGTACAAGGACATGTACGCCCGCTCGATCGCGGACCCGAACGCCTTCTGGGCCGAGCAGGCCAAGCGCATCGACTGGATGCACACACCCACTAGAATCGAGAACGTCTCGTTCGCGCCCGGCAACATCTCGATCAAATGGTTCGAGGACGGCATCCTCAACGTCGCCCATAATTGCATCGACCGGCATCTCGCCAAACGCGCCAACCAGACCGCGATCATCTGGGAAGGCGACGATCCCTCGCAGTCGAAGCACATCACCTACAAGGAGCTGCACGACGAGGTCTGCCGGATGGCCAACATCCTGCGCACCCGCAACGTCAAGAAAGGCGACCGCGTCACCATCTACCTGCCGATGATCCCGGAAGCGGCCTATGCCATGCTGGCCTGCGCGCGGATCGGCGCTGTTCACTCCGTGGTGTTCGCGGGCTTCTCGCCGGACTCGCTCGCGCAGCGCATCAACGACTGCCAATCCAAGGTTATCATCACCGCGGACGAGGGCCTGCGCGGCGGCAAGAAGGTGCCGCTGAAAGCCAATGTCGACGCGGCGCTCGCCAAGGCCGACGGTGTCGACTGGGTCGTCGTGGTCAAGCGCACCGGCGGCAAGATCGACATGAACCCGACGCGCGACCTCTGGTACCACGAGGCGGCTGCGATGGTGACGACCGAATGCCGGGCCGAGCACATGCACGCCGAGGACCCGCTGTTCATCCTCTACACCTCGGGCTCGACCGGTCAGCCCAAGGGCGTGCTGCACACGTCGGCCGGCTATCTCGTGTTTGCGTCGATGACGCATCAATACGTCTTCGACTATCACGACGGCGACATCTACTGGTGCACCGCCGACGTCGGCTGGGTCACCGGGCACAGCTACATTCTCTACGGGCCGCTCGCCAACGGCGCGACCACGCTGATGTTCGAAGGCGTGCCGAATTACCCCGATAATTCGCGATTCTGGAACGTCATCGACAAGCACAAGGTCAACATCTTCTACACCGCGCCGACCGCGATCCGTGCCCTGATGCAGTCGGGCGACGAGCCCGTGAAGAAGACTTCGCGCGCCTCGCTCCGCCTGCTCGGCTCGGTCGGCGAGCCGATCAATCCGGAGGCCTGGGAGTGGTACTACCGCGTCGTCGGCGACGACCGCTGCCCGATCGTCGACACCTGGTGGCAGACCGAGACCGGCGGCATTCTGATCACGCCGCTGCCGGGCGCGACCAAGCTGAAGCCGGGCTCGGCGACGCAGCCGTTCTTCGGCGTGGTGCCTGAAATCGTCGATGCCGACGGCAAGGTGCTGGAGGGTGAGACATCAGGCAATCTCTGCCTGACCCGTTCATGGCCGGGCCAGATGCGCACGGTCTATGGCGATCACGCCCGTTTCGAGCAGACCTATTTCTCGACCTACAAGGGCAAATACTTCACCGGCGACGGCTGCCGGCGCGACGCCGACGGCTACTACTGGATCACCGGCCGCGTCGACGACGTCATCAACGTCTCCGGCCATCGCATGGGCACCGCGGAAGTCGAGAGCGCGCTGGTCGCGCATGAGAAGGTGTCGGAGGCCGCCGTGGTCGGTTACCCGCACGACATCAAGGGCCAGGGCATCTACGCCTATGTCACCCTGATGGCGGGCGTCGAGCCGAGCGACGAACTGCGGAAAGAGCTCGTCACCTGGGTGCGCAAGGAGATCGGTCCGATCGCCGCGCCCGACCAGATCCAGTTCTCGCCGGGCCTGCCCAAGACCCGCTCCGGCAAGATCATGCGCCGCATCCTGCGCAAGATCGCCGAGGATGAGCCGGGCAGCCTCGGCGACACCTCGACCCTCGCCGATCCCGCCGTGGTCGACGATCTCGTGAAGAACCGGCAGAACAAGAAGTTGGCGTAAGGCACGCTCTCGTGCCCCGGACGCAGCGCAGCGCTCCGGGCGATGCGAAGCACCGTCCGGTGCGGTGCGCTGCTGAGCCGGGGCCCATACAGCGGCAGAACGTGTGGCCTTCTGGGTCCCGGATCGGCGCTCCGCTTGTCCGGGACACGAGACCGCTGAAACAACCGCGGGTCACACCCTCACGCACTTGTCAGGGCGCGCGGCGCCGCCCCGCATCTTTCCGGCCGAGTGTTGTTTTCAAGTCATTTACTTTATTTCGAACATTTCCTTTGTTCCCCCTGCTGGTCCGCCCTTGGCGGCCGCGCGTGGAAACCATCCGGTTAACAGGCGCGGTTAAGAATGTCTGGGCGAACGGGCAATTGCCGGTTTTGCGTGAATTTGGATGATCCGTTCGGGGCAAGGGGAAAATTGATGTCGATGAAGATTGCACTGACGCTGGCCGCCACCGTCGCGGCTGGGGTCTTGATGTCGACGGCAGCCGAGGCGCGGCCGGAGATGGTGGGGACGCACGTCGCCAACTATTCGCCCGGCACGATCGTGGTCAAAACCAGCGAGCGCCGGCTCTATCTCATTCTCGATGACGGCCACGCCGTGCGCTATCCGGTCGGCGTCGGCAAATCCGGCAAGCAGTGGGCCGGCACCACCCGCATCGACGGCAAGTACCGCAATCCGGCCTGGTCGCCGCCCGCCGAGGTGAAGCGCGACAAGCCGCAGCTTCCCGACGTCATCCCGGGCGGTTCGCCGCGCAACCCGATGGGCGTTGCGGCGATGACACTGGCTGGCGGTGAATATGCCATCCACGGCACCAACGTGCCGGGCTCGGTCGGCGGCTTCGTCTCCTATGGCTGCATCCGCATGCTCAACGACGACATCTCCGATCTGTACGGCCGCGTCTCCGTCGGCACGACGGTGGTCGTGGCGCGCTGACCGTCGCAACCAAAACAGAGATTGAAAGAGCCGCGTTTCGACGGGGCTCTTTTATTGCCAGAAGCGCCAGCCGCGCGCGCACCAGCCGTCGCGGTGGCCGCCATTGTAGCTGCGCGCGTAGCCGCCCGCGAGCATCGCCGCCGAAACGCTGGCGGTCCGTTTTGTTGCGACATCGGCCAGAACGCGCCCGTATTTCTCCGAGCCGAGATTGTAGATCGTGACGCCGCCCTGGCCGAGCAGATTGCGCAGCGCCGCGGTGGCAGCCTCCGCCTTGTCCAGCTCATCCTGACAGGATGCCTTCATCTCGGGTGCATCGATGCCGCGCAGGCGAACCCGCGCGACGAGCTCGCGGCCGTCGCGTTGATGCACGCGCGCAAGAAAGGTGTCGCCGTCGATGGTGCGGATGACGTCGATCGGCAGGCGGCTGTCGGGATTGCCGGCCTGCTGCAGGACGATCTCGGCGTCCTGCGTGCGCTCGTCGGCCGGATAGGGAACCGGCCAGTTCGTCCCGTGCCGGAAGGTGAGCACGACCGCCACGACGACTCCGACCACGAACATCCACGGCACCAGTCCGGAGAAGCGGCGGCCGAACGGTGAGCCGTTGTACGAAGGCCGATAGGGATGGCTGGGGTCGAAGCGCGACATCCGCGCACGCTATGGCTGAGTCGGGCGGGCCGGCAAGAGAGCCTCAAACAACCGGTGCCTGAGAAGGCCAACGCGTCAGAAGTCCGAGGCGATACCTTTGCGCTCCCAGTCGCCGTAGCGTGTCGGCTCGGGTCCCTTCGGCCCCTGCAATTCCTTCGGCGCCGCCTCGGCGTGCGCCGCGGCAGCCTGCCGGCGCGCCTCGGCTTCGGCCAGCGCGCGCTGGGCCGCCGGCGGCAGGGACTTGCGATCGGGAACGGGAGGCTGGTCACTCATTGCCGGGTGTCCTAGCGCAGGATCGAGGATGGCGCGACGTCCAATAACGCATTGCTGAAATGGCCGCGACGGGCTGAAATCGCCAGAGATCCATTCTTACATTTGGCATATTCGCATGCCACAGCTGGTGTTCTTAAGGCATGCGCCCATACTGGCGGAACTGCCGCTCGCTCAGAACCTTACGTCCGCATGCCATCTCAACGTTTCGCCCCTCCGTCCGAAGTGCCCGGTCTCGCGGCGCGGCGGATCGCTGCCGACATCGTCGACGGCGTCTTGCACAAACACCGCACGCTCGATGACCAGCTCGACGGCTCCGGCGCCCATCCCGGGCTGAAGACACTCGCCGACCGAGACCGCGCGCTGATGCGGCGGCTGGTCGCAACCATCCTCCGCCGCCTCGGCACGCTCGGCCATGTGCTGTCGCGCCTGCTCGACAAAGGCATTCCCTCCGACGCACCGCGCGCGCAGAGCGCGCTCCTGATCGGCGCCGCCCAGATCCTCTGGATGGATGTGCCCGATCACGCCGCGGTCGATCTCTCGGTTCGCCTGGTGCAATCCGACCGGCGCGCTGCGCGCTATGCCGGCCTCGTCAACGCCGTGCTGCGCCGCTGCGCGCGCGAAGGCCAGGCGCTGGTCGAGGAGGTCGCCACGCAATCGCTGGACCTGCCGCCCTGGCTGCTGGCGCGCTGGAGCGCGCATTACGGCGAGGCGACTGCACGGGACATGGCGCTCGCGCTCGGCCACGAACCTTCGCTCGATCTCACCGTGAAGTCCGACGCCGCACAATGGGCGAGCCGGCTGCATGGCGAGGTGCTGCCGACCGGATCGGTGCGCACCGTGCTGCACGGCGCCGTGACGATGCTGCCCGGCTTCACCGAAGGACAATGGTGGGTCCAGGACGCCGCCGCCGCGCTGCCGGTCCGGCTGTTCGGTGATATCAAAGGCAAATCCATTGCCGATTTCTGTGCTGCACCCGGCGGCAAGACCGCGCAGCTGGCGCAGGCCGGCGCGCATGTCACGGCGATCGACCGCTCGCCGGCCCGGGTGGCGCGCTTGCGTGAGAACCTCAACCGGCTGTCGCTCCAGGCCGAGACTGTCGTCGCTGACGCCGTGGAATGGGTGGGCCCGGCGGATGGCCTCGATGGAATCCTGATCGATGCGCCCTGCACCTCGACCGGGACGATCCGTCGGCACCCGGATGTTGCGTGGCTGCGCCAGGATTCCGACGTCGCCGCGATGACCGTTCTCCAGCAGCGGTTGCTGCGCAAATCCGTCTCGCTGCTCAAGCCCGGCGGGATGCTGGTCTACTGCACCTGCTCGCTGGAACCAGAGGAAGGCGAGCAGGCCGTCGCCACGCTGCTGGCCGCAGAGCCTGCGCTTCGCCGCGTGCCGATCGATGCCAGCGAGGTCTTCGGGCTCGACGAGATCATCACCGCCGAGGGCGATCTCCGGACCCTGCCGAGCCACCTGCCGCACGCCGACCCGAAGCTCGGCGGCCTCGACGGATTTTTTGCGGCCCGGCTCGTTAAATCCTGATTTTGCACCGGATTTTGCTACCGCTGGACTGATTCGGGGCCATTCAAGGTGGTGTCAGCCGGCCGATTTTGGGGTTAATAAGGATTCGTCGGAATCCTCTCCCCCTTCAAGGCAAGGCGTGTCGGTCGCTCAACGCAGACGTATCTCGACGCTGGTGATGAACCGCTTCGCGCGGAACATGCTCGCGCGCGCGAGCGGCGGCTCCGTTGCGCTGTCGCGGGTGTGGCCGGCCCGTACCGATCGGCTGATCATTGCGCCGCATGATCTGCGCACCGCGGATGCGACACGCGCCGCCGAGATCTATGCCGGGCGCTTCGTCTTCGCCGGCAAGATCGTCAACTGCCACGGCCGCTCGATCTTCGATCTCGATCCGCCCTCGGAGGATTGGGAGGTCGCGCTGCTCGGCTTCGGCTGGCTGCGGCACTTACGCGCCGCCGACACCGCGCTGACCCGGGCGAATGCACGCGCGCTGGTCGAGGACTGGATCAGCAACCCCGCCAACAGGCGCCGGCCCGTCGCCCGCCGCGCCGACGTGCTGGCGCGGCGCGTGATCTCGCTATTGTCGCAGGCACCGCTGGTGCTCAACGACACCGACAACAAATTCTACCGCCGCTATCTACGCGCGCTCGCACGCGAGATCCGCTTCCTGCGCTACACCATGGTCAACATTCCTGACGGCGTGCCGAAGCTCCAGGTGCAGATCGCGCTGTGCTACACGACGCTCTGCCTCGCCAACCAGGCCCGTAACATCCGCAGCGCGTCGAAAAAGCTCTCCGACGAATTGCAGCGGCAGATTCTCCCCGACGGCGGCCACATCTCGCGCAACCCGGGCGCGCTGATCGAGTTGCTGATTGACCTGTTGCCGTTGCGGCAGACTTTTGCCGCCCGCAACATCGCGCCGCCGCCGGCGCTGCTCAATGCGATCGACCGCATGATGCCGATGCTGCGCTTCTTCCGGCACGGCGACGGCAATTTCGCGTTGTTCAACGCCATGAGCGCGACGTCTTCGGACCTGCTTGCCACGCTGCTCGCCTATGATGACACCCATGGCACCCCGATGGCGAACATGCCGCACACCGGCTTCCAGCGCCTCGATGCCGGCCCGACCACGCTGATCATCGACACCGGCCCGCCGCCGCCGCCTGGCGTCAGCCACGACGCACATGCCGGCTGCCTGTCGTTCGAGCTGTCCTCCGGCATCAGCCGCATCGTCACCAATTGCGGCATGCCGACCACGGGCCGCGACAATTGGCGGCCGTTCGCGCGCGGCACCGCGGCGCATTCGACCCTCACCTATCGCGACACGTCGTCCTGCCAGTTCGTCGAGATGTCGGCGATGAAGCGACTGCTGCGCGGCTCGCCGATCGTCAGCGGCCCCCATGAGGTCGAGAGCTATCGCGAGATCTTGCAGGACGGCACGCTGCTCACGACCTCGCATGACGGCTATCTCGCCAAGTTCGGCGTGATCCATCGCCGCGTGCTGATGATCGCCAATGACGGCGGGCGCATCGACGGCGAGGATACACTCTCCCCGCCGCAAGGAGCGCGCATCAAGGGCGCCGACGCCGATTTCGCGCTGCGCTTTCATCTGCATCCCGCGGTGAAGGCGAGCCGGCTGTCGGATGCCCGCGGCGTCATGCTGGTGCTGCCGAACCGCGACGTCTGGACCTTCGAAGCGCTCGACGACAAGGTCGACCTCGAGGACAGCGTGTTCCTGGCCGGCAATGACGGCCCCCGCCGCACCGCGCAGATCGTGATCCGCCAGGATGCCCGCCAGGCGCCCTCTATCCGCTGGAGCTTTGTGCGTTCCACGGCCTCTCCCGCGATCACCAATGCCCGCCGCAACGCCCGGCGCGAGCCGGAACTTCCGCTGTAACAGGCACGATCCGCCCCATCTCGTCGTTGTGAAAACGGCCAAAAGCTGCTATCGAGCGCTCGTTCGCGCGACTGGCGACCTTGGATGGAGCACCATCGGGAAGCGCGACACATATCCGCCGCGCGCCTGGGCATAGACACTCCTTAAGACAGAGGATCTTGCTCATGACTGACCATCCCCGCCGCGTCACCCGCGCCCTGCTTTCCGTCTCCGACAAAACCGGCCTGATCGAATTCGCCAAGGCGCTTGCCGCGCATGATGTCGAGCTGGTCTCGACCGGCGGCACCGCGAAAGCGATCGCCGCAGCCGGCCTCAAGGTGAAGGACGTCTCCGACCTCACCGGCTTCCCCGAGATGATGGACGGGCGTGTCAAGACGCTGCATCCGAAAGTGCATGGCGGCTTGCTGGCGATCCGCGACAACAAGGAGCACGCCGAGGCGATGAAGGCGCACGGTATTGCACCGATCGACCTCCTCGTCGTCAACCTCTATCCGTTCGAGGCCACCGTCGACAAAGGCGCGGGCTTCGAGGACTGCATCGAGAACATCGACATCGGTGGCCCCGCGATGATCCGCGCCGCCGCCAAAAACCATGACGACGTCGCCGTCGTGGTCGAAGCCGACGACTACAAGGCCGTGCTCGACGAGCTCGCCGCCAACAAGGGCGCGACGACGCTCACACTGCGGCGGCGGCTTGCCGCGAAGGCCTATGCGCGCACCGCAGCCTATGACGCCGCGATCTCGAACTGGTTCAACCGTCAGCTCGAAATCGACGCGCCCGATTTCCGCGCCTTCGGCGGCAAGCTGATCCAGTCGCTGCGCTACGGCGAGAACCCGCACCAAACCGCGGCGTTCTACGCAACCCCCGACAAGCGCCCGGGCGTTTCGACCGCACGGCAGCTGCAGGGCAAGGAGCTGTCCTACAACAACATCAACGACACCGATGCGGCCTATGAGTGCATCGGCGAGTTCGACGCGAAGCGCACCGCTGCCTGCGTCATCGTCAAGCACGCCAACCCCTGCGGCGTCGCGGAGGGCGCGAACCTCGTTGATGCCTATCGCAAAGCGCTGGCTTGCGATTCGACCTCGGCCTATGGCGGTATCATCGCGATGAACCGGGTGCTCGACGCCGACACCGCGCGGGAGATCACGAAGATCTTCACCGAGGTGATTATCGCGCCCGATGCGAGCGAGGAAGCGATCGCCATCATCGGCGCGCGCAAGAACCTTCGGCTGTTGCTCGCCGGCAGCTTGCCCGATCCGCGTGCACCGGGCCTGACCGCAAAAACAGTGGCGGGCGGTCTGCTCGTGCAGAGCCGCGACAACGCGGTCGTCGACGACATGACGTTCAAGGTCGTGACCAAGCGTGCGCCTGACGATGCCGAGATGCGCGACCTCAAGTTCGCATTCCGGGTCGCAAAGCACGTCAAGTCGAACACCATCATCTACGCCAAGGATCTCGCCACCGTCGGCATCGGTGCAGGCCAGATGAGCCGCGTGGATTCAGCCCGGATCGCGGCGCGCAAGGCGCAGGATGCTGCCAATGAGCTGAAGCTTGCCGAGCCGCTCACCAAGGGCTCGGTCGTGGCCTCGGACGCATTCTTCCCGTTCGCCGACGGCATGCTCGCCTGCATCGAAGCCGGCGCCACCGCCGTGGTGCAGCCCGGCGGCTCCATGCGCGACGACGAGGTGATCAAGGCCGCCAACGAGCACGGCATCGCCATGGTGTTCACCGGCACGCGGCATTTCAGGCACTGATTGATCAGCGTAGCCCGGATGGAGCGAAGCGAAGTCCGGGCTACCTACTCTCGCACCCGCATCAAGAGCGCGAGCCCCGCGACGAAGAACACCACCAGCACTGCCATGCCGGCTTTCTGGCTCGCGGTTGCCGCGGTGATCACGCCGATCAGCAGCGGTCCGGTGAAGGACGTGACCTTCCCGGTCAGCGCGAACAGACCAAAATACTGCGCGATGCGGTCCTTCGGCGCGAGGCGGATCAGCAGCGTGCGTGATGCCGCCTGAAGCGGGCCGCCAGCCGCGCCAATCAGGCAGCCCAGCACGATATAGGCACGCTCAGCGGCGGCAGCGAACAGCGGGCCGCCCGACTGCGGCGGCGCAACCTTGACGAACAGCACACTGTCCTTATCGACAAGCAGGATCGCCGCCACCGAGAGCAGCAGGATCAGCATGCTGCCGGCGATAACGCGTTTCGGACCAAGGAAGTCGTCGAGCTTGCCGCCGAGCCACGCACCAAAGGTGCCGGCGATGGCGAGGATGATGCCGAACGTGCCGATCTGGATCGTGTGCCAGCCGAAGGTGCCAGCGGCATAGATGCCGCCGAACGCGAACAGCGATACCAGGCCGTCCGTGTAGATCATGTTGGCGAGCAGAAACGCCGCCAGCGACTTCTGCTCCGGCAAACTCGTCAGCGATTGCTTCAGATCGGAGAGGCCCTCGCGTAGCGCCTCGCGCACCGGCAGCTTTGCCGGATAGTCCGGCGTGAACAGGAACATCGGCGTCACGAAGATGATGAACCACAGCCCGGTCAACGGTCCAGCGGCACGATCACCCTCATGCGTGGCGGGGTCCAACCCGAACAGCGGCGTGAAGCCGAGCAGCGTGCGGCCGGTCTCTGGATTGGCCGCGAGAAAGCCGAGCACGATGATCAGGCTGACGATGCCGCCGATATAACCCGTGGCCCAGCCGGTGCCGGAGAGGCGGCCGATGCGCTCCGGCGGCACCAGGGTCGGCATCATCGCATTGTTGAAGACGGTGGCGAACTCCGCGCCGACGCTGGCAAGCGCGACCGCGAGGAGCAGCGGTGGAATGACGGCGTGATCACCGGGCTTGCCGGTCCACAACGCGCAGGAGGCCAGCACGAGCACCGCGCCGAACGCGGCGATCCAGGGCTTGCGGCGGCCCGAGGCATCCGCGATGGCACCAAGCACGGGTGACAATAGCGCAATCGCCATGCCAGCTGCTGCCATCGCAAAACCCCAGAGCGACTGGCCCGTGGCGGGATCTGGCGCGATGCCGGTAGCGAAATAAGGCGCGAACACGAAGGTCGTGATCAGCGTGAAATAGGGCTGCGCGGCCCAATCGAAGAAGATCCAGCTGACGACGGCGGCGCGCGGCGGATAGGTCCGTGGAGCGGCGGCCATGCACGCCGCCGGGGCGATCGTCGTCATGAAGCAGTCCTCATCACAAACAGTTTTGTCTCTCTTAGCCCAACCGTATAGCATTATAGCGACGCATTTGGATTGGCCTGAAGGCCCGGCGGAAATTTGATGATGGCATCATTTTCGACACGGCGGACTTTTTTCGCACTCATCGCCACTCTGGCGTTTGGTCTTGCATCGGCGGCTGCGCAGGATGCGCGGCGGGCTTATGTCTCCCCGGCGCTCGACACAGTGCACGCGATCCCCGCCGAGCACGGCATGGTGGTGGCGCAGGAGAAGATATCTGCGCAGGTCGGCGCCGACATCCTGCGGCGTGGTGGCAATGCCGTCGATGCAGCCGTCGCGACCGGCTTTGCGATGGCAGTGACTTATCCGCGTGCCGGCAATATCGGCGGCGGCGGCTTCATGGTGATCCATTCTGCCGAGCACAATGAAGACATCGCGATCGACTATCGCGAGACCGCGCCAGCAGCGACCACGGCGCAGATATTCCTTGGACCCGACGGCAAGCCTGATCCCGCCAAGTCGCGCGATTCCGGACTTGGCATCGGTGTGCCCGGCACGGTCGCGGGCCTGGCGCTCGCGCTCGAGAAATATGGCTCGGGCAAGTTCACGCTGGCGCAATTGCTCGAACCCGCGATCATGCTTGCGCGCGACGGATTTATCGTCACCGATGACATCGCCGATACCCTGCCGGGCTGGTACCCGCGGCTGGCACGCTGGCCGTCCTCGGCCAGGATTTTCGCAAAGCCGGACGGCGCGCCCTTTGGCGAAGGCGACAGGCTGGTGCAGAGCGATCTCGCCGACACGCTGGCGAGTGTCGCTACGCAAGGGCCGCGCGGCTTCTACGAGGGTCCGGTGGCGGAGAAGCTCGCCAAGGCGGTGTCCGACGCCGGCGGCGTCATGACCCCGGCTGATCTGAAGGCCTATCAGGCTGTGATCCGCGCGCCGGTGCGCGGCAACTATCGCGGCTATGACATCGTCTCGATGCCGCTGCCATCGTCCGGCGGCGTCGTGCTGGTGGAATCGCTCAACATCCTGGAAGGCTTTCAGCTCGCCGATTTGAAGCGGGGCTCACCGGCATCGCTGCATCTGCTGATCGAAGCCATGAAGCGCGCCTATGCTGACCGCGCGCGCTATCTCGGCGATCCCGCCTTCGTCAATGCACCGATCGAAACGCTCACGGCGAAGAGCTATGCGGCCAAGCTGCGTGCGAACATCTCGATCGATCGCGCGACGCCGTCGAAAGAGATCGTTTCCGCCCCGCCCGCGCCGCGCGAAGGCAGCAACACCACGCACTTCTCCGTCGTCGATGCCAGCGGCAACGCTGTCAGCAACACCTATACGCTGAACTTCAGCTACGGCGTCGGCCTCGTCGCCGACGGCACCGGCGTGCTGCTCAACAACGAGCTCGACGATTTCACTGCCGCCGTTGGCGCCTCCAACGCCTATGGCCTCGTCGGCTACGAGGCCAATCTGCCCGGGCCCGGCAAGCGGCCGCTGTCCTCGATGTCGCCGACCATCGTGCTCAGGGGCGGCAAACCGATGCTGGTGACGGGCTCGCCCGGCGGCAGCCGCATCATCTCGACTGTGCTCCAGGTGATCGTGAACGTGCTCGACTACAAGATGGACGTCGCGGCCGCAGTGGCCGCGCCGCGGCTGCATCATCAATGGCTGCCGGACGAGGTCCGCGTCGAGCGCGGCTTTCCCGACGATGTGCTGTTTGAGCTGAAGGCGATGGACCATCTCATCGTCGAGCCGATGGGACAGACCTCCGCCAACTCGATTCTCGTGACGCCGAACGGCCCCCTCGGCGCGCCGGATCCGCGCTCGCGCGGCGCGGAAGCAGCAGGACAGTAACGCTGCCCCTGCATGGTACGACCGTGCGCCGGCTTGCGCCCGGCGCCGCGCGTGCTACCACCGCCTGGCCAAAGACACTGCCGGGGAAACGCACATGACCATAGCCGATCCGACTGAGCGCATCGAACGCGCCGAGATCGAGGACACCAGCCTTCTCGCCTTCTACCGCGACATGAATGCGCCGGAGCGAAGGACGTTCTGGGCCTGCGCGGCAGGCTGGGCGCTCGACGGCATGGACTTCATGATCTATCCGCTGGTGATCGGCACCATCATCGCACTGTGGAAGGTCGATGCGGCTTCGGCAGGCCTTGCCGGCACGGTGACGCTGCTGGCCTCCGCCATCGGCGGTTGGCTTGGCGGTTATCTCTCCGACCATATCGGCCGGGTCAGGACGCTCCAGATCACCATCATCTGGTTCTCGTTCTTCTCGCTGGTCTGCGCGATCGTGCAGAATTTCGAGCAGCTTTTGATCGCGCGCGCCGTGCTTGGCCTCGGCTTCGGCGGCGAATGGGCCGCGGGCGCCGTGCTGATGGGTGAAGCGATCCGGCCGCAATATCGCGGACGCGCGGTCGGCTCGGTGCAATCGGGCTGGGCGGTCGGCTGGGGCCTTGCCGTGCTGTCGCAGGCGATCCTGTTCTCGGCTCTGCCGGCGGAAACGGCGTGGCGCTGGATGTTCGTGATCGGCGCGCTGCCCGCGCTGCTGGTATTCTATATCCGCCGCTCCGTCGCCGAGCCGGAGATCGCGGCGGAGGCCCGCGCAAAGCAGGCCGCGAGCGGCCATCGTCCGGCACTCTGGGAGATCTTCTCCGGGCCGATCCTGAAGACCACCATTCTGGCGTCACTGATGGCGACGGGCTGCCAGGGCGGTTACTACGCCGTCACGTTCTGGGTGCCGCAATTCCTGACGAAAGAGCGTCATCTGTCGATCGTCGGCTCGACCGGCTATCTGTCAACGCTGATCATCGGATCCTTCATCGGCTATCTCGTCGGCGCCTGGCTCGCCGACCGGATCGGACGGCGCAATCTGTTCCTGATCTTCTCGATCGGAGCGATGGCAATCGTGCTGCTCTACACGCAACTGCCGCTGACCAACGAGATCCTGTGGGTGCTCGGATTCCCGCTCGGCTTCTTCGCCTCGGGCTATTTCTCCGGCATTGGCGCGTTTCTGACCGAGCTCTATCCGACGCGGCTGCGCGGCTCCGGCCAGGGCTTTTGCTACAATTTCGGCCGCGGCATCGGCGCGCTGTTTCCATTCCTCGTCGGCGCTCTGTCAGCGTCGACATCGCTTGCCGATGCGATCGCGATCTTCGCGGTGGTGGCTTACGTGCTGTTCTTCGCCGCCGCCTTCGCGCTGCCGGAGACGCGTGGCCGCGTGCTGCACGCGGATTAGTGTTGGATCGGTGAGACCAACTACCGTCCCACCTGGTACGGCCCGCCCTTCTCGAGGGCACGCGCATAGGCCGGCCGCGCGTGGATGCGTTCAAGAAACGCCATGGCCTTGGGATGGCCTTGCTCGAGCCCGCCGCGCGCTTGCGCTGCTTCAAGCGGAAAGCTCATCTGGATGTCGGCTGCAGTGAATTCATTGCCGGCAAACCACTCGCTCTTGCCGAGCTCGCCTTCCCAATAATCCATGTGCTGCTTGAGCTGCGGATTGACCAGCGCGGTCAGCGCCTGGTTCGAGACCTTGCGCACCAGCGGGCGAAGCAGCGCCGGCGCGCGCTTCGGCATCAACGTGAACAGCAGCTTCAGCAGCAGCGGCGACATCGCCGATCCCTCCGCATAGTGCAGCCAATAGGTGAAAAGCAGCCGCTCCGGCGTGTTCGGCGGCGGGATCAGCCGGCCGTTGCCGTAGGTCGCGATGAGATATTCGATGATCGCGCCGGACTCGGCGATGGTGTTACCGTTGTCGGTGATGACGGGCGACTTGCCGAGCGGGTGGATCGCGCGCAGCTCTTTCGGCGCGCGCATATCGGGCTGGCGCTGGTAGCGCACGATCTCGTAGGGCACGCCCAACTCCTCGAGCAGCCACAGCACCCGCTGCGAGCGCGAATTGTTGAGGTGGTGGACGGTCAGCATCGCGAGATCCTTAGGTTACTAGGCGTGGTCGGTCGGTCGCGTACCTGCCAGCCCGAGACCGCAATGTCGAGCCATCCGGATGGATGTTTTCATCCGGGTATATTGACCTCCGTAATTTACCCGGATATTAAAGCGGCCAACGTCGTCAATATGGCAATGATTTCAATGCAGAGAACTTTCACCGCCTTTCAGGGTCAGCGTCGCCTGGTGTCCGGGCCGGCAGGAGAGGTCGCGCTGGTCGTCAAGCGCGTGGCGCCACGGCCGGACGAGCCCATCATCATCTTCGAGGACGCCACCGGCAGATCGATCGACTTCGATCTGCGCGGCGGGGACCGCGAGGTCCTGGCGCGTCTGGCGAAGCTGATCCCGCCGCCAGTTGAGGAGACCGCTCCACCAACCGAACCGCGCGGCCGCGGCCGGCCGAAACTCGGCGTGGTCGCGCGCGAGGTGACGCTGCTGCCGCGGCACTGGGAGTGGCTCGGCGCGCAGCCCGGCGGCGCTTCGGTCGCCTTGCGAAAGCTCGTCGACGAGGCGCGACGCGCGAGCGGCGACAGGGACCGCGAGCGGGGGGCGCGCGATGCCGCTTATCACTTCATGTCGACCATGGCCGGCAATCTGGCGCAGTTCGAGGAAGCCTCGCGTGCATTGTTTGCGGATGACAGGCGGCGCTTCACTGGACTGATCGCCGACTGGCCGGCCGACATCCGCGACCACGTCGTCAAGCTCGCCTATAGCAACCGCGCCTAGGCGCGATCTCCAACAACCCCATCGACGGCCAAGCCGCGCGTGCTGCGCGCGGCAACGGCTTTGCTCGCCCCGATGAAAGGCACATCCATGTCCGCTCCAAAACCGCTCTGGAAAAGCTTCCTGCGCTTCCTCGCGCCATTGATGCTGAGCAACGCGCTGCAATCGCTGTTCGGCACCGTCAGCAATGTCTATCTCGGCCAGATGATCGGCGTCGACGCACTCGCCGCAGTCTCGACGTTCTTCCCGGTGTTTTTCTTTCTGTTCGCCTTCGTCATGGGCCTGAGCACCGGCGCCACCGTGCTGATCGGCCAGGCCTTCGGCGCGGGCCAGCACGGGCGGATCAGAATCGTGGTCGGCACGACGCTCGCAGTCGGCCTGCTACTCTCGATGTCTGTCGGATCGGTCGGCGGCCTGTTCAGCCGGCAATTGATGATGGCGCTCGCGACGCCCGCAGATATTCTCGACCAGGCAAGCGCCTATGCCCGCATCATGCTGCTGACGATGCCGCTCGGATTCGTGTTCCTGCTCATGACGGCGATGATCCGCGGCGTTGGCGACGTAGTGACACCGCTGCTCGCGCTGGCATTGTCGACTGCGATCGGCCTGATCCTGACGCCGATGCTGATCCGCGGCGCATTCGGGCTGCCGGCGCTCGGCATCACCAGCCCGGCCTTGGCGGCTGCGATCTCCAATGCAGTGACGCTGCTCGCGCTGGCGGCCTACCTGCTACGAAAGAAGCATGCGCTCGCGCCGGACGTCGCACTGCTGCGCCATGTGCGGCTCAATCGTGCTGTGATCGGACAAATCCTTGGCATTGGATTACCCAGTGCGGTCGGCATGGTCGTAATGGCGATCGCCGAACTGGTTCTGCTCGGCCTCGTCAACGGCTTCGGCTCGGACGCAACGGCGGCTTATGGCGCGGTCAACCAGGTGATGGGCTACACCCAGTTCACGGCGATGTCGATTTCGATCGCGGTCTCGATCCTCGGCGCGCAAGCCATCGGCGGCGGCGACCGGGCGCGGCTCGACGGCATCGTCCGCACCGGCCTTGCGCTGAACCTCGTCCTAACTGGCGGGCTCGTAGCGCTGATTTATCTCGTGCCGCGCGCCGTGCTCGGCATCTTCATCACCGACGGCACCGTGCTCGACTTGGCGAAGGGACTACTGTTCATCGCCTTGTGGAGCTCGGTGCCGTTCGGCCTTGCGACCACGTTTTCCGGCGCGATGCGTGCCGCCGGCGTTGCGCTGACGCCGATGCTGCTGTCGATCTTCGCCATTGTCGCGATCGAGCTGCCGGCTGCGGTGATCCTGAGCCGCACCGTGGGACTAAAGGGCGTGTGGGCGGCCTATCCGATCGTGTTCTGCGCCATGTTCGGTTTGCAGATGGGCTATTACCTGCTGGTGTGGCGCAAGAAGGCGATCCGGCGCCTGGTCTGATCAGCGAGATATTATGACCATCATTAAACGGTAGACCTGTGGCGCGCGCTGCGCCACAATGGGTGAAAAGTGACTTTAGGGAGAACGAATTTGACCCGCACAGCCCCGCAATTCCTGTTCGATTTCGGCAGTCCGAACGCCTATCTCAGCCATCTGGCGATCCCGGCGATCGAGCAGCGCATCGGCGTCAAATTCGAATATGTGCCGATCCTGCTCGGCGGCATCTTCAAGTCGACCAACAACAAATCGCCGGCCGAGACGCTCGCCGGCGTCAAGAACAAGCGCGAATTCCAGGCTGTCGAGACCGAGCGCTTCGTCAAGCGCTTCAAGGTCCAGCCTTACGTCTTCAATCCCAACTTCCCCGTCAACACGCTGAACCTGATGCGCACCGCGATCGCGGCGCAGCTCGAGGGCGTGTTCGAGACATATGTCGACGCCGCCTTCCACTACATGTGGCGCGAGCCGAAGAAGATGGACGACCTCGAGGTCGCAGCCAAGGCGCTGGCGTCTTCGGGCCTCGATGCACAAAAGCTGTTCGCCCGCGCCCAGGAGCCCGAGGTGAAAGGCAAGCTGATCAAGAACACCGAGGAGGCGGTCGGGCGCGGCGCGTTCGGCTCGCCGACCTTCTTCGTCGGCAACGAGATGTTTTTCGGCAAGGAGCAGCTGCGGGAGGTCGAGGAGATGGTGCTGGAAGGTGGCGAATAGCGAGTGGCGAATAGCGAGTCGTGAAATTGTGACTCGTCATTTGCGGCCTCTCGCCCTATTCGCTATTCCCTACTCGCCATTCGCCTCGTTCAACGGAGCTTTACAATGCGTATCCTCGTGGTCGGCGCCGGCGCCATCGGCGGCTATTTTGGTGGCAGGCTGTTGCAGGCCGGCCGCGACGTCACATTCCTGGTCCGGCCGCGCCGCGCCAACGAGCTTGCGAGTGCCGGTCTCGTAATCAAGAGCCCGAATGGCGACGTGACACTGAAGAACCCGCCGACCGTGCAGGCCGAAGCGCTCAAGGAGAAATTCGACGTCGTGTTGCTCAGCTGCAAGGCGTTCGACCTCGACGATGCCATCAAGTCATTCGCCGCCGCAGTCGGCCCGAACACCGCGATCATCCCGATGCTCAACGGCATGAAGCATCTCGACACACTCGATGCCAAGTTCGGCGAGGAGCGCGTGCTCGGCGGTCTCTGCGCCATCGCCGCGACCTTGAACGAGAAGCGCGAGGTGGTGCAGCTGCAGCCGATGCAGTCGATCAACTACGGTGAGCGCGACGGCAAATCGTCGGATCGCGTCAAGGCGATCGACGAAGCCTTCAAGAGCGGCATCGTTGGGGCCACCGCCAGCCAGAACATCATGCAGGACATGTGGGAGAAGTGGGTATTCCTGTCCTCGCTCGCCGCAAGCACCAGCCTGATGCGCACCTCCGTCGGCAACATCCTCGCCGCGCCCGGCGGCCGCGACTTTTTGCTCGGCATGCTCGATGAAACCAGCTCGGTCGCCACCGCGTCGGGCTACACGCCGGGCGGTCCGTTCTTCGAGCGCGTCAAGGGCAATCTCACCACCGAGGGTTCGCCGATGACGGCCTCGATGTTCCGCGACATCAAGGCGGGTCTTCCGGTCGAGGCCGATCATGTGATCGGCGACCTCATCGCCCGCGCCGACGCCGCCAAGGTCCCGGTACCGAAGCTGCGCATCGCGTATACGCATCTCAAGGCGTATGAGAAGCAGCGGGCGGGGTAACTGCTGTCGTCCCGGACAAGCGCAGCGAAGCGGAGCGCTATTTGAAGTACGCGAGATAGTGCGAGACGGCGGTGATTTCCTCATCGCTCATGTGATAGGCGACATCGGCCATCGCGGCGACGCCGCCGCCGACGCGCTGGCTGGTCTTGTAGTCGTGCAGCGCCTTGACCAGATATTCCTCGCGCTGACCCGCGAGCCGTGCGACGGCCTTGGTGCCGGCAAAGCTATCCGTGTGGCATGAGGCGCAGCGGCGGCCGGCGGCCACTTGCGCGCCTTTTTTCGACAGGTCCGGATCCTTGTCGTCTGCTGCCTTCGGCGGCGTCATGGCCGCGAAATAGGCGCCGAGACTGCGAACGTCTTCGTTGGTGATCTCGGCGGCAATCGGCTGCATCTGCTCGTTCTTGCGCGAGCCGGCGCGGAAGAACACGAGCTGCCATTGCAGGAATTGGTCGGGCTGACCGGCCAGCGAGGGAATGTTCTCGGTCTGCGAGATACCGTTCTCGCCGTGACAGCCGGAGCAAACGGCAGCCTTCTCTTGGACGGCAGTATTGTCCGCGGCGCTTGCGGAAAGGGCGCCAAGCGTGAGGAGCGCAGCCGCGCTGATTGTGTGCGAGATGAACTGCCGGCGCATGGAAGGAATTCCGATCTAGGAACGACAGCGTGAGACTTTGAAATGAAAGAGGCTGCGGCGCCTCTCGGCCACCGCAGCCTCCTGGTCATGTCGCGCTACTTCTTGCTGTAGCTGATGCGATAGATCGCGCCGGCCCAGTCGTCGGCAACGAGGATCGAACCGTCCTTGGCGAGGATGATGTCATCGGGGCGGCCGAGATAGCCCTGGTCACCCTCGATCCAGCCGGAGGCAAACACCTCCTGCTTGGCGTTCTTGCCGTCGGGCCCGACGATCACGCGCACGATGCGGCCGCCCTGGTACTTGTGGCGATTCCAGGAGCCGTGCTCGGCGATCAGGATGTTGTTCTTGTACTCGGCGGGGAACTGGTCGCCGGTATAGAACTTCATGCCGAGCGGAGCGACGTGGGCGCCGAGATTCAGCACGGGCGGCGTGAACTCGGAGCATTTGTGGCCCATGGCGAACTTCGGATCGGGAAGGTCGCCCTGGTGGCAGTAGGGATAGCCGAAATGCTCGCCCATCTTCGAGATCATGTTCAGCTTGTCGGAGGGGAGGTCGTCACTGACCCAGTCGCGGGCGTTCTCGGTGAACCAGTATTTTCCGGTGCGCGGATCGACGTCGCCGCCGACCGAGTTGCGAACGCCGAGCGCATAGACTTCGGCATTGCCGGTCTTGGGATCGACGCGCCGGATCTGCGAGAGACTGGTCGGGGGAACGCCGACGTTGAAGGGCGGTCCGAACGGAATGTAGAACCAGCCGTCCTTGTCGGCCGCGAGGTACTTCCAGCCATGCGCGGCATAGGACGGCATGTCGTCATAGACGACCTTGCCTTCGCCGGGGTTGTCGAGCTTGTTTTCGACGTCGTCGTAGCGGATCAGCTTGTCGACCGCGATGACATAGAGCGCACCGTCCTTGACGGCCAGACCGGTGGGCATGTTCAGCCCCTTGAGGATGGTCTTGACCTCTTTCTTTCCGTTGTTGTCCTTGATGGCATAGACGTTGCCGAGGCCGAACGAGCCGACGAACAGCGTGCCCTTGTCACCCCAGGCCATCTGCCGCGCGGCCAGCACGCCGGAGGCGTAGACCTCCATCTTGAAGCCCGCCGGCAGCTTCACCTTCTTGATGATGTTGGCGAGCTCGGCATCGGAGGCGCCGGTCGGCGGACCCGAGGGCGGCGCGAGACCCTTCTGCGCCTCGTTCTCGTCGCCGAGGAACCAGTCATCCGGCGGATGGGTCCAGAATTCCTTGGTGCCGGATTCGTACTTCTTCAGCGCCCGGTCTTTGTCCTGCTGTGCGTTGACAACGCTGGTCCCGGCAAGAAGGGCCACGGCCGCAAGCGCCAACACGGATCGATGGATCATCGATTTCATCGCGTCACTCCCCAAAGGCAGCCGTCAGGGCTGCACGTTATTTTGTTCTGATAGTCGAGAGGCGAAGTTCGGAGTCTGTCAGAGAGGCAGACCCAAAAAGGTTAGCACATCTACGACCGGAGAGAAGCGCGTCGCATGCGTTGCAACTGCCCTCCGCGACGACGACAAGCTCGCTGCAACGCGAAATCGAGATGGCGCATGCCTCTTTTGAGAGCAGCAGAATGGTCGACCAATCCAAAAACGCGAAAACAACCCCATGCACAGTAGAACGGCGGAAGCCGGACAGTGCCCGGTGACACCGGCCACACGTCTGAAACATCGTGCGAATTGACGAAAGCGGCGACTATTTGGCGACGGGATACGGTCCATCGTCGAATGGCGTGTCGTGATAGCCCTTCGCTCCCACCTCGCGCGCCAGGGAGCTGCGGAAATCGGAGCCATCGCGCAGGCTGCGCAGCACATGGGCGAAATCGAATTCCGGATGCCAGCCCAGCTCGCGCCGCGCGCGATCGTTGACATAGACGCGATCGATTTCGGGAAATAGCCGCCAGCCGCGCATCGCATAGAACTCGGCGCAATCCGGATAGAGCTCGCGCACGACACCGGCCGTGTCGCGGGCGAGCGCCGCGAGATGGTGTTGTCCAAACGGGGTTGTAGCCGAGACGATATAGCGGGCGAACCCGATCTCCGGCGCGCGCACCGCGGCGAGCAGATGGGCGCTCACCGCGTCCGCTATATCCAGCCGTCTATAGAGCAGCTCGTTGGCTTGCGCATTGTCCAGCGGGTAGGCCGACCGCATTGCGGGATCGTCGTCGTCCTCCGGAAAGAACCGCGAGGTCCGCAACACCACGACCGGAAGCCGGCGCTCGCGAAAGAACAGCTCGCACAGATTTTCCGCCATCAGCTTTGTGGTGCCGTAGATGTTCTTCGGGATCGCCGGCAGGTCCTCGGTGACCCACACCGCGGCCTGGCCCGCCTCCGGCCGGAGTTGCGAACCGAATGCACTGGTGGTGCTGGTGAAGACAAAGCTCTTCACGCCGGCCGCCGTGGCCGACTCGAGCAAATTGAGCGTGCCGGTGACGTTGGTATCGACAAAGTCCTGCTTGCTGTGGGTCGCCACATGCGGCTTGTGCAGCGTCGCGCTGTGGATGACGGCGGTGACGCCGTCCATCTGCGCCCGGACGAAGCCCGGATCGACGATCGAGCCGACCGCGTCGGTGAAGGGCGATGCCTTCAGGTCGATCCCGCGCGCGGGCGACGCGCGACGCCGGAGCGTCCGGAGAATGGCCTCCCCCAGGTGGCCAGCGCTGCCCGTGACCAGGATTGTCATGTGAGACCGAAGCTAAACGCTCGCCTTCCCTGAAAGCGGGTTTGCGCAGCAAACCGATGGACAGCCCTCTTAGCGGGCGACGCCGTCAAGGCCGGAAAGCGCCTTTGGCCTTTGCGACGTTGCGCAAATAGCCGCGCGTCGCAAAATCCCCGAATGGATCAAACGTCAAGGGCGGCTTTCGCGAAGATAGCGCGCCTGAAGGCGCACGGCCTGAACACGATCCAAAATCCCGGCGCGCTGAAGCGCGACGATGGTATTCTCGATGGGATCGAATTTCACGTCATCGCCGGAGAGCCTTGTCACGTGATGGGCAAAGACATCGTTCGAGGTTACGACCACCGCTATGTTGTTGGCAGTCGCCAGCCTCTGGATCACGCCAGCAGTATAGTGGGGCTTGGTCGCGGAACGTTGGGCGGACATGGACTCTCCTCCTCCCCAACATAGTACGCCGAGGCCTGAAAATCCATTAAGCTGCACCCTTCAAGATGTCTTTAAGGGCCCGTAAACCCCTGAAAACCCTCGAAATTCCTGGTGCTTTTTCCCAAGGGGCCGGGGCCTTCTGGAAGGCCGACACGGGCAACAGAAACTTCCATCTGGATCAAGGGTTGGGAGTGGGCCGGTGTTGGACGTTTTGTTAGACGCTGCGAAAAGCGCAGACAGCGAGACGCCAAACGAGACGGCCCAAGCCTAACAGCTGCTTGTGCTTTCCCATCGGGAATATTTGGCAACCTCATGCGATGCTCTCCGGGATTGGAGAGCGCTTCACAGTATCAGCCTGGGAAAAACTGGAGCGGGCGAAGGGGCTCGAACCCTCGACCCCGACCTTGGCAAGGTCGTGCTCTACCACTGAGCTACACCCGCATCCTGTGTCGGTCGCGTGACGCGCCGGCAACGGCTGTCGTATGCCAAAAGCGGACGGCGAATGCAACAGCTACCGGCGGCATAGATTCGCTTTCGGAGCCCCAATATGAGCCCGAACCCGGCCGAATCGCCCCCAAACATCCCGGAACCGCCGAATCGACGCCGGTGGATTGAAATTCGGCCGACCCGGCCCAATTTTAGGGCCGACACCGAAGCATATGCGATGGCGACGTGCTAAAGACCCGCCATTCCAGACATCAGACGAGGGGATCCCGTGACGATCATCGACCAGGGTAACGGAGCCGCAGTCCCGGCTGCGGCCGATCTGATCAAGGACACCACCACCCAGACCTTCGTGAAGGACGTCATCGAGGAATCGAAGCGCCAGCCGGTGCTGATCGACTTCTGGGCGGAGTGGTGCGGTCCCTGCAAGCAGCTCACGCCCGTGCTGGAGAAGGCGGTCAAGGCCGCCAAGGGCAAGGTCAAGCTGGTCAAGATGAACATCGACCAGCATCCGGCGATTCCGGGCCAGATGGGCATCCAGTCGATCCCGGCCGTGATCGCCTTCGTCAACGGCCAGCCCGCCGACGGCTTCATGGGCGCGGTGCCGGAGAGCCAGGTCAATGCCTTCATCGAAAAGCTGACCAAGGGCGTCACTGCGCCCGGCGAGCCCAACGTCGCCGAGATTCTGCAGGAGGCCGAGGCCGTTCTCGCCGAGGGCGACGCCGCAGCCGCCGCGCAGATCTACGCCGAAGTGCTCCAGTATGATTCGACCAACATCGCAGCACTCGCCGGCCTGGCAAAATGCTACGTCACCTCCGGTGCGATGGAGCAGGCCAAGCAGACGCTGGCCATGGTACCGGAATCCAAGCGCAACGATCCGGCGGTGAAGGCCGTGCAGGCCGCGATCGATCTCGCCGAACAGGCGGAACAGCTCGGGCCCATCACCGAGCTGGAACAGAAAGTCGCCGCAAATCCGCTCGATCATCAGGCACGCTTCGACCTCGCCACCGCGCTGAACGCGCAGGGCAACCGGGTCGCCGCCACCGAGCAGCTGCTCGCGATCGTCAAGCGCGACCGCAAATGGAACGACGACGGCGCCCGCAAGCAGCTGGTGCAGTTCTTCGAGGCCTGGGGCGGCACGGATGAGGCAACCGTCGAGGGACGCAAGCGGTTGTCGACGATCCTGTTTTCATAAGGAAAACGTGCCGGCGACGTCAGCGGGGACCAGATGCCGATCAACATCGAATATCGCGGGCCCGCCGACCTTCCGGAAATCATTCCGGTGTTTCCGCTGCCGGGCGCGTTGCTGTTGCCGCGCGGCCAGATGCCGCTCAACATTTTCGAGCCGCGCTATCTCGAGATGGTCGACGACAGTTTTCGCGATGGCCATCGCCTGATCGGCATGATCCAGCCTGATGCGGCGCATTCGCCAAAGAATTCCGACAGACCGGCGCTGTTCCGGGTCGGCTGCGTCGGCCGCATCACCCAGCTCGCCGAGTCCGGCGACGGCCGCTACATCCTCGAGCTCACCGGCGTCGCGCGCTTCAGGGTGCTCGAGGAGCTCGAGGTGCTGACCGCCTACCGCCAGTGCAAGGTCGATTTCTTCGCCTTCACCGACGATTTCACCGCGCGGATGGGCGAGGACGAGGTCAACCGCGAGGCGCTGCTGGTGGCGCTGGCGGATTTCTTGAAGGCCAACAATCTCAAGGTCGACTGGGAAGGCGTCGAGAGCGCGCCCAACGAGGCCCTCGTCAACGCGCTGGCGATGATGTCGCCCTATGGCCCCGCCGAGAAGCAGGCGATGCTGGAAGCGCCTGACCTGAAGACCCGCGCCGAGATCCTGATCGCGGTGACCGAGATGGACCTCGCCAAGAAACGCACCTCGGGCGATCCGCCGCTGCAGTGACCGCCTGAATACTCACGCAGCGCGGATGGCTGCCCTGGCACCTCGCCGCAGCAATTTCGCGACGCTGGATGCAGGCATCGGCCGGCTGAAATAGTAGCCCTGGGTTTCGACGCTTCCCTCTTCGCGGAGAATGTCCAGCTGCTCCTTCGTTTCGACGCCTTCGGCGGTCGTCGTCTTGCCGAGGCTGACTGCGAAACGAACCACCGCTCGCGCGAGGTGCTGCGCCTCTTCGCTCGCGCTGGATAGCTCGTTGACGAAGCTGCGGTCGATCTTGATCTTGTCGAATGGGAATCTCTGCAGAAAGCTCAGCGATGAATAGCCGGTGCCGAAATCGTCGAGCGCTACTCGCACACCGAGCTCGCGCAGTTGACCGAGTGCTGCGAAGACGGCTTCGCTATCATGCATGATCACCGTCTCGGTGACCTCGAGCTCAAGCCTGTGCGGCGCAACGCCCGAACCGGCCAGCGCGCCGATAACGACCGCGACAAGCTCCTTGCTCCTGAATTGAGCGGGAGACAGGTTGATCGCAATTCTGAGATCGGCAGGCCATTTGGCGGCTTCCGCACAGGCGGTCCTCAAGACCCATTCTCCCAGCGGCACGATCAAGCCGGTCTCTTCCGCAAGCGGGATGAATTCGCTGGGCATGACCAGACCTCGCTTCGGGTGATGCCAGCGTAGCAGGGACTCGAAGCCGCGGATCTCGCCGGTCGTGGCAACGACAAATGGCTGGTAGTGGAGCTCGAATTCACCGCCGGCAATCGCATCCCGCATGTCGCGCTCCAGGTTGCGTCGCGCATGCATGAGCTCGTCGAGTTCCGGCTCGAAGAAACGGAACGCGCCACGTCCGCCACTCTTGGCCGAGTAGAGGGCGAGATCCGCGCTCTTCATGAGCACGTCGGAATCATCGCCATCGCGCGGCGCGATGGCGATGCCAATGCTGGTGCCCACCGTGACCCGATGATCGCCGAGATCGAAGGGTTCGCAGAGCGCCTTTATGATCCTTTCGGCAAGCGAGGCCGCCTCCACGGCCGGGTTGGTCACGTAGTCGATCACCGCGAACTCGTCGCCGCCGAGGCGGGCGATCAACGCGGTTTCCGTAGTGCAATCGCGCAAACGCGCCGCGACGGCGCGCAACAGGGAATCGCCCGCCGGATGTCCCAGCGTGTCGTTGACTTCCTTGAAGCGATCGAGATCGAGCATCAGCACCGCAAGATCGAGGCCGCCATTGCGCGTAACTGCAATGGCATGCTCCATCCGCTCTCTGAGCAGCACGCGATTCGGCAGATCGGTCAGCGCATCGTGTTGCGCCATATGAGTGATCTTGGCCTCGGACCGGCGCTGCTCGGTGACGTCGAGATGCGTCGCCACCCACCCGCCGCCGGCCATTGGCTGCCGCGTGACGCAGATCAACCGCCTGTCCGCGAACTCGTCGATCCTGCTCGAGACCGCATCGAACGGCAACGCGGCCAGTTTCGAGACGAATTGCTCGGCCGCGCCCTCGCTTGTGTCGCCCTTGAGGATACCGTTCACAATGCGATGCCGGATGATGTCGGTATGTGGTGTCCCCGTTCTCAGCAATTCCGGCGGCAGCCGGTAGAGCCGGGCATAACGCTCGTTGCAGATGACAAGTCGCTTCTCCGCATCGAACATGCAAACGCCCTCAACCATATTGTTGATGGCCGTATCGAGCCTGAGCTTCTGCTCCTGGAGCTCTCTTTGCGAACCTTCGAGTTGCTGCCGGGCGATCGAAAGCTGGCCGATGATTTCCTTGAATCTGCTGGTTCTGGTCGCAAGGCGCGAATCCGCCAGCACACCGACAAGGCTCATCCCGAGCACTGACAGGGCCACACCCGCGATTGCCACGGCGAGGAAGGCGGGAGAAAGCGACAAGGTATCGTTGTTCAGCGTCGGGTCCGGAACGATCTGCACAGCCCCCATGGCCGTGAAGTGGTGCGACACGATGGCGAGCGTCAGCAGCAACGCGGCGGCGAAGGTCCCCCACTTACCCTTGTGACCCAGGGCGATCGCGAGTGCAGCGTAGCCCAGCAACATGCCGAGGGCGATCGAGATGAACACCAGCCCGGGCGACCAGGTCACGCGACCCGGCACTTCGAGGGCCCACATGCCGAGATAGTGCATGCTCGCAATACCAGCGCCGATGATGCCGCCGCCGGCAGCTGCGCGCCATCGGCCGGAGTAGCTGACCGCAACGCCAAAACCGGCCGAGGTCAAGATCATCGCGGCCGCGAGCGACAGCCCTGTCAGCGCGATGCCGTAACCGGTCTGGACGCCAGGCTCGTAGGCGAGCATTGCAACAAAATGCGTAGCCCAGATTCCGTAGCCGATGGCGGCGCCTGCGATCGCAATCCAGATCAGCCGCCTCCTGGCTCGCGAGGCAATCGCGCGATGAAAGATACTGACGGCCACGATGCTTGCAGCGAAGCAAACCAGGCCGGCGAGCATGACAAGCCGCCAATCATGCTCGGCTGTGAGGCAGGTAAAAACGCGGAACATTGAAATCGCTCCCCCGTCAATGCTTCGACAATTGATCGGAGTGAGCTTTCGCCGCGTTAATTTTCCACAATGCCCGGTTGCATGCCTATCGTGAGGTAAACGTTGCTCGGCAAAGCCGCCAACGGGCGGTAGTTCGGTGCGGGTGAGGGGTTCAGCTCCCGTGAAACTACGTGGCTTATATGCGCTGCGGGATAACGGCGGTGCAATCATTCCGTCCAGGACAACACATCCCGCTCAGGGATGATGGCGGATGCGTTTTCGTCCCGTGATCATCGCGCGAATCAGATTCTCGCGTTGGAGCATTCCCATCAGCACTACGCCGGCGACGTGCAGCACGACGAGGATCATGACGGCGTCCGACGCATAAGCGTGGGTGTCCTCGATCCACCAGACGCCGAAGAAGGTGACGGTCACCGACATCGCGCCCGTGATTGCCGAGACTGCGAGCGACAGTAGCAGCGCGACCAACATCAAGGTGCCGGCAGGATTGAGCCCGATATAGCGGCCGGTGATGCCGCGTCGCAGATTCCAGAGATAGAAGGGCGCCGCGCGGAGCCTGACACCGATCACGCGAAAGCGCGAATAGCGGCTTCCCCAGAATCCCCAGACCAGACGGAAGGCCAACAGCCCGATCACGCCATAGCCGACGATGCGGTGAAGCCCGTCATAGACGGTTGGCGTGAACCACGCGACCAGAACGCTGACCGCGAGGGCCCAGTGCCAGAGGCGCAGCGGAAGGTCCCAGACCTCGACCGTCCGCGAAGTGGCCTTGTCCGCGGGGGTCCTGTTGGACGCCCCGCTCGCTTCGGGTACCGCTTCGTTCATAAGCCTCGGTTCACCTTGCGCCGTTCACTTAACGCGGATCACTTGGCATCAGTTCACTTGGCATCAGATCACTTGGCGCAGATCACTTGGCGCAGATCACTTGGCAATCGTGTGCTTCAGGCTGAGATCTTCCGGGCTGTAGAACAGCTCGTAGAGCTTGCCTTCCTTGACGCCATAGACCTCATAGCACGAGCCTTCGATCTTGGAACGCCGCACCTCGTAGCCGGCCGCCTTGGCCTTGGCTTCGGCATCGCCAGCCGGCCTCCACGATGCCTTGTCGAGCTTGGTGCAGTTCTTGAAACCGTCGGCCATCGCCGTCGACCCCATGCCGATCCCGACCGTCAGTGCAATGGCAACAATACGAATGACTCTCACGAACGTCTCCTCCTCTGCCGTGTGCGCGAAGCGCGCCCGAAGGAACCAAAGGAGGAGGTGAAGTCAACTCGGCGCGGGGACCGGATTCCTTTAGAGATATTCTAACGGTCGTCAAAAGATCAGCGCCCTCCGTGCACAGCGCATGTTTTGGCAGCCCGCTGCGGCCTTAAGCCTCACGGCTCGGATTCGTCCGCGAACGTGGCGAAGTTCGCTAGGCCGCATGGCGCGCGCCGGGATACTGGCGTCGCAGCCAGTCTGCCCAGGCGAGGCGCCCGCGCACGCCCTGACTGACGACAAAGCCCATGCCGCGCGCTTTTGTCTCGGACATGGCTATCGGCAGGATTTTTCGATGCAGGCCTCGCGCATCCCGATACTGGCCGGCCAGCGCGGCGACGCTGAGATCTTCGGGACCGCCAATCTCCGCGCGCTCGCCGCGCGCCCCGTCGAAGGCGCATGCCACCACGTGATCGGCAACATCGGAGGCATCGACGGGATTGAAGGCCGTCGTCGGCATCGGCCACAGGGGAAGCCAGGCGAGGCCCGCAAGCATCTTGTCGAGCAGATAGTAGAACGGCATCGCGCGAACGACGGACCAGGACAGCGCGGAAGCGCGAACCAGCTGCTCGCCGGCGAGCTTGACCCGTGCATAGGGCAAGGTGGCCTCGTCGAGCCCGACGATCGACACATGCAGGAAGTGGCGCACGGATTGCTCCTGGCAAAGCGACAGCAATCGCTCCGTTCCCTCGACATCCACGGCGGAAGGGGAACTGAAGAAATCGACCGGCCGAATACCGCCTCGCCGCGCGATCGGCGAATAGGTCGCCGCGCTGATGACGGTGTCGACGTCGCGCAACGCGTCCCGCAAGCCGGCGCCCGTGGCAAGATCGCCCCTGGTCCATTCGACGTCCGAGCGGGCCTTCGGTGATCTCGCAAACAATCGGACGCGATGTCCATTGCGAATGAGGCGATCGACGATCTCCCTGCCGAGATGGCCGGTGCCGCCGGTGACGAGTGTCAACGCCATGCTTCAGCTCCATCGTGGTGCGCGGTTCTCAAGATTGCTGCTGACGGCCTCGACATGATTGGGGGTGCCGAGCAGCGCGGCCTGCTCGGCGGTCTCGGCGGCGAGGCCTGTGGCGACGTCCGAGGTCGCGGCGAGATTGAGGAGCCGCTTGGCAGCACGCACGGCATCGGGGCTGCGGCTTGCGATCTCGTGCGCGACTGTCAATGCGGCGGCCAGCGGATCGTCGGCAAGCCCTGTCGCAAAACCATAGGCCAGCGCTTCGTCAGCCGAAAACACGCGGCCGGTATAGGTCAGCTCGCGCACGACATCTTCGCGGGCGAGGTGGCGCATCAACTGCGTGCCGGCCATGTCGGGCACCAGTCCCCATTTGGCCTCGATGACGGCGAGCCGTGTCGCCGGCGCCAGATAACGAAGGTCCGCGCCGAGCGCGAGCTGGAACCCACCGCCGAAGGCGACGCCATGGACCGCGGCAATCACCGGCACTGGCAACTCGCGCCAGAGCCAGACGAGATGCTGCGCATAGTTTGCGATGCCGTGGCTTCGCTGTGTCAGGTCGGCTGACGGGATCAGCGAATCGCCTTTCGTCGTCGCCAGAAGCCGGTCCAGATCGAGGCCCGCGCAGAACGCCCGCCCTTCGCCGGAGAGAATGACGGCGCGGACCTCCCTGCGCGCACCGAGCTGCGCTCCGGCCGCGATGAGCGCCTCGAACATCGCGGGATCGAGAGCATTCATCTTGTCCGGGCGATTGAGCCGGACATGGGCCACGCCGTCCACGATGGTCAGCCGAACACGATCTTCCATGACACCGCTCCGCTCGAATACGTGACCGGCCGTTCCGGCGTCAGTAGCCGGCCACCGCCATCACCACGACCACACTCAGCGCCATCCAGCCAAAGTGCCGGCCGCGTGTCGCCCATGCGTTGGCGCAGGCAGAGAAGCCGAACACGCAGACCATGGTGATGACGATCCAGCGGCGCGCCGGCGCGGACTCCATCCACGGCGTCGCGATCAGGAGCATGCCGCAGCCGATCCAGGCGACGGTCGAGGCCTGCCAGACCAGGCGGATCAGGGTGCGGAGCCGCGGTGGCTCGATCGTGGCGCGGGGAAAGACCTTGGTCTCGCCGAGGATGCCGTGGATGAGGGCCACCAATATGGCGAGGATTCCGGCGCACTGGAGCAAGAGATCACGCATCGGGGCCTCCATACATCTGTGTACGGTGAGATAGACGCTGGCGCGACACCTGTCAATACACTAGTGTATGGTCAGAATTTCGGAACCTGACATGACCGACCAGCTCTGCGCCGACGACTGGATCAAGGAGGGCCTCAAGGCGCTCACCAAAAGCGGCTTCACCGCGCTGAAGGCCGATCCGTTGGCAAAGGCCATCGGCGTCTCCCGCGGCAGTTTTTACTGGCATTTTGCCGATCTCGGCGCGTTCCATGCGGCCGTGCTGAAACGCTGGCGCGAGATCGCGGCCGAAGAGATCATCGCCGGTGTCGAGGCCGACACCGACGAAGCGCTGACGGCGCTGCTGCGCAGGACGTTTGGCGCCCGGCTCGATCTGGAGCGCGCGGTGCGCAACTGGGCGGCGTTCGATCCGGCGGCGCAAGCGGCCGTCCGCGCCATCGACCGCCGCAGGCTCGACTATATCGAGGCGCTGCTGCAACGACGCGGATTCTCCGCGGCAACCGCGCAAGGACGAGCGCAGATCCTGTACTGGACCTTCCTCGGCTTCGCGCTGTCGGGCCCGCCGGTGCCGCCCGCGCGGCTCCAGGGCCTGCTCGACGAGATCCAGAAGATGATTTCCGCCTGAACGCTCCGGCCGCCGCAATGGGCGGAGGCGATTTTCTATGCTACATGCAACCGATCGCCGGAGATCCTGATGAACGCGCCCACCGAACGCCCCGAACCTAGCGTCGATCCAAAACTGCTGGAGATCCTGGTCTGCCCGCTGACCAAGGGCCCGCTGGAATTCGATTCCGCCAAGCAGGAGCTGATCTCGCGCAGCGCCAGGCTCGCTTACCCGATCCGCGACGGCATCCCGATCATGCTGCCGGAAGAGGCGCGCAAGATCGATTGAGGATAGCGAACAGGGAATGGCGAGTAGCTCACAGCGCCTCGCCCTTCAGCAACTTCGGTATCTCACCCGTCAAGCCCGCCGCCTGGCGGATGAAGAGATTTTTCAGCGGCGGGGTGCGGTCGACGATGCCGAGGCCGATGTCGCGCAACGAGCGCAGCAATGTCGACTTGTTCGAGAACAGGAAGTTGAGCGAGTTGGTGGCGACGCCCATCGCCATGGTGTCGAAACGGCGCCAGCGCTGGTAGCGATCGAGCACGTCGGCGCCACCGAGATCCATGCCGAGCCGCGCGGCATCGACCACGACCTCGGCCAATGCGGCGACATCCTTCAGCCCCATGTTGAGGCCCTGTCCGGCGATGGGATGAATGACGTGCGCGGAATCGCCGACCAGCGCCAGGCGCTCGGCCACGAAGGAGCGCGCCACGAAATAGGACAGCGGGAACGCACGCGGCTTGTCGAGCGCCTTCACCTCACCGAGGTGCAAACCAAAGCGCTGCTCGAGCTCGCCGTGAAATTCTTCTTCGCTTAAGCCAATGATGCGCGCGGCCTCTGCGCGGCGCTCGGTCCACACCAGCGACGATCGCTTGCCGGTCAACGGCAGGATCGCAAACGGACCCGCGGGCAAAAAGTGCTCTTCGGCGCGGCCTTCGTGATCACGCTCGTGGCCGACGGTGACGACGATGCCGGATTGATCGTATTCCCAGCCATGGGTGGCGATGCCGGCGCGCTCGCGCAGCTTTGACTTGGCACCATCGGCCGCGACCAACAGGCTTGCGGCAATCCTGCTGCCATCGCCGAGCATGACGTCAATGCCGCCGGCGCTGGTATCGTACGACGCAACGGTCGTCGCGCGGAGATCGATGCCTTCAGCTTCGGCGCGGACAACCAGTGCATCGATCAGGCGGCGGTTCTCGACCATGTGCGCAAAGGGCTCGCCGGGCGCGACATCGCCGGCGAAATTCAGGAATGCCGGACGCGTGGCGTCCTCGAGCTTGGAATCGGTGATGACCATGTCGAGGATCGGCTGGGCCTCAGCCTTGACATCGTCCCAGGCGTCGAGCGCCTCGAACAGCCGGCGGCAGGCCGCGACGATGGCGGTCGCGCGGGGATCGCGGCTCGGCCGTGTGGCGAGCGCGGGGTCGGCGACGATGACGGGAATCTCGGATCCGAGCCCTTGGCGCAGCGCCAGCGCGAGCGCCAGGCCGGCAAACGCGCCGCCGCCAATGACTATGCTACTCTGTGACATACTAAAAATTCCCGGCCAATTCTTGGACTTGCTAGCAGACTTGAGGTGGGCGAAACAGTGCGGTGAAACAAGGGCGGAACGCCCCATTGTGTCATTCCGGAGCAGCGAGCCGGCACTGACGATGCGAAAGCTGAATCCGATGTCCAAAGGCCTGATCGACCTGATCTCGATCCTCGATCTCGAGCAGCTCGAGGTGAACTTGTTCCGCGGCAACAGCCCGAAGACGAGCTGGCAGCGGGTGTTCGGCGGGCAGGTGATCGGACAGGCGATGGTCGCGGCCTGCCGCACCGTCGAGGGCCGGCTGCCGCATTCGCTGCATTGCTATTTCATCCTGCCGGGCGATCCGCAGATCCCGATCATCTACCAGGTCGAACCGCTGCGCGACGGCAAGAGCTATTCGACGCGCCGCGTCACCGCGATCCAGCATGGCAATGCGATCTTCTCGATCATGGTGTCATTCCATGCCGAGGAGGAGACCGCGTTCGACCACCAGGAGAAGATGCCCGAGGTGCCGCCGCCGGAAAAGCTGACCGCGGAGGAGGTGGCGAAGCAGCCGATGTTCCGCGAGATGCCGGACTTCATCCGCCGCTACTACGAATCGGATCGCCCGATCGAGCTGCGCCCGGTCGAGCTCGGCCGTTATTTCGGCCAGAAGATCGAGGACGGCCGTATCCATGTCTGGATCAGGACGGCGGCGACGCTGCCGGACGATCCGGCGCTGCACATGTGCGCTCTCGCCTATGCCTCGGACTTCTCGCTGCTCGACGCCATCATGGCGCGCTACGGCCGCACGCTGTTCGACAAGCGCATGATGCCGGCGAGCCTTGACCACGCGATGTGGTTTCACCGCCCGTTCCGCGCCGACGAATGGCTGCTCTACGCGCAGGATTCGCCGAGCGCCCAAGGCGGCCGCGGCTTGACCCGCGGCTCGATCTTCAAGCCCGACGGCACGCTGGTCGCCTCCGTCGCGCAGGAAGGCTCCGTGCGCGAGCGGAGGAGCTGATCGCTAGAGCGACCCGCGCGGCGCGAGCTCGGTCTGGGATGCGAACCAGTTCATGATCCAGCGATAGATCCACGGGATCGGGATGATGAAGCCGCACAGGATCGCCGCCACGATCCCGCGCCAGAGGATCCCGAGCCCGCTGCCCCTGAAGATGATCTCCCGGCGTGTGCCCTGGATGTTGCGATACATCCAACGCAGCTGGGCTGCGGCGACCCAGGCCCATCCGATGATGGTGATGATGGAGATCGCGAACAGCAGGTTCCAGCCGATATAGCCCAGCACCGAACCGGTGAAGCTCAGGCCGACGGGCTGCCCGTTGGAGGCGATGTTCGCGACCATCCATTTCAGCAGCATCCAGTAGAGAACGATCTGGGCGATATAGAGTGCCGTGCTCAAAATCTGGATGCCGGTGTAGCCTACGACAATCGCCAGAACGATGAAGCCGAAGAACCACGGCACGATCGCCATGGCAGTGCCGGTGAAGGAGAGGTTCGGCCGGCCCGGGACCCTCACGCAGGACACGATCCATTGCGTGTACCAGACGAACAGCCACGGAATCGGGATGATGAAGCACGAGCCGATCAGCATCACCAGCGTTCGCCAGGTGAAGTCGAGGATACCGAAATCGACCGACAGCGATCCGCCGGCCGCGCTACCCGCACCGGTATAGCCACCGCCGCCCATCAACGGCGGCCCTCCGGCCGGAGTGATCGGCGGCGCGCCGCCACCAATCAATCCCGGAATTTCGGCCGCCTTCTGCCAGCCCGCCATGCCCTCGGACCACACCAGCGTATCGCCGCGCACGACGCCTTGGGCGATCAGGTCGCGGAACTGTCCCTCCGGGTAGGGCCCCTGCTGCTTGCCTTCGGATGCGTAGAACCAACTCGCCATGACGCGCCCCCCCAAAATACTTTTGTACCGCTGGGCAGGTGCGGGTTCACCACATCCATGCCAAAATGCATTGTGAAGGATGAACGGCTGCCCTGTACAGAGGCGGCCGTTCACACCTCCGAACGTTTTTCCGCTTCAACCTGCAAGTTTTTTGTGCCATTTGCCCGGAAAGATGCCAGATTGACGCAGCGCCGGGGACATACGGCGCGGCGCATCCCGGGAAACAGGCCTGATCATGAAACTCGTCGTCGCGATCATCAAACCTTTCAAGCTCGATGAGGTCCGTCAGGCCCTGACGGCGATCGGCGTCCACGGCATGACCGTGACCGAGGTGAAGGGCTATGGCCGTCAGAAGGGCCACACCGAGATCTATCGCGGCGCGGAATATGTCGTGAACTTCCTGCCGAAGCTGCGGATCGAGATCGCGGTCGCCTCCGACGTCGCGGACAAGGCGGTCGCCGTGATCACCGCGACCGCCCGCACCGGGCAGATCGGCGACGGCAAGATTTTCGTCACACCGATCGACCACGCGCTGCGCATCCGCACCGGCGAGACCGACAGCGACGCGCTCTAAACTTCTTGTCTTGACGCGTTTTCTTCACGCGAACCGGTATCCACTTCGCTCGAAAACGCTCTGATACAGCCTTGTTCGATCGCACCGGGCAACGATGCCACAGCGTGCGACGTCAATTGATGCCCGGGGGGAATGACATGGCGGGATTGTTGCGCCGCGCAGCTGCTATGGCTGCGCCGATCGGATTTGCTTTGGTCATGGCTTCGCCGGCACGCGCCGCGACGGGCGAGATCAACACCGCCGACACCGCCTGGATGATCGTCGCCACCGCGCTGGTGCTGATGATGACGATCCCGGGGCTTGCGCTGTTCTATTCCGGCATGGTGCGCAAGAAGAACGTGCTCGCGACCATGGCGCAAAGCCTTGCCGCGGTGACGATCATCTCCATTCTCTGGGTCGCGTTCGGCTATTCGCTGTGCTTCGTCGGCGGCGGGCCGTGGATCGGTTCACTCGACCGCTGGTTCCTCGCCGGCATGACCATGGACAGCGTCAACCCGGCAGCGAAGACGATCCCGGAAGCGCTGTTCATGCTGTACCAGATGACGTTCGCCATCATCACGGTGGCGCTGGTGGCGGGCTCGGTCGCCGACCGGATGCGTTTCTCCGCCTATCTGCTGTTCTCGGTCGCCTGGTTCATCTTCGTCTACATTCCGCTGGCACATTGGGTGTGGGGCGGCGGCTTCCTCAACAGCATGGGCGTGCTGGATTTCGCCGGCGGCCTCGTCGTGCATCTGTCGGCCGGCACCGGCGGCCTCGTGGCGGCCAAGGTGATGGGGCGGCGTTACGGCTATGGCACCGAAAATCTGTCACCGTTCGATCTCTCGCTCGCGGTGATGGGCACCGGCCTGCTGTGGGTCGGCTGGTTCGGCTTCAACGGCGGCTCGGCCGGTGCTGCCAATTCGCGCGCGGTGATGGCGATCATCGCGACGCATCTGGCGGCCTGCTCCGGCGCGCTGACCTGGGGCGCGATCGAATGGTCGACGCGGCGCAAGCCCTCAGTGCTCGGCATGATCTCGGGCGCAGTGGCAGGCCTCGGCACCATCACGCCGGCTTCCGGCTTCGTCGCACCGTGGCACGGCATCGTCATCGGCATCGCCGCAGGCGGAATCTGCTACTGGGCCTGCACCTGGCTGAAGCACCGCTTCGACTACGACGATTCGCTCGACGTGTTCGGCGTCCACGGCATCGGCGGACTGACCGGCACGCTGCTCGCCGGCGTGTTCGCGACCAGCGCGATCGGCGGCACGGCCGGCCTGCTCGAGGGCCATCCGCAGCAGCTGCTGATCCAGCTTTACGGCGTCGCCGTCACCTTCGTCTGGTCGGCGGGCGTGAGCTTTGTCCTGCTCAAGCTGGTCGGCCTGTTCGTGCCCCTGCGCGTGTCGCGCGAGCACGAGCTCGAGGGCCTCGATATCTCGCAGCACGGCGAGGCGCTTCAGTAATCGGGCTTGCGCAACACATAAGTACGTGCTTATGTGTTGGCATGATCGAAGCCGATATCTTCAAGGCGCTGGCCGACCCGACCCGCCGTAAAGTCTTTGAGAAGCTCGCTGGTGGCAGCCTGAATGCCAGCGCTTTGCGCGACGGCTTGGAGATCAGCCAGCCGGCGATGTCGCAGCACCTTTCGGTGCTGCGCGGGGCTGGCCTGGTGCGCGAACAGCGGCAGGGCCGTTTTGTGAATTACGCAGTCGACCCGGACGGGATCGTGGCCATCGGGGCATGGCTTGCGCGCTACCGCGCCTACTGGCCGAAGCGCATGGAAGCACTCGCCGATCTCCTCAAGGACATGGATCAATGAGGACTTGGATCAATGATTTGGATCAATAAGGACCTGGTTCAATGAGCGACGCCGTGAAGCCTGATCCGTCCGACGCAGACCTTGTGCTCGAATATGACTTCGATGCACCGCCGGCAAAGGTCTGGCGCGCCGTGACCATTCCGGCCTTGCGCGAGCGCTGGCTGCCGGATTGCGACCTTGCGGGCGCCGAGCCGGAATCTACGATCGCAGGCGAAGAGGTGCGCTATCGGCTTCGTGATTCAGAGCCGCCGTTTCGCGAGAGCCACGTCATCTTCCGGATCGAGCCGAACGAAGACGGCGGCACCCGCTTCCGCATTATTCAGCAGGCCTGCGATGTAACGCTGCCGCAGCCGGCCAACAGCAATTGCTGCCTGATGCGCGCGGCAGCCTAACAACAAAAGACTTCATCACCTGCAGACATGGAGGTCGCCGATGCGCGACATGCTTCAGCTCGTCCCTATGGTTGTCGAACAATCCGCCCGCGGCGAACGATCCTTCGACATCTATTCGCGGCTCCTGCGCGAGCGCATCATCTTCCTCAACGGCGAGGTCAATGATGCGATGTCGGGACTGGTCTGCGCGCAGCTGCTGTTCCTGGAGGCGGAGAATCCGAACAGGCCGATCAATCTCTACATCAACTCCTATGGCGGCGTGGTCACCAGTGGCCTCGCCATGTACGACACCATGCAGTTCGTCAAGGCGCCGGTTCATACGCTGTGCATGGGCACTGCGCGCTCGATGGGCTCGTTCCTGCTGATGGCCGGCGAGCCCGGTCACCGCGCCGCGCTGCCCAATGCGAGCCTTCACGTGCATCAGCCGCTCGGCGGCTTCCAGGGCCAGGCGTCCGACATCCTGATCCATGCCAACGAAATGCAGGAAACCAAGCGGCGCATCACCCGGCTCTACGCGCAGCATTGCGGGCGCTCCGAGGCGGAGGTGGAACGGACCCTGGACCGCGACCACTTCATGACCGCGCAGCAGGGGGTCGAATGGGGATTGATCGACCGGGTCTTTGCGGAGCGCGAGCCGGCCTGACGGTCCAGGTCGGTTGCGCGTATCCCGTGAGCATGCCGCGAGCCGCTTCGATATTTCACAGCACGGCGACACCCTTCCGCCAGCATCTTCTGTAGTCAGTTACCTCTCAGCTGCCCGACGCGTGAGCAGCAAATGTGTCGACAGCCTGTCATGCCTGCTTTTTGATCAGGCCTGACCAGGGATTGAGCGCGACGTAATGGCGCACTGCACCGCAATGCTCGCCAAACGCGAAAAGCCCCGCTTTCATAGTCCGTTAGGCAAGCCGCCCGATCTGGCACGGCATTTGATTCTAACGGTCCTGGCTGTGCCCGCGTAGTGAACTTCTCCCTCGTGGCGAACCAGTCGAGAAACGCCCGGCCACGTCCGGACCGGGCCCAAGCGGGGATAGGACCCATGAAAATTGTTATGGCGATTATCAAGCCATTCAAGCTGGAAGAAGTCCGTGACGCCCTGACCGCCATTGGCGTTCACGGTCTCACGGTGACGGAAGTCAAGGGATATGGCCGCCAGAAAGGCCATACGGAAATCTACCGCGGCGCCGAATATGCCGTGAGCTTCCTGCCCAAGATCAAGATCGAAGTCGCTGTCGCCTCCGAGCAGGTCGACAAGACCATCGACGCCATCACCTCGGCTGCGAAAACCGGACAGATCGGCGACGGCAAGATCTTCGTCATCAACCTCGACCATGCGGTCCGCATCCGCACCGGCGAGGCCGACGCCGCGGCCCTTTGATTTCGCGCTCAACCAAAATTCAATCAGGAGTAAATGAAATGACGTTTAAGCGTCCCTATGGCGCGGGATTGGCGGCTCTCGCAGTCGGCCTGTTCGCTGCGACCGCAGCCTATGCCGAGCCAACGGTCAACAAGGGGGATAACGCCTGGATGCTGACATCGACAGTGCTCGTGCTGTTGATGACGATCCCGGGTCTCGCGCTGTTCTACGGCGGCCTCGTTCGTTCCAAGAACATGCTCTCGGTCCTGATGCAGGTGTTCTACACCGTCTGCATCGTCACCGTGATCTGGGCCGTGTACGGCTACAGCCTCGCCTTCACCGGCGGCTCCGACTTCATCGGCGGCTTCTCCAAGGCCTTCATGATGGGCGTCACCACCGACTCGAAGGCCGCGACCTTCTCGGTCGACGCGAACATCTCGGAGCTCGTCTATGTGTGCTTCCAGATGACGTTCGCGGCGATCACGCCCGCCCTCATCGTCGGCGCCTTCGCCGAGCGCATGAAGTTCTCGGCGATCGCCCTGTTCATCCCGCTCTGGGTCACGCTGATCTACTTCCCGATCGCGCACATGGTCTGGTACTGGCCCGGCCCGGACGCGATCCAGGATGCAGCCAAGGCTCTCGCTGCCGCGGCTGATGGCGCAGCGAAGACTGCGGCTCAGGCCAAGCTCGACGAGATCAACGCCGACGCCGGCTGGATCTTCAAGAAGGGCGCGATCGACTTCGCTGGCGGCACCGTGGTGCACATCAACGCCGGCATCGCAGGTCTCGTCGGCGCGCTTCTGATCGGCAAGCGCACCGGCTACGGCAAGGAGCTGATGGCTCCGCACTCGCTGACCATGTCGATGATCGGTGCCTCGCTGCTCTGGGTTGGCTGGTTCGGCTTCAACGCCGGCTCCAACCTGGAGGCCAACGGCGGCGCAGCCCTCGCCATGACCAACTCCTTCGTCGCCACCGCAGCCGCCGCGCTGTCGTGGATGTTCGCGGAGTGGATCGTGAAGGGTCATCCGTCGGTGCTCGGCATCATCTCCGGCGCTGTCGCGGGTCTCGTGGCCGTCACGCCTGCCGCCGGCTTCTCCGGCGTGATGGGTGCGATCGTCCTCGGCCTCGTGGTCGGCGTGGTCTGCCTGTTCTTCTGCACCGTGGTGAAGAACGCGCTCGGCTATGATGACTCGCTCGACGTGTTCGGCGTGCACTGCATCGGCGGCATCATCGGCGCCCTCGGCACCGGCATCCTGGTCAATCCGGCTCTCGGTGGCGCAGGCATCATCGACTACACCGCGATCCCGCCCAAGGTTGCCGATTACGACTTCGCGGCGCAGATGATCTCCCAGATAGAAGCCGTCTGCACCACGCTGGTGTGGTCGGGCGTCGGTTCGGCGATCCTCTACAAGGTCGTCGATGTGATCGTTGGCCTCCGCGCCAATGTCGAGAGCGAGCGTGAAGGTCTCGACATCACCGACCACACCGAGCGCGCCTACAACATGTAACCAGTCCTCCCGGACGCGATCTCTCCTCGGGGATCGCGTCCACAACTACGGTTTGGGCACATACCCGGCAATGCCCCGACCGTTGAGGGGCTCCAGCGCAAGTTGGAGCCCCTTTTTTTTGGCGGGATTCTTTTTGACAGCGCAAGGAAGAAAAGGATTGCCATTCCAGATTGCCGGCGCAGAAATAACGGCCACAACGAACAACAAAACGGGAGGTCGTCATGCGTTTGGCAGGCGGATGCTATTGCGGCGAAGTGCGCTACGTGGCCGAGGGCGATCCGATGATGCAGGCCCAATGTCACTGCCGCGAGTGCCAGTACATTTCGGGCGGCGCGCCCAACACCTTCATCGCGATGCCGGCGGCCGGCTTTAGCTACATCACCGGCCACCCCAAGCAGTTCACCCGCAAGGATCTGGAGCGCGCCGTCACCCGTGAATTCTGCGCAGAATGCGGCACCCATCTGGTGACCAAGGTTCCGGGACTGCCGGCCGCGATCCTCAAGGTCGGCACGCTGGACGAACCGAAGCAGTTCCATCCGCAGATGGCGATCTACACCTGCGACAAGCAGGAGTTCCACGCGATCCCCGCGGGCATGGCAACGTTCGAGAAGCTGCCGGCGCACTGAACGGGCCTATGTCGGGAAACTCCTCATGCCCGGGCTTGTCCCGGGCATCCACGTTCTTGGTGCGGCAGGAAAGGCGTGGATGGCCGGGACTAAGCCCGGCCATGACGTCGCGTCCCGTGTGACGAGAAGCGGGGGCCCTGAGCACCATGCATCCCGTTGTTATCCGGCCTCATTATTCCCGCTCTGGACGGGTCGGCCTGCCGATGGTTAATCGCGTCTTAACCTCGCCCTATCTATGGTGAACTGAACCGCTTTCCCGCCGGCATATCCATGCGCCGGCCGTTCCAAGAGTGCTGGCGCCCAGAATGGCTATGACCGCTTCATCCCGTGCGCCGCTAGCCGGTGGAAGCTCCGACGACGAACGCTCGCCCTTCGTCCGGCTGAACGAGCTGTTGGCGCCGCACCAGCCTGGCAAGCCCTTGATTTCGCTCGCAGTCGGCGAACCCCAGCATCCGGTGCCTGACTTCGTCGGTCCGGTGCTGGCCAAGCACATCGCCGATTTCGGCCGTTACCCGATGAACCAGGGCACCGAGCCGTTCCGCCAGGCAGCGGGCGCCTGGTTGTCGTCGCGCTTCAAGCTGCCGCGACCGCTCGACCCCAAGAGCGAGATTCTCGTCCTCAATGGCAGCCGAGAGGGGCTGTTCCTCGCCGCGATCGCAGCAGCGCGCTATGTCGGCCCGCGTCCCGGCAAGCCCGCCATCCTGATGCCGAACCCGTTTTATCCGGTCTATGGCGCTGGCGCCGGCGCCGCGGCCTGCGAGCCGGTCTATCTGCCGACCACCGTCGAAAACGGCTTTCTGCCCGATCTCGACGCCATCGACGAAGCGACGCTCGCGCGCGCGGTGGCGTTCTATCTGGCGTCACCCGCCAATCCGCAGGGCTCGGTCGCGTCGCGCGATTATTTCACGCGCCTGAAGAGCCTCGCCGATCGCTACAACTTCGTGATCCTCAGCGACGAGTGTTACTCCGAGATCTACACCCGCGAAGCACCAGGCAGCGCACTCGAATGCGCGGGCCCCGATTTCACCCGCGTGGTCGCGTTCCAGTCGCTGTCGAAGCGCTCCAACCTGCCGGGCTTGCGGGTCGGCTTCGCTGCCGGCGACAGGAAGTTGATCGGCATGTTCCTGGAGCTGCGCAACATCGCGGCGCCGCAGGTGCCGGTGCCGCTTCAGCATGTCGCGACCGTTGCCTATGGCGACGAGGCGCATGTCGAGGAGAACCGCAGGCTCTACCGGATCAAGTTCGATCTCGCCGACCAGATCATCGGCAATCGTTACGGCTATCGCCGGCCCGACGCCGGTTTCTGCGTCTGGCTCAATACGTCCGAGATCGGCGACGATGTCGCCGTGACTCTCAGGCTTTTCAGGGAAGCCGGCGTGCGCGTGGTGCCCGGTTCCTACCTGGCGCGGCGTCAGCCCGACGGCTTCAATCCCGGTGCCGGCTACATTCGCCTGGCGCTGGTGCAGGATAGTGAGACCACGGCGCAGGCGCTGCACCGGCTGGTCGAAACTCTGGGTTAGGCGGGCCCATGAGCATGTCGGCAATCGAACGTGTCATTCCCCTGGTCGGCCATCTGCCGCCCTCGATCCGCGAGGCGCTGAGCCGGCGCGTGCGCGAGCTCACCGGCTTCGGCCTGATCACGCTCTCGGGCGTCGCGTCCGCCGCGCTGATGACCTGGTCGGTGCAGGACCCGAGCCTCAGCCACGCGACCTCGCGGCCGATCCACAACGTTCTCGGCTATGCCGGCGCCATCGGCGCCGACCTCGCGATGCAGATCCTCGGCCTCGGCGCGATCATGCTGATCCTGACGGTTGCGGTGTGGGGCTGGCGCATGATGACCCATCGCCCATTCGATCGCGAGGCGCTGCGGCTCGGCTGCTGGATTCTCTGCACCGTGATCGCGGCAGGCTTTGTCAGCTGCTGGCCGCATGGTGGCGCCTGGCCGCTGCCGACCGGGCTTGGCGGCGTGGTCGGCGATGCGCTGGTGCGCGCACCCGCGGTGATCTTCGGGCCGCCCGGCGCAATCTATCGCATGGTGCTCGGAATCATCCTGTTCGTCGCGCTGGCTGCGACCTTCCTGATCGCCTGCGGGCTCGGCGCACGCGAGCATGACGAAGAGCTCGCGGAGATCGAGGACGACGACAAGCCGCTCGACGGAGACGAGGAGAGCGATCGTGGCTCGGTGTCGCTGGGCTGGCTGTTCCACGCGCTGATGAGCACCAAGGCGCGGTTGATCTGGCTATTCGGCGCGGCCTATCGCTCGCTGGTCTCGAGCGGATCGAAGACCAAGGCAGTTTCGTTCAGCCGGCAGGAACCCAATCTCGGCGGCCGCGCCGCGCCCCCGATCTCACCGCAGTCCGCGGACGAGGATTACGACCACGAGCACGAAGAAGAGGAAGACGAGGAGGAGGAAGAGGAAGCGCCCGCGCGCGCGTCGCGCAAGAAGGCTGCACCGAAACCCGCGTCCAGGAAATCCTCCGACAAGTTCGAGCTACCGTCCGTGTCCGTTCTGGCTGCGCCCAAGGCCGGCGATCGCCAGCCGCTCAGCAAGGCCGAGCTGGAAGCCAATTCGCGTGCGCTCGAGGGCGTGCTGCAGGATTTCGGCGTGCGCGGCGAGATCGTGAAGGCCAATCCAGGTCCGGTCGTCACGCTGTACGAGCTCGAACCGGCTCCCGGCATCAAGTCGTCGCGCGTGATCGGGCTAGCCGACGACATCGCGCGTTCGATGAGCGCATTATCTGCGCGCGTCGCCGTCGTTCCCGGTCGCAATGCCATCGGCATCGAGCTGCCGAACGCGCATCGTGAAAAGGTCTATCTGCGCGAGCTGCTGGTTGCCAAGGAGACCATCGACACGGTTGCAAAACTGCCGCTCTGCCTCGGCAAGACCATCGGCGGCGATCCCGTCATCATCGACCTCGCGCGCACGCCGCACATGCTGATCGCCGGTACCACCGGCTCCGGCAAGTCGGTCGCGATCAACACCATGATCCTCAGCCTGGTCTATCGGCTGCGCCCGGATCAGTGCCGGCTGATCATGGTCGATCCGAAGATGCTCGAACTCTCTGTCTATGACGGCATTCCCCATCTGCTCACTCCCGTCGTGACCGATCCGAAGAAGGCGGTGGTCGCGTTGAAATGGGCCGTGCGCGAGATGGAAGAGCGCTACAAGAACATGGCCAAGCTCGGTGTGCGCAACATCGACGGCTACAACACGCGCCTGGGCGAGTTGAAAGCCAAGGGCGAAGAGCCGACGCGTACCGTGCATACCGGCTTCGACAAGGAAACCGGCAAGGCGATCTACGAGGAAGAGAAGCTCTCGCTCGACCCGCTGCCCTACATCGTCATCATCGTCGACGAAATGGCCGACCTGATGATGGTCGCCGGCAAGGACATCGAAGGCGCCGTTCAACGTCTCGCGCAGATGGCGCGCGCCGCCGGCCTGCATGTGATCCTCGCGACGCAGCGTCCGTCGGTCGACGTCATCACCGGCACCATCAAGGCGAACTTCCCGACCCGCATCGCCTTCCAGGTCACCTCGAAGATCGACAGCCGCACCATTTTGGGCGAGATGGGCGCTGAGCAGCTGCTCGGCCAGGGCGACATGCTCTACATGGCCGGCGGCGGCCGCATCAGCCGCGTGCACGGCCCCTTTGCCTCGGACGAGGAAGTCGAGAAGGTGGTGCGCCACCTCAAGACGCAGGGCCAGCCGGAATATCTGGAAGCGGTCACGGCCGAAGAGCCGACCGAGGACGAGGACGGCGCCGTGTTCGACGCCAGCGGCATGGGCGCGGATGGTGGCGGCGACCTGTTCCAGCAGGCCGTTGCCATCGTCAAGCGCGACCGCAAGGCCTCGACCAGCTACATCCAGCGCCGCCTGCAAATCGGCTATAACCGCGCCGCATCGCTGATGGAGCGCATGGAACTGGAAGGCATCGTCGGACCCGCCAATCACGCCGGCAAGCGCGAGATTCTGGTCGAGGAAGAAGACAGCCATATGTGAGGCAAGCCGCCTCAAAATCCTATTTCACGCAAAAACGTTATCTGCTTTTGCCCGAAATCACGCTAAAACGACGCCCAGCCACACAGGACGACGCGTTGACCCAACATCCGGACATTCGAATCGCCGCCTCTTTCGCTGCGCGCAGCGCGCGCGTGGCGGGCGTGCTTCTCGTCACCGCCGCGATGGTGACCGCGGCGTCGTTTGCACAGACCGTGCCCGTGCCGAAACCCGCGCCGAAGGGCCGCGACGCTGCTCCGCCCTCGGGCGGACCGTCGATCACGGGCGCGACGCAGGCGCCACCGAATCCGGTCATTCCCGATCCGCGCCGCAACGTGCCTAGCAGCATCTTCCAGACCTTCGATGCGAACCAGAAGGCACAGGCGGCCAAGGTCAGCGCCTATCTGTCCTCGCTGTCGACGCTGGTCGGGAATTTCGTCCAGGTCGGCCCCGACGGCAGCAAGACGCAGGGCGATTTCTACATCCAGAAGCCCGGCAAGATGCGCGTCGAATATGATCCGCCGAGCCCGATCGACATCGTTGCCGATGGATCCTCCCTCGTGGTGCGGGACCGCAAGCTCGCGACGCAGGACGTCTATCCGCTGTCACAGACACCGCTCCGCTTCCTGCTATCCGATCGCATCGACCTGATGAAGGACACCAACGTCGTCAGTGTCACAGCCGACGACCTCTTCATCAGCGTCACCATCGAGGAGAAGCAGGCGCTGGTCGGCACCAGTCGCCTCTTGCTGATGCTCGGCGCCAAGGACGGCCAGTTGAAGCAATGGACGGTGACCGATCCTCAGGGCTACGACACCACATTCGCGGTTTATAATCTGGACACGAGCAAGAAGCTCGATCCCAGTATGTTCAAGATCGACTTCACCAATTACAGCGTGCCGTCACCGGGGTAAATCCCGTGGTGCCGTAGGGTGGGCAAAGCGAAGCGTGCCCACCATTCGATCCAAACCCAGAAAAGACGGTGGGCACGGCGCTTTGCGCCTTTGCCCACCCTACGAGAGCTTGCTAAGACGCAATTCTCATGCGTCTTTCCCTGACAACCTGGAACATCAATTCGGTGCGGCTGCGCATCGATCTGGTCGCGAAGCTTCTCAAGAGCGAGCGGCCGGACGTGCTGTGCCTCCAGGAGACCAAGTGCATCGACGACGCCTTTCCACTGAAGCGCTTCAAGCGGCTCGGCTACGAGCACGTCGCGCTGAACGGGCAGAAGGGTTATCACGGCGTCGCCATCGTCTCGAAGATTCCGTTTGAGTCCACTGATATCCGCACCTTCTGCGACAAGCTGGATTCGCGTCATATCTCGGTGTCGTTCGGCGAGAAGGCCAACATTGCAAAGCCGCTGGTGCTGCACAATTTCTACGTGCCCGCCGGCGGTGACATTCCCGATCCCGCGCTGAACGAGAAATTCGACCACAAGCTCCGCTTTCTCGACGAGATGAAGGCCTGCGAACCGCTGCATCCGCGCGGAGAGGATCGCCACATCCTGGTCGGCGATCTCAACGTCGCGCCGCACGAGAACGACGTGTGGTCGCACAAGCAGCTCCTGAAGATCGTCTCGCACACGCCGATCGAAACCGAAAAGCTCCAGGCCGCACTGCGCGCCGGCGAATGGGTCGACGTCGCGCGCGACCGCATCCCGCTGTCGGAAAAGGTCTATACGTGGTGGAGCTACCGTTCCGCCGACTGGACCGTCGGCGACCGCGGCCGCAGGCTCGACCACATCTGGGTCTCGCGCGCGCTGAAGGACGCTGTCAGCGATTTCAAAATCCTGCGTGATGCGCGAAGCTGGGAGCGACCGTCTGATCACGTGCCGGTGACGGTGACGCTGGACGTTTAGGCCTTCGGAGACGAGGATGGGCACGCTCGCGCCATCAGAGCACTCAGAACCACCGGTTCGCGCATGGTGGAATTCGCGTTTCGTCGTGCCGGGATTGATGTTGCTGAGCACGATGCCCTTCTGGTTCGTGCACACGCCGCCGCTGATCGATTTCCTGGCCCATATCGGCCGCTACCATTTGCAGCTGCATCTGGCGGACTCGCCGGCGCTCCAGCAGAACTGGGATTTTCACTGGCAGCTGGTCGGCAATCTCGGCGTTGAATTGCTCATCGCTCCGCTGGCACCGATGCTCGGCGTCGAACGCGCCGCCTGGCTGATTGCGCTGGCGCTTCCGCTCCTCATGATCTCTGCGATCGGGCGTATCAGCCGGGCGCTGCATGGGGAGCTTACGCCTTTTGCCATCGCGGCCGCATGGTTCGCGATGTCCTATCCGTTCCAGCTCGGCTTCGTGAATTATTGGCTTGGCTGCTCGCTCGCGTTTCACGTTTTCGCATCCTGGGTCGAGACGACAGGGAAGAATGGCTCGGTGCTGCGCGCCGCGCTGTTCGCTGCGGCCGCCTCTCTGGTCTGGCTTGCCCACGCTTATGGCTGGGTCGTTCTGGTCGTCCTCGTCGGTGCCTTTGAGCTCTGCCGCGGCTGGACTCGCGCCCCGGCAGCGTGGCCTTCCATGGTGATGGTCATCCTGCGACGCGCCTGGCCCGTCATGATTCCCGCCGTGCTCATGATTGTCTGGCGGCAAGGCAATGGCGCCGCCTTGACGGGTCATTTCTTCGACATCGGCACAAAGATCCTTGGACTGGTATGGACGCTGCGCGACCAGAATGTCTGGCTGGATACGCTGAGCCTGCTGTTGGCGATTGGCCTGCTGTACTTTGGAATCCGCAGCCGCGCCGTCAGGGTGAACCCGCCACTGCTGGTCGGAGCAGCGAGCTTCCTCGTGCTGATCCTGCTGATGCCGGGCGAGATGTTCGGCGCGGTCTATGCCGATGTCCGGCTGTGGCCCATCTTTTTCATGATCGGCCTCACCGCCATCGCGCCCACCGACGGCATGCAGCGCGGCTCCGCCGTCATTGCCGGCACGGCGCTGACGGTTTTTGCGATACGGATCGTCGCCATGGCTGTCGGATTTGCGGCCTATGATTCCGGTTACGCGCAACATTTGCAGGCCCTGAAGGACGTCCCGCGCGGCGCGAGCATCGCGGTCCTGACAAGGCCGCCGACCTGCGAGCAATGGCGCGCACCGCGTGTCGCGCATCTGGGGTCGCTCGCCATCGTCCGGCGGGACGCCTTCGTCAATTCGCAATGGGATGCATCGGGTGGTCAACAGTTGCTGACACCCCTCCGTGCGCGCGGCACCGCGTTCAACGCAGATCCGTCTCAGTACATCGAGGTCGCCCCAGGCGACTGCGACGGCGATCTGAGCACTACGCTTGCGCAAACGATCGCGCAGATTCCGCGCGATCGCTTCGACTATGTCTGGTTGCTCGACGTCGATGCGTCGCACCTGACGGTCATGCCGGGACTGCGGCGGCTTTACCAGGACGACCGCAGCGCGCTGTATGAATTCGACTGAGGATGAAATCTGCGGGGCAGGGCCCGGCGAAATCCGCCGCGCTCAAGTGCTCAGCTTCGCACCGGCCATCAAGATATCGCTCGCGATCTGGCTGGAGCGAACCGCGAACTCGTCGCGAAGGCGGAGTGCGGCGGGAGGGTCGCTTTCGAGCACGCGCTGAAACAGGCTGCGCGCGACGCGGATGACGGAGGAATGCTCCAGCGCAACCGCGCCCGAGGGCCGCTTCATCGGCACGACCAGCGCGAGCTCGCCGATCAGCGTGCCGGGACCTGCGATCATCTCGGCGCCGGCGCCGTCATCGACGCGAAAGGCGCCGCGCTGGACCACGAAGCCGGCGTCGGCATCGTCGCCGAGATTGAACAGGATGTCGCCGCGGACGAAGTCACGCTGCTCGGAGCCGATCGCCAGCATGCGCAACGAGGCGTCTCCCAACAGGCGCAGTGTCGGGACCCGCTCGAGCAGCGCTACGTCGTCGTCGATTGACATTCAGATCCGAGGCTCAAGGGCACGCGATCTAAAACGATTCGCACGCCCCCAAGCGTATCACGGCACCAGCTTGTAGCCACCGGCTTCCGTCACCAGGATCTCCGGATTGGCGGCGTCCTTCTCGATCTTCTGGCGGAGACGGTAGATGTGGGTTTCCAGCGTGTGGGTGGTAACGCCGGAATTGTAGCCCCAGACCTCCTGGAGCAGGGTCTCGCGTGAGACCGGCATCTGGCCGGCCCGGTACAGGAAGCGCAGGATCGCCGTTTCCTTCTCGGTGAGGCGGACCTTGCGCGCATTGGCGGCGGTCAGCATCTTGGAGCCGGGGCGGAAAGAGTAGGGGCCGACCGAGAACACCGCGTCCTCGCTGGCCTCGTGCTGGCGCAGCTGGGCGCGAATGCGGGCCAGCAGCACGGCAAAGCGGAACGGCTTGGCCACATAATCGTTCGCGCCGGATTCCAGCCCTAAAATCGTGTCGGAATCGGTATCATGCCCCGTCAGCATGATGATCGGCGCCTTGAAGCCGCCCTTGCGCAGCGAGCGGACAACTTCGCGACCGTCGGTGTCGGGAAGGCCGACATCCATCAGCACGAGATCGGGGGCGTTGGCCTTTGCGGCGCTGGCGCCCTTGGCGCCAGTGTCGACGGCTGAGGCTTCAAATTCTTCGTGTAGCGATAGTTGCTCCACCAACGTGTCGCGCAGATCGGTATCGTCATCCACGATCAGGATCTTGCGGGCATTGGCCATAGGGGATCATCCTTTTGGGGTCGACCGGGCGCGCATGCATGCCGCACCCAGCCGTGATGGGAAGTTTAAAGGTTGCCGTTTTTATTGTTGTTCGTGTTGAAGTAGTGGGCTGTTACCGATTCACAAGCCGGAATTACTCTAACCCAGAATAGCAGGGCGGACTGATGAATGTCCTGTAATGAATTCGACACTGCCCGTTCACATGAAAAATGATGCCAGTTCAAGCGCTTATCTTATGAATCGACGCTCCCGGCAGCTCTCGGCGATCCGCGTTAAGCCTGCCGCCGGCAATTCGCGGCGGGGCTGGCTGACAGCCGGACAGCTGACGATTCCGGTGGCGCTGGGCCGCGGCGGCATTCTGGCCAACAAGCGCGAGGGCGACGGTGGCACCCCCAGGGGCCATTTTCGGCCCCGACGGTTGTGGTGGCGGGGCGACCGGCACAGCCGGCCGCAGACTTTTTTACCGGCGCGAACCATCGGCGACACCGACGCCTGGTGCGAAGATCCCGGCGATCGCCACTACAACCAGTGGATCCGGCGCGGGGAGGGCGAGGGCGGCGACCGGCTCAAGCGCGCCGACCAGCTCTATGACTTCATCATCGAAATCGACCACAACACCCGGCCGCGCATCGCCGGCCGCGGCAGCGCAGTGTTTCTGCATCTGGCGCGCGACAATTTCGGCCCGACCGCGGGCTGCGTCTCCATGACCAAGGCGGCGATGCTGCAACTGCTGCGGCTGATAGGACCAAGAACAAAAATCATCATCGGGTGAGGACACATGCTCGACCAGGATCAGATCGCCGCCGCCTCGCAGGTCCTCGTCCAGCATTGGCGTGACGGCAGCAAGCTTGACGCGCTCGAGACGCGGCTGCGGCCGCAGAGCCGCACTGACGGTTACGCCGTGCAGGCCGCGCTTGGCGGTCGAGTGTTCGGCTGGAAGATCGCCGCGACGAGCGAGGCCGGACAGAAGCACATCAATGTCGCAGGCCCGCTCGCTGGTCGCATCATGCGCGACACTGTCATCGCCGATGGCGGCACCGCATCGATGAAGGGCAACGCGATGCGCGTCGGCGAGCCGGAATTCTGCTTCCGCATGGGACGCGACCTGGCGCCGCGACCGGTGCCTTACAGTATCGACCAGGCGCTTGCCGCCGTCGACACGCTGCATCCCGCGATCGAGATCCCCGATTCGCGCTTCGCCGATTTTGCCAGCGTCGGCGAGGCGCAGCTGATCGCCGACAATGCCTGCGCGCATCTGTTCGTGCTGGGTGCCGCGACATCAGCCAATTGGCGCGCGACGGATCTCGTCGAAGAGCGGCCGCAGATCACGTTGCGCGGCGAGCGCTATGTCGGTCACGGCAAGAACGTGCTCGGCGATCCCCGTGTTGCACTGACCTGGCTCGCCAACGAGCTGCGCGGACTCGGCATCACCTTGCGGGCAGGGGAGGTGGTGACGACAGGCACCTGCCATCCGCCACTGCCGATCCAGGCCGGCGATCACTTTGCGGTGGATTTCGGCGTGCTGGGGAAGGTGTCGGTGAGGTTTGCGTAGGCCTCGCCAACGGCTATCACCGATGCCCGAAGATCGCGCTTCCCACCCGCACATGCGTGGCGCCGAGCATGATCGCGGTCGCATAATCCGCACTCATGCCCATCGACAAATTCTGCAAGCCATTGCGCGCGGCGATCTTGGCGATCAGCGCGAAATGCGCCGCCGGCGGCTCCTCCACTGGCGGGATGCACATCAGGCCGGAGATCGTCAGCCCGTAGGTGTCGCGGCAGCTCGCGAGGAAGGCGTCGGCCTCTCCGGGCGCGACGCCGGCCTTCTGCGGCTCCTCGCCGGTGTTGATCTGGACGAAGAGTTGCGGGTGCTTGTTCTGGGATTCGATTTCTTTGGCTAACGCCTGGCAAATGCTCGGACGGTCGACCGAATGGATGGCATCGAACAGCGCCACCGCCTCTTTCGCCTTGTTGGATTGCAGCGGCCCGATCAGATGCAGCGCGATGTCGGAGTAAACAGACGTTAACGCCGGCCACTTGCCTTTGGCCTCCTGCACGCGATTCTCGCCGAATACCCGCTGTCCGGCGCCGATAACGGGGATAATTGCATCTGCCGCGAAAGTCTTGGACACCGCGATCAGCGTCACGGAGGCACGATCGCGCCGCGCATCCTTGCAGGCGCGTGCAATCTCCGCTTCGACCGCGGCGAGCGCGCTTGGTGAATCGCCGGTTACCGGCGCGGCATTGGCTTCTGTCATGACGTCGATCAACTGCAGGAGTAACGGAGGTAGTTCCAATTTTACCAAGTTCAAGAAAGAGTTTTTGAACCCTTCGCTTTACCTTGCCCGCGGGGGCAGCGAAGATGGCAAACGTCAGTTTCAACCGCAAACGAGCAAAACTCAAGCAGGTCCTCGGCATCAGGGCCCGGCTTGCGTTGCTCGCGGTGATTCTGGTCGCGCCCTTGATGCTCGAGCGCATTCGTTCGCTCGAGGACACCCGCACCAAGCAGATTGCGCAGGCCACGGCCGAGTTCACCACAGTGGCACGGCATAGCGCCGACGCGCAACGCGAAGTGATCTCGTCGGTCGAGACCATCCTGAAATCGGAAGCCTTCATCCGCGCCTCCGCCGGCGGCGTCAGCAAGAGCTGCGACGTGCTACGCGCGAGCCTGCCGACGAGCCTTCCCTGGATTCGCACGCTCCTGATCGCCGGCCAGGACGGCCGCATCCAGTGCGCGACCAACAATATGTATGTCGGCCTCGATCTCTCCGACCGGCCGTATTTCCAGCTGGCGCAGGAGACCGGCCGCTTCGTCCTGTCCGACTTCATCCTGTCGCGGCCCGTGCAGTCGCCGACCGTCATGGCGGTCTATCCGGTCTCCGCGTTCAGCGGCGTTGCCGATGCCGTCGTGCTCGCAACCGTCAACCTCGACTGGATGTCGAAGGTCATGAACAATCTCGGCGGCCGCGCCGGCATCACGGCGGTGCTGGTCGACAGCGCCGGCACCGTGCTGGCTGCGCCCGCCGACCAGCACAGCGCGGTCGGACGTCCGCTCGACAACATGCCGCTGATGTCGGCGATCGCCGACATGGCCTTGCGCTCCGACCAGGACGAAGGCTCGTTGTCGTTCCTCGCCGCCGATGGCTCACGCCGCGCGGTCAGCTACACCCGCATCGCCGGCACCAATGCCCGCCTGATCGCCAGCATCGACGAGGACAAGGTATCCGCGGCGGTCAGCCGCGACATCCGCACCGCCTATCTCCAGCTCGCCTTCGTCGTCGTGTTCGTGTTGCTCGGCGCGCTGATCGCCGCCGAGAAGCTGGTGATCAAGCCAATCGAGATGCTCGCGGACATGGCCAAGCGTCTCGGCGAGGGCGACCTGTCGGCCCGCGCGGCGCGCAACCGGCTGCCCTCCGAATTCGTGCCGCTGGCGCGCGCCTTCAACGCGATGGCCGCCCAGCTCAGCCAGCGCGAGCGCGAGCTGATCGCGAGCAACGACCGGCTGACGGTGATGGCCTCGATCGACATGCTGTCGGGACTTGCCAACCGCCGCGGCTTCCAGAGCCGGCTCGACTTCGAATGGATGCGCGCGCAGCAATATGGCAGCGAGCTCGCGCTGTTGATGATCGACGTCGATCATTTCAAGCTGTTCAACGACACCTACGGCCATCTCGAAGGCGATTCGTGCCTGACCCGGCTCGGCGAGTCGCTGTCCGGCATCGCGGGCGACACGATGGGCTTTGCGGCGCGCTATGGCGGCGAAGAATTCTGCCTGCTGCTGCCGAACACCGATGTGATGCGCGCGGTCGAGATCGGAGAACAAGTCCGCGCGGCAGTGCTGAAGCTTTGCCTGCCGCACATCACCTCCGCCCACATGGTGGTCACGGTGTCGATCGGCGTTGCGGCGACACGGCCGAACGAGGCCTTGCGTCCGGGCGACCTGATCGAAGCTGCTGACGCTGCGCTCTACGCCGCCAAGCATCGCGGCCGCAACAAGGTCGTCGAGCACGGCATTCTGCGGATCGAGGGCAGCCCCGCTGGAATCGCGATGGCGGGCTAGCGGTTATTGTTTGAGCATGATCTTTTCGGAAAACCGCTGCACACTTTTCCGGATCATGCTCTAGCCCACACCTCGGCGCGATCGAGCTCGCTCTCCGCACCCACCCCTTAATCCGATCCCAATCCCCTCATCCGCACTTTTGCGGAACAGCATTGCGGGGCATAGCGTCCAGCGGCAACCCATTGACCGCCCGAGGACTTCTATGGCCTAGTCCGGCCAATTCAGCCGGCCGAAACCACGAAAACGCAACGATTCCATGACCTCCGAACGCTATAACGCCCGTGACGCCGAACCGCGCTGGCAACGCCAATGGGACGAACAGGCGATCTTCGTCTCGAAGAATGACGATTCGCGGCCGAAATATTATGTGCTGGAGATGTTCCCCTACCCGTCCGGGCGCATCCATATCGGCCATGTCCGCAACTACACGCTTGGCGACGTGCTGGCCCGCTTCATGCGCGCCAAGGGCTTCAACGTGCTGCACCCGATGGGCTGGGACGCCTTCGGCCTGCCGGCCGAGAACGCCGCCATCGAGCGCAAGGTTGCGCCGAAAGCCTGGACCTACGACAACATCGCCGCGATGAAGAAGCAGCTCCGCTCGATCGGGCTGTCGCTGGACTGGTCGCGCGAATTCGCGACCTGCGATCCCGGCTACTACAAGCATCAGCAGAAGATGTTTCTGGACATGCTGGCCGCAGGTCTCGCCGAGCGCGAGAAGCGCAAGCTGAACTGGGACCCGGTCGACATGACCGTGCTCGCCAACGAGCAGGTGATCGATGGCCGCGGCTGGCGTTCAGGTGCTGTTGTCGAACAGCGGGAAATGAGCCAGTGGGTCTTCAAGATCACGAAGTACGCGCAGGAATTGCTGTCCGCGCTGGACGGGCTCGACCGCTGGCCCGACAAGGTGCGGCTGATGCAGCGCAACTGGATCGGCCGCTCTGAAGGCCTGCTGATCCGCTTCGCGTTGGATCAGGTGACCACGCCTGCCGGCGAGAGCGAGCTGAAGATCTTCACGACGCGCCCCGACACGCTGTTCGGCGCGAAATTCATGGCGATCTCGTCGGATCATCCGCTGGCGCAGGCCGCAGCCGCGAAGGACCCCGAGCTTGCGCGGTTCATTGCCGACATCAAGAAGATCGGCACCGCGCAGGAGATCATCGACACCGCGGAGAAGCAGGGTTTCGATACCGGCATCCGCGCGGTGCATCCGTTCGATCCGAGCTGGAAGCTGCCGGTCTATGTCGCCAACTTCGTGCTGATGGAATACGGCACCGGCGCGATCTTCGGCTGCCCCGCGCATGACCAGCGCGACCTCGATTTCGTCAACAAGTACAATCTCGGCAACACGCCGGTGGTGTGCCCCGAGGGCCAGGATCCCAAGACATTCGTCATCACCGACACGGCCTATGACGGTGACGGCCGCATGATCAATTCGCGCTTCCTCGATGGCATGACCATCGAGCAGGCGAAGGAGGAAGTTGCAAAACGCCTGGAAAGCGAGCTGCGCGGCAACACGCCGGTCGGTGAGCGTCAGGTCAATTTCCGCCTGCGCGACTGGGGCATTTCGCGCCAGCGCTATTGGGGCTGCCCGATTCCCGTCATCCACTGTCCGACGTGCGACGTGGTGCCGGTCCCGGATGCCGACCTACCGGTGGTGCTGCCGGAGGATGTGAGCTTCGACAAGCCGGGCAACGCGCTCGATCATCACCCGACCTGGAAGCACGTCACCTGCCCGAAATGCGGGGCCAAGGCGTTGCGCGAAACCGACACCATGGACACCTTCGTGGATTCGTCCTGGTATTTTGCGCGCTTCACCGATCCCTGGAACGAGAACGCGCCGACGACGCCTGCGGTCGCCAACCGGATGCTGCCGGTCGACCAGTATATCGGCGGCGTCGAGCACGCGATCCTGCATCTGCTCTACAGCCGCTTCTTCACCCGCGCCATGAAGGCGACCGGGCACATCGCGCTGGACGAGCCGTTCGCCGGCATGTTCACGCAAGGCATGGTGGTGCACGAGACCTACCAGAAGGCCGACGGCACCTGGGTGCAGCCGGCCGAGGTGAAGGTCGAGGTTGGCGGCAACGGACGCCGCGCGACGCTGCTTGCGACCGGCGAGGACATCCAGATCGGCGCGATCGAGAAGATGTCGAAGTCGAAGAAGAATACGGTCGACCCCGACGACATCATCGCGACCTACGGCGCCGATGTCGCCCGCTGGTTCATGCTGTCGGACTCTCCGCCCGACCGCGACGTGATCTGGAGCGACGAGCGCGTCCAGGGCGCCTCGCGCTTCGTGCAGCGGCTGTGGCGGCTGGTGAACGACTCGGTGGAACTCGGCAAGATCGCGCCGGCGACCCGGCCGGCCGCCTTCGGTCCGGACGCGGCCGCCTTGCGCAAGGCCGCCCACGGCGCGCTCGACAAGGTCACGACCGGCGTCGAGCGGCTCCACTTCAACGTCTGCCTCGCCCATATCCGTGAATTCACGAATACGTTCTCGGAGGTGCTGCAGCGCCCCGGCCAGCCAGCCGCTGACCTCACTCCAGATTTGGTTTGGGCAATCCGGGAAGCCAGCCAGATCCTGGTTCAGCTGTTCTCCCCGATGATGCCGCACCTGGCCGAGGAGTGCTGGCAAGTCTTGTTTCAAAATGGTCTGGGCCAGCCCGGGCTGGTTTCCGAGGCCAATTGGCCGCAAATCGAACGCGATTTGCTGGTCGAAGACAGCGTGACCCTGGTGGTTCAGGTCAACGGCAAGAAGCGGGGTGAGGTCACGGTTGCAACAGCGGCCCAGAATCCGGAAATCGAGGCTGCCGCTTTGACCCTCGATGCTGTAAAGCTGGCGCTGGACGGCAAGCCCGTCCGCAAGGTGATCATCGTCCCCAAGAGGATCGTGAATGTTGTCGGCTAGGATCCGTATCGCAGCCCGCTTGCTGGCGGTCGCCGCATTGGCGGCGCTGACGGCTGGCTGTTTCCAGCCGATGTATGCCGAGCATACCGACGGCACCCCCGGCTTGCGCGAGAAGCTGATGGGCGTCGAGCTCCCGCCGATCGACAAGGCCAACGCCTCGCGTGAAGCCCGGGTCGGGGTCGAGGTCCGCAACGCGCTGGCGTTCAAGCTTTACGGCTCGGCCACGGGCATGCCGCCGACCCACCGCCTGGTGATCCGCTTCACCTCCAGCAAGTCGTCCCTGATCGTCGATCCCGCCACCGGCCTGCCGAACAGCGAGAATTACGGCATCGACTGCCAGTACAATCTGATCGAGGTCGTGACCGGCAAGTCGGTGATGACTGGCACGACGTTCTCGCGCGTGTCCTACGACATGCCCGGCTCCTACCAGCGCTTCGCCCGCAACCGCGCGGTGCGTGATGCCGAGGATCGTGCCGCCAACGAGATCGCCGAGAACATCAACACCCGGCTCGCCGCGTTCTTCACCGCAGGCACTTGAGCTTGCTTCCTGGCATGACGATCTAGGTCATGGTCGCACTGCGCGGAAAAGAAATCGATGCCTTCCTCGCCCGCCCCGATGCGGGCCGCCCGATCATCCTGCTCTATGGTCCCGATGCCGGCCTCGTGCGCGAGCGCGCCGATGCGCTGATCGCCTCTGGGGTCGATGATCCCAATGATCCATTCTCGCTGGTCAAGCTCGATGGCGACGAGCTCTCCGCCGAGCCTTCGCGCCTGGTCGACGAGGCCATGACCGTGCCGCTGTTCGGCGGTCGCCGCGCCATTCGCATCCGCGCCGGCTCGCGCAGCTTTGCCAGCGGCGTCGACACGCTGGCTGAGATGCCGGTGAAGGATTGCCGCATCGTGATCGAGGCCGGCGAGCTGCGCCCGGAGTCCCCGCTGCGCAAGGCCTGCGAGAAGGCGAAGACCGCCGTGGCGATCGGCTGCTATCCCGACACCGAGCGCGACCTGGCAAAACTGATGGAGGACGAGCTCCGCATCGCCAATTTGCGCATCGCCAAGGATGCCCGGGCTGCGCTGATGTCGTTCCTCGGCGGCGACCGCCAGGCCTCGCGCAACGAGCTGCGCAAGCTCACGCTCTATGCCCACGGCAAAGGCGAGATCACGCTTGATGACGTGATGGCCGTCGTCGCCGACGCGTCCGAGCTGAAGCTTGATCCGATCGTCGACGGCGCCTTCGCCGGCCGGCCCGATATCGTCGAGACCGAATTCGCAAAGGCCATGATCGCCGGCACCTATCCCGGCGTAATCATCTCGGCGGCACAGCGCCAGGCGGCATGGCTGCACAAATCCGCGCTCGCGATTGCCGACGGCACGCCGGCCTCCGCCGTGCTCGACGGCGGATATCCGCGGCTGCATTTTTCACGAAAGCCTGCGGTCGAAACCGCGCTGCGCAATTTCAGCGTGGCAAGGCTCGCCGGCATCATCGAGCAGCTCGCAACCGCCGCGCTCGACACCCGCAAGCAATCGACGCTGGGCGCCGCCATCGCCCAGCGCACGCTGATGGCTATCGCCGCGAACGCGAAGCGACGGGGCTAATTAGGACCGCGCTCTCTCCCGTCATTGCGAGGAGCTCTTGCGACGAAGCAATCCAGAATCCGTCCGCGGAGAGATTCTGGATTGCCTCGCTTCGCTCGCAATGACGAGTGGGGAGAGTTGCGCGTCCTACCAACATTGAAGGTGAATTACAGCGCGCCCTTCGCCAGCCGCTTCATCACCTCGTCGAGCTGATCGAGGTTGCGGTAGTTGATCTGGACCGAGCCGCCGGGATCGCGATGACTGACGGTAACCTTGAGGCCGAGCGCGTCGCTGACGCGCTTCTCCAGATCGATCGTATCAGGATCCTTTTCCTTGCCCGCGGTCGTGCGCGCCTTTTGCGGCTTGCGCTCCGGCACGCCCTCTTCATGCGCCAGCGCTTCGGCCTGGCGAACGTTGAGGCCCTCCGCGACGATGCGCTTGGCCGCGGCGAGTGGATCGGGCACGCTGATCAGCGCGCGGGCGTGACCGGCGGTCAGCTCGCCGGTCGCGATGAAGGCCTGCACCTCGGCCGGCAGTTTTGTCAGTCGCATCATGTTGGCGACGTGGCTGCGGCTCTTGCCGACGACTCTTGCGATGTCGTCCTGGCTGCGTTTGAACTCATTGGCGAGTGCGTGATAGCCCTGCGCCTCTTCCATCGGGTTGAGGTCTTCGCGCTGCACGTTCTCGACGATCGCGAACTCCAGCGCATCGCTGTCGCTGATGTCGACCGGCACGATCGGCACTTCATGCAGGCCGGCCATCTGCGAGGCGCGCCAGCGCCGCTCGCCGGCGATGATCTCAAAGCGATCCTGCGCGCCCTTCACGGGGCGCACCACGATCGGCTGGATCACGCCGTGCTGCTTGATCGATTCGGAGAGCTCCTTGAGCTCGGTGTCCGAAAAGGTGCGGCGCGGGTTGCGCGGATTGGCCTTGATGAATTCGATCGGCACCTTGCGCTGCGCACGCGGCCGGTCGACGTGCTGAGCTTCGCCGCCGACATCGCCGATCAGACTCGCAAGACCTCGGCCCAATCGCGAACGTGCTTCGTCGGCCATCGCCAGCTCCCTTGGATTCACGCTGCAGCACTCCAGAACTGAATTTCGAATCGTAGGGCGGGTTAGCGAAGCGTAACCCACCATTGTTTTGTTCGCGGCGGCAGAATGGTGGGTTACGCCTTCGGCTAACCCACCCTACGGCAACGTCAATGCGTCGTCCGCAGCTCGCGCTCGCGCTGGATCACTTCGGTGGCGAGCCGCAAGTACGCTTCGCTGCCGACGCATTTGAGATCGTAGACCAGCACCGGCTTGCCGTAGGACGGCGCTTCCGAGATGCGCACGTTGCGTGGGATCATGGTCTTGTAGACCTTCTCGCCCATGAACTGGCGGACGTCGGCGACGACCTGGTTCGAGAGGTTGTTGCGCGAGTCGAACATGGTCAGCACGATGCCGTGGATCGACAGGTTCGGGTTGAGCGTCGAGCGCACCTGCTCCACCGTCTGCAGCAATTGCGACAGACCTTCGAGCGCGAAGAATTCGCATTGCAGCGGCACCAGGATCGCATCCGACGCAGCCATCGCGTTGACCGTGAGCAGGTTGAGCGACGGAGGGCAGTCGATCAACACGTAGGTGTAGTCGGCCTCCGGCGAGACGTTGTTGTTGAGCGCGCCGATCGCGTCGCGCAGCTTGAAGGCGCGGCCGGGCGTGGTGCCAAGCTCGAGCTCGAGGCCCGAGAGATCCATGGTCGAGGGCGCGATGTGCAGCCGCGGCACCGCGGTCGAGACCACCGCTTCGCGCAAGCTGGATTCGCCGATCAGCACGTCATAGGTCGAGCACGAGCGGTTGCGGCGATCGATGCCGAGACCGGTCGAGGCGTTACCCTGCGGATCGAGATCGACGATCAAAACACGCTCGCCAATCGCTGCGAGCGCCGTGCCGAGATTGATCGCTGTGGTTGTTTTTCCCACTCCGCCCTTCTGATTCGCCAGCGCCAGGATGCGCGGGGGACCATGCGGGACCTCGGCGGTCTGGTCTTGCTGCGGCTCGTCAATCACGGTCATCGAAATTTCCCCAACCCCCTGAACGTTCACCCGCGCCGTTCGACTGACGTCAGCTCGACGATCCAACCGTCACCGGTCCGGCTTTGGTAGAGCTGCGGCTGAATATTCCAATATTTAGCGGCGTCGGTCAATTCAGCCTCTACATCTTGACCCTTGAGAAACAGCGCTTTTGCACCCTGGCGCATCAGCGGCTCCGCAAAGCCGATGAGCTGATGTAGCGGAGCCAGCGCACGGGCGGTGACGCAATCGACGGGGCCGGTGATTCTATCCACATTATCCCCGATCTCAGCGAGATGTACGACCCCCGGAGATGCGGTGACGCGAACGGCTTCGCGCAAAAAGGCGGCCTTCTTGGCGATCCGCTCGACGAGATGGACGCTGGCGCCCAATGTCCCCGCCATAGCGCAGGCCAGCACGACGCCGGGAAAGCCGCCACCGCTGCCGAGATCGGCCCAGCGTTTAGCTGACGGCGCGAGATCCAGGAGCTGAAGCGAGTCGGCGATATGCCGGGTCCAGAGCTGCGGCAGAGTCGAGGGCGCGACCAGATTGGTCTTGGCCTGCCATTCCCGCAGCAGTGCGATGTAGCGATCGAGCCGCACCTCCGTTTCATGTGAAACGGGCGCGAGCTTCAACGCCTCACGCTTGTCGGCGGCGATGATGGCGTCGAGCGCCTGATCGTTGGCGTTGGCCTTGTCGATCTTCGGCTTGGTCGATGCCGGCTCGGATCGACGAGCTGCGCCCTCACCTGCTCCGGATCGTCGGGTTAGCGGTTTGTCCCCGCCCGGTCCGCGCTGTTTCACGTGAAACGCCTATGCGATTGCCTTGGAAGTTACTTCGGAAGTCACATTGGTACTCTTGCGCGCCTCGCGGCGGAGATAGGCCGCGAGGATGCCCAGCGCCGCCGGCGTCATGCCGTCGATCCGGCCGGCCTGGCCGACCGTGAACGGCCGCGCCTTCTCCAGCTTGGCGCGGACCTCGTTGGAGAGACCCGGAACCTGCTGGTAGTCGACCTCCGACAGCACCATCCCCTCGTCGCGGCGGAAGGCTTCGACGTCAGCGCTCTGGCGCTCCAGATAGACATCGTACTTCGCATCGATCTCGAGATGGGTGGCGATGACGGGATCAATGGAGGACAGCTCCGGCCAAATCGTGCGGATCTGGCTCCAGCCGATATCCGGGTAGGCCATCAGCTCGAAGGCCGAGCGGCGCTGGCCATCCCGGTTTAGGGACAGTCCGTGCTTGATCGCCTCGTTCGGGGTGATGGTGAGCGACTTCGACAGCGTCCGCGCCGCGTTCAGGGCATCCATCTTGGCGCGATGATGCCGGGTCCGGGCACTGCCGACACAACCCAGCGCAATGCCCTTCTCGGTCAGGCGCTGATCGGCATTGTCCGCCCGCAGGGTCAGCCGGTATTCGGCCCGCGAGGTGAACATCCGATAGGGCTCGCTGATCCCGCGGGTCACGAGGTCGTCGATCATGACCCCGAGATAGCCATCTGCACGGTCAAACACCTTCAGTGCAGCCCCACTGGCGGACAGTGCCGCGTTGAGACCGGCTACGATGCCCTGCCCGGCGGCCTCTTCGTATCCCGTCGTGCCGTTGATCTGCCCGGCCAGAAAGAGACCACGCAGACGCTTGGTCTGGAGGGTCGGATCGAGTTCGCGGGGATCGACGTGGTCATACTCGATGGCATAGCCCGGTCGGACCATCTTCACCCGCTCCAAACCGGGAATGCTGGCGAGGATCGCGAGCTGGACCTCCTCCGGCAGCGAGGTCGAGATGCCGTTGGGATAGACGGTGGTGTCGTCGAGCCCTTCCGGCTCCAGGAAGATCTGATGGCCATCGCGATCGCCGAAGCGGACGATCTTGTCCTCGATCGAGGGGCAATAGCGCGGACCGGAGCTCTTGATCTGGCCGGAATACATCGGGGAGCGATGAACATTGGCCCGGATCACCTCGTGGGTGGCGGCCGTCGTCCGGGTGATCCCGCACTGGATCTGTGGGGTCGTGATCCGCTTTGTCATCACCGAGAACGGCTCCGGAGGCTCGTCTCCGGGCTGCATCTCGACCGCGGACCAGTCGATGGTGGAGCCATCCAGACGGGGCGGCGTCCCGGTCTTCAACCGTCCAAGGGTGAAGCCGGCGCGCTCAAAGGAGGCGGAAAGACCCATTGCCGGGGCCTCGCCGACGCGGCCGGCGGGCCAGTTCTTCTCGCCGAGATGGATCAGACCGCGGAGGAATGTGCCGGTGGTGATGACGACAGCCCCTGCCCGGAGCACCCGACCGTCGGCCAGGCGCAGTCCGGTGACGCGGCCATCGACCACGATCAGCTCGTCCGCCTCGCCTTCGATGACGACGAGGCCCTCGGTCTCCCGGATCGCGGCCTGCATCGCGGCCGCATAGAGCTTTCGGTCGGCCTGAGCCCGCGGACCGCGGACCGCCGGACCCTTCCGGCGATTGAGAACGCGGAACTGGATGCCGCCGGCATCGCCGACCCGCCCCATCAGGCCATCGAGTGCATCGACCTCGCGGACCAGATGGCCCTTGCCGAGACCGCCAATGGCGGGATTGCAGGACATCGCGCCCACGGTGGAGAAACGGTGCGTCACCAGAGCGGTCGTCGCACCCATCCGAGCGGAGGCAGCCGCAGCTTCACAGCCGGCGTGGCCGCCGCCAATCACGATGACGTCGAAACTATCTCGCTCTGGTCGCATGTGCGGACTTCTAGCCCAGCGGCAGGAAAGCCGGAAGTGGAAACTGGGCGAGGTGGCTGTTTCACGTGAAACGGAGTCGCGGAGAGAGCCGGCGCGGCTTCGCGAAAACAACCCCATGCACAGTAGGAAGTGCGCTGGGATGGGCTATTGTTTCACGTGAAACGCGAGCGCCCGGCGGAACCGCGGACTGCGCGCGAGCCAAGAGGAATGTGTTTCACGTGAAACCCTGAAACCCAAGTAACGGAACAAGGGCTAGTTCTACGCTAAAGAACTAGAGCTACTTTCCGATACAGAATTTCTGGAAAATGGCGCCAAGGACGTCCTCGACGTCCACCCGGCCGAGCAGCCGGCCCAGGGCATAGGCGGCAGCTCGCAGCTCTTCGGCGGCGAGCTCTTCGCCCTCTTCTACAAGCTCCAGACTCCGGCGCAAGCTGTCTGACGCCCGGGCCAACAGATCTCGTTGCCGGGCCCGGGTCACCAATGCTCCCTCGGTGGTACCGATGAAGTCAGCCGCGAATTTGACGAGGGCCTCGACCAGCTCTGGAATGCCGTCGCCCCGGCTCGCGGAGATTCCGAACTCGCCGGGTGAGCCTACTCCCCCGAGATCGATCTTGTTGCGCACGATCCAGATCTGGCCGCCGGACGGATCGACGGCGCGCTCGCCCTCCACCAGCCACAGCACGAGGTCGGCGTCCTCAGCCCGTGCCCTCGCCCGGCGCACGCCTTCCTGCTCGACGGGATCGTCGGTCTCGCGAATGCCGGCGGTGTCGATGACGGTAACGGGATAGCCATCGAGATCCAGCTGCACCTCGATCACATCACGCGTGGTTCCGGCGTGGGGCGACACGATCGCGACCTCGCGGCGCGCGAGCTGATTCATCAGCGTCGACTTGCCGACGTTCGGCTCGCCTGCGATCGCAACCACCAGGCCGTCGCGCAGGCGTTCAGAATGTCCCTGTGCCGCAAGGACTTTTGTAATTTCATCGTGCAGCGCCTGGATCGCTTTCACGGCCGGCGCCATCAATTGCGCGGGTACATCGCCCTCGTCGGAGAAATCGATGCCGGCCTCGATCAGCGCCGACGCCTCGATGATGCGCTCGCGCCAGTCGCGTGCGCGATTGCCGAGCAGGCCCTGCAGCTGCCGTAGCGCCTGGCGGCGCTGGCGATCCGTGTCGGCGTGAATGAGATCGTCGAGGCCCTCGGCCTCGGTGAGATCGAGCTTGCCGTTCTCGAACGCGCGCCGCGTGAATTCCCCGGGCTCGGCTGCGCGCGTATTTGGAATTAAAGAAATAGCAGCAAGGAGCGCGGCCAGCACCGCGCGTCCGCCATGGACGTGAAATTCGGCGACATCCTCGCCGGTCGCAGTCCCCGGCCCCGGAAACCAGAGCACGACCGCATCGTCGATCGGTTGGTCCGCGCCGTCCCGAAGCAGCCGGCGGCTGGCCTGCCGCGGCGCCGGCAGCTTGCCTGCGAGCGTCGTCAGCACCAGGCCGGCCTGCGGGCCTGAGACGCGCACCATGGCGATTGCGCTCGGCGGACGGCCGGACGACAGCGCAAAGATGGTCTGGTCTCGCGGGTGCATGGCCTATTTGTCCGGCTCGACGGAAAAAGGCAAACGGCCCGTTCTCGGGCGATCGCAACCCGTATTGCTGCATCCCAACCCGCAGCAACGACCATATTGCACCGCAACATAACCGCAGCGCTTTGCTGCTGCAAAAAAACCTTCGCGCACCAGGTGAGCCAAGGAGAAGTCAAGTATTATTCAGATATATCAATAGACTAAGATAGATTTTGCTCCGACGCCGATTCCGTAGTGCTGCGCAATCGCTGCAGCAAAGCCGCACAAAAAAGGGCGCCCGAAGGCGCCCTTAAAGCTCTTGATGCACCCTGGCTCAGGTGTTCATGGAATCGAAGAACTCCGAATTGCTCTTTGTCGAGCGCAGCTTGTCGAGCAGGAAGTCGATCGCGTCCATGGTGCCCATCGGGTTCAGGATGCGGCGGAGCACGTACATCTTCTTCAGCACCTGATTGTCGGTGATGAGCTCCTCCTTGCGGGTGCCGGAGCGCGAGATGTCGATGGCCGGGAAGGTCCGCTTGTCCGAGACCTTGCGGTCGAGGATCAGTTCCGAGTTACCGGTGCCCTTGAACTCTTCGAAGATGACCTCGTCCATGCGGCTGCCGGTATCGACCAGCGCGGTCGCGATGATGGTCAGCGAGCCGCCCTCCTCGATGTTGCGGGCGGCACCGAAGAAGCGCTTCGGGCGCTGCAGCGCGTTGGCGTCGACACCGCCGGTCAGCACCTTGCCGGATGACGGCACCACGGTGTTGTAGGCGCGGCCGAGGCGCGTGATCGAATCGAGCAGAATGACGACGTCGCGGCCGTGCTCGACCAGACGTTTTGCTTTTTCGATCACCATCTCGGCGACCTGGACGTGACGCACGGCCGGCTCGTCGAAGGTCGACGACACGACCTCGCCCTTCACCGAGCGCTGCATGTCCGTGACTTCTTCCGGACGCTCGTCGATCAGCAGCACGATCAGATAGCATTCGGGATGGTTGTGCGTGATCGAATGCGCGATGTTCTGCATCAGCACGGTTTTACCCGTGCGCGGCGGCGCGACGATCAAAGCGCGCTGGCCCTTGCCGATCGGGGCGACGATGTCGATCACCCTTGCAGACAAGTCTTTTCGCGTCGGATCGTCGATTTCCATGCGGAAACGCTGATTCGGAAACAGCGGCGTGAGGTTGTCGAAATTGACCTTGTGCTTGGCCTTTTCCGGGTCCTCGAAATTGAGTGTGTTGACCTTCAGCAGCGCAAAATAACGCTCGCCCTCTTTCGGGCTGCGAATGTGGCCTTCGATGGTGTCGCCGGTGCGCAGGCCGAAACGGCGGATCTGCGAGGGCGAGACGTAGATGTCGTCCGGGCCCGGCAGATAGTTGGCATCGGGCGAGCGGAGGAAGCCGAAGCCGTCGGAGAGCACCTCGACGACGCCCTCGCCGACGATGTCGGTCTCGGCCAGCGCAAGCTGCTTGAGGATGGCGAACAGCAGCTCCTGCTTGCGCATGGTGCTGGCATTCTCGACCCCGTTCTCTTCCGCGAACGAGACAAGCTCGGCCGGCGTCTTCGACTTGAGGTCCTGAAGTTTAATTTCCCGCATTGGGGTGGTCCTGTGGGGTAACCTTGGGAGGGGGGTGCGAGGAGGCTCTGAAATGCGGACGCGAGAAGGTAAGGTCCGCAGGTCTGGCAAGGAGAGCGCCGATGGGGGCTTCAAACCTGATGCGGTGTCCGGCCTCTGGAAAGCTCGGACCAACCACATCCGCCTGCGTTGGGTGGGATATCGCTAATATAGAAAATCGCTTGTCACTCCGCAAGCCGAAGCGCTGAGCGATCGTTCACGATTCCTGCCTAGAACGGCTTCACGATCACCATGATGACGATGATGATCATCAGGACGGTCGGCACCTCATTGATAATCCGGAAGAATTTCTGGCTGTGCGGGCGCTTGTCGGCGGCGAATTGCTTGAGCCAGCGGGAAAAAAAGCCGTGGGCGGCGGACATCGCCAGCACCAGTGCCAGTTTTACGTGCAGCCAGCCGAAAGTGAACCAATGGCCGGCCCAGGCGAGGTAGAGCCCGGCGAGCCAGGTGACGATCATGGCGGGGTTGATGATCGCCTTGAGCAGACGGCGTTCCATGACCTTGAACGTTTCCGACTGCTTCGAGCCGATCTCGGCCTCACAGTGATAGACGAACAGCCGCGGCAGATAGAGCATGCCGGCCATCCATGAGATGACCGCGATCACGTGCAGCGCCTTGATCCAGAGGTAGACGTCTTCAAACATGTCCGGCGTCCGCCTTTGCGCCCAGCCGTCCGGCGATCTGGGGATAGTAAGAACTCGTTAAGGTCTCACCTGCACACATATCTCTCTGGAGCGCCCTTCTCCAATAAAGAATCTTAGATTCTTAAGGTTTGAGTCTGAGTGACGGTGGATTGGACTCACACAATGCCGTCCGCCACTTCGCAGACGCTTGTTCACATCCATCAACATGTCCAATGCGGTTCCTGCCTGACCCGATAAGTCACCCGGGCTCAAAGGCTTGCGCGTTTTGATCCGCAGTTTATCAAGGGACTTGTCCGCGCAATCCCGTTTCCCTCTCGGAAGGCTCCCAAACTTGTTCCGATGGGCAGTGGTGTGAAGAAAATTGGCACTTGTCCCGCCCCTGGTGTCGCGCAACCCTTTCCGAGCGGTTAAGGTCCACAGAAATCCACAAACCACACCGCCTTCATACAAAGAGTTTTTGTGCCGACCTCGAACAATTATTTCCATCTGCACCTCGTCTCGGACTCCACCGGTGAGACCCTGATCACGGTCGCTCGCGCCGTCGCCGCGCAGTACGCAAACGTCACGCCGGTCGAGCATGTCTATCCGCTGGTGCGCAGCCAGAAGCAGCTCGATCGCGTGCTCGACGAGATCGAGGAAGCGCCTGGCATCGTGCTGTTCACGCTGCTGGAGAAAGACCTGGTCTCCCGGCTCGAGGACAAGTGCAAAAACATCAACGTTCCGAGCCTCTCGATCATCGGCCCGGTCATGCAGTTGTTCGAAGCCTATCTCGGAGCAGCGACCACGGGTCGCGTCGGCGCGCAGCACGTGCTCAATGCCGAATATTTCAAGCGCATCGACGCGCTGAACTACACGATGATCCACGATGACGGCCAGCACGTCGACGGGCTCGAGGAGGCCGACGTCGTCCTGGTCGGCGTGTCCCGCACCTCGAAAACGCCGACGTCGATCTACCTCGCCAACCGCGGCATCCGCACCGCCAACGTGCCGCTGGTTCCGGGCATTCCCGTGCCGGCGCAATTGGAGACGCTGACCCGGCCGCTGGTGGTAAGCCTGCATGCGACGCCGGAGCGTCTGATACAGATCCGTCAGAACCGCCTGCTCTCCATGGGCGCCGAATCCGGCAGCGACACCTATACCGACAGGCAGTCGGTCACCGAGGAGGTCGCGTTTGCGCGCAAGCTGAGCGCCAAGCATGACTGGCCGCTGCTGGACGTCACGCGGCGCTCGATCGAGGAAACCGCGGCGGCGATCATGAAGCTCTATAGCGATCGCCAACGCAACCGGCCATCTGAATAGTCTGCCATCTGAATAGCCTTGGGAATAGTTCTCGAAAATGGATCTGTGGCGCGGCAAAACTCCGTTGATCCTGGCCTCGCAGAGCGTCGCACGAAAGATGCTGCTGGCGAACGCCGGGCTCGAATTCGAGACTGTGACCGCTGACATCGACGAGCGTGGCATTCAGGCTGCGTCAAAACTTTCAAACCCGCGCGAAATCGGCCTGCTGCTCGCGTGCGAGAAGGCCAAGGCGGTTTCGGCCCATCGTCCCGGAAGTTATGTGATCGGCGCCGACCAGACGCTCGCCCTCGGCGACCGTCTCTTCAACAAGCCTGCCGGTCGCATTCAGGCGCTGGCACAATTGCGCGATCTCGCCGGCCATAGCCACGAGCTGAATTCGGCCGTCGCGGTGGCCCGTGACGGCAGGATTGTCTTCGAGGATGTGTCGGTCGCCCGCATGATCATGCGGCAGATGTCCGAGGGCGAACTTTCGGCCTATCTCGACGCCGCCGGCGATGCCGTCACCACGAGCGTCGGCGCCTATCAGCTCGAAGGCCTCGGCATCCATCTGTTCGAGCGCATCGAGGGCAACCATTTCACCATTCTCGGCCTGCCGTTGCTGCCGCTGCTTGCGTTCCTGCGGCGTGAGCGGCTCATTGCGGTGTAACTGACAGGGATGGCTTTGCGCTGATGCGGATTCTCGGACTGACCGGCTCGATCGGTATGGGCAAATCCACCACCGCAAAATTGTTCGCGGAGGCTGGCGTGCCCGTCTACGACGCCGATGCCGCCGTCCATCAGCTGTATGAGGGCGAGGCCGCGCCTGCGATCGAGGCCGCCTTCCCCGGCACCACCGCGAACGGCAAGGTCGATCGTCCCAAACTGTCGGCGCGCGTTGTGCACGATCCGGCCGCGATCAAGCAGCTCGAGCAGATCGTTCACCCCATGCTCGGCGCCTCCCGGCAAAAATTCTTTGCCGATGCGGAAGCCGCCAAGGCGCCGGTTGTGGTTCTCGATATACCGCTGCTGTACGAGACCGGCGGCGAGAAGCGCGTCGACGCCGTCGTCGTGGTCTCGACCTCGCCGGAACTGCAGCGCGAGCGGGTGCTGGCGCGGGGAACCATGGATGAGACCAAGCTCGACGCCATCATCGCCAAGCAGATGCCGGACGCTGAAAAGCGCAAGCGGGCCGATTTCGTCGTGGATACCTCACACGGACTGGAGCCGGTGCGCGCGCAAATCACGCACATCCTGGCCGAGGTCGTTAAGATGCCGCAGCGGCGAGCCTGATTCGCCGACTTACAAGGCTTCTTGCACGGCACCTCAAAATCATGCGTGAAATCGTTCTCGATACCGAAACCACCGGCCTCGATCCGCTCCGCGGCGATCGGCTGGTTGAAATAGGCTGCGTCGAGATCTTCAACCGCATGCCGACGGGACAGACGTTTCACGTCTATATTAATCCTGAAAGGGACATGCCGGCGGAAGCCTTTGCCGTACACGGATTGTCGGCCGAGTTCCTGTCGACCAAGCAGCTGTTCCACGAGGTCGTCGACGATTTCCTGGCGTTCATCGGCGATGCGCCGCTGGTGATCCACAACGCCTCGTTCGACATCAGCTTCATCAATGCCGAGCTCGACCGGATCAAGCGCGCCGCGATCCCGCGCGAGCGGCTGGTCGATACGCTGCTGCTGGCGCGGCGCAAGCATCCCGGTGTGTCGAACCGGCTCGACGATCTCTGCTCGCGCTACGCGATCGACAATTCACACCGCACCAAGCACGGCGCGCTGCTCGATTCCGAACTGCTCGCAGAAGTCTATGTCGATCTGGTCGGGGCGCGGCAGTCGCAGCTGCTGCTGGCGTCGGACTCCCAGGACATTCGCGTCAATGCCGGTGGCGATGCGCCGCGGCGGCAGCGGTTGGTACCGCTCGCGCCGCGGGTTTCAGACGCCGAGCGCGAAGCCCATCGGGCTTTCATCGCAACGCTCGGCGACAAGGCGATCTGGAACGAGTTCTTGCCCGCTCCAGCTGCCGTCAATCCGGCTGGTTAGGCCTATTAGTTAAGCTTGGCCGGCCTGACCACCGGCGGCCATTTGCCGCTCCATGTTCTGGCGATAGAGACCGACGAAATCGACCGGGTCCAGCATCAGCGGCGGGAACCCGCCGTCGCGCACGGCGGTCGCGATGATCTCGCGGGCGAACGGGAACAGCAGGCGCGGGCACTCGATCATGACCAGCGGGTGCAGGTTCTCCTTCGGCACATTGACGATCCGAAACACGCCGGCATAGGCGAGCTCGAACGAGAACATCACCTTGCCCGCGTTCTCGGCTTTGCCCTCGACCGACAGCGTCACCTCGAACTCGGATTCGCTGAGATTGTTGGCGCTGACATTGATCTGGATGTTGATCTGGGGCGCCTGGCTCTGCGGCTGGAGCGAGGTCGGTGCGTTCGGATTTTCGAACGAGAGGTCCTTGGTATATTGCGCCAGCACGTTGAGCTGGGGAGCCTGGGCCGCCTCGGGAGGGGTACCGTTACCGTTGGTCATCGAAGTGTCTCCTTACCCGATTTGGGCTGAACCCGATTTGGGCTGAATTTCGCGGCGGTTGGCTAACATAGGGCCGCCTCATTCCACAAGGACGAACGGCTCCGGAGGATCGATCCGGCCCGCGCCCGCAACTGTGACGCCTGATCCGCCCGGAACCCGAAATCGCAGGTTAAACGCTTGAAGATGCGCGATTTCCGGGCAGGATCGGGTTTCCCCTTAAGCATAAAACGCGCTACACTCCGCGCTGTGCCAAAAGGCGCCATTGGCCGGGCCAAATTTCGTGCCTACATCCGGCGGACGTAACGCGCGGACCCAAAAGGGCGATGTAGACTTGCCGTTCCCGTATGGAACGGTCTACTGGCCGGATCGATTTTCCCGGCGACCCCCTTCTCGAGAAGACCAGAAAGCGAATACCACGTGGACATCTACACCATCATTTTCCTCGCGTTGGCGGTCTTTATTTTCCTGCGACTGCGCAGCGTGCTGGGGCAGCGGACCGGCAACGAGCGGCCGCCGTTCGACCGCGCGGCTCGCAATGCGCTGGGTGGTGCGCCGGACAAGAACGTCGTGACCATGCCGGGCAAGGTGATCGACCAGGCGCCCTTGGCCCCGACGGCCGAGCCGACCCCGCCTTCCGACCGCTGGAAGGGCCTGACCGAGCCCGGCACTGCGCTCGCCCAGGGCCTCGACGCGATCGTCGAGCGGGATTCCACCTTCGATCCGCGCCACTTCATCTCGGGCGCCCGCGGCGCCTATGAGATGATCGTGCTGGCCTTTGCCAATGGCGATCGCCGCGCGCTGCGCGACCTCTTGTCATCCGAGGTCTATGAGAGCTTCGACGCCGCGATCAAGGACCGCGAGAAGAACGAGCAGAAGACCGAGACGCGCTTCGTCTCGATCGACAAGGCCGAGCTGGCCGGCGCCGAGCTGCGCGACCGCACGGCACAGCTGACCATCCGCTTCGTCTCGCAGATGATCTCGGCCACCCGTGACAAGGCCGGCAACATCGTCGACGGCAGCGCCGACACGGTCGCCGACATCACCGACATCTGGACTTTCGCCCGCGACACCACCTCTCGCGATCCGAACTGGAAGCTGGTTGGCACCGGAAGCGCGAACTAAGATCTTTCTGAAGAACAGCGCGACGGCGCTTTGCGCAGGTGTCGTCGTGCTGGCTTCGTTTTCGCTTGGCGCCGAGGCTGCGCGGCGCCATTCCCGCAGCCATTACCATCGCCTTCCCGAAGTCGCCGCGATCCCGCCGCGCGCGTTGCCCTATCCGCAGCTGCCTCTGCCGTTCGAAATTCCCGGCGCACAATACCTGCCGCTGGCCTGGGCGGATGTGAAGGGGTGGAGCGACGACGATCATCTCGCGGCTTACAAGACCTTTCGCGCCAGCTGCCGATCGATCAACGCGCAGACCGGCGCGGGTGAACAGAAGGCACTGGGCGGCTCGTTGAGCGAACCGTGCCGGGCCGCCAAATCGCTCGAGCCGGCCGACGACGCCCAGGCAAGGACTTTTTTCGAGGAGAATTTTTCGCCGCTGCGGATCTCGCGTCTCGGCGAGCCCGACGGCTTCGTCACCGGCTATTACGAGCCGGTGCTGGAGGGATCGCGCACGCAGACCGATGTCTACAACGTCCCAGTCTATCGCCGGCCCTCGAACCTGTTCGTGCGCGGCTACAATCAGGCCTCGGTCAGCCTGCCAAACAAGGGATCGGTCTATCGCAAGATCGGCCGCCGCAAGCTCGTGCCCTATTACGACCGCGGCGAGATCGAGGACGGCAAGATCGCCGGCCGCGGGCTCGAGATCGCCTGGCTGAAGGACCCGACCGATTTGCTGTTCGCCCAGATCCAGGGCTCGGCGCGGATCAAGTTCGACGACGGCGGCACCATCCGGCTCAACTACGATTCCTACAACGGCTATCCCTACACGGCCGTCGGGCGTGTCCTGATCGAGCGTGGCATCATTCCTAAGGAAGAGATGTCGATGCAGAAGATCAGGGAGTGGATGGCGCAGAACCCCGACGGCGCCAAGGAGCTACGGCGCCAGAACCGCGCCTACATCTTCTTCCGCGAGGTCAATCTGTCCGACAAGGACGAAGCCGTCGGTGGGCAAGGCATCCCGCTGACCGCCGGCCGTTCGATCGCGGTCGACAAATCCCTCCATGTCTACGGCACGCCGTTCTTCATCGAAGGCGAGCTGCCGATCGAGTCCGACCGTGCCAGGACCCCGTTCCATCGGCTGATGATTGCGCAGGATACCGGCTCGGCCATTATCGGCCCCGCGCGCGCCGATCTCTATTTTGGCGCGGGCCCTGACGCCGGCCGCGTCTCGGGCCGGCTGCGCCACCCCATGCATTTCGTGATGCTGGTGCCGAAGAGCCTCGACCCCGGCGTCCGCGCCGCAAAGCTGCCGGTGCCGGATCCACGGCCGTCGGAGAAGATCGCAAAGCTGTTTCCGCAGACTGGTCCCAAGAATCCGGCCAAGGATCCGGCCAAGGACCCGGCGAAGGGCGAGACTGTCGCAATTGCCGGCCCGGTGCCGCTGCCGGCGCCGCGTCCTGTGATAGAACCTGTCCGCGAACCGCGCAGGCACATGAAAAGTCGTTCCCACCAGCAATGAAACGATCGTCCCGTCCGCCCGTGCTGGATCCTCCGCGTCCTTTGTCGCGCCGGCGTGGACTCAGCGAGGAAGACCGCGAGCTGTGGGAGCTCGTTGCAAAGCAGGTCAAGCCGCTGCGGAAGCATCGCACAACGAAGGTGCAGAGTGCGCCGCGCACTGAGCCTGCAGCGCACGTTGCCAAGCCAGCGCTGTCGCCACGACCGTTGGCTGCTACGCCGGCCCCGCGTCCGTCAAAGCCGGCGATGCCGCCGCTTGCCCCGCTCGGCAAGCGCGAGCGGACAAAACTGTCGCGCGGCCGCAGCGAGATCGAGGCGCGGCTTGATCTGCATGGCATGACCCAGCTGCGCGCGCACCGCGCGCTGAGCGGCTTCCTGCACCGTGCCCATCACGACGGCTTGACCTTTGTGCTGGTCATCACCGGCAAGGGCCGCAGCGGCGGCGAAAGCGGCGTACTGCGCCGCCAGGTGCCGGAATGGCTGAGCCTGCCGGAATTCCGCGCCTTCGTGGTCGGGTTCGAGGAAGCCGGCATCGGCCATGGCGGCGAGGGCGCGCTCTATGTGCGGATACGCCGGGCGAGATCCTAAAACGGCCGGACGATCCCGACGCGCGGGATCAGGGTGAGGACCAAGCCAAAGATGTTGGTGTTGCGATCCTCGGCCGGAATCAGCGGCGCCTCCTTGCTGGTCGGCAGCATCTTCACCGCATGCAGGATCAGCAACATGCAGACCGCCCAATTCGAGATCCAGCGCGAATAGTCGAACACCATCGCGAACATCATGAGATAGGCGAAGCTGACGCCGATTAGCGCCGCGATGACGAGGCGTCGGTGGGCCTCGTGCGCGAGCGAGCCGATCAGGTCAGCAAAATAACGCCATAGCGGCGTGTGCAGCCAGATCAATAGGGCGAACACGGGAATGCCAGGGACGTTGTGCGGCAGCCAAGCCCAGGTGTCCGAAACCTCCTTCGCCAGCGGCTGATACCAGATGTAGCTGAACTGTAAGAGATCGGTGCGCGCCGGATCGGCCATCCGGGTCTTCAGATGGGCGACGAAATCCGCTTCGGGGATCGGCATCGTCCCCAGGAACTGCGCGGCGAAGAACAGCGCAGAGATCGCGGCGAGGGCGACGATGCCGAACGCGAGATTGCCGCGATTGAGGCCGCAAGCGAGATAGTGCCTGACTACGACGATGGTGATGATCGTCGGCACATACATCAGCAGATGAATGTGGTGGATCAGGACGAGGATGATCGAGAACAGCGCCGCCGTCGCCACGAACAGCAATGAGCCCGCGGGCATCAGCAGCAGGATGATCGCCAGCACGCAGCCATAGATGTCGAAATGGCCGAGCGTGTGCATGAAGTTCTTCAGGAAGAACGGCGATCCCGCGATGAAGACGAACAGCGGCAGCGTCTTCGCCGTGACGCCGAACGTCTTCTGAAACAGTCTTGCGTACAGCCCCAGCGTCGCCAGCCACGTCGCGCCACCGAGCGCGAACACCAGCCAGACCGGCACCTTGGCCGTGAACAGCGCGACGATCGCCCCGATCAGCGCGCGCTTGATGAAGCCGAAATGGTAGTCGACGAGGAGGTGGATGTAGGGGACGTAAGGCGGCAGCTGGATCTTGTGAACGAGCACGCCGACGATCACGGCAGCGTTAATCGCGAGCAGAAGGCGCCAGGGGTTTTGCAGGATGCGTGCGGTCACGCCGCATCAATAGCGCGGTCGCCCGGAATTACAAAATAAACCGGCTCAGATCAGCGTTCTTGGCGAGGTCGCCGACGTGCGTCTGCACGAAATCGGCATCGATCCGGACGGTCTCGCCGTTGCGGTCGGGGGCGGTGAAGGAGATTTCGTCCAGCACCCGCTCCATCACGGTCTGGAGCCGCCGCGCGCCGATGTTCTCGACGGTCGAATTGACGGCGACCGCGACGTCGGCGAGCGCGTCGATGGCGCTGTCGGTGATGTCGAGCGTGACGCCTTCGGTCTGCAACAGCGCGACATATTGCTTGATCAGCGAGGCCTCGGGCTCGGTGAGGATGCGGCGCATGTCGTCGCGGGTCAGCGCCTGCAGCTCGACGCGGATCGGTAGCCGGCCCTGCAATTCCGGCAGCAGGTCGGACGGCTTTGCGACGTGGAAGGCGCCGGAGGCAATGAACAGGATGTGGTCGGTCTTGACCGCGCCATGCTTGGTCGAGACCGTTGTGCCCTCGATCAGGGGCAGCAGGTCGCGCTGCACGCCCTCGCGCGAGACGTCGCCGCCGACGCGGCCGTCGCGGCCGTCGCGGGCGCAGATCTTGTCGATTTCATCCAGGAACACGATGCCGTTGTTCTCGACCGCGCTGATCGCCTCCAGCGTCAGCTGATCGGTATCCAGCAGCTTGTCGGATTCCTCATTGATGAGGATCTCGTGCGAGCCCTCGACCGTCAGCCGCCGCGTCTTGCTGCGGCCACCCAACTTGCCAAAGATGTCGCCGATCGAGATCGCACCCATCTGCGCGCCCGGCATGCCCGGGATCTCGAACATCGGCATGCCGCTGCCGGACGACTGCGTCTCGACCTCGATCTCCTTGTCGTTGAGCTCGCCGGCGCGCAGCTTCTTGCGGAAGGATTCCCGCGTCGCTGCGCTGGAATTGGCGCCGACCAGCGCGTCGAGCACGCGCTCTTCGGCTGCGAGCTGGGCGCGCGCCTGAACGTCCTTGCGCTTGCGCTCGCGCACCTGGGCGATCGCGACCTCGACGAGGTCGCGCACGATCTGCTCGACGTCGCGGCCGACATAGCCGACCTCGGTGAATTTTGTCGCCTCAACCTTCAGGAACGGTGCGTTGGCGAGCTTGGCGAGCCGCCGCGCGATTTCCGTCTTGCCGACGCCGGTGGGCCCGATCATCAGGATGTTCTTCGGCAGCACTTCCTCGCGCAAGGAACCTTCGAGCTGCTGCCGGCGCCAGCGGTTGCGCAGCGCGATCGAGACGGCGCGCTTGGCGTCGGCCTGGCCAACGATGAAACGGTCGAGTTCGGAAACGATTTCGCGGGGAGAGAAGTCTGTCATGGGATCTTAGCTAGGGCGGGAGGGGGCCAAGGACAAGCCGCATTTTGCGTCAGATGATGGGCGGTCCGGATTGCCATTGTTTCACGGCATCGATTGGATGAAGTAGCATCAGGATATTGAGCGTCAGATTGTCGCGAATGTGGAGCGCCAGCATGATTTCGAAGGCGAGCCCCAGAAGGACCGTCACCGGGACCGGCAGCGTGCGTGCGGCGAGGAACCCCAGCACCATGAACAGCGTGTCCGAGAGCGAATTGACGATGCTGTCGCCGAAATAGTCCAGCGAGATCGTGCCGGCGCGGTAGCGCTCGATGATGAACGGCGAGTTCTCCACGATCTCCCAGGCGCCTTCGATCAGCATGGCCATGATCAGGCGGGCGGGCCAGGAGAGGCGCAGCAACGGCAGCTGCGCGAACAGCAGCCAGGTCAGCCCGTAGAACAGGAAGCCGTGCAGGACGTGCGAAAAACTGTACCAGTCGGCAATGTGCTGCGAATTTTCCGAGCTGTTGACGACGCCATGCCACAGCTTGACGTAACCACAGGTGCAGATCGGCACCCGGCCCATCGCAAGCAGGATCGAGGCCTGAAGCGCCAGCAGGAGCAGTGCGATGCCGGCCCAGGCGAGCGGCGGGACGGCGAGCTTGCTTTCGTGCGTGCTTGTTAGCGTCAATTCTCGCGCACCATCAGCAGCGCTGCTCCGTCCGGCGTATCGACCATGCGATCGCGGACGAAGCCTGCCTTCTCGTAGGCACGCACGGCGCGTCGGTTGCGCGGGTCCGGATCAGTGACGATGCGCGGCAGGCCGTGCCGCAACTGCTCCTCGGCGAATTGGCGAATGAACGACGAACCGTGGCCCTGCCCGATCATGTCGCGTTCGCCGATGAACTGATCGATCCCACGCGTGCCCTCCGATTGCGGCCCGAAGCCCGTATTCCAGGCGGTCAGGTCGTAGCATTGAAGATAGCCGAACGGCCGCATCCCGGCCAACACGATGAACTGGTCCATTGCGGGTTCGTCGAGGTCGCCGCTGACGAGCGCGAACTGCTCGTCCGGATCGCCCCACCACTCCCGTACATGCGCCTCGCCCAGCCATCGGCGGACCAGCGGCAGATCGGCCGCGGTCATCGGGCGGAACGTGTAGGCGGGGGCCATGCCCTACCCGGCCGTCAGCGCTTCGATGGTGACGTTGCGGTTGGTGTAGACGCAGATGTCGGCGGCGATATCGAGCGAGCGGCGGACGATGGTCTCGGCGTCCTTGTCGGTGTCGATCAGGGCGCGGGCGGCGGCCAGCGCATAATTGCCGCCGGAGCCGATCGCCATGACGCCGGCCTCGGGCTCGAGCACGTCGCCGGTCCCTGTCAGCACCAGGGAGACGTCCTTGTCGGCCACGATCATCATGGCCTCCAGCCGCCGCAGGTAGCGGTCGGTGCGCCAGTCCTTGGCGAGCTCGACCGCGGCCCGGGTCAATTGCCCCGGATATTGCTCGAGCTTGCTCTCCAACCGCTCAAACAGGGTGAAAGCGTCGGCGGTGGCGCCGGCAAAGCCGCCGATAACGTCGCCCTTGCCGAGTTTCCGGACCTTTTTGGCGTTGGACTTGATCACAGTCTGGCCGATCGAGACCTGGCCGTCGCCGCCGACCACCACCTTGCCGCCCTTGCGGACGGTCAAAATCGTGGTGCCGTGCCAGACCGGCGAGCTGTTCTGGGAATCCTGCATAAATGACCCTCGTTGTCCGGCCTGATTTAGGGGGTCGAGAGCGGGCGCACAACGGGCCGCTCCGGGCCCAATTTCGCTCACCATAGGCAGAAGTAGAGCCCGGCCAGCCGTTCCCGCAGTAGCGAAGGCGTCATTTGGCTGGTAATAGACTGGCGTTTTCGGCCCTCAAGCCAGGATGGAAACCAGCTTTCAATGCGCACCGCGACGATCAAGCGCAAGACCAAGGAAACCGACATCGAGGTCACCGTGAACCTCGATGGCACCGGCGTGGCCAATATCGCGACCGGCATCGGCTTTTTCGACCATATGCTCGATCTCCTCGCCCGCCATTCCCGCATCGACCTCACGGTCAAGGCGGTTGGCGACCTGCACATTGATCATCACCATACCACCGAAGACACCGGTATCGCGCTTGGCCAGGCGGTCAGGCAGGCGCTCGGCACCATGGCGGGCATCACCCGCTATGCCGGCGTGCACATGCCGATGGACGAGACGCTGTCGCGCGTGGTCATCGACATCTCGGGCCGCCCGTTCCTGGTGTTCAAGGCCGACTTCCCCCGCGACAAGATCGGTGAATTCGACACCGAGCTGGTGCGCGAGTGGTTTCAGGCCTTCGCCATCAACGCCGGCGTGACTCTCCATGTCGAGACCCTATATGGCGATAACAGCCACCATATCGCCGAGTCCTGCTTCAAGGGCCTGGCGCGGGCGCTGCGCACGGCGGTTGCGATCGATCCCAAGGCGGTGGGAGAGATCCCGTCCACCAAGGGCTCGCTCGGCGGCTGACATCTCCGTCGGTTAATCAAACGCCGCCGGCGGCATCTGCTCAATTCTCGAGAACGGGGCATCGAAAATGCCTGTCTACACAGTTCATGCTCCCACCCCAGCCGGGGCCGACCTGCGCGCGACCGACAGATTCGTGTTCGTGCGCGACGGCTTCCATTTCTGGGCGATGATCTTTGGGCCGTTCTGGCTGGCCTGGAACAGGCTTTGGCTGGCCCTGATCGGCTGGATCGTCTTTCTCGCCGCGTTCGATGCCGGGCTGCACAGCCTCGGCGTCGGCCGCAGCTCGATCTTCTTTGCCAACACCATCGTCGCGCTGCTGATGGGTTTCGAGGCCTCGAGCCTGCGCCGCTGGACGCTATCGCGCGGCAAGTGGCGGCAGCTCGACGTTGTGGTCGCTGACGACGAGGACACCGCCGAGCGGCGCTTCTTCGACCGTTGGAGCAAGACACAGCGCGGCATTGTCAACGATCAATGGGCCGTCGATCGCGGCGGGCCGCCGCCGACCCGCAATTTGCCGGGTCAGCAATTTTCCAACCCGCCGCCGATTCCGGCCGGCGGCATCATTGGATTGTTTCCAGAACCGGGAGGGTCAAGATGAGCATCGCCATCATCGATTACGGTTCCGGGAATCTGCATTCCGCCGCCAAGGCGTTTGAGCGTGCTGCGCGCGGCATGGAGAATCCGCAGAAGGTCTTCGTGACCAGCGATCCGGATCAGGCCTACAGCGCCGATCGTCTGGTGCTGCCGGGCGTTGGCGCCTTTGCCGATTGCCGGCGCGGGCTCGATGCCGTCAACGGCATGGTCGAGGCGATCACCGAAGCCGTGCGCGTCAAGGCGAGGCCGATGTTCGGCATTTGCGTCGGCATGCAGCTGTTCGCCACCCGCGGCAAGGAGCATGTCATCACGCAAGGCCTGAACTGGATCGGCGGCGACGTCGAGAAGATCACGCCGCGCGATGAAAGCCTGAAGATCCCGCACATGGGCTGGAATACGCTCGATGTGCTCAGGGAGCACCCGGTGCTGAACAAGCTGCCGCTCGGGCCCAAGGGCCAGCACGCTTATTTCGTGCACTCCTATCACCTCAACGCTGCCAACGAGGCGGACGTGCTCGCGCGCGCCGACTACGGCGGGCCTGTCACCGCGATCGTCGCGAAGGACACCGCCATCGGCACGCAGTTTCACCCCGAGAAGAGCCAGCGTTTTGGCCTGGCCCTGATCTCGAACTTTTTGCGATGGAAGCCGTGATTCTCTTTCCTGCCATCGACCTCAAGAACGGCCAGTGCGTGCGCCTCGAGCAAGGCGACATGGCGCGCGCGACCGTGTTCAATCTCAATCCCGCAGCCCAGGCCGAGAGCTTTGTCTCGCAGGGCTTTGAGTATCTCCACGTCGTCGATCTCGACGGCGCGTTCGCCGGCAAGCCGGTGAATGCGCAGGCCGTCGAGGCGATGCTGAAGACGATCAAGATTCCAGTGCAGCTCGGTGGCGGTATTCGCGATATTGCGACCGTCGAGGCCTGGCTCGAGAAGGGCATCACCCGCGTCATCATCGGCACGGCCGCGGTGCGGGATCCGGAGCTGGTGAAGGTGGCCTCGAAAAAGTTCCCCGGCCGCGTCGCGGTCGGGCTGGACGCGCGTGACGGCAGGGTCGCGGTCGAAGGCTGGGCCGAGACCTCGCAAGTGACGGTGCTGGAGATCGCGCAGCGTTTCGAGGACGCCGGCGTTGCCGCCATCGTCTTCACCGACATCGCCCGCGACGGCCTGCTCAAGGGCCTCAACCTCGATGCGACCATTGCGCTGGCAGACAGCATCTCGATTCCCGTGATTGCTTCCGGCGGTCTTGCCTCGATCGAGGACGTCAAGGCGATGCTGACGCCGCGCGCCAAAAAGCTCGCCGGCGCGATCGCCGGCCGTGCGCTCTATGACGGCCGCCTCGATCCCGCCGCCGCCCTCACCTTGATCCGCAACGCGCCCGGGAGCTGACACATGTTCAAGGTGCGCGTGATCCCCTGCCTCGACGTCAAGGACGGCCGCGTCGTCAAGGGCGTCAACTTCGTCGATCTGCGTGATGCCGGCGACCCCGTCGAAGCGGCGATCGCCTATGACGCCGCCGGCGCCGACGAGCTCACGTTCCTCGACATCACCGCGACCCATGAAAACCGCGGCATCATGCTGGACGTGGTCCGCCGCACGGCGGAAGCCTGCTTCATGCCGGTCACCGTCGGCGGCGGCGTCCGTGAGGTCAACGACATCAAGACGCTGCTGCGCGCCGGCGCCGACAAGGTCTCGATCAACAGCGCCGCAGTGTCGCGGCGCGAGTTCGTCAAGGAAGCCGCCGAAAAGTTCGGCGAGCAGTGCGTCGTGGTCGCGATCGACGCCAAGCGGGTCAAGCGCGCCGGCGGCGGCGAGCGCTGGGAGATATTCACCCATGGCGGCCGCAACTCGACCGGTATCGACGCCATCGAATATGCCCAGGAAGTGGTCTCGCTCGGCGCTGGTGAAATTCTGCTCACCTCGATGGACCGTGACGGCACCAGGCAGGGTTTTGATATTCCGCTGACCCGGGCCATTGCCGACAGCGTTCCCGTTCCCGTGATCGCCTCCGGCGGCGTCGGCAATCTCGACCACCTCGTCGATGGCATCCGCGACGGGCGTGCCACCGCCGTACTGGCCGCCTCGATCTTCCACTTCGGGGAATTCACCATCCGCGAAGCCAAGGAGCACATGGCCCGGCGCGGACTACCCATGCGGCTGGATGCCTGACGACTTCCGTTCATAAAAGTGCTACATCAACCGGCGGGACTGGCCCAACCGGCCAGACGCGCGTTTCGAGTATTCAGTATGCCGCGTTTCACGATCCACGATCTCGCCGTAACCATCGATGCCCGCGCGGCCTCCGGTGGGGAGGGCTCCTATACCCGCAAGCTCCTCGACAAGGGCGCCGAACATTGCGCCAAGAAGTTCGGTGAGGAAGCAGTCGAAACCGTAATCGCAGCAGTCGAAAACGATCGCGATCATCTGATCGCCGAGGGTGCCGACCTGCTCTATCACTTCCTTGTGCTGCTCAAGGCGCGCGGCGTAAAACTGGAAGAGGTGGAGGCGGCGCTGGACAAGCGTACGAACATGTCCGGGCTGGAAGAGAAAGCGTCTCGCAAGAGCGGCAGCTAGCCAAGTTCTTTACGGAGAAGGTCGCGTCATGGATATCCGCGCACCCGAGCAGCAATATAATCCATACCGCGTCTATTCGCGCGAAGAATGGGCGCGGCTGCGCGACGACACGCCGATGACGCTGGAGCCGGGCGAGTTCGACCGGCTGCGCTCGCTGCACGATCGCCTCGATCTCAAGGAAGTCGAGGACATTTATCTGCCGCTGTCGCGGCTGCTCTCGATCTATGTCGATGCGATGCAGCGCCTGTACTACGCGGAGCGCCAGTTCCTCAACATCCGCGACCGCAAGGTCCCATACATCATCGGCGTCGCCGGCTCGGTTGCGGTCGGTAAATCCACCACGGCCCGCGTGCTCCAGGCCTTGTTGGCGCGCTGGTCGCCGCGTCCGAAGGTCGACCTGATCACCACCGACGGATTCCTTTACCCGAAGGCCCTGCTCGAGCAGCAAGGCATTCTGCAGAAGAAGGGCTTTCCGGAGAGCTACGACCTGCCGCTGCTGCTCAACTTCCTGTCCGACATCAAGTCGGGCCGCCGCCACGTGCGCTCGCCGGTCTATTCGCATCTGACCTACGACATCGTGCCGAACGAATGGGCCGAGATCGACCAGCCCGACATCCTGATCGTCGAGGGCGTCAACGTGCTGCAGACCGGCAAGCTGCCGCGCGACGGCAAGGCGGTGCCCGTGGTCTCCGACTTCTTCGACTTCTCGGTCTATATCGACGCCGACGAGGCGGCGCTGCGGCGCTGGTACATCAAGCGCTTCCTGGCGCTGCGCGACACCGCGTTCACCAATCCAAAATCCTACTTCAACCGCTATGCGCTCCTGTCGGACGAGGAGGCCACCGCCACCGCCACCGCGATCTGGGAACGCACCAACCTCGCCAATCTCGAGGACAACATTTTGCCGACCCGCCCCCGCGCGACGCTGATCCTGAAGAAGGCCGCGGATCACGCGGTGGAGAGCGTGGCGCTGAGAAGGCTGTAGGCAACACACTCGTCATTGCGAGCGCAGCGAAGCAATCCAGAATCTTTCCGCGGTGAGAGTCTGGATTGCTTCGCTCCGCTCGCAATGACGGCGGAGAGACCTCCCTACACCACCAGACGCCGTGATGCCGCCAGCCCGGCCAGCGCCTCGTCCAGCTTCTCCCGATCGAGCGGCTTGATGAGAAACCCGTTCATGCCCGCCTCGAAGCAGGCGTAGCGATCTTCCACCAGCGTGTTCGCGGTCAGCGCGAGGATCGGCGTGTGGTGGCCGCCGGTGGCGGCCTCATGGGCGCGGATGCGTTTGGTTGCTTCGATGCCGTCGAGCTGCGGCATCTGGATGTCCATCACAACCAGATCATAGGGCGTACCGGCGGAGCTGGCCGCGAGCCAGGATTCCAGCGCGGCCTCGCCATGGACCGCGATGACGACGCGGTGACCGAGTTTTGTGAGAAGCGATCGCATCAAGAGCGCGTTGATCTCGTTGTCCTCGGCGACAAGGATCGAGAGGCCGTTGGCAGGCGTTGTGACCGCGGCCGGCTCGACAGGCTCGGGCGCGAGATCGGGCGAGGCGACTTCCGGCGTCAGCGCGAGACGCGCGGCGAGGGAGGCTGCGCGCAGTGGCTTGACGAGGAAGCCGGTGAAGGCCGGCGAAAGTTTGTCATGACGCGAGCTCGGCGTCAGCAGCACGAGCCGCTGCGTCGCATGAGCGCGGGCGACTTCGCCCAGGCGATCGGCAACAGCCGGACCGAGCGCACGATCGACCACCACGGCATGCCATGGGCGTTCCGGCAGCAGCGCTTCGGCCACAGCCGCATCCGCGACCAGGCAGGTCTGGCCGCCCCAGCGCTCCAGCCGCCGTGCGATCAGAGACGCCTCGATGCCGTCGGCCACCAGCAGGATCGACTTGCCGGCGAGGTCCGGGCTCGGAAACGCGGTCTGTCCGGTGTTTCCATGCGACGGCGCGAGCGGGATTGCGACCTCGAAGGTCGAGCCCTGAGCCGGTGCGCTCTCCAGCGTGATGCGACCGCCCATGCGCTTGATGATGCGCTCGCTGATGGCAAGGCCAAGCCCGGTGCCGCCATAGGTGCGGGCGACACGGTCGTCGGCCTGCTCGAATTCGCGGAAGATGCGCGACTGTGCTTCTGGCACGATGCCAATGCCGGTATCGCGGACCAGAAAGCTGATCTCGTTCGGCCAGATGCCGGGCTCGACGATCAGCGCAACGCCGCCGCTTGCGGTGAATTTGATGGCGTTGCCGGCGAGATTGAGCAGCACCTGGCGCAGCCGCGCGGCATCGCCAATGACTTCCAGCGGAAGGCGCTCGTCGACATAGGCCGCGATCTCGAGGTTTTTCGCCTGCGCGCGCGGTGCCAGCAGCTCGGTGACCTCCTCGATCAAGGTCGAGAGCGCAAAGGGACGCTGGTCGAGATCGAGCTTGCCGGCCTCGATCTTGGAATAGTCGAGCAGCTCCTCGATCAGCGCCATCAGCGCTTCGCCCGAGGTTTTCACGGCCCTGGCGTAGGTCGTCTGCTCCGGCGTCAGCGTGGTGTCGAGCAACAGCCCGCCCATGCCGATGATGCCGTTCAGGGGGGTACGGATCTCGTGCGAGGCCATCGCGAGGAAGCGCGACTTGGCGCGGTTGGCGGCGTTGGCCTGGTCGCGGGCATCCGACAGCGCGCGTTCGGTCTCGGTGCGGTCGGTGACGTCGCGGCCGACACTCTGCAGTTCGGCGGGCTGGCCGGCATCGAGCCGCACGAATCCTTCGCGCCAGGCGATCCAGCGCGCGCCGAGCGGGGTGGAGATTCTCTGGTCGTGGATGCGCGTGCCGTTGCTCTCGCGCGCGCTGTCGCCCTGCTCCAGCATGTCGAAATCGAACCGCGTGCCGACCAGCGCACTGCGCGCCTGCCCGGCCAGCGCGCAATAGGCGTCGTTGGCAAAGGTGATGCGGCCCTGATGGTCGCGCAGCACGATCAGATCGCCCTGCGATTCGAACAGGCTGCGGGCGCGCTCTTCGGCTTCCTTCAGCTCCCAATTGCGGTCGATCAGCGCCTCGTTGTGGGCGGCGAGCTTGCGCATCCGCTTGTTGACGAAGCGCAGCCGCATGCTGAGCGTCGCGAGACCGAGACAGGCCAGCGCAAACAGGAAGCTCGCGCCGATCGCAAAGGTGTTGGGATCGTAGCCGGAATTCGGCGCGCGGCTGCCGGTGACGAAGCCATAGGCGCCGCCGAACGTCGCCGAGAAGATCGTGAAGGAGCGGATCGCGAAGGCAATTCGGGGGTGCTGTCGCCTGAAGCGGCGCATGCGCACCTTGATCCGGAACGTCCGACCCATTGCCACCGACCCCGACTCTTGTCCGAAACCCGCCACCGCCGCTTGCGACGATGTCTCGCCGACCTTGCGAACAGCTTGAGGCTTTGCGGCGAGCTCCAAACAGGGTTGACGAGGTATTAACGCTTCAGAGCGAAGCGGCCTGGAGGGGGAGCGGGTGGGGGCCATGAGCGCCGACGATCAGGGCTGCGGCCTCCTTCTGCGTAAATGTCTTCGAACGGACGTAAACACGGAAGTCAGCGGGACCATCTGCGGAGAGATAAATGACCGGGCCGTCATCGACCGGCTGCGCGGCAATCGTGATGAGGCGCGTCGCCGGATTGGCCTGGCAAGCGCTCGGCTCGTCGCTCGCGCCGTCGTCCACGACTGCGAAGTCGGCGGCATCCGCATCGTCGGTGATCTGGACCCGCACCGTGGCCCGCGACACATCGTCGGTGAAGGCGACATGGACGCCGGCCGTCCAGAACAGGGATGTCAGCTCGACCGAGGTGTCGCCGAGGGCGATGCAGGGATGCGAGACCGATCCGATCTCGTTGCGGGCGAACACCGCAGCCGCCAACAGGGGAACCACCGAGGCCAGGATCTTGAAACGCAACATGACGCTCTACTCGCCGGGCCCGGACTGGACTTGTGGGCCTATGGTTTGCAGAGCGTAAAGGAAACTCGTTACCGCCGGGTTGATGTGCTGCGCGATCACGGCATCTGGCGCACATCCTCCGCGAGTGCGCGGTAGGACAGCGCTTCGGCGAGATGCAGCCGGCCGATCTTGTCGGCGCCGTCGAGGTCGGCGAGCGTGCGGGCCACCCGCAGCACGCGGTGATAGCCGCGCGCCGACAGCCGCATGGTCTCGGCCGCATCGCGCAGCAGCTTCTGGCCCTGTGCGTCCGGCTTGGCGATGTCCTCCAGAACGGACGCCGGCGCCTCGGCATTGGTGCGGACCTGCGGCAGGCCGGCATCGGCGTAGCGTTTGAGCTGGATGTCGCGCGCCGCCGCCACGCGCGCGGCGACTTCGGCGGAGCCTTCCGCCGCCGGCGGCAGGATCAGATCGGCCGCGGTCACGGCGGGGACCTCGATGCGCAGATCGATGCGGTCCATCAGCGGACCGGAGATGCGCGCCTGGTAATCGCCGGCGCAGCGATCGATGCGACCGCGCTTGCAGGAATAGCCCGGCTCGAACGCATGGCCGCAGCGGCAGGGGTTCATCGCTGCGATCAGCATGAAGCGCGCGGGGTAAGTCACGCGGTGGTTGGCGCGGGAGACCGAGACCTCGCCGTTCTCCAGCGGCTGGCGCAGCGAATCCAGCACGCGCGGATCGAACTCGGGCAGCTCGTCGAGGAATAGCACGCCCTGATGCGCCAGCGAGATCTCGCCAGGCTTTGCGCGCGCGCCGCCGCCGGTCAGCGCGGCCATGCTGGCGGAATGATGTGGCGAGCGAAACGGCCGCTGCGATGTCAGCGCGCCGCCCTCGATCTCGCCGGCGACGGAGGCGATCATCGAGACCTCGAGCAATTCGCCCGGCGACAGCGGCGGCAGGATCGAGGGCAGGCGCGCCGCCAGCATCGATTTGCCGGCACCGGGCGCGCCGATCATCAAGATGAGGTGGCTAATTGATCTAGGATTAAAAGGACATCACTTAAGGATATGGTGGATAATTAAATAACCAAATGTTAATGAGACCAGATGGTTATAGCTCACCCGCCGGTCCGCCCGAAAGCCTTCTCCTACGTCCGCATGTCCACCGACCTTCAGCTGAAGGGCGATAGCCTTCGCCGTCAGCGTGAAGCCTCCCGGAAATACGCCGAACGGCACGACTTGGAGCTGGTCGAGGACGATCGTTGGCATGACATCGGTGTCTCGGCCTACTCCGGCAAAAATATCGCATCAGGAAGGTTCGGAGAGTTCTTGGAAGCTGTTCGGGCGGGCGAGATCGAGAAGGGCTCATACCTGCTTCTCGAATCGTTTGACCGGATGAGTCGCCAAGAGCCGATAGTAGCCCTGAAGCCATTCATGGAGATCGTCGAAGCCGGCTTGATTCTGGTCACGCTGGACGATGAGCGCGTCTTCACGGGCAAGATCACCTTTGAAGACCTGATCATTTCGATCGCCAAGATGAGCCGGGCGAACGAGGAGTCAGCCCGGAAGAGTGATCGCCTGTCCCAAGCCTGGAAGGCAAAACGGGCCGTCATCGGTCAGAAGAAGCTGACCGCAAGGTGTCCAAGCTGGCTGCGCCTGACCCCGGATCGGATGGGCTTTGAGGTGGTGGAGGACCATGCTGCCGTGGTCCGTCGGATTTTCGATGAGGCTGCATCTGGAATCGGTACGTTCACGATCGTTCGCCGGTTGAACGAAGAAGCCATCCCGACATTCACCAGCAAAGGAGGGTGGCAGAACTCGACCGTCAACAAGATCTTGAGTAGTGCAGCGGCGATCGGAACGTTCCAGCCCAACCGCATGGAAGGTGGAAAACGGACTCCTGACGGCGATCCGATTCGCAACTATTTCCCCCGAATCGTGCCTCAGCCTGTTTTCGAAGCGGCGCAGCGCGGTCGGCTCGAGCGCAAGACCAAGCCTGATAAGGAAACAGGGAAGAAGGGCAGCGGCGGCTCAAAAGGGAAGCACTTCACCAACCTGTTTTCGAAGTTGGCGGTCTGTGACTACTGCGGCAGGCCGATGCATTTTCAAAACAAAGGCACGCCGCCCAAGGGGCAGTCGTACCTCGTGTGCTCGAATGCACTCCGGAATATCGGATGCGAAATGACCGGACGCTGGCGGTATGACCAGTTCGAGTCGACGTTCTTGTCGTTCGTCGAGCAGCTTGATCTGGCATCGCTCGTCTCGTCGAGTGAGCATTCGTTAAAGCGCAATGAGGTGGCGTTTCACCTTGATGCTGCCGTGGGCAAAGTGAGACTGCTGGAGGACGAGCAGCGCAAGGCTTACGAGATCGGCCTGAAAATGGCGGATTTTGACAGCGCGTTCATTGCCGAGCGGATCAAGAAGGCTGAACTGGAGCTGGTCGCAGCGAAGAAGCAGGAGAAGCAACTTCGCCACGAGATTTCGGTGCTCGACCAGACGGCACTGACGTATTACCGGCACCCCGACCAGGTTGCGGGGCTGATCGAGCGCGTGAGGGCCGCCAGAGGTGGAGATGTCTACAAGCTCCGCGCCCAGATCGCGTCGAGGCTGCAATCGTTGATCAGCGAGCTACGCCTGACTGTTGACCCTGACACCCAGCGTTTTGAGGTAGTCTTCCGAGATGGTCAGGGCATGACACTGTTCGTCGATCCTGAAGATCCAGCGAAGTTCATCCAGAAGGTCAGTGGGAGGGCGCCGGATTTCGACGTACTTTCCACCGATGGCACCGTTCGTCAACTGCCGGCCGAAGAAGAAGCCGAGGATGGCCTCTAGCCACTGAGCAAGTTACCCTGCAAATTTCGTCTCGAACGTAATGGGGTTTCTCAGCCTCCGTCGTAGCGCATTGTTGCACTATCGATCACAGGGACATGCAATTCACGGATTGCATCTGCAAGCATTGCCGCGACACGGGGCGTGAGACGCGACTGACGTGCCGCACGTTCATCCCACCAAATGATGACCAGTTAGCCACCCGGAAGCTTAGACCTCGTTCGTAGGCTAGAGGATATTGTCTCCCTACCGCCCACTCCTCATGCATCTTGGGCTGCGGTAGCGACAGTACCTGGGTGCACTGCCTTCCTTCGGCACGTCGGCGGATGGAAGCCGCCGCGCGACCGCGGTTTCCAATGCACCGGCTGTTTCAAATGTCGACCGATCAACCTGGGTGACCTCGATCAATTCGCATGCTTGTCAATGTAGTCCAGCACGCTTTCCCTTGAGGAGTGAAAGTCCGAGCGCGTGCCACTAAGGCTCTCATCCGCGAGCGAGTGCTCTCGCTTTAGGTGCCGGCTGTTCGGATCAATCTTCTCGAAGATTGCGTTAGCCATTACCTGGCGCTCCCATTCAACATAGGTAGCTAGAGTGTGATCGAAAACGTGGCTGATCTTGTCACCCGCGATGACGGGCAGACCTCTGCTGCCTGTTTTGGTCCTGCCGTAAACATCGAAAACAAAATGACGGAAGCTCGCTCCTGACAGGCCCACGTGGGAGGTGATCGTCGGTGTGTTCGCGGGGTCCATGTAGAGCTTGTTCTTGCGACGGACGTCAGCCTTGCTGCTACCATCTTGGTTGGCCCACACTCTTTTGGCTTCGACCGCGAGGACAACACCTATCTGCGGATTCCACGCTAGATTGTCGATCTCATGAATCGAACTGGCAATCGTGATGCGCTCTCGCGCGCGGGCAGTCCAGCCGGGCACTCTGTTTATCCAGTCGGCAAGATGATCTTCGATGCGCTGACCGTGCCAAATCGCGATGCCCTGTTTTTGACTGGCAAGAGCCACTGCTGGGTGATTCCCGAGAAGCACGTCCGGGTTCGTCGGCTGCGACAGGAAGCGGTTGATTTCACCCCGGAGTTCGTTCGCTGTTTTGGCTAACTCTTGCGCCGTGAAACTCATTTGCGTGCTCGTGTAGCTTTCGTCTCTCGGAAATTAGTCAGCGCTCCTCCTGAGCCAGCGCAGCGAAGATATGCAGCTGAGAATCGGAGGCGCCGGTCGACCGAACGTACGTCTAGCGAGGTGGCGTTGCTAAAAGCTTGGTGCGCAGATGGCGTTGATGCTTCGGAGCTTAAGTGCACACCTCACCTGTGAGGGTACGGGTTCTGCTTCGAGAGGGATTCCGGCGCCAATGACCAGCGGAACGTAGTCAGCTTCCCTAGCCCCAATTTCGGGTTGCTATATTGGCCTGGCCGCAGAAGCCACGTAACCCCGAGTGCCAAAGGAGCACTGGAGTCGACCTTAGACACCCACATGTCGGTTTTGCAAGATCCGGAAACGTATCTAGCGTTCTTGGTCAGAAACTCGTTCTCAAGCTGATCAAAAAATTCCTTCGGCAGATAGCAGGCGACGAACCACTCGTTAGGAAGCCCCACCTCTTGATTAACTTCGTTGTAGCCTACGTTGAGGGTCCACGGGCCTCGGTCTGGCTTGTCCGAAGCGGCTTCTATTGAGCAGGTTAGTTCATGAGCCGTGTTCGTGGTGTCGGTCGCGATCGATATGCGATCACGGTCGATATTAGCCGTCCCAAACAGGATTGTTCGTGGTTCGATAGGCTCTCCATCCAACCGAAACTTCCGTTCTGACCGCGTTAGCTCTGCACTCAGATACAGCCAGCGCGACGTGGTTACGAAAGCTTCTGTGATGTGTCGATGCTCCGGATTACGCCGGGATTCACGCGTGTCGTCCATGTAAATGCCGCCTGCTTCAGTATGCCAAGACAACGCCAGCTCGGCAACTTTCAATCGGATCCCTTAAACCGAAGCGCCTTTGCAAAGTTTTTTACAGACGAAAGCGGCTTGGTCCGGTGGAGGATACGATGGCAGTTAGCGCATAAAATTGCCAAGTCCTTCAGGTAAGTTTCGCGTGAACCGTTGGCGATCGGTTTTCGATGATGAATCTCATAGCCAGCCAAGCCGTGTTTTCCATACTGCTTTACAAGGTCACCTGAACACACCTCGCACCGGATGGACCCCGTCAACCCTAATTCACTGAGCAGTTTTTCCTGCCTAAGAGCGGCGCTTCGTTCCCTCGCGAGGTGAGTTTTCAACTGAGCATCACCTTCATCGGAGCTTATAGATTGAGCGCTTGAGTCACTGCGAAACTCAGCAACTGCGTATCCTTGCTGAAATTCGTCGTCGTCGCCCTCATCCTTCCAAAGAACCTTGGGAACTCCCGACCTAGTGCTACTGACGAACTCGAATCTCATTTGCCCAAGGTAAAACTCTTGTTCGGCATTCCAGGCGGAGTGTCCCCCCGCGTAGTCGAACGTAACGGACTTGCCTTTTACCGTGACCGAGCATCGTCCAATCCGTATCCATCCATTTGGCCCGACAATCGCATGTTCCAACTGAGAGTTGACTCCAGGGGTGCGTATGCATTCGTCCGGCAAATGATCATCGTAGCCTCTGCTGTCACCCTCGAGCCATTTGACGATGATCATCCGAATATTCCCCCTGCCGACTTGTCAGGCATTCGCCCAGTTGCACAAGCCGGTTAATCTAACCATGAACGCGCATCGACTGCTGAGACCCGCAGATGCAATCATCCCGCTTTTTCCACAGGCATCAGACGGTTTGGGAGCATAGGGAGGTACCAAAAGGTCGAAGTTCGCAGGCAAAGCCGCGGGAAATAAAGATTCCCAAACAGGTCACTCAGAGACCTTAAATTCCCCCGGCGGGAAAATCGCGCTCTCGCGGAGTCTACAGGTGCCGCCGATCAGACGCCAAAGTGGGCAGCGGCTACGATGTCATTCGCCCAAGACTTTGCCGGCCATCTACGAGGAAAGTATGGATTGCTCCTAACTGATTGATCTAGCATAGGTAGAGCCGCCGCTAATGAACCACGTCGGCTTCGCAAATGGGGGGATTGATGGCTGCAAGTGAGGAGGCGCTTCGCATCAAGCTAACGCGAGGCGCTATCGATAATGGGTACATACGTGTGCCCTCCGACCAACAGCTTTTTCCCAATCGATTCATTGCCGCTCCAGATGGCGAGCCGGAGGAGAGATTTAGTCTGGTACTCCCGGACGGAAAAGCGTTTCGGACTTGTGTCCTAGGGAAATATAGCCGGCTCCAACTCCGATTTGCGCCTACATTCAAAGAGATCGGCGTACACCCCGGCGACTTCGCGGTTCTCGATCGCGATCCGACCAGCCCTGATCGGTATCTTCTCACGATCGAACGTGACCCGACGCGCGACAACTCGTCTTCTCTCCCGGTAATAGTCGAGGACAACGTAGTGATGCCTGATCTTAACCGGATTTTTTATGGTCCTCCTGGCACAGGTAAGACCTACGCAACTATTGCTGCAGCTGTCGAGGTGCTTGACCCCGAATTCTTGTCAGAGAACCGCGATGATCGCGAAGTGCTCAAGGGTCGATTCGACCAGCTTGTTGCAGCTGGCGACGTCCGTTTCGTGACTTTTCATCAGAGTTTCAGCTACGAGGATTTCGTAGAGGGACTACGAGCTGAGAACGACGAGAATGGGCAGCTTCGATACGAAATCGTGGATGGAGTCTTCAAGAACCTGTGCACTGCCGCGACTGCAAGGGTGACCGAGCGGCGCGAGGCACCGGTTGATCTGGAGCACCGTCGTATTTGGAAGATGTCTCTCGGCAATTGGCTAGGAGATGACGCATATATTTTTGATGAATGCATCGCGAATGGCTACGCGCTGCTCGGTTACGGTGGAACGACCGACTTCAGCGATTGCAAAGATCGGGAGGAGGTTTTCAACCGCTTCATTGAAAGTGGTGAGTCCGTCACGCGAGATTCTTACCCGGTTTCAGCAGTAAATACCTTTCTGTTTAAGATCAGTGATGGGGATCTTCTAGTCGTAACAGAAGGAAACTCAAAATTCCGGGCAATCGGGCAGGTGATAGGCGATTATCGACGAGTCGATCGGAAGGAACAGAACGATTCTTACGGCCAGTGTCGACCGGTGAAATGGTTGCGAGTGTACAAGCCCTCCCTTCCGCTCGAGCAGTTGATGAACAACCAGTTCAGCCAGATGACGCTCTACGAGCTACGCCCAGGGGCCATCGATATGAGCAAGCTGGCGGCTTTGCTGAATTCGCGTTCAGAGAGTCCCACGCAGAAGTTCAAGGTCGGCGAGCAATTTGGCACGGGGTACGAGGTCGTGTTCGCTTCTGCGGATCTTGTCGAGCTTGCAAAACCGAACGGCAACCGACTCCCAATCGGTATTGGGTTGCTCAAGACACTCGCCGATCATGTGAAGAAGGGCGAACTGACGCTCGATGACATCCGCGAAAAGCGCGTCTTTGATAAGCTATCAGACTCCAAATTGGAGCCGTATCTGGTTAACGGTTATAACAACATCCTTCCGCGATTAGTAGAACGATGTCTCTCCGGCGCAGCAGCGGCACCCGCTCCGAAGTCGAATGCCAAGGTCTTGATCATCGATGAGATCAATCGGGGAAACGTTTCGCGCATTTTCGGCGAGTTGATTACTCTTGTAGAACCCTCCAAGCGACAAGGCGCGCCTGAAGCACTCGAGGTGGTGCTACCGTATTCAAAAACGCGCTTTAGCGTTCCCTCCAACGTCTACCTGATCGCGACCATGAACACGGCCGACCGATCGCTTACAGGGCTTGATATAGCATTGAGGCGGCGTTTCTCGTTTGAAGAGATGGTCCCGCAGATCGAGCAACTTGCGGACATCGAGGTCGCAGGCCTCAACGTGAGTGAACTCTTGCAGGTGATGAATGATCGAATCGAAGTGCTCATGGACAGAGAGCACCGGTTGGGACACGCATACTTCCTAGATCTTTGCAGCCAACCGACAATCGAAGCGCTGGGCTCGATCTTCCGCCAAAAGATCATTCCGCTATTACAAGAATATTTCTTTGAAGATTGGACGAGGATTCAACTGGTCCTAAACGACCATCGCAAGAGCCGTGAGCATTGCTTCGTGGTGGAAGTTAAGGACGACCTTGAAGCCTTGTTCGGCGAAACAAGCGTACCCGGTCAGAGAGCGCGTTGGGAAATAAACGAGGAAGCGTTCGACCTGCCGGACGCGTACTTCGGGATTATCGATCATGCGCGCCAACCACTGTCTATACAGATAGAGCTGGAAGCACGGAGGGGCAACTTGACAGTCAAACAGCTATCGACGGGGTCCATTCAAGTTTGGGAAAGTGGCGCACTGCTGCCCGAGGCGAGACCATTTCTTTGGAAGCTGGCAACAGAGCTGGGACTTAAGAAACATTACTCCAGCGGAAAAGAATACAATACTAGATCGTTGGGTACAGCTGTCATTTCGGCGTTGAATGCGAGCGCAAGTTGAACGAATCGATTGTCGTTAGAGAGCATGCAAGGCTCACAACTGACGAACTCCCAGATCGGTCACTCGATTACGCGCGCGTCTCCACTTCAGCGTTTGAGTGGCTGTGCAGCCTCATGTCATTATTCAGGAAAGGCGGCGCTTCACTCGCGCATCTAGAAAATCGACGTTGTCTTAGACTGGATAACTACGTTGGCGTTCTCGAAACGCCCTGCGGTACGCGCCTCGAGGTTCTTCCAAAGCACTTTGAACTCGGTGACGACATCAATAAGAGCCGCCAGCTACTTCGACGGATGATATTGAGTGCGCTTGATCTACCCGTTAGGGAGGTTGGTCCAGCAGACCTCCAGCTGTTTGATGCCCCACTAAACGAATGGATTATTCAGCAGTTCCTTATTGCGCTAGATCACCTGGTGAAGCGAGGGGTGCGCTTCGACTATTGCCGAGTCGAGGAAGAGAAGATCTATTTGCGGGGGCAGCTTGATCTTGCGAAGCAGCTGCGGCAGCCGCTGAGTCGCCGGCATCATTTCCAGATTCGTCACGACGTCTTCTTGGCGGATATGCCCGAAAATCGATTGCTAAAGCTCGCGCTAGAGATTGCTTGTAAGACGACCCAAGAGCCACGCAATTGGCATCTCGGGCATGAGTTGCGCAACCTCCTGCATGAGATTCCTGCAAGCTCGAATGTGTGGAACGATTTCGAGCAATGGCGAGACGATCGATTGCTGGCCCGTTATCAACAGATCAAGCCATGGTGTGAACTGATACTGCGTCAGCAGACGCCGATGGCGTTAACTCACGAATGGCGCGGCATAAGCCTGTTGTTCCCGATGGAGAAGCTCTTTGAACGGTATGTCGGCTCAATTCTCAGAAAGGTTCTACTGAAAGAGGCATCACTGAAAGTACATGCAGCGTCACAGTACCTTTGTGAGCATGACGGCGGGAAAGTATTTCGTCTCGAGCCTGACTTCCTGGTCACGCACAGCAAGAAGCGCTGGGTGCTCGACGCAAAATGGAAACGGATTGATGCAGGCAATAAGAGAGATAGTTACGATTTACGGCAATCAGATTTTTATCAACTATTTGCGTATGGTCACAAGTATCTAGGAAATCAATCGGAGGGTGAGCTAGTTCTGATCTATCCGAAGCGACCCCAATTTATGCGGCCCCTACCACCGTTCGATTTTTCGAGCCAACTGAGACTTTGGGTGCTGCCAGTCGATTTGGAGCATGGCTGTATAGAGGGGATCCAAACAACCAATGTTCCCGTGACTCGTGGTCTCACAGCGTACGGAACGCGAGTGCCTGATGAACGAGTTCGGACGAGGTAGTGACGATGAGTCTATTTCGAAATGATAAGTCGATCCAAACGGACACCTACGCGAAAGCTCCTGACTATTACTCCGCAGTTCATGCAGGAATGAGGGAGAAGGCCGACCATAACAAGCACGAGTCGCAGATATCATTCTACGTGGTAATTTGCTTTACCCTGGCTGCTCCTCTCTTTGTTACACTTGGGGATGGTTGGCTTTGGGGCAAGCTGATTCCAGCGTGCCTTTCGGTCTTTTCGGCTGCAGCGACAGCGTGGCTTCAGCTTAGGAAGCCGCAGCGACTTTGGTCGATATATAGACGAGCGCAAAGAGAGTTGGAGCGTGAGAAGGCAGCGTACGACTTTGGCCTTCATAGCTATTCGGATGGCGATCCCGATCAAAGAAACAAACGTCTGGCAATGAAGACCTCGGAAATTGCGTTTCACGTGCACGAGCAATGGGAAGGTCTTGTACCCGAACCGGATGCGTTGCTCGCCAAAACGCCGTCCCTGCCGCTGGGCGAAGCAGGAATCCCCAATGCAAAGTGAGCCACGGATTGCCCACTCGCCACTTCGCACGCGATACGGCGACTTCACGCTTTATGTCTTCTCATGGTCTGATAACGAACAAGACAATGTCCTCGCGCTTTTGAGCGATAGAAAGGTCGATCGCCCATTAGTGCGGATACAGAGCGCTTGCTACACGGGCGAGATATTCGAAAGTGTCGACTGCGATTGCCACTGGCAACTTGAGACCAGCTTGAGAAGGATCAAAAGCGAAGGTGGAGTATTCGTCTACATGCTTCAGGATGGGCGTGGTGCGGGCTTGCTCGCGAAGGTTCGGGGCATGGCACTTTCAGCAACCGAAGGCATCGACACCGCCGACGCTTACAAGAGGCTTGGAGTGGCTCCCGATCCACGGGATTATAAACAGGCGGCATACGTACTAAAGCACCTAGGGATTACGGCAGTTCGCCTGCTAACCAACAATCCGCGTAAGGTAGCCGGACTGACCAACCAAGGTGTTACGGTCGAGAGAGTTCGGCTCGAAAGCGAGCCAACGGAACAAAATCGAGGGTATCTAAAGTCGAAAGCTCTTAAGCTCGGGCACATGATGCGAGCTTTCGGAACCGATTCTAAAGCCTAGATCTATGCTCCTCGTTTCAGATAATTCTTGACCGTCTGGGGGTAAAACTTCCGTCCATTGACCGTCGTAATTCGCGCTTCATTTAGATGCCGCGCAATCTCGCTGTAAGACCGTCGCAATAGATCCTCATCCAGTTTGGCCCTAAGTTGAGCTGCGAATTCGTCAGCGGCCTTGCGATTCTTCGCGGCCAAATTCCGTCCGTTTGAGCCAAGAATTTTGCCCCGACGTTTTGCTTCTGCCAATGCTGCTTTCGTTCGCTCGGAAATCAGCCGGCGTTCTTCCTGGGCGAGGGCGGCGAATATGTGCAGCTGAAAGTCCGTGGCGTTGGGCATTTCGGCACAGACCAAGCCGATACCTTGCTCCAGAATGCTGGCGATAAAACTGACGCGGCGTGAAAAGCGATCAAGACGGGCGATGACGATCTTCGCGTTCTCGCGCTTCGCAAGCTGTATGGCTCGCTGCAATTCTACGCGGGTATCGTCCCTTCCCGATTGAACGTCACAGAACTCGGCGATCAGCATTCCGGCTCCTGCGACGAAATCGGAAATCTTGCGCTGTTGTGCAGCAAGTCCAAGGCCTGACTTGCCCTGGCGCTGAGTAGAAACTCGAAAATAGGAGATGAACTTCGTCATGAGACCCGTGCCGACGAAGGGTCTCTTCAGGGAAGAAGAGCTGTCAGGCAACGGTTTATAACAATATTCGAGCAGGTCTCCGAAATCTGGTAGCGGGCGACCAGACCGGGTGACATTGGGCAGCCTAGCCTTTCTCTGTGATCCGTAAGGATCGTCCCGACTTCCTTCAGCGAATGCGATTGGGCCGTTGGTCCTAGGCGCGTTGAATCATATAACCACCAGTGGTACCACACGAATCATTGCAACCTGCCACGTGGCCGGACCTTGAGTGACGCCGTGCAACACGGCCGATACGCGGCCGGTTGATGAGGGCTGACCAGACAAAACCAATGACAACGAAATCTGCCAAAAGGAAGCCCCCGAAGGATGAGGAGACGATCGGAACTTACGCATCATTCCGGAGAGCAATTCACGCGCGAGGCAAGCTCGTTGCAGGCCTGGAAGAAGCTCGGCCGAAGCTCATCCCGGCTGCTATTCCGACGATCGTGGCCGAGGCGGCCGATACTCCAATCTATCGAAATGCGATTGTAAGGGAGCCCTTTCCTAAATCCATTCATAAGTTGAAGCAGAAAAGGCCATTGCCGGTCGCCGGCGATTTGGTCGAAGCGGCGTGGACGGCAAGCATCCTGTCCTTGTTCAACAGCGAGCTCTGCTTGTTTATTCGGATGCGTGATCGGTACCACGCTGCAATTGCAACAAGCGACTACAAGGCAGCCTTAGATGCTTTAGACCAACTTCAACAAGAATTGGGCTTCTCCCTTTGGTTGATCTCAGCACGTATTGCGTTGCTTCAGACCCACGAGGGGACACCGGCGCAGAAGCGTTTCCTTCAGGGACTCCTGAGCGTGAAGGGAGTAAGCGGCGCTACGGGCTATCTATCCTATCTGTTTGGTTTCACGGCCGAAGAAAATGTCTCGCTGGCCGAGTTGACGCGCGAGTGGGGCCGCCAGGAGGCTTTCAAGCTAAGTGAAGATACCATCCACTACTTTCGCTATCACATCAGCGCGTTCAGTCTTTCACAGGTGGAGCGGCCTTGGCAGTGCGTAGCTCACGAAGAAAACTCGGCGATCGTTGATCGCTTCGAAACGTTCGCGGAGATGAGCGCTCTTGCGTATGTTCGCGCGGACTCGCCAGAAGATGCCAATTACATCCGTGATGCTGCCTGCTTGTTACGAGAGATACCAGACCGGCGTATCCAAAACTTGGTCGCGATTTTTCAGGGAACGATGACTAGCACTGGCTGCGACGCAGCTCAGGCTGGAATTGCCGCAATGCTTATGCCCGACGGCGGTGCCATTCGGGAGGATCTAGTTCAAGCAATAGAGCGAACCCCTCTAGAGTTCTCTTTGCATGAATCGGCAGCGCGGTTGGGAATAAAGTCGGGTACCCCCGTTCGATTAGAAGAGAAGTACACTCTCGCGAACTCGCTAATTAAGCAGTTCGAGGATGTAGTAGGTCTTTCGGAGAACTATCACGAAAGCCGCTTCGCTTTGCAGAAGACAGCTCTGATTCACCGCAACTCGCCGGTGGCAAGGTCGATAATTTCATTCCTAAACAAGGAAGACGATAGGATCATATCGAACTCTTCGACGGAGGACGAAGGTCTCTGGGCAATATCAAGTTCAATTGCTGATCCAGAGCAACTTCCGATATGGAAGCAGCTCAACGACGTTACGGCAGCTCCCATGTCAGCGGCCGTTGCGCAAGCTTCGACACTCTTTAGTGTCACGGATGCTGTAGTATTTCCTAGTTCAAATTCCGCGTCTGTCATCAGGCGTGCCCCGATTTCGAGTGTCGATCGAATGCTCTATGAAGGGCATCTAGCCTTCAATCAAGGAAACTCTGATGAAGCGCTGGAGCGGTACCTGCAGTACCGAGCATCGGTCAAAGGGGCCGAGCAGACCCGAGCAACTAGACTCGTCTATGAAGCAGCCCATGCCCGGGAGGACCTCAAACTCGCACTGCAAGTAGTAACTCAATCTTATCTAGAGAGCACTGCATCTCGGCTCGTGTTTCCACTCGAGCAGGTCGCTCAGTGGGCCAAGGAAAATACAGGGCTAGATTCAACGTGCTTGGATAGAGCGATAACTCTAAACATATATCTGCAGCATGTATCGCCAAAGCATGATGGAGATCTCTCAGATGCGTTCGAAGACGTCCTGGAGTTTTTCGATGTAGACAAGCCATCTAGCCTTCTCTTCAAGTTGAGCGAGGATGGAGCAGACCGTGCACGTTGGATCTACTTCCTCAGAGAGGTAGCGACCATTCGACGTCTTGAGGATGGGACGCAGCTGAGAAACTACGAAGCGATAGAAGCCGAACGCCTTGATGTGCTCAACGGCTTGATGAAGTTCTGTCCAGAACTTACGTCAGAGTTGGCCGATGAAGTCATTGCTTTGACGCAGGAGCGGGAGGTTGCTCAGCTGGCGGAGCAGTTCGATCGAAGCCGAATTTACGTTAGCGAAACGGGCGTCAAGCAATTTATCGAAGTAGAGCTTCGAGATGTTGTCGCTCGATATAGACGAGTTGTCGATGCTCCTGGATTGCAGGAGGAGATAGCGCGCATCGAAGGCATCCTCTTGAAGATCTTGAAGAGCGCCGGTGATGAGTACAAGGCAGTGACGTTGCCGGCTACTGAGGAAGAGGATTTACTTCACGCGATCTATGGGTTGGTGGCGGACGCCTTCGTCTTGAATCCAGATCATGGCCTTAAGACGTATCTCACGACTCGGATATTGCATGGCTCGATCGAAGGCGAGCTTAGATCTAGCTTTGCGCGCCACCAGTTACTGTTCCCTTCCGCCCTGGAGACCGAATTCGACGATGCTTGGAAGTCTCGACTTCGACTGGGTCACTCAGATTACATGGCGGCACGATCAGCTGCGCTACGTTTCTCAAGACGCGTCACCGACGCAATCAAAGAGCTGAAAGACAAGCGCATACGAATTGTGAGTAAAGAGACGCCAAATGGTCTATTTGATTTCTCACCTACAGTGCGAGACATCATCAGCCTTCGTGAGGAAGTTAAGTCGCTTAGGGACGTTGAGGAAGTCGCAAACGTAGTGATTTCCCGCTTGTGGCGTAAGGTCGAGGCCTCTCTCAAACTCGTAAAGAAAGAGATCGAAGGGGACTTTCGGCGAAGAATTTCGCAAGCAGCGGAGAATCTAAGGTCGACCCTTGCCAGCATCGCCGCAGCTTCCGAGACGGACAGAATCCAAGATGCACTAACCACTTCTATCACGGAGTTCCAGACGTCGCTTGATCGCGTGTTGGCCTGGTTTACGAGGTCGGGCACCGCTTCCGTAAAGCCATTTACAGTCGAGACCGCTGTTCGAGTGGCGACTCGTCTCACAAACAGTCGCTTCCCGAATGATCCAATAGCTCCGGAGATTGTCATTGATCAGCCAATGAGTATTCGGGGAACGGCATTCAGCCCGCTGTTGGATATCTTGCGGAATTGCTTCCAGAACATAATCGAGCACGGCGCGATTGCCGGCCGCGCTCCTCCCACGGTGGTAAAGTGCGAGACGACCGAAGGCGGATTTCGTTTTCAAGTGGCTAACGTCCTCCCGACTCAGCATGACAGGAAGCAAATTCTACGTGCAGTCGAAATGGCTCGGTCCGGAGTAAGACCGGTAACCAGCACGAGAGCGGGAAGAGGAACGGGACTAAGAGAGATTGAAAGAGTCCTCGCTCAAGAAGGATGTGTAGGGACCACGCTTGATGTCGACGTCAATGACGACGGCCGGTTTACGATTTCCTTCTCGATTCGAGGATGAGAAATGGAAATTCTGGTTATTGAAGACGATAAGCTGAAAAGCGAGCGCCTGTTGTTGTTCCTGAAAGCAGCTTATCCAAAGGTCATACCGAAGCTAGAGCGGTCCTATCACAACGGTCTGCGCAGGATCGAGACGGAGAGCTTTGACGTCATACTATTGGACATGACATTACCAACTTATAATGCATCGACAACTGCGCGGATCGGTCGTCCGCGCCCCCTGGGAGGGTACGATATTCTAAGGAAGATGCGCCGTAAGAAGATCGCTTCAAAGGTGATCGTTGTCAGCGCTCTCGGCGGGTTCGGTACAGGCGACGCGAAGTTCACTTTTGACGAGCTAAAGGATAAATGCGCAGAGGAGTTTCCTGACATCTTCCTCGGTGCTGTGTTCTTCAGCCAAACCGGCAGCAAGTGGGAGCGGCAACTACTGAGCTTGCTGCGCAAGGCTCAGGAGCAACATCAATGATCAAGATCCTACTTGTTGAAGACGATGCGCACAAGCGCACCACTGTCGCGGAGGCAATCCTGAGCGTCCCGACGATTGCGGAGGACATGCTTGATATCTCCACCGACGTCGCCGACGCGAAACGCAAGCTGAGAGATAAGGGATACGATCTCCTAATTCTCGATATTCACCTGCCCAGGCGAGCAGACAAGCAACCAGAGCCTGGCGGGGGTTTGGAAGTGTTGCGATGGCTAAAAGGACGCGGAAAAGAGCATCGGCCAACCTACATCATAGGTACAACTGCCTATGACGCGTCGTACGAACTAGCGCAGACGGAGTTCAATAACTTAATCTGGACCATAATCCCTTTCAGCTTTTCAGATAACGCATGGAAAGAGAGACTTGTTGCGACCGTTAGGCTGATTCTGGACCAGATTGTACCTCCGTACGCAAATGATGGAGTGACCTATAGGTCAGACGTCCTTGTGGTAGCTGCCTTGGAAGATCCCGAGTTAAGAGCGGTCCTCTCGCTTCCTCTCAGTTGGGAGGAAGCGAGTGTAAGGTTCGATGCGTCAAGATACTTCCGAGCTAAGTATGAAAGGGACGAATGCGTTTTTGATATCGTATGCGTCGCAGCTTCGGATAAGGGGTTGTCGAGCGCTGCTATCGCAACAACGAAAGCCATTCACGCCTTTCGGCCGCGTTATGTAGTAATGATCGGAATCTGCGCCGGAGTGAAAGGCCGTGTCGAGCTGGGCGACATTGTGGTCGCAGACCCCTCGTGGGACTGGGGTAGCGGCAAAACAAAACTTGGTACAGACGGGGAAGAGTTTTTCCATCCGGCGCAATACCAGATGCGTCTTGACGAAAGTCTTCGAGCGCTAGCAATCGAACTTAAAGCGAAACCTGATCTCCTCAAACCATTTGCAGACGCATTTTCCGACAATAAGCCAAGCAACACCCCACAAATTCACGTGGGGGCCTTTGCGTCGGGAGCGGCGGTCCTTCAAAGCCGAGCGGCAGTCGAAAAGATACTGCAGCATCACAAGGACCTGAAAGCGGTAGATATGGAAGTCTACTCTGTAATGTATGCATGCCATATAGCGAGCATGCCGAGGCCACAATGCATTGCGGCCAAGGCCGTTTCAGATTTTGGGGACGACAAGAAGGCCGACGACTATCAGCTCTACGCAGCCAACATGTCGGCCCGTTTCCTATTAGAAGTTTTGAGAACCTTACTGAGGCCGAAGGATTGAGCAGATCAGAAGTGCTTCAGGATGAATCGTTGAGGAGCTAAAACATAAACCAGCGATTATGTTTGACGATGCGTCATAGCATTGCATGGACCCTGCTCACGCATCGATTGCCCGCTTCGGGACGTGTTCGATAACCCGAAGAGCTTGCAAAGAATTATCCCGACGGTGCTGAGCTAAATCGAAGCATTTCTCCAATGCTCTAGCGAAAGATCATGCTTCCGCTCGAAAATGACGCAGAATGCGCGGACACGTTTCATCGCTTGAGACGAATCCTTTCGAACTGAGCGGTTCACTTGTTACTGTCTGAATTGGTTAGCTCTATCCCATTGCTATCTTTTAAAACTGTTTTAAGCAGGCGGCCGTTGTCGTCATAAATCCATTCCTTGGAATGCCACTTCTCATCCAGGCGATTTACCGGATTGCCCGCAGCGTCAAAGCTGCTCTCGCGCAGCTTCAAGTTTTGACTGTTGTAGTATGTTCGGATGATCGCACGGCCCGTGTCTTCAGCAGCAACAGGATCTCCGGACACATCAAATAGTCGTCGTATGACTTCACGTCCGCGATCGTCATACTCGTAGCGGACCATAGCTTCACCAGTATTTGTCGCCACCTTTGCACCCTTGGCATCAAGATAACTCACCTCCACTTGATTGCCCTTGGGGTCATAAGTCTTTCGCCAGCCAGCAGTGTGATCTTCGCCCAATAGTGGCTCACCATCAATTCCCAAATTGAAATGACTGATTTTCTTGTTTCTCTTTTCGTATTCTGATCGAGTGCCGGCAATCTTGTCGTTTCCGATTACGCGCTTGCCGTCTCTTCCATAGTACTGATTCGAGATTTGATTTCCACGTACGTCGTAGGACCACCTGTATACAGCCACCCCATTGCTGTCGGGCACGAGACTTCCATTCTGGTCGACATAAAACCGTTCGATTTCTTGATCGAGATCATCGAACTTCGCTCGCCATCCGGCCGCGCCGACCTTGTCTGTGGTGGCATTTCCTAGCGTATCGATGTAGTCATTCTGAACTTCATTTCCGCGTTCGTCATATTTCGATCGCCAACCCCCAATCCCCTGAGAATTGACCGTGCGTTTTCCGTCCCGGCCGAAGAAAGCGCGACTTATGATCCTGCTCGCATCGTCGTATTCGAGGCGGCGTACGAATACGGCTCCGGTACCAACGGGCTCACCACCAAGCCCAAGGTTCACCAGCTCTATTATGTTTCCTCGCTTGTCGTATTTCATAGTGGACGCTGCGGCGTCCTTCTCTGGGACAATTGTTGCCGCGCCATCTTCACCAAAATAATCCCGGCGAATCTCGTTTCCGTGCTCGTCTATAGTCATCGCAACAGATGCATAACCGTTACTGCTGGAAACCGGCTGTCCTTTCAGTCCGAGATACACTCGTCGAACAAGATTGCCATTCCCATCGTATTTGTTGCGCCAGCCAGCCACCCCTTCCCGATCTACCCCCGGAATCCCTTCGAGGTTCGATTTTCTCAGCTCGAGCTCATTGCCTCGCTCGTCGTATTCGGCTTTCCACGATGCAGTCCCATCCGTTCCCGCAGTTGGCTTTCCATCACTGTCGAAAGATCCAGATGCGATCTTCTTATTTCTTTCGTCGTAGGTGAACCTTACTAACGTGGCGCCTTCATAAAGGTTGATGATTGGTGCGCGATCTGGCCCTAAGAACGAGTGTTCGGTGACGTTCAGTTTCGCGTCGTGTTTTGTGAGACGTACTGCGTAACCCAGGGGCGAAACTACCGGCAATCCATCGGCCGTGACAAATGCTTGTTCAATTTCGAGGTTGCGCTCGTCGAACTTGTTGTTCCGACAAGCATACCCTTTTGCAGTTAGCATCACTGCACCATCTTGATTCAGAAAGCAGCCAGAGACTTGATTAGCTCGAGCATCGAATAATCGCCGATACCCGGCGTAACGGTTGGTAACGTCATCTTCTACGTCGTTAAACATGGTGGGCTGACCGTCCGTCCCAAAGTATCGCTCCTCAATTCTGTTTCCTCGCTCGTCGTATTTGTATCTGACGCCAGCTGTCTTCTGGTCGCTGTGACGGACCGGTTCTCCGTTTACATTTAGGTTACGAGACTCGATAGCATTGCCCCATTCATCGTATTTGATTTCCTCGCGATGCACGCCGCCGTCAGTTGATGGTGTTCCATCAACATCAAAGTACGATTTAGAGATCTTTAGGCCGGCCTCTGAGTACTGCACCCTCTCTATGCTAGGCTTGGAGCCAGGAGCGAAGTTCTCGCCATGAGGCCCCAGTTTTGTGCGTTCGATTTCTCGCCCGGATTGGTATTTTATCCTAAGGCCGTAAAACCCCGCGTCGTTGGGCCGCGGATGGCTATCTTTGTCAAGGAAACGCACGGTTTCAGTCAGACCAATATTGTCCCCGGCACTCACCAATTCATAACGAAGCAACCGGATTCCGGAACGGCCATGATCGCAGGGGAAGACGGCATCTATGAATTGGCCAACGCTGGGTGTCGCATATTGAAGTTTCTCTAAAGAGTTTCCGGCCTGATCAAGGAGGTCCTGGGTATCGACCGAGCCGTCCTCTTTGTATGAAAATTTGACCCTGCAAGCCCCAGCAGCAGAACATGCGCCGCCGTATTCGTCACCCGTGACGCCGTTAAACTCATCCACCGAGCAGGTACCTGAGCCATTTGTCGAGCGTACTTCAAGTAGCCGATCACCGAGTGAGGTGAACTCGTAGAATTGCCTAAGGTGTTTGGTGTGTGCATCGGGCAATTCGTCCACGCCGACCCAAACGCCTCGTTTTTGTACAAAGTTACGAAAGGCTGACCGCTTCGTCGTCTCGCCCGCTGCCCCGGGAGCTCCAATTCTGCTTTGGCAAAAGTCCGCAACCCCGTACAAGTACGCTAACAACGGCGGCTTACAATACATTGCCAGCCACATTGATGACCCGATAACGAATCCGAAGACCGTCAATGTAATGATAAGAAGAAGACGTCCCACCCAACGGACGACGATATCACTCGACCTCTGAAACTGAGCGAATACGTAAAAGAGCAGCATCGCTACGAACGCTGCCACCATGGCGACAAAGCTAATCCATGTTATTTTGTTCAAGAAGCTTACGATCGCGACGACCGCGGCCAACGCCACGACGCCCCACAAATAGCGGAGTACGGGCACTTCGCTTATCGCTTTGGTCAGCAGATCGACTGTCCAGCTGATTGGACCGCCGATGGTGCCACTAGATTGCTCCCGAGGCTTTCTTGGCGAATTCACGGGTCGCCTCCGACGCGATAGGGGCCCAAACGCCGCGCTGCCCGATTCCGAATCAGGCGCATGGTTGCTGTCAACTAGCGGTAGTGTAAGCGATTAGGCGGGTCTCCCGGTAGGCTGGAGATACGTATCAATGACTTGCCTCAAGCGCTGCTCGACCGCACTCGAAGAGTTTTCCGCCGAAGCGCGCCAGCCTCGGTTTCTTGTAAAGAATGTTCTGCGCCACTCCAACCACGTACGTTTGAATTTGGTCTGAATTTGCACTTCAAGTTCCGCGAAGCGGCATCCACCCGCTTGGTTGGCGAACCGAGCAGCGCCGCGTGCCAACTATGAACCCCGCCGGCTCAAATAATCCTCATTGCAGCTTGAGGACGAAGACCACAGGATATCACGTCTCGATGGTCGTTGCACTCACCGCGTGCAAATGCTGCGTCGCAATGCGACGCATGCTTCATGCTCTACGGCAGCCGGCATTCGCTCTCGACCATAAATTGGCGCAAGTGCCGCGCCTGTCGGATGAGGCGCTCTCATTCTGCCTAGTGTAGTACGTCGTGGTACTCGACCGACACTTTGTCGCGGATGGCCGCTTTGGGCGACAATCGCGTCGGGTTACGCTGGCAAGCGGCTTCGCTTTATTCTGGCTCCGGACTTGTCGCTGCATTGCGCCCACCGACGCGATGAATGGGAGGTGGGCTGCTCCATTCGATCGACGACGAAGCAATTACTTCCCCTTGAGCAGGGCTGCCACTTCAGCAATCTTCTTCTCAAGATAGGAGCCATGGCAAGGCGAATAGCCGCCTGGTTCAACGCCTACCCAATCGGCTGGCAGCAAGCATGTCAGCGGCCCCGATCCCGACCCATACTGGCCGACAGAGTCGATATCGGCCTGTAGCTCTTGTACCTGGAAATTCTCTAGGCCAATTTTTGCCGCTAACTGAGCCAGGCCTTGGTCAGTCATATCATCGACCTTTGCCGCAGCGGCCTGTTTCAGATTGATGCCATTGTTGAGTAGCTTCCCATTCAGTGCGCCTAGCTGATCAGCATAGAATCCGCTCGACGCATTGGCGATAGCCAGCGAGGCAACGAATTGCTTAATGCAAGCGACTGTAGCAGCGGTGCCCCTTTTGGACCCAAGGTCATCTTTGACCGCGCGGATTCGGATCTGATCGCTTTTCGATGTTGCTCCGGCCTCGGCGGCTTGCAATCGGCTTAATACCTTATCTTGGTAGAGTCCGACGACCTCGCGGCACTGAGCGAATGCTTTGGCGTAGGCCGGTTTCGCCAGGATGGCGGTGTTCATCCACTCGGCGAACTCAACTACCGACCTGTCGAGGCCTCCGGAAGAAGGATGTGCGACAGACTCGGCTCCGGCGGCGCTGTTACAAAACTCCTGTATTCCTGTGAGCCTCGGATCCGACGGACGAATACCTGACGCTATCAGCGATTCCAGGTTCGAGCCCTGCTGCTGACGAAGCTGGTTATCAACACACGTCCGGAATACAGGTGGGAGGGCATTCCACACCCGAGCAGCAATGTTTTGCTGTTGCGCCGATGCGGCCGTGCCGCAGAGCAAAGAGCCAATCAGAAAAATCGAAATTTTGGACTTCATACTTTCCTCCGATCCTAGCATTTTGTCGATTTAAAGCGGTGGGTCAATAAGCGACAGGCTGCTCATTTTGGCCCATGGATTGGCGCCAGGTGGTTGCGGCTAACTTGCGGAGGATCAGGCGGGAGCGGGGATTCTCTCAGGAGACGCTTGCCTATGAGGCCGACGTCAACCGCACCTACATCAGCAAACTGGAGAAAGGGTCTACCTGGGTGGGCCTGGAGGTTCTCGTGAAGATTTCGAAGGTGCTCCAAGCCGAGCCAGCCGACTTTCTTGAACGTCCGACCCGCAGGGCCACTAAGAAAGCTTAGGAAAGTCGGTCGAGGGTCAGTCGGGATCTTTTCCGGCCTGGACCGCATCATGAGAAACCCTCCTCGGTATTAAACCGAAGGAGGGTCTGACCAAAAGCCGATGATGGACAACAGCGAGTTAGCCCTTGCCAGCCTTTTTGTCCTTCGCAGTCTTGAAGTTCGAGCGCACTGCATTGGCGCACGCCGAGAGTGCATCGTCCAAACCGCCAGCAACCGCGAGCGTTTTGATCTGCTCCAACTGCTCGACCAAATCGTCCCAAGCACCATTGCCGGTGCCCACAGCCTTGAGCGTGCTCTTTCCCTTCTCCAGCTCCAGCGGCTGCTTCCCGTAACGTAGCTGGAAGAACACGGCTCCATTGGAATCAACCCAGAAGGCCTCCCTCGCGATTCGCTTTCCCTCACGGAAGAGAGAAATCTTCGTGATCTGCTGATCAATGCTGGACGTAAATTTGTTGCGCCGCTGAAGGACCGGAGTGTTGGCGGTCGGCTTCTGTACGGAAACCAGAGAGATAGTCGTTCGTGCCATGATGGGCTCCTCGTTGTTGATGGAGCCGCCGTCTTCTGAATTCGGCACTTGGGCAACGGGCAAGCCTACCTTTAGGCCAAACATCAGCAAATGCGTAATGGGCTCTTCTATTCCTGCTAGAACGAGAGGTTAGTCGCGTTCAGGCAAGGAGATCTGCAGGCTAACCCTGCTGGATATGTCGCATAGATCCCGGATTAATCGGCATGGGGGAGCTCTTACCTTTTGGCCGCTGTTGCGTCGGTGTGCCCCGGGCTGTCTAGCGAGGTTACAGAGACGATTGACCGGAACTCTTCAAGGATCTCCGGATGGTTTTGGTCGAGATAGCGCTCCACCTTCTTGTTGCCGACCAGCTTGACGATGTATCCGCAAGCAATCACGAGATGCAGAACGTCTTCACCGTATGAGGATTCGACCGCCTTGAAGTCCTGTTGGAGCACACTCATTTCGCGTTCCATTCGGGCGATCTGCTCGGGCGTCATACCATCGATCTTTTTCATTCGTTCGGGCTTGGCCAAATCAATCTGTTTGGTCGCGGCCAAGAGAGCTCGCGCATAACCGACGGTGAAATTCGAGGCCGACAGCATCAATTCGGCGACCTCGACCTGACGCATCGGACCCATCCTGCGAAGCACATCAAAAGTCACTGGACTGACCATCTTATCCTTCAGCATCTCGATCACTTCCGAGCTTATTCCGTCGAGCATCGCTCGCCGCCGTTTGATATGACCAATATTGACATCCAGCGCCTTCGCAAGCTTCTCTTCCGACACGCCACGCGCGAGCGCACGCACGATCATGAAGTATTCCTGAATCGTCGCGAGATGGTTGACCCGCTTGTTGTAGGTGAACGTTTCATCATCATGAGCCAAAATGCATCGGGCGCTCATTTCGCCTCGATCCAGGAGCGCCGCACGACGCCAATGACCATCCAGCAGTAGGTATTTCCCGTTCTCATCGGGTTGCCGTGAGACAACCAGGGGCTCGATCAATCCAACTTCAGCAATTGACTGGGCGACTCGCTTGTATCGTACAAGCTTCTTCGTCTCGTCCGAAACCTGTTTGAGCGGTAGAATTAATCCAATCGGAATGACGAGAATGTCTTCCTGAAAGGCGATCTTAACCTCGGGATTGTCCATCTTTAGCCTCCCGCGGCATGGAGCCGCTCGGCAATAGGACGCGGAAGCGTGTGTAGCTCCTCCGTCTGCAACAATTTGACGAACAGAGCCTCTCCCATCAACATTCGCAGGGCATTGACGACGAACAGGAGGCGACCTTGAGCGAGGCCCGCCTTCTTGACGAGCAGCTGTTGTCTATCCGCTTCCTTTCTGAAAGCGCGCACAAGCGCACCCGACGTTACGCGTTTCGCCTGGTGCCGCGGACCTGTCGGGGTTTTCGCCTTCCCGAGCAAATTACGCTGTTCGATGATTTTGCGGATCGTAAGCACTTGATTTCCCGGAATAGTATTGGCCTCATACGCCTCCGCGAGCGCTTTCTGAACATCGCCGTCTTTGGCTTTTGCGATCTCTATGGCGATGGTGTGAGGGATGAGCCCCTTGTCCACCGCCGCCAATAGCCGCTGCTCTCCATTGTCCAACAGGTAGCAGATCGCATAGACGTACTCGGTGCTGAAATCGATCTTCGCGGCGATCTGGGCCATCGAATAGCCGCGCTTCTTGAGATTTCCAATCTCCGAGACCAGCTCCACGGGCGAATGGTGCCGCCGTGCGAGGTTCTCGACTAAGCTCATGACGAAGCAGTCCTCTTCGGAGGCTTCGATAACGATTGCCGGAATTTCCTTTTGGCCGAGCGCGATAAAGGCTTCCAATCGCCCCTGACCACAGACCAGGTCATATCCATGACCGTTGCGGCGACTGACGGTGATAGGCTTTTTGAGACCAAGATGAGCAATGCTTGTCACAAGCTCACCGAATATCCGCTTATTGCGGGATCGAGGATTGATTATCTTGATGTCGGCAACAGGAACTTTAAAGATTTCCGGAGCAGTTTCGTCGGTCATGCGGCAACTCCTAGCTCATTTCGCGCGCTGAGGCCGAAGAACATATCGAGATCGTCGAAGCGATACGCATCCAAATAAATTCCGTTCTCTTCAGCGAGCCGCAGGCGATCCTTTGACATGTCGATACCTGGGAGAAGGTAGTAGTCGAGAATTTCAGCATTCTGTCCGTCCATGCGGATGGCAATCGTGATATCAGGGCGTAGACTGGTATCGAGTCTCAGCTTCCAGCGTAGACACCCAGCCTGAGTGTGCTGGCAACGAGCGATGACAATCGAAGCCGTAAACTCGCCATTGATCGTCAAAATATCCGTCATTTCGTCGAATTCGACCGTCCCGCCGCCTTGCCGTATCCCAGCCAGTGTTTTCTCAAGCACTTCCGGAAACATGGTCCGCAGCGCCCGGTTCGTCTCGATATACCGATAATCGCGACCGGGATCGTAACCGACCAGCTGATAGGCTCGAACGAGGCTTCCAAATCTCGTTCGATACACGGAGCTCGATGGCATCTCATCGACTTCGTCGATCACGAGGCCTGAAAGGTGTCCCCTCTGTTTCAATAGTGTCGTCAGCAGCTCCAACATTTCCTCATCGGTTAGTTGCTTGCTGCGCTCGTCGATAATGCGTTTGGCGGCAAGGAAGAAGTCGCTATCGATCACTGCATCGAAGACGTGATCGGCGCGAATCCACATCTCCGGTGGGTTTATGACGCGCTTCTGTTTCAGCTTAAACGAAACCCGATTGTAGATATTGTTCCCAACGTATTTCTCGTTTGTGAGGATTTGGTGGATCGTTCCTCGCGTCCACGGGCGGCCGAATTCATTCGCGATGCCTTCAGCATTCAACATCGCTGCAATCTCGGCTTCTGTTTTGAGCTGAAGGACAAAGCAGCGGTATATGCGTTGCACGACACCGATTTCGTAGGGCGGACCAGGCTTCAAGATGACCCGATCGGTTTGCAGGCTCTTGTATTCGCCGCGCGAAAGATCGGCTTTTGGAACGCGATGCTCATCTATCAACTGACGCCGAAGCCCGTAACCGGGGGAGCCGCCTTGCCTAAAGCCGAGACCGATTAGGCGGCATTGACCCGCGAAGACCTTGGCCGAGAGCTCCCGACTGTACTCGCCCGCCATCGCCCGTTTCATGCTCTTGATGATGGTGGACGACAGGCTACCGTCGTTTTCGAACTGCTCGGCGCAATACTGAACCTTGATGCCTGCCTCCTTGCAGGTGTACTCGTAGTAGGCGCTTTCGTCCGCGTCAGGGAATCGCCCCCAGCGGCTCACATCGTAGACGACTACGACGCTGTAGTCGGCCCGGCGTTTCCTAACGTCTTCAATAAGTTGCTTGAGAGCATCGCGCCCTTCGATGCGTAGTCCACTGCGTCCCGCATCCTCGTAAGTTCGAACAATCGTGAGATTGTGGCGTGCGGCATAGGCCGCAATCGCATCTTTCTGATTCTCGGTCGAATACTTTTGATGGTCTGTGGACATGCGGACGTATTGCGCGGCCCGTGCCGGTCCTTTGGCTGGCTCTTCGACGTTTGCTTGTCTCTCGCGTCGCACGGAAGAACTACCTGGTCATCGATCAACCTAAATTCAGGTTGAGCGTCGGAGATAGCAAAGCGTACCCAAGGGAGGGCCGGAATGTCGCCTCCGAAAAAGGACCGAAAGATTCAGCCGATTCCGGTAAACTCTTATCCGCCCAAGGTGAATGAGATCGGAAGCGCCGAATTTACGCGGACTATAGCGCAAGCTCTTCATAAAGAATTCGGCGATACCCACGCCGCCGTTAAGACGGTCGTGGCACTCACTAGAGCCAACGAGCGGGCAGTAAAGAATTGGTTTTCGGCCAAGAACGGTCCGACGGGCCGACATCTCGTAGATCTCGTTCGAACTTCAGACGAAGTTCTCGAGGCTGTACTGCGGATGTCTGGCCGAAGCGATCTGATCGTGGCCAAGAAGCTCGGAGAGTCCAAGCGGACTTTGCTCAAGATGCTGAGACTTATCGGTGAGCTTCAGAGCTAGGCTGTGTCTGGTGACCGAGCTTTCGATGTCGCAAGGCCAGAGACTACCGACCCTCTATGGTGATCAATGACGCACTGGACGCGATCGACGACACGCGCCGAATTGTCCGCCCAAGCAAGCGTGACCGTTCGCGGTACTAACTCTTTGCGAACTCATCCGCTGACAAACCAAGACAGGCCATGCTTTCCGAGCCAAGACATCGCCGCCGTACAAGCGATCGAAATCAGGCCAGTCCAAAACCAAGGACGACCACGTGCGGCGCTGACGGAACGCAGATACAAGAATGCTCCGAGCAGCGTTCCATAGTTCCTCCTGAAATCTCCATTGAGCTTGGCAATCTTGGACAGCTCTGAAGACGTGTCGTCGGTCATGGATGCTGGCTCCTAACGTCGGCTACCAGCACCCTATGAACCACTGTTTTGCCCGACGGCGCAAGAGGAATTTCGGTATATCGAAAATTATGCTCGTTAGCTGATCCTCGGTCTTGAACCGCGCTGCACCGCTTCAAGCCAAGTCGTCGACAAACCGATATTGCTCCCAACCGCGCACAGCACGCTGAGCTGTGGACCTAAATATCTCCACATGCAGACAACACTGCATCCCATTCGCACCGAACGGAGATATCATGGTTCGCAAGCCACTACGCTGGCACAATCCAGCACCTACATTTTCAAATTCCACAGACATTGAAGAGCGCCTTATCGGCAACTATCCATCGCATCTGCGTGGGATGGCAACCAATCGGTATGGCGGCAATAAACTGCAACATGAATGCGGATTCCGAGGCGGGACGTACGGAGCGGCAGGACCAGCTCGCGTCTACACTGAGGAGCAGCGCAAGCAATACGAGAACGACCTCCGTGAACGTGGAGAGCTCTCGTGACCTGCAGCAGTTCGATCCCTCCAGAAGAGGGCAGCAAGATCAAGTTCAGATCGCTTTGGGATGAGACGGAGGATTCATCCTCTCCATTGTTGACCGCACAAACTGCACCGCAAGAACGTCGCAAGTCGTATCGCCAGCGCTATCCCGACTCGCTGCCTACCGACGTTCTCGAATGGCTGCAGCTTAACAAGCCCAAAAGTTATCAGGAACTGATGGACTTACGGCGAGCACTTTACGCTCGACGCACGACGGGAAAGTATCGGATTCGACTTGGTGGCCTGACATCACTGGGCGAGCAAAAGATTCGCCTGACCGGGCCAGCCAGTGCTGTTCTCATTCTCAGCGACAGGGCTCGCCACTTTCTGCTGCGCACACTCTGCCGATTGCGAAAGTCTGAACGTTGGCCGCCGATCCGTTACTGACGTCGGCGACCGGGACCCATCGCGACACCCTAGCGAGACTAATAGGCGACGTGCCCTTTCAAAATCCGGTAGCCGTAACGTTGACCATGAAGAAACGGGCGGGAGCGCGTGCGGCAGATGATATCGTTGCGTCCGAAAACCTTCGGCTCTTTCGCGTGCGGCTAGAAACCAGAGTTCTGGGCCGTGCCGCGAAAAGACATGGCAAGAGGTTGCGAATGGTCTGCGTATTGGAAACGAGCGCGGACCACCGTCTTCACTATCATTGTATATTTGAACGCCCTTTCCACTGCTCCTTCGAGCGCTTCAGGGCGATCATTCGAGACCAATGGCTGAAGACTGATTTCGGCTATAACGAGGTAGACGTCCAGGACCGGTCCGATTCCGGGTGGACTGACTACCTCATCAAGCCGCGGCAGAAACGCTCGCTGCTTGATTCCATAGATTGGACCAACTGCCAACTTTGATTGCTGGGCGAAAGGCCCCTCTCAGGCAACCGATCATTCTGTGCTAAGCGAAAGGCGTCTCATGTGGAGGCGCTTTAATAGCTAACTGTACTCCAATGGAAGCAAAGCGCAGAGGACCGAAGGCGAAGTCTTTGAAGGCGATCTAACCAATGAAAGTAGTCAAGTTGCTCATCGAGCCAATCATGGTAGAAGGCCACTCCAGTTAATCGGAGTCGACATGGCCAAGAAATCAAAGAAGGCAGTCAGACGAGAATACACCAAGGAAGACGTGAAGGAGTTGCGGGCTCATTCGAAAGCAAAAACGCCTGTAGCCAAGATCGCCAAATTGACGAAGAGATCGGTTGGCTCGTTACGCCAAAAGGCATTGAAGCTCGGCATCGGATTAGGCCATCAACGATAGTTAGCCAGCCCTTTGCAGCTCTGGCCCCTCGGCTCTTGGGTGGTGCAGGCCAGAGCTGGAATAACCAGGCAACGTCGTTCGCCACGCATAACCAAGTCCGAACCCGTCGCAGGTCACTTCGCCCCAAGCCACATTGCAACACAGGAACGAATCAACTCTGATATCGGCCAAATTGGAGGAGATATAATGCGCGTTCGGCTGATAGTCTTTGCAACGGCTATTTTGGCTCTAAGCACTGCGAATGCCTCGGCATTTTCGATGAGCTTTCGATGGTGTGGTCTCAGCTCTCCAGTGTTCGCGTTGAGTGGTGTGCCGAAGGGGACAGCCACACTGCAATTCCACATGGTCGATCTTCAAGTCCCCAGCTACAATCATGGTGGGGGAACGGTGCTGTACAAGGGGCAGTCTACGGTAGCTTGTGGAGCGCTGAACAACTATTCGCCGCCAAGTCCGCCGAGTGGCAGCCACTCGTATCAAATCACTGTCACCGCATTTGGGCCCAATAATTCAAATCTCGGCTCGGCGACTTTCACAAGGGAATTTCCGGAGAAGAAGTGACCTGAAGAGTTTCCGAGGACCTTGTTAAGGCCCGGGACCTGCCTCTTCGCTTAAGGGGCTCGACAGGTGGTATGTATGAGACAACCTTCTCGACCACCGGCTGGATGTATTGCATTCTGATGATCGGTAGCCGACCGGACTTGTTGCCCGCTTCGGTAGGGTCGTGGCAGCGGCGGCAGTAGCACCGATTCTCGTAAGGCCGTGGGGGAAAGGTAGATGGCAGAGCAAATGACATGGCCCGCACTGATCGGCATGGTCGGAGGTCTGGTTGGGCTGGCGGGCGGTGTGGCTTCGTTCTATGACCGCTTCTACAAGGGGCGACCAGTCGCATCTCTCACGACACGCAACTCAAGCGGCCGAACGATCGTGCTCATCAGGATCAAGAACACGACCAGCTATGATGTAGTCGTCACGGGATCAAAGGAGCGCAAAAACGTCTACTTCGTTGCCGAGGATTCCACCACGCTCAACATCATTAAAGGGCAGATGGACAGGAGCGCTCCAACATTCATCTTGAAGCCCGATGAGACCAGGGAATTGCTCATCATGCCGAAATTCAAGGACAACATGCCTGTGGACGTACTCAAGCCGGGTTACATCGCGTTCTGGATCTCCTGGCGCAGGGGCAACGCAACGTGGCTTCCACAAATCCCGGTGCCGGTTTGCACGACAACTCAGACCATCCGGAAGCTTGGCGGCGTAGAGTGAATGTACGAAGATCACAAGCTCTGCCCGGACTTGAAGCCTAAAGAAATCTGCCTCGTGGTTGAGAAGTACCATGAGGGCAAGATAGAGCGGAAATACCGCCAGCACGTTTCCAGGCATCGTCTGTCGGAAACGTCGCTGCAATATCTGCTTCAGGCGCTGGTGCTGAAGTTCGAGAACAATGAGCCGCTGACCATTGTTCGAAGCTTTCTGAACGACCGCGGCAAGAATCCCTCAGCACACAGCTTCAACTGGCATGTTACCTATCCTGAGCCAGGTGTGTTGAGGAAATATTGCGGCGGCAATACCTCTGCCTGGGCGGATCAAGTGACAATGCCAGGCACGTTTCGCAAGTAGCTCAGCTCAATCGTCTAAAATCCCCTGGGGCAATTGTGGTGAACATGCAGGAGGAGGCGACGTGGTGGTCCTGGTAGGAGATCAAAGTGGCTAGGAAGAAGGGAAAAGGCGGGATGGAGGTCTCGTCCCTGGCCGCTCACAAGCAAAAGGGAAAGCTCTTGCAGCCGCCCATGAACCAGATGGGCGGTTTGCAACTGTCATCATGGGTGAATGAGGTGCTGCCAGAAATGCTCTGGGCTGCGCTGATGCTGAACGGATTGGTTAGAGAGGAATGCTTCGACAAATTTCGCACTCTGTTGGATTACGTAGCCAATCATCCAGCTGCATTTGAGAAGAAATTACTCGACCTGTCCGGTCTTGCAGATATCGACCAAAACACATTTGACGAGATGTTCAAGCCCCTTTGCGGTGAGGAAGCAGTCAAGCAAGCGCTTGCGCCCCTGATGATTCTTGAAACTCTGCCGGGAAGGGTGAGATGGAGCGCCCTGATCGAAGCGCCCACAAACAAAGATGAGGCCGTGAGCACGCTGATTGATGCCGTCGCCTTGGCATACGACCATCAATCCGTCGCGGCAACAGATTGCCGATGGCTTCGGATAATGACGGAGAACGCAAAAGCCAAATTGCATTTTGCAGAACATCTTAAAGAGACGTTTGAGAGCGTTGTCGGGTATCCTGACAATGAGGAGCCAAAGCTCGCAGCGCCGAGGGTGAGGGCCCTCGAAATGGCCACACGCGCAATGGCCAATACCGAGTCCGCGTCCGCTTGGTCGAGCAACTTCTGGAAAGAATGCTGGGAGCGCTGGACGTGCGTCTTGCCGGTAGCGAAAGAGCTAGAGTTTATCGTGCACAAAGAATTATCTGATGCCGTTCAGAAGATCTACGCAGAAGTAGTAGAGCATCATTTTCAGCACCTCGGAACCACAGGCGTTGATGCCAGGCAAGAAAGCGCTTTCGGATTGGTACTTTACGTACTGCATTTAACGCTTCTCGGAGTAAAGTCATCAGTTGGCCAAACAATTCAAGGCCGTCTAAATCTCCGCAGCGCGGTCGAGGCTTTGATCATCTTGAAATTCCTCTCCAAGAAAGATGACCCGACGATTTGGATGCAATACCGAAATTACGGAACCTCTCAAGCGAAGCTGGCATATCTTAAGTACAATGAGGCAGATGCGCCGGCGTTTGTTACGAAGGAATTACTCAGAGATCTTGCCAATACAGACGTGTGGATGGAATTTCAGGACATCAAGCTGGGCGCATGGGCGGACAAAAATCTTCGTCAGATGGCTATTGATGGAGATACGAAGGAATTTTACGACAAATACTATGATGCCTTGTCAGCGTACACTCACGCCAACTGGTCAGCAGTTAGTCAGAGCACGTTTGCAATTTGTGTGAATCCTCTCCATCGATTCCATAAGGTGCCTGTATCGCCCGAGTTTTTCGCGGAGGACGCCGTGCCAGATCTAGTTAAAGTCAGCAATCTAGCTCTAGATCAACTCAACACGCTATATCCGGCTTTTAAGCCCCGTTTGAAGCTCGCATAGGTGCCACGACTCTGAGCGGATCAGCGTACCCCACAAGGAGAGACTCGGGCGGACCTTCCACGCTGCTGATCAACTCGAATTAGGCCGGCTGCAGACAGGCTTCTGAGCGCCCGCGACTTCGCGTCCTTGTCGACGCCAAATCGCTCCAGCAGGGCTCCGGGGAGTGTCACGCATGCCTTTCCCGTCAGGTCGCACTGATGGCGAATAGCCAAGTAAACCGCGAGCGCCTGGCCCGGCAGTCTGGCCGCCACCCACAGCTCGTTCATCGGGATAGGCCCCTTCAGGAACCTGCCGGTCATGCGCGTGGCTCTGTCACGGCTTGCTACCGTCGGAATTTCTATTTCGGGCGTCCTCGATTCAGATGTGTTAGTAGATCTACTATTAGATGAGACGGTATCGCGGTGGAGCGACACCACCTTCGCGCTGCTGCGATCGTTCATGTATTCACCGGGTAGGTAGCGTCTGGCCTACCAACCAGTCGTACAACTCGATTCCACATGGAGATGCCCCGCTCATCCATGTACCGGCCTGGATATCGGATAATCCTAGCTTCGGTGCGAATGGGCAGCCCACCAGTGACATAGGAGCCGGCCTTCGACATGAGCTCGCACATGTGTCGCACGTCATCGTCGAGCCGGCACAACGGCGCTGCAATCAGGAAGGCATCGTGGATCGGTGCACAAACATTGATCCCGGCTTCGGTCGCTGCGATTGCGGCGATTCGCATCATTTCAGCGCCGTTCGCTTGCATGGGAAAGTTCATCAGCGAGGTCGGTTTATCTGTGGCCTTGACCCACCGTCGCCAACCAAAGACCGTACTCAGGCGGTTCGAGATCATCGCGCTATCGACCGCGGTGCTGCTGTATTCCCAGAACCGGTGGTACAACTGTCTGTGGAGCTGGATCATCTCCCGGGCCTCGGCGACGCTGATGCCAGCTCGGTGTGCCATGCCTTCAGCGCCCATACCGTAGTTGAGACCGAGCACGACCGTTTTGCAGCGCTCCCGGATCACCGGATGGGTGGCCTTCGTCGCATCAACCGGCGCGAGTCCGGACTGCTTAGCGAAGGCCATATAGAGGTCGCCGTCTGCGTAGGCCTCCGCCAACCTTGGGTCGCCGGAAAGCCCAGCGGCGATCCCGATCTCCTGTGACACGAAGTCGATATAGGCGATGCCGTGGCCGTCCTCGGGCTTGATGATGCCCCTCAGCCACTTCGAAGGTCCAAAAACGAACGCGCTCGCTGAAGGCTGGTTACGGCCCGTGATGGACCGAAACGGACGGAGGCTGGTGCGAGCCCTGTTGTCCAGGCCAATTTGAATGTCTGATTTGCGGAGCTTGCTGAGGGATTGCCGAAGCTCGTGCAGCGGACCGAGTTGAGGATAGAGCCGGCACTGCTCCTTAAACGTATCGTCCTTCAGGTCCAGAGTGCCTGACGGCAGCCTCGGCCAAGACATACCTCGTGTTTTCAGGAGAGCCTCGAGCCGGCTGAGGCGAAACGAGATGCCGTCGTAGACGCCGTAATCACGGTCTACTTCTTCGACCAGCCGCCCCCTGATTTCGGGCCATTGGTCAACAAAAGTCCGATAGAGTGCCCGATCCACAGGCACGCCGTTCCGCTCCATGTGAGCCACGGCGGACATGTATCTTCCTCTCAAGAGGGCGCGAGACCAGTCGATCGAGGCCGCCATCGATTCGAGCAGGACAACAAGGCCGTCAACGTCTGACTCGCAATAGTCGAGGATGGCTTTCTTTTCGGCGTCGTTCCAAGTCGTCTGATCAAGGATCAGGGACCGCATCTTATCCTTGTGACCCACGCCAATGTGCGGCCGCCCGCGCATAGCGAGAGCGCCAAGCATGCCGTTTCCCATCGGCAAATAGCGACCATTGGTCTCGACGCGGTGCTCTACGAAGAGATCAAGAATCTCCTCCGGAGGATTCCAGCCGAGTTCCAAAAAGCAACCAATCTCGGCGGCCGCCATATAGGCTACGACAAGTACATCCGGTCCCGTAACAAAAGGGGGGCGGGTAAGGGTCCTGAGTTCATCCAGCCAGAGGCGGATAACCTGTCCAGTGACAGCCTCCCTTGCAACCATGCAGATCGGACGGGGACGTTCGCCTTCACCGGCCTGAAACTCAAAATCGACGCACCAGATACGCCGGAAAGGAACGACGGCCCAAAGGCCATCGTTCTTATTGTGTAGGGGAGGCATGTGTCAGACCAGACCGCGAAGTCGCTTAACGACCGGATGATCATCGTTCTCGATCACCCGCCCGCGAAAGGCGATTTCGAGAAGTTCGTTCAGAGGCTTCGCCGGCCATTCAGGCTCAGAGAGGTCTCCCTGCGCCGCCCAAATGCGGTAGGCGCCCAACGACATGTCGGCGACCAGCCGAACCCACGTCTTCTTTGCAACCTCACAGCCCTGCTGAGCGCTATCCTGCCACGCATTCCCGCTGCTGTTGTCGTTCGCGACCTTGATCGGCCAAAGGAAACTAACCTTCTGCCGATTAATGGCGGTGACGAGGATGACCGGGGTCGTTTCCCCAAGCATCGCCGACATCATGTTGGGAGCCACGAAGTAGAACTCACGGTCCTGCTTGTCCTCGTAAACGGCCGTTGCGAGCATCATTCCTTCATCAGGATGGACACGCACAAATTCCTGCTTTTGAGGCTTGCGTACAGGCACTTTCGATAGAATTTGAGTAGTGCCACCAAACACGGTCGAGCTAACGGAGAGCCGCAGCTGGTCGAGGTCCGCAAAGATACTTTGAGGCTTGATCGAAACCTCATTATCCGCAGCCACTTCGGTTTTCAGTTCTTTCATCCACTTTCCTTTCAGGTAGTGCACCACGCGGTGCGCTATCCAAGTAGGGCTGGATGAAGGTGCTGATAAAGTGGGGTAGTTTTCCGCACTTCAGCATAGGTAGGAGGAAAGGTTCACCGCTCCTATCCATTTTCGAGTACGGTTTTGAGCTCACTCAAGGCGACGGGAGGCCAGTCTCGGACGAAGCTTTCGGTGTGAATCCTGGCCAAAAAATGCGTTCGGCCGTGGTAGTAACGCCGCTTCAACGTTCCGGCGGAAATTTGGTTTTCCTTGAATCCCGGCTGATTTGCTACTTCTTCACATGCGCTTACTAGATCACTCGGCTTACCTAAATGTTCGAGGGCTCTCCGAGTATAATGAATGTCCCTCAGCAGAGCCCATACCTCTAGTTCTGTCCAAGGCGGTGTACCCGCGAAGGGGACAAAATCGATCAGCACCTCGAGCAGGAGATCGCGATGAAAACGATTTTCTGGTTGAAGGCCTGCAAGTGCAAAAATAGCTATCGCTTTTCGGTCGTCCTCTTCGAGTGGATCTAGCGTCCAATTGCATTCGCCCCTCCGGGAAATTGCCGATCCAGCTTCCGTGACATTGAGTTCTCGAATCTCGGAGAGCACTCGAACGAGCTTTGGGTCTGCTATCGGATTTGGACCGCCCGTGTTGGTGTTGGAATATTCCGCCATGTGTCCTCGGCAAAGGGATCGTCATCGCGCGCCGACGCGACTACTCACTCTTGCTTAAACTGCCAGTGAGTCACTGATCGAGGAACGAGGTTAGCAAACCCTTACGAGCCGTCGGCACAAATGGGCGTCAGCGTCAAAATCAATTGGCCGCCATATCAACAGGTGATGGCCGCCCGCGGCCGCGATCTCCAGCGCCCGCTTGGCGCTCTCCTGGCCCTTGATGTCGCGCAGATCGAGCAGCGAGCTTGCTGCCTCGTGGACTTTCGGCACGGGCCGCGACAACACCTGTGTGCCCTTGAAATGGTTGGCGATCTGAATCAGGGAGTGTGCGGCGACGATCTGGATGTCCGGGCTCGCCCACGCCGCTTCCGAGCCGCAGGCCGCCGGACAGATCAGGCCTTCCTCGCGCACATTGGCGCCGATCGCGGCTGGCAAAACGCCGGCCACCGGTGCGATCGAGCCGTCGAGGCCGAGCTCGCCGAGCACGGTAAAACCCGTCAGCGCATCCGGCGGGATCGCGCCGATCGCCGCCATCAGCCCGAGCGCGATCGGCAGGTCGTAATGGCTGCCTTCCTTCGGGACGTCGGCAGGGGCGAGATTGACGATGATCCGCCGCGCCGGCAGCGCCAGGCCCGACGCGATCAGGGCCGAGCGCACCCGTTCGCGCGCCTCCGACACCGCCTTGTCGGGCAGGCCGACGATGGCAATGGCGGGATGTCAATGACAAAAGGGGAAGATTCGCGGATCAGGTTGGGGCTGGCTTGTTGGTCTTGCTTTCAACTCAGTACACGCCCGCGACAGGCAGTTATCCACCTTTTCCCCCACATGTAGCGGTAGAGCGGTAAACATCCGACTAGTACTTGACGGAATCGAGTGAAGCACTCAACCTGATGGGAACCTGAACGAACGAAGCCGCCAAACCCTGCAAGGTTCAACGGCTTCTATAAGTTCCGGTCCGCTACTTAACCCGCGAGACAGGTGAAGCGGGACATTGGTCGTTACGCAACTCCGATAGAATCGGAGATACAGCCGGTGGTCAAGCCTGTCTCGCAAGACACAGGTCATTATTATGAACGTCACCGTCAAAACGCAGACCGCCCAAATTAGCTGTATCATCAAGAGCGACCGCTACAACCCGCACGAGCGCATCACCCACGTAGGTGGAACAGCTGGTGGCGGTTGGCGTATCACTCAGGAAGACGCGATTATCCTGATTGAGACGAGGCAATGGGACTTTTGGGTCAAGCCGCCCAATGCTGACCCTGTCTGGGTTGTCGTCGCCATCAGCCGCTTCGGTAACAAGTATCTGAAGACGACGGCCGATGGGGAGCAGCCGAACAACCTGCTGTCACTCCCTGAGTGCCCCAAGGCGTAAGCGCAACGCGCCGGTTTTGCTCATCGACTGCGAGACCGGCGCAGCCTTGGTTGAAATGAACTTCTCCGTGCACAGCGGATGCAGTGTTAGTTCACCGCCGTTTGATCTAGAACGATCAGCCATCGCAGGAAGGATGTCCCGTTGCTGATTGCCAAGACCGCAAGATCAATCGGAGGCTGGACGGGGTCCTCACTACCTGGCTCATGGCGGTAGTTGTGGGAAGCATCTACCCAGTCCTTGAATGAAGCCAGTTGTTTACTGGCAGCCCGCAGGGCAACGGGATCGGCGCTGTAGAGCCTTTGAACCACGGGCGCCAAATATGTTTCAACGGCCCCGGCGTTCAGTTGATTGGCAGACGAAAACATCAATCTGAAAAGCCCCTCTACGGCAAGGAATGCTGCACGCCACGCATCCTTTCCGTTGGGGGGATCAGACGAGAGTTCATTAGAAATCCGCTCGAAAGCAGCGAGGCTATTTGCATAGCGTGGCGTTTGAAGCCCTGCCACGGTCGCCTGCCTGTTCCTCTGAAACTCTTTGTCAACGGCCGGATGCACGATGGCGACGCTGTCGATTTCAAAAGCCAAATGCTCCTCGGAAAAGACGCGGCGCGCTTCGCTCAGCCACCGTTCTTCAAAACTCGTGGCCCTGAGGAACCCGAACGTCAACGTCACGGTGTCGAGGAGGTCTCGCGTCGCGCACTTCGCGGTAAAGATTGGCCATCCGAGACCGTTGACCACCCCAACCGTTATTCCAAGTTCACGCTCAATGAAGTAGCTTAGCCCTCTGTGATTGCTGACCATGCCCTCCATGAGCTTACCCAGCCGATGTCGCGCGCGGGGGCTGTCGGGCAAAGGCGCCGTCTGATCGATGTAGAGTTGGCTGTAGCGCGACACGAGCGGGCTCCCTCCAGCGGTTGCGTCGTCGAAAGCGGGCTAACCCTCACTGTGAGTATTGTCTAAGTACCTGCTCGGCCTCGAATGCCCCTTGTGCCCCCGGCTCGTTTGCATGGAACATAACAACGGTCGCAGCAGCATTAGCAGTGGGGGCACGAACCACGCTCGCAGTACCGAAGCTGCTAGAGGTTCCGCTCATGCTGCCGTAGCCGTAGCTACCATTGAAATTGCTGTTGCTGCTCCCGACAACACCGGCGACCTCTGAGCCTTGGCTCACTCCGGCCTGAGCAAGTTTGAAGTGCGTGTAGCCTCGATCCAGCGTTGCCTTTGCTGCCGCACGCATGGTTTGTGGCACTGTTTGGCTCGTAAAGAGTAGCCCCTTCGATTGGGTGTCTAAGCGCACCACATTGGGTGCCAGAGGCATTTCTTGGGTTGAAATACAACCAGCTAGCATTAACGCAGCCAGCATAGCGCCAGCCAAAGCTGTGATCCTCATTCGGTCGCCCCCCATTCCATCTAACTTTAGATAAAGAACAGCAGTTACCGAACAGCCTTTGCGGGCGTCAAGTCGCGACACAACATCCGAGCGTGCCGTCGATGGCACTCGGGTCCCCTGCGGGCGGTATGGGACCCTTGGCCGGTGTTCATGGGGCCCCTGCTTTCCAAAAAAAGGGGCTAAAGCGATGGGCCTCTGCTCAGCTGAAAAGGGCGGTGTGGTTCGCTGAAAGTACCGTATGGGTCCCGTAGCGGGCCGCTTGCGCCCTTATTGTTTGGCTCATCCAATCGACGTCCGTCCCTAGCGTTGGCAACGTTCAAAGTGCATAGATCACGAAGATAAGAAAGGCGCCGGAGCAAGCAGAGGGAGCGAGCGGGAGACTAATGGGCGATATCCAATTTTTGGTGCTTATAGCCACCATCATTCTCTGCACCGCGTATGTAGCTAATGTCGTGTATCTCGCGGGCAAAGCCATACGTGAGCAGGTTGTTCACTCGGCCAACATGATCCGAGAGAGCCGGCACCTTGCCGAATGATCGGATTGCGGCGCGTGCGGTGGTGGGGCTGGCGCCGCCTAGGCCCCCTTGGCCTAACTATCCTGTGGATCGTTCTGCTGATCCTCAAGGATTTCAGAGAGTTCTGCTTCAGGGCTACCGATTGTTATGTGGCACCAAATCAGCGTACGGTAATTTTACCTGACGGGCCTTCCTTGGAAAAGGAAGGGGGTCACCCGGTGGCAACCAGATGACCCCAAACGGCTCCGTTAAGGAACCTTCCTACCAGAAGCTGCTGGAGTCCTTCCTTGCCTTATCGGCTCGGCAGGCTCCGGCAGTGTGCACGCACGTACTCCACCTTGCCGAACCGAATGCGGACATAGTCGCAAACGGCCACCGGTTGGTGGATCGGACACGACGCTGGACGGGCCATTGCTGTGATCCCGTGGAGACTAGGCTCCACTTCCCCGGGCCGCACGATAGCGCCCCGTTCACAGCGCTCTCGTCTCCGGTGGGGAGGATCACTCCCGACTGAGTCGTTTCCGACCTGCTCTGCTTACCATTCTCCGTTGGATTCCCTGGCGCCACGCCCTCGGTTATCCCCCTATATTGCACATCAGGGACTTTGTTCCCGATTTGTTCTTGGTCACCCCACCACTTCGTTGTTGTCCCGATTGGGCCCGGCAAGGAACTCCGGCCCCCCGGGGGGCCTCTGGCTAACTCTTGGGGCCCCACCGGTTTCAAAAACAACGGGCTAAAGCCCTTGCCTCTGCTCAACTGAACAGGGCGGTGTGCCTTCTTGGAAGTACCCGATGGGGCCCCTGCTCGCCGGGGCCGGGTGGGACAGGGGGCTCGCTTTGCAACTCTGGCGCCGATGCTCCTAGGGGCCCCAGCGGACTCCCTCGGTAGCAGTTCTACCCAACCGCTGTTGGGCCTCGCCCTGGCATCAAACGCATCCAGGGGCTTCCTAGGGGCCTATGGGACATTCGGCAGGGCAGCCTACGCTCCGCCCAAAGCTAAGTTATGGGCCATGGGCACATATACGGCTTGATCTATCTAACTATCTGTTATAGCTCATGATTTTAACTAAATCGGGTTTGCTCTGCTTGGGATCAGCCTACCCCAATGGGGCGCTATGGGTTGGGGTAGGCGGCTATGGGCCCTTGCAGCCTGCGGAGGCCCTCAGAAGGGCTCGTTGTCCTCATCCACCTGCGCCGGATCAAAGGGGCGGCGCGGTTCCCAATGCGCCATGAGCTCCGCTGGCAGCCCGGGGTCAAGCATCTCCAGCGCTAGCGCTGTGATTTCGGGGTTCTTTGACAGATGTAGCTTCGCCCTCTCGATATCGTTAGCTAAGTTCTGCGCTCGCTCCTCTAGCCAGCTAGCTTCGTCAAACGCCTGCTGTTCTTTTCCGTCCAGCTTGGCTATTGCTTGTCTCCAACTGAGGCCTGCTATCCCCTCGTATTGCCCGCTGTGCAACTTCGTCCACGCCTCGCGCATCCGGTTCACTGTGCCTTTGCCTGCACCAGTTAGTTCCCTCGTTTCGGCGATGCTGTCCGGCCACTCTCCCGGCTTTCCTAGCTTCACTAGCTCCCATGTCGCCTCTGTTCTTTCTTTAGTCGTCATCGGCAGCTTGTTCTTAGTGTTGCGCCTCAGTGCCTCCCGGATGGCTTCATCCAAGGTGCCACTAAACACTATTGCCGGAATATCTCCCTTCCACCCTGCCGTTTTGTAGGCCGCAAGCCGGTGATGCCCGTCCATTACGTAGTACTTGTCCGCCACCGGCATGACGAGTATCGGCTCCAGCGCGCCCGTGTTCTGTGTCGCCTTAGCCATTTCGAAAATGTGGTCATCACTCGGCACCATGCCCGGGTTTCTCCACTGGAACACTTTTGTAGCCACGCGGATGTCCTTCAGCGCTAGCTTCACTACTGCGCCAGCCGCGTGCTTCCGCGCTGCCCCGGCATTAGCCGCCAGCTTCGCTGCGATGTCGCCTATGCTTTCACCTGTGTCCGTGGGTCTCTTGATGCCCGCGCGCGTCACGGCGCGCCGCCTATCAGTCTCTTTTCGTTTCGTTGCCATCAGTGTCCCGTCGTCTCTTCAATCTGATTTGCGCCGATTGCCCTTTCGGGGAATAGCGCGCTCAGCGGCTCCCGCGTCTCTTGCCTATGGTCCCATTTGAAGTGCCGTGTGATGCAGAGAACGCCTTGCGTCTCATCGGAGTGATGCCACCGCACCCACAACATGCCTTGCTCCGGGTCAAGCACGATGCGGCGAATGGCGTCCCTCAGTACCCTGTTGGTTTCCTCCACATCCGTGCTTCCGGTGAGCGCCCGCTCCACAGCCTTGAGTCGGTCCTTCACGCTCGCAGTGGTCATGGTGTCGCGCTGTGCTCTCAAGTCCCGTAGCTGCTTCTGGGTGTCCTTCAGATACAGGTCAATCTCCCTAAGCCGTTTTGCTGCTGCTCTGGCTTCCGGGCTTCCACGCTCTGCGGCGATCAATTCCGCCAAGTCGGATATCTGCCCTTCTGCCCCATCGGCGTTGTTTTGCAGGGCTTCAATCTGTTTCTCTAGTGCTGCGGTGCTCTTCCCTCGGGGGGCCTCCTTAACCAGCCCCCTAGCATTCTCCCTTATTGCCTCCTCGACGGTGTCATACCGAACGGCCTTGTACTCGCAGCCCCCTGCTCGCATGTTCGCTCTGGAGCAAACGAGGTACACGTAGTCGCCCTTGGCAACCCGTGTGACCGCGTGCCCGCACGTTGCGCAGAACGCGATGCCTGACACGATGGACTTCGGTGGCTGTCTTGCGTTCCGCCCCCGAGCAGCTTTGGTGCTGAGTTTGCGGTTCACCTTCCAATACGTGTCCTTATCTACCGCAGCGGGGAATAGGTTCTCCACCGGGTCCATTGGCTGATCCCGGCGCGCCCTTGTGGTTTCATCGTGGGATGTGGTGTGGGGTGTGAAGGTGCCGATTGGTGCGGTGCTTGTGAGGACCTTGCGGATGTAGCTGGTCCGCCAATGGTCCGCAGTCCGTTGATTGCCACTTCGCCCCCATGTCGGGACACCGCGCTCGTTCAGGTCCCGAGCTATGCGAGTAAGCCCGTCGCCCGCAGCCATGCGCTCAAACATCTCCCGCACGATGTCGGCGCGCTCATCTATCAGCACATAACGGCCTTCCTTGTCGCTCCATGTGATCCACGCGGGTGTCTGGCGGGTGTACGGCTTCCCCTCAAGACCGTGCTCGCTCAGCCGCTTCTTCTTCCGGGCCTTGGCATCCCCAATTAGCTGCGATTTCCTCGCGCTCTCTTGGTTCGCCCTGATCTGCTCCGCGACGATGTACATGATGTCATAGGGCTGCTTCTTCAGTCGCTCGTGCGAGTACACCTCACCCGTGGCCAGCACAGCGATGTTGATGCCGCCTATGATCAAGTTCTGGAACAGCGTTTGCGCTTCAAAGAAGTCGTCACGCGACAGTCGGTCGATGTTCTCCACGAGCAGATAACTGCCCTCGGAGACGTATCCCTTGTGAACGGCTTCAAGAAACCCAGCGAGCGCCCCTGTGCGGGCATTCTTGCCTCTGTAGGCAGACACACCGATGTCCGTCATGTTCAGCTCGGTGTCCAAGGTCAGCCCATGGTCGAGCGCGAACTTGGTCGCCTTCTCCATCTGCCGCGCGAAGCTCGCTCCCTCCTGCTGCGCGGGTGTCGAGAAGCGGACGTAGGAATACGCGCGGGTCTCTTCGGGCCGCGCAGGGCGCACAGGGGTGGTGCTCATTGGGTAGCCTCAGCCCTTGTGTTCCGGGCTCAGCGCCATCAGCACCGCGTCAATATCCACCTGCCACTGGGTAGCCTGCCTCTCAGCCCAGCCCTCTAAACGCTCCCCGAATGCTGCCGTGGCCCGCGCTGCCCGGTCTAAGCCCCAAGCCAGCCGAATGATGGCCCGGAGGCCGGTGACGATGATCCTATTGCCAAATTCCATTGCAATCTCCGTGTGATGCCAATTGCCCGCGCCTAATAGCGTTGGCATTCACACTCTGCAATGGCGAAGGCCGGCAGGCCCGGGGCGACCTGCACCTGCACGTCGACCGCGCGGGCCTCGATCCCTTCAAAGGCGACTGTCGAAACCCGCTGGACCATGATGCCCCCTCGCACAATTAGGGGTAGCAGAGCGCGATGGCCCTGACAAGAACAATACAAGAACGAAGGCGCGGGCGCCGCGATTCCTAACGACCGGTAAACGGGACGGCGACACTAAGCTTCGACTACGCCTCGAATGCGAGCGGCTGCGCTCAGCACATTCCAATGAATGTGCGCTACTCCTAGGGCTGCGGGATGGGCCGTGATCTAACGGGTGAACAATTCAAATGCTTGCAAATCGCCGCAGAAGCGAACGCCGGATGTGCACGCGGCTCGCCAAGATCCATTTTGGCGCGGGGTCGCTGCCACGGGACTGCACGATCACGGATATCTCGGATGGCGGCGTCAAGGTCGTGGCGGAATTCCTGGAACTGCCGCCGCAATTCACCATCATCTTCGCACCCGACTATTCCCGCCAATGCCGCCTGCGCTGGCGCATCGGCTGCGAATTCGGCGCGGAATTTACCGACTAAGCCCAAGAGGCGGGCGTCCTTAACGGGAATTTAGCGTTAATCGGCAAAGCATCTCTGATCAGTCCGCCGGCGGTGATCAGAGTATGTCCAAGCGTTCGTCCCTTGCCTCTCCCCCGGCGAGATTCCTGCTTCCCGCGCTCCTGGTGCTCGCCCTCGGTGGCTGCCAGACCACGAGCCTGGAGGATGTGACCGGCGCGCTCGGCGTCGGTGGCAAGCCGGAAGCGGCCGCTACGGCGGACGCCAAGCCCGACATCAAGCCCGACATGGACGGCTTGCGGGAGCGCTATCGCGCCAGGCCCAGCGATCCCGCCATCGCCCTCGACTACGGCAAGGCGCTGCGCGAGACCGGCCAGCGCGCCCAGGCGGTCGCGGTGATGGAGCAGGCCGTGCTCGCCCATCCCAGCAACAAGGCGCTGCTCGCCGGCTACGGCCGCGCGCTCGCCGACAATGGCAATTTCCAGCAGGCCTTCGACGTTCTCAGCCGGGCGCATACGCCGGAGGATCCGGACTGGCACATCCTGTCGGCGCAGGGCGCGGCGCTCGACCAGCTCGGCCGCAACGAGGAAGCGCAGCAATATTATGCGTCGGCGCTGAAGATCGTGCCGGACGAGCCGCAGGTTTTGTCCAATCTCGGCCTGTCCTACATGCTCCAGAACAATCTGCCGCGGGCCGAGGACACCATGCGCCGCGCCTATCGGCGCAACCCGGCCGATTCCCGCGTGCGGGGTAATCTCGCACTGGTGCTGGGGCTGGAAGGCAAGCAGGCCGAGGCCGAGACCATCGTGAAGGCCGATCTGCCGCCGGATCAGGCGGCGGCAAAGGTCACGGCGCTACGCCAGCTGCTGTCGAAGAAGCAGCAGCAGCGGGCGGAGAAGTAATCCGCCGCCGAGAGCACTGCGCGCTCGAGAACGCTCTTGCGCTTACGACGCCTTGCGATGCGGAGCGGATGCGCGTCCGGTCCTGCCCTTCAGCTTCTTCAGCAGCGGTCCGAGCAGCGAACGCTTCGGCTTCTTCACTTCGCCGCGCCCGGCGAGGCGGTTGGCCATGTTCTGGAACAGCTCGGTGGTGCGGTGGCTCTTGGAGACCTCCGCAATCATCTGGCCGTTATTGGCGGCGGTCGAGAACAGCTTTGAATCGAACGGGATCACCGCCAGCGGCTGGCTTTCCATCGTCTTGGCGAACGATTTGACGTCGATCTCGGCGCGCTTGTGCATGCCGACCTGGTTGATGCAATAGAGCGGCGGCCGGTCGTTCGGCCGTGCCGCCTTGAGCACGATCAGCATGTTCTTGGTGTTGCGCAAGTTCGCGAGATCCGGCTCGGCCACGATGACGATGTCGTCGGCATTGACCAGCGCGCGCTTGGTCCAGGCCGACCATTGATGCGGCACGTCGAGCACGATGCAGGGCGTGGTCATGCGCAGCGTGTCGAAGATCGCATCGAACGCCTCCGCGCCGAAATCATAGACCCTATCAAGCGTAGCCGGTGCGGCGAGAAGGCTGAGGCGGTCGGTGCATTTGGCGAGCAGGCGCTCCATCAACGCCGTGTCCGGCCGGTCCTGCGACAGCACCGCGTTCGCAATGCCCTGCGCCGGATCCTGGTTGTAGTCGAGGCCGGCGGTGCCGAAGGCGAGGTCGAGATCGATCACGACGGAATCGAGCGCGAGGTCGCGCGCGATGGTCCAGGCCACGTTGTGCGCGACGGTGGAGGCGCCGACGCCGCCCTTGGCGCCGACCACCGCGATGACGCGGCCGGTGATGATGGCTTCGGAGGCCGAGAACAGGCTGCAGATCGAGCGCACGACGTCGAGGGTTTCGACCGGCCCGACCACGTAGTCGTTGACGCCGCGACGCACCAGCTCACGGTAGGGCGCGGTGTCGTTGGGGTTGCCGATCACGACCACGCGGGTGCCGGGATCGCAAACGCCGGCGAGGTCGTCGAGGCCCTCGAGGATGTCGCGTGTGCCGTCGGATTCGATCACGATGACGTTCGGCGTCGGCATCGTGTCATAGACATCGATTGCCGCGGCGAGGCCGCCGCTCCTGGCGGTGAGATGCGCCTTGGCGAGACGGCGGTCCTGCCCGGCCGCGGTCACCGCGGCGAGCGTCTGCTCGGTCTCGCAAAAGGCCTGCACCGAGATCCGGGGAACCGGCGCAATGTGCTCCTCGGGGTGCTGCGGATCGTCCGCCTCTTCGTCGTGGATGCCCGTCATTTGCCTGTTTCGCTGAGTTTGGCCTTGTCAGCCTCGGGATAAGCGGTCGCGGTGGAGGTGCCCTTGCGGTAGCGGTCGAAGGCGATGTCGCGCCGTGCGGTATAGGCCGGCGTCTCCGCGCGCGGCTGCTCGAGGTCGGCGGGGTTGTCGATCATCGCGGCAAGATTACGTTGGGTGGCGCAGCCGAGATTGAAGTAAGGCCGGTTCTCGTTGTAGCCGGGATCGAGGATCGACGGTCCCATGTCCTCTGGCCACAGCCCGCAGGGGCCGGCCACCGCCGCGATCTTGGAATAGCTCAGCCGGATGGTCGGCAGCAGGGCGGGGTCTTCGGGACGATAGCGATGCTGGACGATGGCGCGCGACGGCACGCCGCCGCTGCCGAGCACGGCGCGGATTTCGTGGTAGGTCGCAGCCGCCGCGCGCGAATTCGCGGTGTCGATGGGCACGTCGACGACGACGGAGCCGGTGCCTTCGCGCACCCAATCCTGGGCGATGCCCATCACGTCGGCGTGCTGCGCGGTCGAAAGTCCGCCGCGCGCCTTGCCGACGAAGATCACGATCGAGCGCTTGGCTTCCTGCACCGCGATCGGGTGACGCATGCGGTAGTCGGTCGGTACCGTCTGGGTGGTGACGACGTCGCCCGTGGTGTTGCAGGCTCCCAGCATGACGGAGAGCCCCGTCAGCGCGAGCGCGATGCGCAAATTGCGACGTCGATCATTTGTCTTCGTCATCGCTTCATCCCCTCTTGTCCGTGTCGTGTCTTGCCCGGTCCCCAAACCGTTGGTGTCAGTCGATGATGAAGCCGAAATCACCGCGATCGCCGTCGATCGGATCGGCGCGGCGGGCGATGCCGTAGAGGCGGTTCATGCGGCCGAGCAGCGCCGACTGCGCATCCGAGGACGGCGCGAAGCCGTCATCGGGCCGCGACAATTCCTTCTGGGCGACCGCGCGCACCACATAGGGGGTCACGATCACCATCAGCTCGGTCTCGTTGTTGACGAAGTCCTGGCTGCGGAACAGCGCGCCGAGGATCGGCACCTGGTCGACGCCGGGCAGGCCGTTGACGGCCTGCTTGGTCTGCTGCTGGATCAGGCCGGCCATCGCCATCGAGCCGCCCGAGGGAATTTCCAGCGTCGTCTCGGCGCGACGGGTCTGGACCGAGGGGATGGTGATCGAGTTGGTCGAGCTCGAGGACAGTGCCTGCGACACGGTGATGGCGTTCTGGTTCGACAGCTCCGAGACCTCGGTCATCACCCGCAGGCTGATCCGGCCTTCGCTCAGCACGACCGGCGTGAAGTTCAGGGAGATGCCGAATTTCTTGTAGGAAATCTGGGTGGTACAGACATGCGTGGTCGGATCGCAGGAATAGCCTGCGGGGATCGGGAATTCGCCGCCCGCGATGAAGGTCGCGGATTCGCCGGAGATCGCCGTCAGGCTCGGCTCGGCCAGGGTGCGCATCACGCCGGCGCTTTCCATCGCGCGCATCGTGGCGCTGACGGTGGCGACGCCCTTGGCGAGGCCGGCGACGCCGAGCCCGTTGCCGCTGACCAGCGGTCCGCCACTGGCCGAGAACGGGTTGGAATTGTTGAAATTCACCACTGCGGTGCCGGCGTTCAGGCTGGCGCTGAGATCGACACCCAGCTGCTTGACGATGTCGCGGCGGACTTCGCCGACCACGACCTTCAGCATCACCTGGTCGCGGCCGCGCACGACGATGTTGTTGACGACCTTGTCGGCGCCGCCGACGAGCTTGGCGGCGACGTCGCCGGCCTGCTGGGCCTCGACCGGGCTCGACACCGAGCCGGTCAGCATCACGCTGTCGCCGACGCCCTCGATCTGCACGCCCGGCAGCGATGCGCGCAGCGCCGTGCGCATGCCGTTGAGGTCGCGCTTGACCGCGATGTCGTAGGAAGCAACCTGCTGGCCGTCGGCGCCGAAGAACACCACGTTGGTCTGGCCGACCTGGCCGCCGATGATATAGGCGCGCTGCGCTGAGCGGATCACCGCATTGGCGATCTTGGGATCGGCCACCAGCACGTCCTTGACCTCGCGCGGCAGGTCGATGACGACCGACTTGCCGACGCCGAGCGACAGCGAACGCGTCCGCGCCGGCGCGATGGTTGCGACCGGCGACACGCCGAGATCCGGCGCCTGCATCGGCGCCTGGTCTCCGACCGGCGCATCCGCAGCGCGGACGAGATCGGGAACTGCGAGCAGCCCCAGCATCAGCATTGCCCCTGCCCGGAACGAGCCAGCGCGCTTCCCCCGAATGCGCAGGCCCATCCGATTACCCCCGTAGTTCATCATGTCCCCATCACTTCTGTGACGTCAGTTGTCGCGCCTGCACGCCGTAGCGGATCACGTTCACGCCGCTCGAGCGTTGTTTGAGCGCCTGGTCCTCGGGCGTGCCGTCGGAGGCGCTGGCATCGGCGATGCTGCGCAACGCAAGTGTCAGCGCGCCGCCCTGGCGCGAGGCCGACAGCGTCGCGACCTGGTCGGGCCGGAGCTCGAGCGTGACCGTCTTGCCGAGCACGGCGTTCTGGCCGTCCTTCTCCTTCGGCGCCTGGTCGATCGCGAGCACGCGGATGTTGGTCAGGATGACTTCCGACAGGATCAGGTCATTGCCGCCGGTCGAGCTGTTGGTGTTGGCGCCATCAGGGTTCTTCAGGCGTCGCGTCAGGACGATGTCGACGCGGTCGTTCGGCAGGATGAAGCCGCCGGCCCCGGTCTCGGCGGAGATCTCGGTGGACACGGCTCGCATGCCGGACGGCAGGATCGCGGCCATGAAGCCGGAGCCGTCGGCCTTCACCAGCTTCTGCTCGCGGATCGGCTCGCCCTGCATCAAGGGCACGCGTGCGATCGAGCCGGCGATCTGGGTCTGCGCGTCGGGCCTGCTGTCGCGGCGGATGAAGGCGCCGCTTGCGGTCGATTGCGGCCAGGTCTGCCATTGCAGATCCTCGGCCTTCACGGCCTGGCCGAGCTGAATGTCGGATTTGGCGACGAGCACTTCGACCGTCGGCAGCTTCTCGGCCACCGGGAGCGCGGGCGCGGGCTTGTTGTCGTAGCCGCTCGCCAGATACGCAGCGACGCCGCCGGCGCCGAGTGCGATGACGAGAACGACAATGCGTGCGGTGTTCATACGCTTCTACTCTTACGCGGGGCACTCGAACCGCACGTGGCGGGTTCCCCGGCATCGATGAGTAGGGAGTAAAAGTATAAGGGGTGTTGCGAGGCCGAGTGTGATGGTCAGTGACGGCGCGGGTTCTGGGCAGATGGTGAATGCCGCGTTAGCCGCGCGGCCAGCGGCCCCGTAGATTCACGCAGGCGCGCTCGTGCGTTCGCACGAGGCGCGGGGCGTCATGGTGAATGGGTGGTTAGTGAAGCGCGGTCAATGTTTCCGTTGATGCCTGTAGCGCCGCTGCTTACTTCGCCCGCTTCTGCTCGATCGTGTCCCAGATCTTCGCCGCAACATCGGGGCCGCCGAGCCGCGCGATGGCGCGGATGCCGGTCGGCGAGGTCACGTTGATCTCGGTGAGGTTGCCGTTGATGACATCGAGGCCGACGAACAGCAGGCCGCGCTCGCGCAACGCCGGGCCGACGGTGGCGCAGATCTCGCGCTCGCGCGGCGTCAGCTCGGTCTCCTTTGCCGCGCCGCCGCGCACCATGTTGGAGCGGAGGTCGTCGGCGGCCGGCACGCGGTTCACCGCGCCAGCGAACTCGCCATTGACCAGGATGATGCGCTTGTCACCGAGCTTCACCTCGGGGATGAACTGCTGGATCACCCAGGCCTCCTTGAAGGTGACCGAGAACATGTCGTAGAGCGAGCCGAAATTCATGTCCTGCGGCATCACGCGGAAGACCGCGGCGCCGCCATGGCCGTGCAGCGGCTTCATCACCACGGCACCATACTTGTCGCGGAAAGCGTTGATCTCTTCGAGGTCGCGCGAGATCAGGGTCGGCGGCATCAACTGCGGAAAGTTCATCACGAACAGCTTTTCGGGCGCATTGCGCACCGAGGCCGGGTCGTTGACGACCAGCGTCTTCGGATGGATGCGCTCGAGCAGATGCGTCGAGGTGATGTAGGCGAGATCGAACGGCGGATCCTGGCGCAGCAGCACCACGTCAAAGCCGTTCAGCGCCTCGCGCCTGGGCTCGCCGAGCGTGAAGTGATCGCCGGGCTCGTCGCGCACGGTCAGGAGCTGCACGGGTGCGACGATCTCGTCGCCGACCATCGAGAGCTTGTCGGGTGTGTAATAGGACAGGCCGTGGCCGCGCTTCTGCGCCTCCAGAAGCAGCGCAAAGGTGGAATCGCCCTTGATGTTGATGCGGGCGATGGGGTCCATCTGGACGGCGACGTTCAGTTTCATGGTCTGCCTTTCAGGTCGAGGCGTCGAATGCCGCCAACACATGGCGTGGAAGTGATCGCGGCGCAATCAGCATGGCGTCGAATCGCAATTCGAATTCCGCATGCTCGGGATGCGTGGCAAGCCAGCCCTGCGCGGCGTCGATGATGCGCTGCTGCTGGCGCGGCGTCACCGCATAGGCGGCCTCATCGAAGCTGGCACGCGCCTTGACCTCGACAAAGGCGATCAGGTTGCGGCGGCGCGCCACGAGGTCGATCTCGCCATGCGGGGTGCGGTAGCGCTTGGCGAGGATGCGGTAGCCCTTCGCCATCAGATAGGCGGCGGCGCGGCTCTCGGCCGAGATGCCGGTGCGGAACGCGGCAACGCGCTCGGGCGAGGCGATCTTCGGTTCCGGTTTCGGATCCGCTGGATCCTTAGGCTTCGCCATCGCCGCCCCGCAAATCTTTTGCGAGTTCGAGCGCGCGGGCATAGACCTCGCGCCGCGGCCGACCCGAGAGCGCGACTGCGTGTGCGACGGCGTCCTTGACGCTGTGGGTGGCGAGCTGCTCGCGCAGGAGACCGTCCAGCGCGTCCGATGTCAGCACGTCGGCATCCGCGGCCGGCGGAGCGATCACCAGCACGAATTCGCCGCGCGTCTCCAGCGTGTCCGCCTCGCGCGCCAGCTCATCGAGCTTCGCGCGCGAGATCTCCTCGTGCAGTTTTGTCAGCTCGCGGCAGATTGCGGCCTCGCGCGTGCCCATGATCTCGGCGAGCTCGGCGAGCGTATCCTGCACCCGGTTGCCGGATTCGAACATCACCAGCGTCGCGTCGATGCGGGCAAGTTCGGTGAGGCGCGACCGCCGCGCGGCGGATTTCGCCGGCAAAAATCCCTCGAAGAAGAAACGGTCGGTCGGCAGGGCCGCGACCGACAGCGCCGCCAGCACCGAGGATGGGCCGGGTAGCGCATAGACCGCATGGCCGGCTGCGCAGACATCGCGGACCAGCTTGAAGCCGGGATCGGAGATCAGCGGCGTGCCGGCGTCCGACACCAGCGCGACCGAGCCGCCTGCGGCAAGCGCCTCCAGGATCCTTGGGCGGGCGGCCTCGGCATTGTGCTCGTGATATTGCTTGAGCGGCGCCGAGATATTGTAACGCTCGGTCAGGCGCCGCGTGATGCGGGTGTCCTCGCAGCAGATGACGTCGACCCCGGCCAGCGTCTGCAGCGCACGCAGGGTGATGTCGCCGAGATTGCCGATCGGGGTCGCGACCAGATAGAGGCCGGCCGCCGCCTTCGGCACCGCGAGCCGATGGGCGTCGATGGAGAAACCGCGCGGGGCGGCGTCCGTAGCTTCAGTCGTATTTATCGAGGCCGGCTTTGCGCGCATAATCAGACGAACTTAGGCATGATCCCCGGGGCTGGGAACCGGTCCCCCGAAAAAGATCGTGCCGGGCAAGATACTGAACTGGGGCGAGGAAAGACTGGAATGTGATCCATCCGGCATCACATTCCCTAGGAAATGAAGCGTCAGCGCCATATTCGTGGCGGAAACCCCGCTTTGATGCTGGATGACGGACGGCGAGCAGCCAACCAGGAACGTAAGGCAGTCGCGTTAAGCGGGCATTATCCTTTTGTTTTGGTTAACTATTTGCCGACAATATGCCTGAATCCGCGGCTTCTGTCGCGGCAAGATTTGCTGTGATCGGCCGGCGACGGAAGATCAGAAGAAGAGCTGCCATGGTGGGCCCGCGTGATCTGAAGTCTTCCGTTAACGGGTCCCGTTTGTCGGGGGCGACCCGGCGGAGTGCGCTTGGCCTGCTGCTCGGCACGCCCTTGCTGTCAGCCTGCGCCGGCGTGCAGCAGAGCCTCAGCCAGTTTTCCAGCCCGTTCTCGAGCTCATCCCCGCCGGCCCAGCCGGCCGGGCCGCCGCAGCAGGCGACGACCGCCGGCACCGGCGGGGTGAAGGTCGGCGTGATCCTGCCGCTCTCGGCCGCCGGCAATGCCGGACTTGCCGCGCAGTCGATGCGCAACGCCGCCGAGATGGCGCTGGCCGAGTTCCAGAACCCGAACATCCAGCTCCTGATCAAGGACGACAATGGCAGCCCGCAAGGTGCGCAAGCCAGTGCGCAGCAGGCAATCGACGAAGGCGCCGAGATCATTCTGGGGCCGCTGTTCGCACAATCGGTCCCGGCCGTGGCCCAGGTCGCGCGCACGCGCGGCATCTCGGTGATGGCGTTCTCGACCGATTCGAGCATCGCAGGCCGCGGCGTCTATCTCTTGAGCTTCCTGCCTGAGTCCGACGTCAATCGCATCGTCGAATATTCCGCCAGCATCGGGAAACGCTCCGTCGCCGTGCTCGTGCCCGACAATGCCTATGGCAATGTGGTCGAAGCCGCGGTGAAGGCCGCAGTGCCCAGGCGCGGCGGACGCATCGTCGCGTTCGAGAAATACGGCGCCGATCGCGCGACGCCGGCGCGCACCGTCGCGCAGCAGCTCGGCAGCGCGGATGCACTGTTCATTGCCGATGACGGCGATGCCGTCGTCGCGGTCGCGGATGCAATGACCGCTGCGGGCGCGAATTTGCGCAACATCCAGCTGCTCGGCACCGGCCTGTGGGACAGCCCGCGTGTCTATGCCAGCCCAAGCCTGCAGGGTGGGCTCTATGCCGCACCCGATCCGGCCGGCTTCCGCGCGTTCTCCGGCCGTTATCGCACCAAATACGGCGCCGATCCGATCCGCACCGCGACGCTCGCCTATGACGCGGTGGCGCTTGTCGCAGCGCTCGCGCGCACGCAGGGCACCACGCGCTTCTCGTCCGACGTGCTCACCAATCCCTCCGGCTTCGCCGGCATCGACGGCCTGTTCCGCTTCCGCGCCGACGGCACCAATGAGCGTGGGCTCGCGGTGATGAAGGTGACGACGGGCGGCGGCGTTGCAGTCGCGGGCTCGCCGAAGAGCTTTGGGGCTTAACGAGCTGCTGTAGGGTGGGCAAAGGCGCGCGCTTGCGCGCCGTGCCCACCATCTCTCAACAAATTTTCATGGAATGGTGGGCACGCTCCGCGTTGCCCACCCTACGAGATCTCATTATGCCGCGAGATCCGCGACCACTGCGTCGAGCACTGGGAATCCGCTGCTCGTGACGCGCAAACGGCCCGTCGCATCCACCGTGATCGCGCCTTCCTCGCGCAGTAGCGCGATGCGTTTGGGATCGAGCGGGCGGCCGGAGAGCGCGGTGTAGCGCTCGGGGTCGATACCTTCGGCCAAGCGCAATCCCATCAGCAAGAATTCGTCGGCGCGTTCTTCGCTGTTGAGAAGATCGTCGGTGACAACGCCATGGCCGCTGCTCTCGACGCGCATCAGCCAGGCTTCGGGACGCTTCTCGGTGGCGGTCGCGTGCCTGGTGCCGTCGATGTCGAGGCGGCCATGCGCGCCGGGGCCGACGCCGGCATATTCCTCGCCGCGCCAGTACACCAGATTATGCCGGCACTCGGCGCCGCGCCGCGCGTGGTTGGAAATCTCGTAGGCAGGCAGCCCCAGCTTGTCGCAGGTCTCCTGTGTCACGTCGTAGAGAGCGCGCGCGACCGCTTCGTCGGGCGTCTTCAGCTTGCCGGCCTGGTGTAGGCCGAAGAACGGCGTGCCTTCCTCGATCGTCAATTGATAGAGCGACAGATGCTCGGCCGCTTCGTCGATTGCGAGACGCAGTTCATCGGCCCACATCGCCGGCGTCTGGTCGGGGCGGGCGTAGATCAGGTCGAACGAATAGCGATCGAACGAACGACGCGCGATCGCAACGGCATCGAGCGCCTCGCGCGCGCTGTGCATGCGGCCCAGCGCCTTCAGCGAGGTATCGTCGAGCGCTTGCACGCCGAGCGAGACGCGGTTGACGCCGGCTGCGCGATAGCCGGCAAAGCGCGTCGCTTCGACACTGGTCGGGTTTGCCTCGAGTGTCACCTCGACGTCGTTGGCAACTTTCCAGTGCTTGCCGATCGCGTCGAGCACGGCGCCGACGGTTGCCGGCTGCATCAGCGACGGCGTGCCGCCGCCGAGGAAGATCGAGGTCACCTCGCGGCCGGGCGAGCGCTGCGCGGTGGTTTCGATCTCGCGGGCGAAGGCGGATGCAAAGCGCGCCTCGTCGATCGCGGCGTGGCGGACATGGCTGTTGAAGTCGCAATAGGGGCACTTCGACAGGCAGAACGGCCAGTGCACGTAGACGCCAAAGGCTTCGGATTCCTGTTTTGACGCGTTTTCCTGGCGCGAACCGGTATCCACTTCGCTCGAAAACGCTCTAGCGCGGCTCAAGGCAGATCTCCGCCAGTTTCACGAAGGCGCGGGCGCGGTGCGACAGGCCGAGGCCAAGCGGCGGCAGGCCGTGCTTCTCGATGCTTTCCATCTCGCCGAAGGTGCGATCGTAACCATCCGGCAGGAACATCGGATCGTAGCCGAAGCCGGCGGCGCCGCGCGGAGGCCACACCAGCGTGCCGTCGACGCGCGCCTCGACCTCTTCGAGATGACCGTCGGGCCAGGCGACGCAGAGCGCCGAGACGAAATGCGCCTTGCGCTTGTCCGGCGAGGTGGCGCCACGCTCCTGCAACAGGCGCTCGATCTGCGCCATTGCGGCAGCGAAATCCTTGGACGGTCCGGCCCAGCGCGCGCTGTAGATGCCGGGCGCGCCGTCGAGCGCATCGACCACGATGCCGGAATCGTCGGCGAAAGCGGGCAACTTCGACGTCTGCGCCGCCGCGACCGCCTTGATCGCTGCATTGCTGCGGAAATCGTTGCCGGTCTCGTCTGGCTCGGGCAGGCCGAGCTCGCCGGCCGACACCACCTCGATGCCATGAGGCGCGAGCAGCTCCTTCATCTCGGCGAGCTTGCCGGGATTATGGGTCGCGATGACGAGCTTTCCGGTGATTCGGCGGTGCATGGGCCTATTGACTACGCGACAGCCAGTTTCTGCAAGTCCACGAGACGCGCGATGCCCTTTTGCGCCAGGGCGATCAGCGCAAGGAACTCGTCCTGGGTAAACGGCTCGCGTTCCGCCGTGCCCTGCACCTCGATGATGCGGCCATCGCCGGTCATGACGAAATTGGCGTCGGTCTGGGCTTCCGAATCCTCGGCATAGTCGAGATCCAGCACCGGCTTGCCCTGATAGATGCCGCAGGAGATCGCGGCGACGTTGTCGCGCATCACGTTGGCCTTGATCATGTTGCGCGTCTTCATCCAGTTGATGCAGTCGGCGAGCGCGACCCAGGCGCCGGTGATCGAGGCGGTGCGGGTGCCGCCGTCGGCCTGGAGCACGTCGCAATCGACCGTGATCTGGCGCTCGCCGAGCGCTTCGAGATCGACGATGGTGCGCAACGAACGCCCGATCAGGCGCTGAATCTCGACGGTGCGGCCGCTCTGCTTGCCGGCGGCGGCTTCGCGGCGGGTGCGTTCGGAGGTCGCGCGCGGCAGCATGCCGTATTCGGCGGTGACCCAGCCGCGGCCCTGGCCCTTCAGCCAGGGAGGCAAACGGTCTTCCAGCGTAGCGGTGACCAGCACATGGGTGTCGCCGAACTTCACGAGGCAGGAGCCTTCCGCATATTTGACCACGCCACGCTCCAGCGTCACGGGGCGCAATTCGTCGGGCGCACGGCGGCTTGGCCGCATGGGAATTCCTCCAAAACTCTCGGAAAAGGGCTATTCGCGGTGCTTGTAGGTGGGGTGAGGGTGGGCGGCAAGGGGGGAAGACAAGGCTTTTTCACCCCCGGTTTTCCACCCCGCAAACGCCACGCTTGTCAGAACCCTCGGGGATGGACAAATTATCAGCATCTGAGAGGAGTTACCCTGTGGCCCATCACGATCCGATCCATCTGATCGCGCCGCGCGCAGGCCTCGCCCAGCTCAACGAGCGTTCCCGCGACATCTTTCGTCAAATTGTCGAAAGCTATCTCGCGACCGGTGAGCCGGTGGGCTCGCGCAACATCTCACGGCTGATCGCGATGCCGCTGTCGCCGGCCTCGGTCCGCAACGTCATGGCCGATCTGGAACATCTCGGCCTGATTTATGCGCCCCACACCTCTGCTGGCCGGCTGCCCACGGAACTCGGCTTGCGCTTCTTTGTCGACGCCTTGATGCAGGTCGGCGACCTCAACGACGCCGAGCGGCAGTCGATCCAGAGCCAGCTGACCTCGGTCGGGCAGGCGCAGTCGGTCGAGGCGGCGCTCGACCAGGCGCTGACGCGGCTGTCGGGTCTCACCCGCACCGCTGCTGTCGTTCTAACGCCGAAATCGAATACCCGGCTGAAACACATCGAATTCGTCCGGCTGGAACCCGAGAAGGCGCTGGTGATCCTGGTCGGCGAGGACGGCCAGGTCGAAAATCGCGTGCTGACGCTGCCGCCGGGGGTTCCCTCCTCGGCCATCACCGAAGCCGGCAACTTCCTCAATTCGCGGATTCGCGGCCGGACGCTCGCCGAGGCGCGACTCGAGCTGGAAACCGCGCTCGGCGAGGCTCGCGCCGAGCTCGACCAATTGACGCAAAAGGTGATCTCGGCCGGGATTGCGAGCTGGTCCGGCGGCGATAATGAAGACCGCCAGCTCATCGTTCGCGGCCACGCCAATCTGCTGGAGGATTTGCACGCGCTGGAGGATCTCGAGCGGGTGCGGCTGCTGTTCGACGATCTCGAGACCAAGCGCGGCGTGATCGACCTGCTCGGGCGCGCCGAAACCGCCGAAGGCGTGCGGATTTTCATCGGTTCGGAGAACAAGCTGTTCTCGCTGTCGGGCTCCTCCACCATCATCTCGCCCTATCGGGACGCGGCCGGCCACATCGTCGGCGTTCTGGGCGTGATCGGGCCGACGCGGCTGAATTATGCCCGTGTGATCCCGACCGTGGACTATGCCGCCCGCATCGTCAGCCGCCTGCTGGGGGGCTGACCGGCATTTGAGCCGATCACGGGCGCTTGATTTTCAGCGCCCGAAGCACGATATCCGGGCCAGCAAAATCCCGTAAGACGAGCTTGAAAAGAGAGCCGATGACCGATCAAGACCGGCAACCCGAAGACACGACCGCCGCGACCGGCGAGCCGGTGGTGTCAAAACCCTACATCATGCCCGACGATCCCGAGCCGGGTTCGGTGGAATTGCTGCAGAAGGAAGCCGCCGAGTCGCGCGACCGCATGCTGCGGACGCTGGCCGAGATGGAAAATCTGCGCAAGCGCACCGCCAGGGAGGTCGCTGACTCCAAGCTCTACGGCGTCACCGGCTTTGCCCGCGACGTGCTCGACATTGCCGACAATCTTCAGCGCGCGCTCGACGCCGTTCCGGCCGAAGCGCGTGCCACCGCCGATCCCGGCCTGATCGCGCTGATCGAAGGCGTCGAGCTCACCGAGCGCTCGCTGCTCAACGCGTTGGAAAAGCACGGCGTGAAGAAGTTCGATCCGCAGGGCCAGAAGTTCGATCCGAACTTCCAGCAGGCGATGTATGAGGTGCCCGATGCGTCGGTGCCCGCGGGCACCGTGGTGCAGGTCATGCAGGCCGGCTACACCATCGGCGATCGCGTGCTGCGACCGGCGCTGGTCGGCGTCGCCAAGGGTGGCACCAAGCCCGCGCCCGCGGCGAACAGCAACGAGGCGGACTGAGCGGCGTCAAGCCGCGTTCTGAAAATTGAGGTGTCATTCCGGGGCGATGCGACGCATCGAACTATGGCGCGCAATTGCGCACCTGAGAATCTCGAGCTTCCGGGTTCGGCTCTGTGAGCCGAACCGGAATGACCGTGCGAAAACCTTACGCGCTCGCCGCGATATCCGCAGACTGAATCCGCTTCACGCCGGCCTTGGCCATATCGGCCCAGGCCTTCGCGAGCGAGCCCTGATTGTCGATGCCGCGGCAGGCGTCTTCCACGACATAGACCTCAAAACCCGCCTTGCGCGCATCGAGCGCGGTCCAGGCGACGCAGAAATCCGTGGCGAGACCCGCCACGAAGACGCGCTTGATCTTGCGGCCCTTGAGATAGCCGGCAAGTCCGGTCGAGGTCTTGCCGTCGGCTTCGAGGAACGCCGAATAACTGTCGACGTCCTTGTGAAAGCCCTTGCGGATGATGAGCTCGGCCTGCGGGATCGAGAGGTCCTTCGACAGCAAGGCGCCGTCGGTGCCTTGCACGCAATGGTCGGGCCACAGCACCTGCTTGCCGTAGGGCAGGTCGATGGTCTCGAACGGCTTCTTGCCGGAATGCACCGAAGCGAACGAGACGTGGCCGGGCGTGTGCCAGTCCTGCGTCATCACCACGTTCGAGAACGCTTTCGCCATCTTGTTGATCACAGGCACGACCTGCTCGCCTTCCTTTACCGCGAGGCTGCCGCCGGGCAGGAAGCAGTTTTGCACGTCGATCACGAGCAGCGCGGATGTGTCGTCGGGCTTGATCGTGGCCGCTGCGAAAAGTGCTGATGGAGCGAGGCCCGCGAGGGCCGTGGTCCCCAGCGCCGCCAAGATCTGTCGTCGGTTTAGCATCGTCGGCCTCCCCTCCAGGATGATCCAATGGAGGGAAGCCTAGTTCCGTTCGTGTACGAACAAAAGCCCGAAAATGCAGCCGGCTCTGGTGAGCGGTTGGGCTGTCAGCCCCAAGAAACTAGCCCTTGGGCTGGATGCCGTCGCGCACGGCGCGGAAGCGGGTGAAGGCGTCCGGCCACTGGTCGCGCGGCGCGCTGGCGATGATGCGGAGCGAAGCACCGCCGGGCGCGAAGCGGATCCACTGCACCACGGTCACCGGCGTCTTGTCCTTGCCACTGACGCCGTCGATCCGGGTCTCGAAGCCCGGCTGGCCGTTGATGCGGATCGGCTCCGACATGGTGACGCGGGACTCGCGCACCCCGGGGATCTGGAGCGCCGCCTCCTGGGCAAAGCGGGCGCGGTCGTCAGCCTGCTGCGGCGTGGCGCCGATCAGGCCGAGGATCATGAACGGCTTAGATTCATAGCCCGAGCTCTCGTTGCCGTCGGCCAAGATGATGCTCGAGCCCGGGACCAGCGTGCGGATGTCCTTGAAGCTGGCGAGATCGGTGATCTTGAACGGCATCAGCCCGATCTGCTCGTCAGCCGACACCTCCTTGCGGGTCACGGCGGTGGCAAACATCTGCCGCACCGCCTCATCGGTGTAGATCTTCGACGCGTTCTCGGGCACCTGCACGGCGACATAGCCGGAGAAGCCGGTGCCCGGCACGATCATCGAATAGCGCCTCACCGGGGTCGTGCCGGCCTTGCCGCTCTCGGTGGTGAAATAGGCAAGGCCCGCGAGCGTCTCAATCTTGTCCGGCTTGATGCCGTTGCTGCCGGCCGGATTGGCGTTGAAGGCGCCCACGACCTCGCCATAGGCCGCCGGCGGCAGCTCGGTGATCAGCACCTTGACGCTGCCGTCCTCACTCTCGAAGCCCGGAAAGGTCTTGGCCGTGTTCAGCCCGACCAGCGGCACCATGCCGAGGCGCAAGCCAGGCGGAAACACGGCGTCGGCGGAGAGCGCCGGAAATGCTGTGGCAACGAGCAGGGCGAGCGCGGCGAGGGGGCGGGTCAGCTTCATGGGCACTCTGATTGGTTCACATTGAGGCCGTTCAATGGTCGGCGATTGGGCCGCTTTGTCGCGCGAAGCAGCCCCATGGGAGGCAGCCCATGGCGAGGCTGTCCGGCCGGCGCCTTTTAGCGGGTTTGGCGCGCCGGCAACAGGGCCGGGCCAATCACGGGCGGCGGGGCTGGCAGATGGCCGAACCTGTTAATATTTCCTCACCCGCAAGGGCGGTGAGGCCCGGATATGATCTTCCAAAACCCAATGTTTTCACGGCCGAAACTTGCGCTCGGTCCTTGCGGGCCCCTCCCCCCCTCCTATATGAGCGTCAACCATCGCAATATCGCGAATGTTTGATCTTAGGGGGTTTCGGTTCGGGTGCCTTCTGGGCCCAGCCAACCTGCCGCAAAAACAAGGATATCAGGACCATGGGAAAGGTCATTGGGATCGACCTCGGCACCACGAATTCGTGCGTCGCCGTAATGGATGGCAAGAACGCCAAAGTCATCGAGAATTCCGAAGGCATGCGCACGACGCCTTCGATCGTCGCCGTGACGGACGACGGTGAGCGCCTCGTCGGCCAGCCTGCCAAGCGCCAGGCCGTTACCAATCCAGAGCGTACGTTCTTCGCAGTGAAGCGCCTCATCGGCCGCCGCTACGACGACCCGATGGTCGAGAAGGACAAGAAGCTCGTTCCGTACAAGATCGTGAAGGCTTCCAACGGCGACGCCTGGGTCGAGGCCGACGGCCAGACCTACTCGCCCTCGCAGGTCTCGGCGTTCATCTTGCAGAAGATGAAGGAGACCGCGGAAGCCCATCTCGGCCAGAAGGTCGACCAGGCGGTCATCACCGTTCCCGCCTACTTCAACGACGCCCAGCGCCAGGCGACCAAGGACGCCGGCAAGATCGCGGGCCTTGAAGTGCTGCGCATCATCAACGAGCCGACCGCGGCTGCGCTGGCCTATGGTCTGGACAAGACCAAGACCGGCACGATCGCCGTGTACGACCTCGGCGGCGGCACGTTCGATATTTCCATTCTCGAGATCGGCGACGGCGTGTTCGAGGTGAAGTCGACCAACGGCGACACCTTCCTCGGCGGCGAAGATTTCGATATGCGCCTCGTGGGCTATCTGGCCGACGAGTTCCAGAAGGAGCAGGGCATCAACCTGCGCAACGACAAGCTCGCGTTGCAGCGCCTGAAGGAAGCCGCTGAAAAGGCCAAGATCGAGCTGTCGTCGACGACGCAGACCGAGATCAACCTGCCCTTCATCACCGCGGACCAGACCGGCCCGAAGCATCTGACGATGAAGCTCACCCGCGCCAAGTTCGAGGCGCTGGTCGACGACCTCGTCCAGAAGACCGTCGAGCCCTGCCGCAAGGCGCTGAAGGACGCCGGCGTCACCGCCGGCGAGATCGGTGAAGTCGTTCTGGTCGGCGGCATGTCGCGCATGCCGAAGGTCCAGGAAGTCGTGAAGCAGCTGTTCGGCAAGGAGCCGCACAAGGGCGTCAATCCGGATGAGGTCGTGGCGATCGGGGCCGCGATCCAGGCCGGCGTGCTCCAGGGCGACGTCAAGGACGTGCTGCTGCTCGACGTGACCCCGCTGTCGCTGGGCATCGAGACGCTGGGCGGCGTGTTCACCCGCATCATCGACCGCAACACCACGATCCCGACCAAGAAGAGCCAGGTGTTCTCGACCGCCGAGGACAATCAGAACGCGGTCACCATCCGCGTCTTCCAGGGCGAGCGTGAAATGGCGGCCGACAACAAGATGCTCGGCCAGTTCGATCTGATGGGCATCCCGCCGGCTCCGCGCGGCATGCCGCAGATCGAGGTGACCTTCGACATCGACGCCAACGGCATCGTCAACGTTTCGGCCAAGGACAAGGCGACCGCCAAGGAACAGCAGATCCGCATTCAGGCCTCCGGTGGCCTGTCGGAAGCCGACATCGACAAGATGGTCAAGGACGCCGAGGCCAATGCCGCGGCCGACAAGCAGCGCCGCGAGGCGGTCGACGCCAAGAACCACGCCGACGCGCTGGTGCACTCCACCGAGAAGGCACTGGCCGAGCACGGTTCGAAGGTCGGCGAGACCGAGCGCCGCGCCATCGAGGATGCCGTCAGCGACCTCAAGGAAGCGCTGAAGGGCAGCGATGCCGAGGCGATCAAGACCAAGACCAACACGCTGGCCCAGGCTTCGATGAAGCTCGGTGAGGCCATGTACACGCAGCAGGCCGAGGCCGACGCCAAGAGGGATGCGGCCAAGGACGACGTCGTCGACGCGGAATTCACCGAGGTCGACGACGACAAGAACAACAAGAAGTCTGCATAAGCCCGAGAGGGTATGATGCGGACGGCTTGGACCCCACACGCTGCACAGGCCTCCCCTCTCAAGGGGGAGGCCGCCGTGTCGGGCTCGACGGGACGAGCGCCCGTTACGATCGATCAATTCCCAGCCGTTATTCTCGACGTTGCCATGCAGTCCTCTGCCGCAAGGCGGAAGGCTGCCTATATCGTCACGTGGCGACGTTGCTTCGCCCCGACTTGAATCGCGATTGGATAGACCGAGTTGAACATGTCCACGTCCGCCAAGCGCTGCTATTACGAAACCCTCGAAGTCGAACGTGACGCCGACGAATCCAGGTTGAAGTCGTCGTTCCGCAAGCTGGCGATGAAGTTTCACCCCGACCGCAATCCCGGGGATGACACCAGCGAGGTCAAGTTCAAGGAAATCAACGAGGCCTACGAGGTCCTGAAGGACAAGGACAAGCGCGCGGCCTATGACCGTTTCGGCCATGCCGCCTTCGAGCAGGGCGGTCCCGGCGGCGGCGGTGCCGGTTTCGGTGCGGGCTTCGCCTCCTCGTTCTCCGATATTTTCGAAGATCTGTTCGGCATGGCCGGACAGCGCGGCCGCGGCGGCCGCGAGCGTGGCGCCGACCTCCGCTACAACATGGAAATCACTCTCGAGGAAGCCTTTGGCGGCAAGACCGCGCAGATCGAGATTCCGGTCTCGGTCACCTGCGAGGCCTGCTCGGGCATCGGCGCCAAGGCGGGCACCAAGCCCAAGATCTGCTCGACCTGCGGCGGTGCCGGCCGCGTGCGGCAGTCGCAGGGCTTCTTCACTCTCGAGCGCACCTGCCCCGGCTGCCAGGGCCGCGGCCAGATGATCGAGGACGCCTGCCCGTCCTGCTCGGGCCAGGGTCGCGTCACCCGCGAGCGGAATCTGTCGGTCAACATCCCCCAGGGCGTCGAGGACGGCACCAGGATCAGGCTCGCCGGCGAAGGCGAGGCCGGCGTCCGCGGCGGCCCGCCCGGCGATCTCTACATCTTCCTGTCGCTGGCCCAGCACCAGTTTTTCCAGCGCGACGGCGCCGATCTGCATTGTCGCGTGCCGATCTCGATGGTGACCGCGGCGCTTGGCGGTGAATTCGAGGTGCCGACCATCGACAAGGGCAAGGCCAAGGTGAAGGTCCCCGCCGGAACCCAGTCCGCCCGCCGATTCCGCATTGCATCAAAGGGCATGCCGGTGCTGCGCTCACGCCAGATGGGCGACATGTACGTTCAGGTCGTGGTCGAGACCCCGCAGAACCTCACCAGGAAGCAGCAGGAATTGCTGGCCGAGTTCGACAAGCTCTCCTCCGGCAACACCCAGCCGGAATCCGAGGGCTTCTTTACCAAGGTCAAGGATTTCTTCGGTAATCGGGCGAGTTGAGCCGTCTTGACCGTATCGCCTTCGGCCTATACCTCTTTGTGACCATTTTCTGACACGCCGCGGTCACGCGGTCTCGTCCCGTCCGGTCCAGACATGCCATTGCCGTCGTCCGCGCGTGCGTTGAAGAAGCCTCGTCTTGACGACGAGGTGCGCTTTCTGAGGTCGTGGATCGAAAAGCCCCTCCACATGGGCGCGGTGATGCCGTCGGGCAAACTTCTCGCCCGAACCATGGCTCATTACGTCGATGTCAATTCGGATGCTCCGGTGGTCGAGCTCGGGCCCGGCACGGGCGCCATCACCTCGGCACTGGTCGAGCGCGGCGTCGACCAGAAGCGCCTCGTCCTCGTCGAATACAATCCCGGCTTCTGCGCGCTGCTGCGCGATCGCTATCCGCAGGCCAAGGTGGTGCAGGGCGATGCCTATCGCCTCCGAGACACGCTCTGGAACGTGCTGAGCGCGCCGGCTAGCGCGGTGGTCTCCGGCCTGCCGCTGGTCACAAAACCGATGCTGACGCGGCTGCGGCTCATTCGCGACGCCTTCACGGCGCTCGCGCCCGGCGCGCCCTTCGTCCAGTTCACCTATGCTGTGGTGCCACCGATCCCGAAATCGCTGCCCGGCGTGACCACAGAGGCCTCGGAACGGATCTGGATGAACCTTCCGCCGGCCCGCGTCTGGGTGTATCGCAAGGACTAATTCCGCCGGCTTCCTCTAATGCGCGGCGGGCTCGTTTCGCCGAACGTATTGGATCGGATGTCAGCCCCGAAAATCCTGGTCATTCCCGGCTCGCTCCGCACCGGCTCGCACAATGCGAAGCTGGCGGCGGTCGCCGCTTATGAATTCGCCCGGGCCGGCGTTGACGTCACCCGCATCTCGCTCGCCGATTTTCCGCTGCCGATTTACGACGGCGATCTCCAGGCCAAATCCGGCGTGCCCAAGCACGCGATCAATCTCAAGCGCATGATCGCCGCGCATCATGGCGTGCTGTTCGTCTCGCCCGAATACAACGCCTCGGTGCCGCCGCTGCTGAAGAATGCGATCGACTGGGTGAGCCGCGTGCATGAGCTCCACGAGGCGCGCGGCGAAGTGTTCCGCAACCGCGCCTTTGCGCTTGCCGGTGCTTCGCAGAGCCGGCTCGGTGCGGCGCGCGCGCTGCAGGCGTTGCGGCTGATCCTGACCTCCTGCCACGCCAATGTGATCGCCAGCCAGCTCACGCTCGCCTTTGCCGACCAGGCCTATGACGATATGGACAGGTTGAAGAACGAGGGTGATATCGCTTCGTTGAAGGAGTTGGTGCGGCAGTTGATCGACATTTCCCAACACATGATGTGAGGTGACATGACGCCAGCCGAAATCGCCCCGAAGGACCGCCTGATCGTTGCGCTCGATCTGCCGAGCGTTGATGCCGCGGAAGCGATGATCGCAAGGCTTGGCGACAGCGTCACGTTCTACAAGATCGGCTATCAGCTCGCTTATGCCGGCGGCCTGCCGCTGATCGGCAAGCTCGCCGACAAGGGCAAGAAGGTGTTTGCCGATCTCAAGCTGCACGACATCGGCAACACGGTGACGCGCGGTGTCGAGAGTATCGCCAAGCTGGGTGCGACCTTCCTCACCGTGCACGCCTATCCGCAGACCATGAAGGGCGCCGTCGAAGGCCGCGGCACGTCGCGCCTGAAGATCCTCGCCGTCACGGTGCTGACCTCATACAATGAGGACGATCTGCACGCGGCCGGCTACCGGCTCGGCGTCTCCGAGCTCGTCGAGGCGCGCGCGCAGCAGGCGCAGCTGCTCGGCGTCGATGGGCTGGTGTCCTCGCCCGAGGAAGTCGGAGCCTTGCGCAAGATCGTCGGCCACCAGATGCATCTCGTCACTCCCGGCATTCGCCCGGCGGGCTCGGCAACCGGCGACCAGAAGCGCATCATGACGCCCGGCCGCGCGATCACCGCGGGGGCCGATTACCTCGTCGTCGGGCGCCCGGTGGTGGAAGCCACGGACCCCAAGGCAGTCGCAGACGCCATCCACGCCGAGGTCGCGCAGGCGCTCGGCTGACGAACAACCAAGGAGAAGAACAATGGCAAAAGGCTACTGGATCGGGCGCGTCGACGTGAGCAATGACGAGGGCTACAAGCCCTACGCCGTCGCCAACGGTCCCATCTTCAAAAAATGGGGCGGCCGCTTCGTCGTCCGCGCCGGCAAGTTCACCACGGTCGAAGGTGCCAGCCGGACCCGCAACGTCGTGATCGAATTCCCGGACTACGAGACTGCGATCGCCTGCTACAACTCGCCGGAATACCAGGCCAACATCAAGGTGCGCCAGCCGCACGCGATCGCCGACCTCATCATCATCGAGGGCTATGACGGCCCACAGCCGTCGGACGGTTGAGGTTCGATCTTCTCTTTCCTACCCTCCAGGGGAGGATAGGAGCGCGCCGCGTGCTGGTGGGCTTCGGTTGCCGGAACTGCATCCCGCCGCTACAACGGCCCTGAGAGGATCACACCATGTCTGACATGCGCTTGATTGTTGCTGGAGCCGGCGGCCGGATGGGCCGTGCGCTGACGCGGGCGATTTCCGAGAGCAAAGGCGCGGTGCTGGCTGGCGCCCTGGAGGCGCCGGGCTCGGAGCTGCTCGGCAAGGATGCCGGCGTGCTCGCCGGCCTGCCCGCCAACGGCATCACGGTGTCCGCCGATCTCTGGGCGATGTCGAAGGAGGCCGACGGCATTCTGGATTTCACCGTGCCGGCGGCCACCATCGCCAATGTCGCAATCGCAGCCGAGCGCGGGCTCGTCCATGTCATCGGCACCACGGGGCTTTCCAATTCCGATAATGCCGTGATCAGGAGCGTCACCAACCGCGCGGTCGTGGTGCAATCGGGCAATATGAGCCTGGGCGTCAATCTACTCGCCGCCGTGGTCAAGCGCGTCGCCAAGGCGCTCGACGAGAATTTTGACATCGAGATCGTCGAAGCCCATCACCGCATGAAGATCGATGCGCCCTCCGGCACCGCGCTGATGCTGGGCCAGGCTGCAGCGGCCGGCCGCGGCATCTCGCTCGAGGACAATGCGGAACGCGGCCGCGACGGCATCACCGGCGCGCGCAAGCCGGGCGCGATCGGCTTTGCCTCCTTGCGCGGCGGCACCGTCGCCGGTGAGCACAGCGTGACCTTCCTCGGCCCGTTCGAGCGCCTGACGCTGTCGCATCTCGCCGAGGACCGCATGCTGTTCGCGCACGGCGCGCTGAAGGCGGCGCTGTGGGCGCATGGCAAGAAGCCGGGGCACTACTCCATGGCCGACGTGCTCGGCCTTTCAGACATCTGAGCAAAGCAAGCAACGGAACTAGTCAATGAGCGAACGTCTTCTCGTGCTGGTGCGGCACGGCCAGAGCGAATGGAATCTGAAGAACCTGTTCACCGGCTGGAAGGATCCTGATCTCACCGAGCTTGGTATGAAGGAGGCCTCGGAAGCCGGCCGCAAGCTGAAGGTGCAGGGCCTCGTGTTCGATGTCGCCTACACTTCGGTGCTCACGCGCGCACAGCACACGCTCGATCTCATTCTCGGCGAGCTCGGCCAGACGGGCTTGCCGACCTCGAAGGACCTCGCCCTGAACGAGCGCGACTACGGCGATCTCTCCGGCCTCAACAAGGACGACGCGCGCAAGAAATGGGGCGAGGACCAGGTGCTGATCTGGCGCCGCTCCTACGACGTGCCGCCGCCCGGCGGCGAAAGCCTGAAGGACACGCTGGCGCGGGCGCTGCCGTATTATGTGCAGGAAATCCTGCCCGGGGTGCTCAACGGCAAGCGCACGCTTGTTGCCGCTCACGGCAACTCGCTGCGCGCGCTGATCATGGTGCTGGAGAAGCTGTCGCCCGAAGGCATCTTGAAGCGCGAGCTCGCCACCGGCGTGCCGATCATCTACCGCCTCAATGCGGATTCGACGGTGGCATCGAAGCTGGATCTGGCGGGCTAAGTTTCTTCGCCTCTCCCCGCGTGCGGGGAGAGGCCGGATTGCATCAAAGATGCAATCCGGATGAGGGGGACTCTCCGCGAGTCCGACTGTCACCGTCCCTGCGGAGACTCCCCCTCACCCCAACCCTCTCCCCGCAAGCGGGGCGAGGGAGAAGAATCACTGCATCCCCAGCTGCCCGGCTTCCCAGCCCAGCATCGCCTGCTTGCGGGTGATGCCCCAGTGGTAGCCGGTGAGCGTGCCGCTCTTGCCGAGCGCGCGGTGGCAGGGCACGACGAATGAGACCGGGTTCTTGCCGACGGCTGCGCCGACGGCGCGCGACGCCTTCGGATTGTTGATGTTGCAGGCGATGTCGGAATAGGACACCGCGCGTCCCATCGGGATCTTCAACAGCGTCTCCCACACCCGCACCTCGAAATCGGTGCCGATCATGACTACGCGCAGCGGCTGATCCGGCCGCCAGAGTTTCGTGTCGAAGATGCGCTGCGCGAGCGGTGCGGTGCCTTCGTGATCCTCGACATAGGTTGCGTTTCGCCATCGTCGCGTCATGTCGGCAAGTGCGATCTTCTCTTCGCCGGGGTCGGCGAAGGCGAGACCTGACAGACCGCGATCGGTGGCGATCACGATCGCGGTGCCGAACGGCGAGGGGTGGAAGCCGTAGCGCAAGGTGAGGCCCGCGCCGCCGTTCTTCCATTCGCCCGGCGACATCGCTTCGTGGGTGACGAAGAGATCGTGCAGCCGGCCCGGCCCCGAGAGGCCTGAGTCGAGCGCGGCGTCGAGGATGCTCGCGGAGTCCCGCAGCAACCCCTTGGCGTGGTCGAGGGTGAGCGCCTGCATAAAGGCCTTCGGCGTGATCGAGGCCCAGCGGCGGAACAGATGGTGCAGCTCATCCGGCGTGACGCCGGCTGCATCCGCCATCGCCTCGATGGCCGGCTGCGCGCGCCAGTTCTCCGAGATGAAGGCGATCGCCCGGCGCACCGAATCGTAGTCGCGCAGCGCGGCGTTCTGGGAGCCCGGCCTGGCCAGGCGCTGGTCATGTATGGCGAGTGTCATCATGACCGGAAATGTAGGCGCGGCAGGGGTACTAAACCACCCGATTTCCGACTGCGATCAGGTGACCGGATTGTAGGTCGGGCCGCGCTTGGCAGCATTCAGCGCCTCAACCAAGCCTTTGTAGAAACTTGCCTTTTCGTCCGGTCCCAGGAAACGGGCGATCTGGATCTGGTGGCCGCGCGAGATCAGATAGAGGTGCTCGATGCCAAAATCCTCGTCCATTTCCATGTCGAGGCGGACCCAGAGCGGATTGAAGGTCCATTCTGCAACCCGGCCGCGATGGCTGACGCGCCGGACGCGCATTTCGGTGGTCGTGACCGTGATCTCCTCGCGCGCTCGCGCGGTGCGGAAATTGACCTTGAAGGCCCACCAGATCACCAGGACGTCGAGGCCGAAAAAGCCGAACACCGGCCAGGCGCCCTTCATCAGGAACACGATGCCGGTAACGAAGCTGACGACGCTCAGGAACAGCATCACGGCGAGAAAGCCGGTGCGGTTCAGCGAGCGATGCGGCGTCAGCAGCGCGGAGAAGATCTGCTGCTCGGCATGACCTTCAAGATCTTGGCGCTCAATTTCGTTGCCTGTGCTCATCGTCCCTCAGTATATCCCGATCATGGCGAAAATCACCCGCAAGCCGGCCCCGCGCAAAACGGCGGTGCCGAAGAAAAAGGCAAAGGCAGCCAGCGCGAAGCCCAAGCCTTCCGCCAAAAAATCGCTCAAGGCGATAAAGCCCAATTCTATCAAACCCTGGACGCCCGCGGAGATCCACGAGGTCTTCAGCCGTTTCCGCAAAGCCAACCCGGAGCCGAAGGGCGAGCTCGAGCACCTCAATCCGTTCACGCTGCTTGTCGCCGTGGTGCTGTCGGCGCAGGCGACCGATGCCGGGGTCAACAAGGCGACACGCGCATTGTTCGCGGTCGCGGATACGCCGCAGAAGATGCTCGATCTCGGCGAAGAACGCCTGCGCGACTACATCAAGACTATCGGCCTCTACCGCACCAAGGCCAGGAACGTGATCGCGTTGTCCGCAAAGGTGCTCAGCGATTTCGGCGGCGAGGTGCCGGGCACGCGTGCCGAGATCGAATCGCTGCCGGGCGCGGGACGCAAGACCGCGAACGTCGTGCTCAACATGGCCTTCGGCGAGCACACCATGGCGGTCGACACGCATGTTTTTCGCGTCGGCAATCGCACCGCGCTGGCGCCCGGCAAGACGCCGCTCGAGGTCGAGCTTGGTCTCCAAAAGGTGATCCCGGCCGAATTCATGCTGCATGCCCATCATTGGCTGATCCTGCACGGCCGTTATACTTGCCTCGCGCGAAAACCGCGCTGCGAGGTATGCCTGATCAACGATCTCTGCCGGTGGCCGGAGAAGACGGTGTGAGCATGGCGCTCGGGCAAAGGGGTTTTGGGGGACCATCGTGAGTCAGCAGGAACAAGTTTCGCCGTCGCCGACCGCCACACCGGCTCCGCCGCCCAAACCGACGCAGCGGCCGGCGAGCTCGCTCTGGAGCCGGCTCGCGATCCCGCTGCTTGCCGTGATCGTTGCGCTCGCCTTCGTCGCGCTGGCGACGTTGCGGTTCGACGAATGGGTCGGCAATGCCGTGGTCCAGACTACCAATGACGCCTATGTGCGCGCCGAGCTGACGCGGCTTGCAAGCCGTGTCTCCGGCGAGGTGCTGACTGTCGCCGTGACCGACTTCCAGCGCGTCAAGGCCGGCGACCTCCTGATCCAGATCGATCCCGCCGATTACCAGGCCCAGGTCGCGCAGTCCGAGGCGGCCGTGGCCGCCGCGCAAGCCGTGCTCGACAATCTCGCCAACCAGATCGAGCTGCAATATGCGACGATCGCCCAGGCCGAGGCTTCGCGCCTGTCGGCAGAGGCGCTCGAGGTCGAAGCCAAGCAGGAGCAGGAGCGCCAGCAATCGCTGTCGCAGTCCGAAGCCGGCACGCGGCAGCGGCTTGAGCAGGCGGTCGCGGGCCTCGCCAAGGCGCAGGCCGATGTGCGCGCGAGCCGCGCGGTGATCGCGGCCCAGCAGCATCAGCTCGAGGTCCTGCAAGGCACGAAGAAGCAGCGCGCCGCCGATCTCGACGCCACCAAGGCGACGCTGGCAAGCGTCAAGCTCAAGCTCGGCTACACCAGGATCACGGCGCCGTTCGACGGCGTCGTCGGTGAGCGCCAGGTGCAGCCCGGCGACTACGTCAACATCGGGACCAACCTCATCAACGTGGTGCCGCTGCCACAGGTCTATGTGATCGCGAATTACAAGGAGACCCAGCTCACGCACGTCGAGCCGGGCCAGCCGGTCGAGATCACCGTCGACAGTTTCCCGCGCGAGAAGCTGCGCGGCAGGGTCGAGCGTATCGCACCCGCGACCGGTGCGCAGGTCGCGCTGCTGCCGCCTGATAATGCGACCGGCAATTTCACCAAGGTCGTGCAGCGCATTCCCGTGCGCATCCAGTTCGACGACAATCAGCCCTTGCTGGCGCGGCTCGTGCCGGGCATGTCCGTCGTGACCAGCATCGACACGAAGGACGCGAATGGCGGGAAATGACGACGCCGGCCGTGGACCGGTCTCGCGCGGCAGCATTGCGGCGCAGCCGCTGTTCGCGGTCGCGGCCGTCCTGCTCGGCTCGTTCCTGGCCAATTTCGACAGCCGGCTGACCACGGTCGGCCTGCCCGATCTGCGCGGCGCATTCGGGCTTACCTTCGACGAGGGCGCCTGGCTCTCCACCGCCGGCATCGGCTCGCAGATCTTCATCGCACCCGCGGTGGCGTGGCTTGCGACCGTGTTTGGCCTGCGCCGCGTGCTCGGCATCCCGAGTCTTGTCTATGCCGTCGTTTCGCTGATCGTTCCCTTCGTGCGCGATTATCCGACCCTGATCGCGCTCAGCGTCGTGCATGGCCTGCTGCTCGGCACCTTCGTGCCGGCGACGCTGATGATCGTGTTCCGCAATCTGCCGATCCGCTGGTGGCTGCCGGCGATCGCGCTTTATTCGATCCGCGTCGGCTTTGCCTTGGACTCATCGACCTCGCTGGTCGGCTTCTATGTCGATCATCTCGGCTGGCAGTGGCTGTATTGGCAGAGCGTCCTGATCGCGCCGCTGATGGGCCTGATGGTCTATCTGGGCACGCCGAACGAGCCGGTCAATCGCGCGCTGCTGCGCGAGGCCGACTGGGGCGGCATGCTGCTGCTCGGCGCCTCCGTCGGGATGATCTATGCCGGGCTCGATCAGGGCAATCGCCTGGACTGGCTCGGCTCCGGCACGGTGATGGCGTTGCTGGTCGGCGGCGGCGTGCTGTTCGTGGCTTTCCTCCTCAACGAGTCGCTGGTGCGGCAGCCCTGGGCGCATGTGAACGTGCTGTTCTCGCGCAATATCGGGCTGTCACTGGTGGTGATCCTGCTCTACACGCTGACCTCGCTCTCCAACTCGTCGCTGGTGCCGAACTTCCTCGGCAACGTCGTTCTGCTAAGGCCGGAGCAGAGCGGGCTGTTGCTGCTCACCTATGGCGCGCTGCCGATGTTCGTGCTGGTGCCTGTTTCGATCTGGCTGCTCCGCCATTTCGATGCGCGCGCGGTGACGGTGCTGGGATTTGCCTGTTTCGCGGCTGCCAATCTCTGGGGCACCCAGCTTACTCATGACTGGGCGCGCGAGGATTTTGTCGGCATCGTCCTGCTGCAGGCCGTCGGCCAGTCGACGACGCTGCTGCCGCTCATCATCATCGCGTTGTCCAATTCCGATCCGAGCCGCGCGACCTCGTTTGCCGCCTATATCCAGATCATGCGGCTGGGCGGCGCCGAGATCGGCGTGGCCCTGATGGGAACGTGGCTGCGCGTCCGCGAGCAGATCCATTCCTTCTATCTCGGCCAGAACCTCGAAATCGGCGACGTCAATGTGGTGCGCGCGCTGAAGCAGCTTGCCGATCACTTCGCCGCCCACGGTGCCGGCTCGGCGTCGGCGCGCGCGGTCGGCACGCTCGCGAGCTTCGTCGCGCGCGAGGCCAACGTGCTCGCCTATATCGACGGCTTCTGGCTCTGTTTCTGGCTGGCCATGGCCGCGCTCGGCTTCATCGCCCTGATCACCCGCGCGCCGCCGGGCCCGTTCACCCCGGCGCCGTTCGGCTTCGCCAAGATGCTGCTGCGAAAGTGCGGGGTGAAGGTCGCGTAATCTCCGTCACCGTGTCTGCCGCGCGGGCGCGATCAGCTCGGGCCGCGACCCGGACAGGCGCTTGTGCATGTGGACCATGAAGGCCATGCCGAAGATCGGCGTCGCCAGGTTGACGACCGGGATCGAGACGAAGGCCGCGATGAAGAGGCCTGCGGTGAAGATCGTCGCGGCGTTGTCGCGCCGCATTGCCTTGGCGTCTTCCGGCGAGCGGAAGCGCATCGCTGCGAGCTCGAAATATTCGCGGCCCAAGAGCCAGGCGGCGGCGAGGAAGAAGATCAGGAAGCCGGCGCCGGCCAGGAACACGAACGGTAGCGCGATCAGATACACCACGATGGTCAGCAGTGCGGTCTTGATGCCCTCTAGGATCGCCTGGTTGAACGGCAGCGCGCTGCCCGGCCGCTCGGCGGGATAATATTCGCGCTCGACGATGTCGGCGACGTCGTCGACGAACAGGCTTGCAACCAGTGAGGTGATGGCGGGCATCAGGAACACACTGCCGAACACGACGCCAAGACCGGCCGCAATCGAGATGATCCAGGCGAGCACCTCTAGCGACGAGTGCCAGCTCGGCCCGAGCAGGCCTTCCAGCCAGACCTCGCCATAGGTCGCGAACCAGCTCAGCAGCCGCTGCAACCCGATCGCCAGCACGACGATCAGCACCAGTGCAAGCCCGATCGACCGCCACAGGATCGAGCGCATTGGCGGCGATATCATTTGCGACAGCGCCTTGACGGCGGCATCCAGCATGGGAACCTCTCACGAAACCACCCGCGAGAGGTAGACACCCCGGGCGGCTTCGGCAAGAGAGGCTGACCCGTGGGCGGCCGCGGCTTATGGCTCCGCCACGATACTCGCCCAACACGTGATGGCGCTGCAGACCGTGCTCCAGCGGCCGAACCCCTTGTAGATCTGGGCGGCCACCTGCTCCTGCTGCTTCAGCGTGCCTCAGCCTTGATCTGCGGGTCGGAGACGTTGCGGATCGCGAGCCACCGGAGTCACATCGTGTCCAGCGCCTTGCCGCGCACGTTGGGGCCGAACAGCGCCATCGCGATCACCACGATCAGCATTGCCACGGTGATCAGGCCGAACACGCCGACGACGCCGGCCTCCTTCAGCATGTAGGCGACGATGAATCCGGAGAACGTCGCGCTCAGCCGGCTCATGGAATAGACGAGGCCGGACGCCCGCGCACGGATCTGGGTTGGAAACACTTCTGTCTGGTAGGCGTGATAGGCGTAGGACATAGTCGTGTTGCAGGCCGTCAGCAGCACGCCGCAGACGATCAGCAGTCCAGGCTCGGTCAATTGCGCGAACGCCAAGCCGAAGGCGATGATGGCGATGCAGGCACCGGCGATGATCCATCGGCGTTCGTATCGGTCGGCGAAGCTTGCGGCCAGCAGCGGTGCGATCGGATAGGCGAAGGCGATGATGAAGGAATATTGCAGGCTCTTGGTGATGGTGATCCCCTTCTCGACCAGCAGCGTCGGCACCCAATTGGCGAAGCCATAGAAGCCGAAGGCCTGGCACAGGTTGAACACCATGAAGAGGATGACGAGCGACAGATAGGGCGGACGGAACAGATCGGCGAAGTTGATGCGCGCGGCTGTTTGCGCCGCCGGCCGCGCGAGCAAGGCTGAGGGGCCCGGCGCGGCGGCCCCGCCCCTGGCTTCCAGCGTCGCGAGAATCCTGAACGCCTCCTCGGTGCGGCCATGACGCGCGAGCCAGAGCGGACTCTCGGGCACGAACAGTCTTACCACCCAGATAATCATGCTGGCGGCGGCGCCGATCAGCACCACCCAGCGCCAGCCCTCGACACCGTAGGGCGCGAGCGGCACCAGCCACCAGGCGACAAAGGCGACGACCGGCACGGCAACGAACATGATCGACTGGTTGACCGCAAAGGCGCGCCCGCGCACCCGGCTCGGCACCAGCTCGGTGATATAAGCGTCGATGGTGATGACCTCGACGCCAATGCCGATGCCGGCGAGGAAGCGCCAGAACAGCAGGCCTTCCGAGGAGGCTTGGCAGGCCATGATCACGGACGCTGCGCTGTAACCGAGCAGCGCGTAGGTGAAAATTGCGCGGCGGCCGAAACGGTCGGCGAGGAAGCCGAGGAAGAAGGTGCCGACGAACAGCCCGGCGAACGTCGCGGCGACGAAGGCGCCGATGCCGGAGAAGCCGAAGAAGGCCGTGGTCGTCGTCGAGAGCAATCCGCTGCGGCTCAGCCCCGGCGCGATGTAGCCGGTCAGGAACAGATCGTAGACCTCGAAGCAGCCGCCGAGCGAGAGCAGGATGACGAGGCGCCAGACATAGCCCGTCGCCGGCATCGCCTCGAGCCGTCGCGAGATCTCGTCCGGTCCGGATGGTGCAGTGCCGAGCTCAAAGCCCGTGTCGATGCCGACAACGCTCATGATGTCCTCCCCGTGGCGCGCGGATCGCGCGCGGTTCCCGGCGGCTCATCTCTGTCTTTTTCTCGCGAGCCTTGCCGGACCGCGCTATGTTGGCCGGCCGAAGCCAGAAATCCAGACGAACATATCGATCGAAGCGTTCTATATTTTCGAACTCGCGTGTTCTTCGCCTCTCCCCGCGTGCTCCCCGTAAGAACAGCGAGAGGGGACAGCAGCGCCGCCGCTCTACCCCACCAACGTCGCTTGCCAGCCGCCGCTGCGGACCTGCTCGGCGATCAGGGCGAGCATCAGGCGGCTCATCTCTTCCATCGCATAGGTCATCGGGCGGTTGCGCAGGCGGCACAGATACAGCGTGCGGATCAGTTTTGGCGCGACCACCTCGCGCGCGACCAGGCGGCCGGCGTCCAGCTCCTCCCGTGCGAACAGCTTTGTGGCGATGGCGCAGCCGAGCCCCTCCACCAGCGCGCCGGTCATGCCGGTGATCGAGTTGGCGTGCAGGATAGCGTTCGCCTCCAGGCGCTTGAGCAGCACCGGATCATCCAGCAGCGCGCGCGAGGAGAGGCCGTAGCGCAACAGGATCAGCGGCAATCTGCTCAGCTCCTCGAACCGGATCGGAGCCTTGCTCCTGCCCACCAGCTTCGGAATGCCGACACAGAACATCTCCTCTTCCAGCACCGGTTCGGCGATCAGCTCCTTCTCCGACGGTGGATTGTAGACCAGCGCCAAATCGACGTTGGACGCCATCAGATGCATCAGCGTCGCGCCGGACATGCTTTCGGTGAGCGACAGCTTCAGCTTGGGATATTGGGAGAGCACGGTACGCATCACGGCCACGCCGATCGCCTTGACGGCGGAATTGGCCATGCCGATCGAGATATTGCCGGCGATGACACGCGCGCCCTCACGCACCTCGGTCTCGGCCTCGGTCATCGCGCGCAGGATGATGCGGGCATGTTCGTAGAGCCGCTCGCCCGCCGCCGTCGGTTCCATTCCGCGCGGCTTGCGCTCGAACAAGCGCGTTGCGAACTCGGCCTCCAGGTTCGAGATATGATGGCTGAGCGCGGACTGCGCGACGCTGACCTGGTCGGCCGCGCGCGACAGGTTCCGCTGCTCGTACACGGCGATGAAATAACGGAGCTGGCGTGAATCCATGGCGAAGCGTTCTATAAGCACGAAGGCAATCTTCGATAGATTATATTTTTCAGAAGGCTTGTGAAGGCCTAGTTTTCGAGGCGAAGAACAGGGAGAGACGCATGATTGAGGCCGGATTGCCGCTTGAGGGCGTGCGGGTCGTCGAGATGACCCACATGGTCATGGGCCCGACCTGCGGCATGATCCTCGCGCAATTCGGTGCCGAGGTGATCAAGGTCGAGCCGCCCGCCGGCGACAAGACCCGCACGCTTGGCGGCATGGGGACGGCGTTCTTTCCGCTGTTCAACCGTGGCAAGCGCAGCGTCGTGCTGGATCTGGCGATCCCTGCTGACCGCGACACCATGCACCGGCTGCTCGAGACGGCCGACGTGTTCCTGGAAAATTTCCGCGATGGTCAGCTCGAGAAGCAGGGGCTGAATGCCGAGGAGTTGCGCCGCCTTCATCCGCATCTGATCGTCGCCGGCCACAAGGGTTTTCTGTCCGGGCCCTACGAGCATCGGCCCGCGCTCGACGAGGTGGTGCAGATGATGTCGGGGCTCGCCGCCATGACCGGCACGAAAGAGAAGCCGCAGCGCGTCGGCTCCTCCGCCAACGACATCATGGGCGGCATGTTCGGCGTTATCGCGATTTTGGCCGCGCTCTATCAGAAGCGCGGGGGCAAGCGCGACGGCGCTGACATCCGCATCGGCCTGTTCGAGAACTGCCTCTTCCTGGTCGCCCAGCATATGGTCGACTACGAGATGACCGGCAACAAGCCGCGCTCGATGCCGGAGCGCGAGCATGCCTGGCCGATCTACGACATCTTCGATGCCGCAGACGGCGGGCGCATCTTCATCGGCGTCGTCACCGAAGGTCACTGGCAAAGCTTTTGCCGCGAGTTCGGCCTTGCGGAATTCCTTGATGATCCGGCCTTGCGCACCACGACCGACCGCATCCTGGCGCGGTCGCGGATCATTCCGCGTGTCGCGGAGATCATCCGGCAGCGGAATGTCGGAGAGCTGTCGCAAAGGCTCGACGCGCTCAACATCTGCTTCTCGCCTATCAACCGTCCCGAGGATCTCTTGACCGATCCGCATGTGCTGCGGCCGGGCGGTCTCGTCAACAACATCAATGCCGACGGCAAGCCGTTCCGCGTGCCGGCGCTACCGGTCGAGTGGAACGGCAGCCACATCGGCGAAGGCCTGAAGGTCGCGCCGCTCGGTGCCGACACGTCGGCGGTTCGCGCCGAGATCGACAACAACGACGTCACGTCAAAAGCCGCTGGGAGGCGCGCATGAGCCGGATCGAGACAATTTACCCCGTGGATCGCGTCAGCCTGCGCGAAGTCGGCTTGCGCGATGGGCTCCAGCTCGTGAAGCAGTTTCCGTCCACCGAGGCCAAGCAGCGCTGGCTGCGCGAGGAATATGCCGCCGGCGTGCGTCATTTCGAGGTCGGCTCGTTCCTGCCGGCAAAGACGTTTCCGCAGTTCGTCGACGTTCGCGATGTGATCGGAACGGTGGCAGGTCTGCCCGGTGCCCACGGCATCGCGCTTGCGCTCAACGAGCGCGGGGTCAACGAGGCGCTGGAATCCGGCGTCGGCGAGATCGCCTCGGTGGTTTCGGCGACCGAAGAGCACAGCCAGGCCAACACACATCGCTCACGCGACTCCGCGATGGCCAATGTGAGGCGTCTCTGCGAGATGCGCGACGCCAGCGTCCACAGGCCGCTCGTGAACGCCGCGATCTCGATGGCGCTGGGCTGCTCGATCACCGGCGCGGTCGACCCGAAAGAGGTGCTGCGCCTGGTCGACAAATGCCTTGAGGCCGGCGTCGATTTCGTCGCGATCGCCGACACCGTCGGCTATGCCGGACCGAAGCAGGTGGGTGAATTGTCGCGCGCCGCGGTCAAGCTCGCCGGCGCAAAGCCGATCTGCATCCATCTCCATGACACCCGCGGCATGGGCATCGCCAACGCCGCGGTTGCGCTGGACGAGGGCGTGCGCATCCTCGACGGCTCGCTCGGCGGCCTCGGCGGTTGCCCGTTCGCGCCCGGTGCGACCGGCAATGTCGTGTTCGAGGACCTCGTGTTCCTCTGCGAGAGCAAAGGCTTTGCGACGGGGATTGATTTGGAGCAGCTGATCGCGGTCCGCAATATTCTGCGTGAGGAGATGCCGAACGAGCAACTCTACGGCGGCGTGGCGCGGGCGGGCCTGCCCGGTGGGAGTGCTGCGAAGGCGGCGTAAAGCCACGAGCACAGTGCTCTTCCCTTCTCCACTTGTGGGAGAAGGTGGTGCGAAGCGCCGGATGAGGGGTTTCTCTCCGCGAATTCAAATCGTGAGCGATGCTCTCGCGGAGAGAGACCCCTCACCCGTCTCGCCGCTGCGCGGCGTGCCACCCTCTCCCACAAGGGGCTATGGGATTCCCGGATTTTGTTCTTGGTTAGCAAGAGCATATCCCTCGAGCGTAGCAGCGAGACGGTTCCAGCCGTCTCGCATGGTCTTTG
>NZ_JBEPOT010000013.1:0-236092 GCF_040546905.1 Bradyrhizobium sp. S3.3.6 | reverse complement strand
CAGGTACTGCAGCGTGATTGCTGTCAGCTTCCAAACAAAAAACCAAAGGATCCCAATGCCCGCAGCAGCGATCAACGTATAACCAGCGCCACCCGCCCTCGGGGAGGTCGAGCTTGCTTCGACCGGAGCTATTGCTTGCTCGCTTGTTGAGCTGTCGGCCGCAATGGGCGCTCGTAGCAGCAAGAATGCCAATGCCGTGAAGAGGGCGATGATCCCGACCGCAAGGGTTAGAAGCGCCAAACCCATTTTATCGACCTTCCTCGCGACCTCACACGCGGCTTACATCATCGTTTGGTTGCGTGTACGCTGCATGTCAACCGATCGCGCCGCAGATGCTCAATTTTAGATAAACATCGGCTTGACCGCTTTGGGTCACTAGCGGAAGTCGACCGTTAGGGTGCTGCTGCGCGCTTCCACACCGTTCGAAGCGTCATGCCGTTTGGCGTTCGAGGATTATCGAACTTGAGTTCGTCAGCGGTTAGCAGAGTAATCGTTCTCTTCTGATCGGGAATAGCCGCAACGTTCGCGTAAGTACTGGTGGCAAGGTTGACCACCATGACCTTTGTCTGCTCGTCAATCGAATATGTGCCGTAATACGCTATGCTTGATGCGACGATGCTTTGAGCTTCTTCGGGCGTAGCCTTGGCCCGGTCATTGGCCGCTATCTTGGGGATTTCCGCGCGTGATTGAAAAAGCGAGAAGTGGCCGTCGTTAGAGAATATGACCACGCCCTTGGGGGATGGACCGAATGGCTCCCCTTTTTTGCCATCGTCCATCTCACTGTTGACAGACACTAGGGTCCATGCGCCGACAATCGCGTCTTTAGCCGACTTCTGTTGACCGAGCGCGGTGCCCGACAGGACGAAGCCAAGTACAATGATGACGAAAGTCTTCTTCTTCATCGTATTTCTCCGTGATAAAAATATCCATTATTGTGCGCCTCTGGCGTCACCACGGCAAGGTCGGCTTCGGGTCAACAACTGTCCGCGACCGGCTGCGCGCGGCAGGTCAGCTGTGGGCCGCTTTCGGACTCATGCGCCGCAACAAAAAGCGCCTTCAATATCGCCCCTCGATCATCAATATCCGGGATATATTGGGGGGATACTGACCGCTTTGTGAGAGATGATCCAATGGAGCCCATCAGTGCAGATCTTTCCACGATACTAAACCGCATCCTTGATACGGCGGCAGATAATCTCAGGATTACAAAGATTCTCGTTCAAATGGGGCTTGATCCCAACAACATCACCTACGACGCACTGTTTGATCGGCTGCTGGAAATTATGTTGGCCAACATCACGCTCGCCAGCATGTTTGCCTTGGTCGGCGCAATCTTCTTTGTCGCTACCTTGCTGATGCAGAGAATGGTGCCGCTGCGGGTCGCGAATATGGTCGGCTGTGCATTCTTCGTAATCTCTGGCGCGCTTGCCGGAAGCGTCGCCACCTTTCTGCTTTATCTGCTGTTGCTGCCGGTCAATGCCGTTCGTCTCCGCCAACTGCTCAGGCTCGTTAAGAAGGCACGTAACGCGATGCAAGGTGACATGTCGATGGAATGGCTCAAACCGTTCATGACCGAACGCAGATATCGCCATGGCGACCGATTATTTAGGAAGGGTGATGCGGCGACCGAAATGTTTCTCACCGTCACCGGGAAGTTTCTCGTCAAAGAAATCGGCGTCGAGCTTCCGCCGGGGCGTCTCATGGGAGAACTTGGCTTCCTTGCGCCCGATAAGCGACGAACCGGAACGGTCGAGTGCATAGAAGACGGACAAGTCCTGACTATAACTTATGAAAGGCTGCTCGAAATCTACTTTCAAAGTAATCAGCAATTCGGCTACTACATCCTCCTCCTCACCAGTCAGCGTCTGCTGGAAAATAACCAGCGCCTCCAGGAAAATATCTCGCGGCTGGAAGCAACTCTCGCGCAAGAGAAAGCGGCGCGACAGACCCCCGCCGCGGATGGCACGGCTTGAAACTTGTCTCTTGATTGCTCCACCAACGCGGTGCAGGTCTCGCGAGGCAACGACGTCCGCTCGGGGTCACCGCGGCGTTTCGGCATACCGGCCGCTTACTTCTGGTTAAGCACCGTGAGCGGACATCACCGGCGCCGGTCGGGAGGTCCGAGATGGATCAAAAGCGCAGTTTGGCGCTCATCTGCAAACTTCCGGTCTGCCACTGTGAGCCGACATTTAGCAGCGCGGAATCAAGGGCAGCCATGGGCCACAAGCGGAAGTCGTCAACTATGCACGCCTGCGGCTTCGTCGCGCTATGTACATGACCGTAACGGCAGCTGCGGGATAAATTAGCAATGGCCAAAGGTCCGACCATTTCGGATGCCGAAAGACCAGAAACGAATAGACCGCGAAGCTGAGGGCGGCGAAAACATAAAACACAGACTTGCGATCAGGATAGTTAGCAAACAGGCCAAGCTCTCCGAGGGCCAGCCACGTTATGTAAGGGAGCCACCATCCCACGTAAAAGAAAGACACGAAAGCGATGGCGATTAGCACGTCTCCGGGATGAGCGTATGCTCCTGAGCCGCCCAGAACACCACTGATGAGCAGCCACAACGCAATTGCGCCAAGATACCACATAGGGTCATTCACTTTCGCGAAACATGATCTGGACCCTTTGGTTGTATGGAGCGCAGATTAATCTTCAATGACTGAGAAATTCCCAGTTTACGGTACTCTGTGCGCGACTTCGATGTCGGCTTCGGGTCAAAACCAGAAGCGACTACCGACGAGCACAATGAGCCCGCTTTTGGCCGGGTCGTGATCGAAATACGCGACAATCGGCTTGCTGACGCGCTCCTGTCTCGCGCGCCTATCCAGTCCTAGCTAACCCGACCGCTGCTCGGCGGGCGCGAGCAGATCGTCCAGCGCGGTCATCGACGCCGCGCGAAGCACGGCCAGCTCGCGCGCTGCATCCTGGCACTCGGCGAGCGGCATCGTCGGCGCGGCCAGCTCGATGTCACGGCAGCGCTCGAACAGGCGGACGAGGCCGAGGGCACTTGCAGCGCTGCCGAGCTGGTGCGCGGATCGCGCGAGCTGCTTGTGATCGCCGGCTGCGGCCGCCGCGGTGATGTCGGCGATCAGCTTTTCGCCGGTCTGGTCCAGCAGATCATGAAGCTTCGCGATCTGCGAGGCGCCGAGCAGCTCCTTCTGGTCGTCGAGAAAGTGCCGGTCGATCAATGCGCCGGCCGCAAGCGGCGCGTCGGTCGAGCGGTGCTCGGGCTCATCCTCGATCGCCTCGCGAAGCGCGTTGATCAGGATCGGCTTGCTGACGATTTTGGTGATCCCGGCGGCTGCGAGCCGCTCGCGGGTGCTGCGCGACACGTCGGCAGTCACGACGATGATCCGCGGCATCGGCTGCAGCGGAAGCTGTCGGATGCGCGCGGCCGCCTCCACGCCATCCATATCGGGCATGTGCAGATCCATCAGGATGATTTCGAACGGCTGGCTGCCGGCGAGCGCGACCGCGGCCGCACCATTCCTTGCGATCCTGGAACGGTGGCCGAGCCGGTTCAGAATCGCTTCGCCGACCTCGCAATTGACAGGGTCGTCATCGACCAGCAGCACGCGGCGCTGCCGCGATGGCGGCGAAGGCGCGCCTTGTGCAACGCCGCTGCCGGCATAGCCGAGTGGAACTAGAAGCGTGAACACGCTGCCTTTGCCCGGCGTGCTCGCCACCGTCAGCTCGCCGTGCATCAGCCGGGTGAGGCGGCGGGCGATCGCAAGTCCGAGGCCGGTGCCGCCGAACCGCCGCGCGATGCTGTCGTCGGCCTGTACAAAATCCTCGAAAATCCGCTCGTGCATGTCGGGCGCGATGCCGATCCCGGTGTCACGAACGACGAGGCGAAGCAGGGCATGATCGTCGTGCCGCCCAGCGGTCGCGCTCAGCGAGATGCCGCCGCTCGGGGTGAACTTGATGGCGTTGCCGATCAAATTGAGCAGGATGCGGTTGAGCCTGACAGGATCGCCGTGCACGGAGGTGCCGAGCGTCGCATCACAGTCGAGGTCGAAGCTCAATCCCTTGCCGAAGGCTTGCGGTCGCATCAGATCGGCCGCGGTCTCGACCAGCCGGTCGAGACGGAAGTCGCGCGTCTCCAGCGCCTCAGTGCTGGCCTCGAGACGGGCATATTCGAGAATGGCGTCGACCAGCGCGATCAGCGTTTCGCCCGAGGCGGCGGCGGTTGCGAGGTGGCGGCGCTGGACCTCGCCGAGGCGGCCGTCGTCGAGCAGCTGCAGCACGCCCATGACGCCGTTGAGCGGCGTGCGCAGCTCGTGGCTGACCACGGCAAGGAAGCGCGATTTGGTCTCGTTGGCCGTAACCGCTACGCTGCGCGCGCGCTCGGCCGCATCGTGCTCGGCAAGGGCGTGATCGCGCGCCTTCTCGAGCTCGGAGGTCCGTTCGATGACCTTCCGCTCCAGCGTCGCATAGGATTCACGCAAATGCGCGGCCATCCGGTTGAACTGGTCGCCGAGCGCCTCGAGCTCGTCACCCGTCCTGATCGCGAGCCGCAATCCGAGATCGCCGCTCTCGATCCGCCGCGCGCCCTGCGTCAGCATCTGGATCGGCACGGTCATGCGCCGGCTGAGCCAGAGCGACACCAGGGCCGCGAAGGCCAGCAGGACGATCAGCAGGAACGTCGACCGTCCGATCGAGGCGTAGATCGGCGCGTAGGCTTCGCTGAGCGGAAGCTCGACGAACACCAGCCAGCCGAGCGAGGGGACCGTCGCATAGGTCGAAAGCACGCGTTGCCCGGAGAAATCCTCCTTGATCAGGCCGCCGGAGGGCGGGCCTACGCCGTCGAGCGCGGCGCGCACATCCGGATGCCCGGAGAGATCGCTGCGGCGGAGCGCCGGCCACAAATCGGGATGCGCGATCAGCACGCCAAGGCGATCGACCACATAGGCCTTGCCGGTGTTGCCGACCCTGATCCCGGCGACAAGGTCCCAGATGAAGCGCAGATTGACCTCGGCGACGACCACATGGGGCTCGCGGCCGGTGCCGCGGGTGGCGATCGTCATGAAGGGCTCGGTGTCGCCGAAGAAGTAGACCGGCCCGTAATAGGCCCGGCTTTCATTGGCGCCGCGAAAGGAGGCAGAGGAGGAGTAGTCAGCGTTGCTGCCGATCCGGTCCGCGACACGGCGCGACACGCGCACCTGCTCGCGGCCTTGCGCATCGAGCTCGGTCAATTCGGCGATCGCGGGCGAAAGGCGCAGCAGGCGGATGGCGTTCAGGCGCTCGTCCTCGTTGTTCGACAGCTCCGGAGGCAGGCGGGAGAGCCATCTGATTTGACTCTCGATCTGGCCGATGAATTGGCCGATCTGAATGGCCGCGCTTGCGGCCTGCTCGCGCTGGGTCGCCGCGAGAAGCTGCTTCTGCTCGCGATAGGAGAACCAGATGTCGAAGCCGGTGTTGATGGCGAGCGCGGCAAAGGCGAGGGCGGCGATCGAGTAGAGATATTTGCGGAACAGCCGGCCCGGAGGCGTCCGCAAATGTCCCTGGTCGACCGCCTCGTTCACTCGCGAATCTCGTCGGCGCGCGCGAGCAGCGTGAACGGGATCGTCAGCCCGAGCGCGTTGGCAACGGTACGGTTGATCAAGAGCTCGTATTTCCGCGGCGATTGCACCGGGAGATCGCCGGCCTTGGTGCCGCGCAGGATGAGATCGACGTAATCGGCCGAGCGCACCTCCAGCGTCGGCCCGTAGCTCATCAGCCCGCCGACATCCATGAAGTAGTGGAACGGATAGATCATCGGCACGCGATATTTCGCGACCGTCGCGACGATCGCCTGCCGGTTCACTACCAGAAAGCTGTCGACGAGCGAGATCATCGCCGCCTTCGGCGGCCCGGCGAAGCGGCCGATCGCGCCGTCGATTTCGGCTGCCGTGCTGATCGGGGTGAGGACCACGGTCACGCCCGAGGCCGCGGCCTCCTGCTCGACGGAGTCAAGATAGAAGCGCCCGGCGCGAGGCGTGCTCGCCGGATTGAACAGGACGCCGACGCGCTGGATATCCGGCACGGCCTCCCTGACCAGCTGAAGCCATTTGCCACCCATCTCGGGGGTGCTGCTGGTGAAGCCCGTGACGTTGCCGCCGGGACGGGCGAGGCTTTGAACGAAGCCATTGCCGATGGGGTCGTTGGATGTCGCGAAAACGATCGGGATGGTCTTGGTGGCTGCCATGACGGCTGCGGTTTCGACGGTCGAGCCGGTGAGGATGACATCCGGGTTGAGGTCGATGAGCTCGGCGACCGCGGACTTCATCTTGTCCGGTCCGCCGAAACTCGAGCGGATCTCGAAACGGTAGTTGACCCCTTCGACCCAGCCACGCTGCCTCAGGCCCGCGATCAGCGCACCGAGGCGCGTGGTCGGGCTTTCGGTCATGTTTCGTCTGGTCAGCTCGTCGTCGAGCGACAGGCTGGTGATCGAGGCGACGACCCGCATGCGATCCGACGTTGCCCCAAGCGCAAAAAATCCCGCGGCTGTCGCGCCCGCAAGGCGAATGAAATCGCGGCGGGCGACCGCCGGCACAACGCGGGCAGGAGCAGGCCGCTCAGTCATGAAATGTTTCGCAAAAGTTGTCCCTGGGCATGTGCATAACGCGAAAGTCCGACGGCGACAATTGATGAAAAAATACCCTTGTGAATGTTCATTCGCAGCCACGGGCAGCCCGATACCGTATTGCTATGCAGAAGTTGCCAATTCCAGGAGAACTCGCGTATGCACTAGCTGTAGGTCATACTGTGAGCAATTCAAATGACGATGGAGCTGAGGGGCGCGAGAGGCGAGGGATTTGCGACGGTGACCGCCGACGGTCGCGTGCTGGATTCCTGGTTCCTTCAGCTGCGCCTGGTTGAGGAGGCCGGCAAGTCGGCAACGGTGCTGCTGACGAAGGACGAGATCAAGAGGTCGCTCGGTGAGTCGGCAGACGGATACGCGCGGCACGACGACGTCCGCAACGTCGGTATCGTTGCAATCCAGACAGAAATTGACTCTCTTGCATCCGCGCCGATTGATGTGCACGACGCATATCTTCGCCTCCATCTCCTGAGCCACCGGCTCGTCCAGCCCAATTGCCTGAACCTCGAGGGAATTTTCAGTCTGTTGCCTAACGTTGCCTGGACCACCCTCGGGCCCTGTGAATGCCCTCGTGTACCGGAAGCACGAATCCTCGCACGAACGCGGGCCCTGGCGTTCGAGGTGACAGGCGTGGATAAGTTCCCGCGCATGACTGACTATGTGACGCCTGCGGATGTGAGAATTGCAGATGCGGATCGCGTGAGGCTCGGAGCCTACCTGGCTCCGGGCACGACCGTCATGCATGAAGGCTTTTGCAATTTCAATGCAGGTACGCTCGGCCCCTGCATGGTCGAAGGGCGGATCAGCGCCGGTGTGGTTGTGGGTAGTGGCAGCGACGTTGGCGGCGGAGCCTCGATCATGGGCACTCTGTCCGGAGGAGGCAAAGAGAGGATTACAGTCGGTGAGCGCTGCCTGATCGGAGCCAACGCCGGTATCGGCATTTCATTGGGTGACGATTGTATCGTCGAGGCGGGCTGTTACGTCACGGCAGGCGCGCGCATCCTTCTGGAAGATGGCCGGGTGCTGAAAGCCAAAGAGCTCTCGGGTGAGAGGGGCCTGCTTTTTCGTCGTAATTCCCAGAGCGGCGCTCTTGAGGCAACCAGGCGTACTCCAAATTGGGACGGCCTCAACTCGCAGCTTCACGGCTAGGTCTGAGAGGCAGCTCGCTTAGCGCCGCAGCGTGAATTCGTCTGCACCCCGCCGGTGCTCCCAATTCGCCCGCTCGAGCTCGGGCTGATCGCACTCCGCCTCGGGATAGCCGATGCAGAGATAGGCGATGAATTTCCAGGACGCGGGCACGTCGAGCACGCCGCCGATGCGCTCCGGATTGAGGATCGAGACCCAGCCGATCCCGATCCCCTCGGCGCGTGCGGCGAGCCACATGGCGGTGATCGCCGCGACCACGGAATATTCTGTTGTCTCCGGCATGGTCGCGCGGCCGAGGCCGTGGCCGATCTCGCTGGCCTTGTCCGCGAATATTGCGAGATGGCGAGGTGCCTGTTCGAGCCCAGAGAGCTTGAGCGCGGCATAGCGCGCGGCGCGCTCGCTGGAGTAGCAGTTCAGCGCGTCGGCGTTGCAGGTCCTGAAATCGTCGATCACGTCGCGGCGCCGTACCGCATCATCGACAGTGACGAAGCGCCATGGCTGGCTCAGGCCGACCGACGGCGACAGGCAGGCCGTCTCGATCAGCCGCTCCACGGCACCGTCGGGCAGCGCATCGGTGCGAAAGCGGCGCACGTCGCGGCGCCACACGAACAGCTCGCGCAATTGCCGGCGGAAGGCGTCGTCGAACTCGACCATCGATCATCCTCCCGCGTGAAGGAAGGCTGCGGCCACCAGCAGGATCAGGATCTCGCCGGCCTGCTCGAAAGCGCCGAGGATGTCGCCGGTCTGCCCGCCGATCTGACGGATGGCAAGCTGCGCCACGATCAGCCCGGCGAGCGAGAGCAGGACCAGGCCGACCAGCGCCTTGGCCGGTCCGAGCGCAACGGCGAGGGTGAGCGTTCCAACAGCGAAGGCGATCGCCACGCTGCGGCCCGGCGGCGATCCGGCGCGCGCGGAGAGCCCGTCGGGACGCGCAGGGGCGACCAGCGACATGAAGGCCGGCACGCCGGCGCGGGCCGCAGCGTGGGCCGAGCACAAAGCCAGCATCACGGCCCATGGATCGGCGATTGCGGCGAGCGCACTCCAGCGCAGGCCGAACGACAGGATCAACGCACAGACGCCATAGCTGCCGATTCGGCTGTCGCGCATGATCTCGAGCTTGCGCTCGCGCGTCCGTCCGCCGCCGAGGCCGTCGGCGGTATCTGCGAGCCCGTCCTCGTGCAGCGCGCCGGTGATGAGGGTCGTTGTCGCGAGAGCGAGCAGGGCGGCCATGCCTGGTGCCAGTCCCAGTCTGCTCGCAAGCGCATAGGATACTGCGCCTGCAAGGCCCACCAGCAATCCCGCGATCGGCAGCGCCCAGGTCGCGCGCGCGATGTCACCATCGCCGGCCGGCTTTGACGATGCCACCGGCACGATCGTGACGAAGGACGCCGCGATCCTGAGATCGGCGACCACGTCTTTCAGAATGGCGGCGCGCGGCTTCATTTCAGTTTCATCGGCAGGCCGGCGACGACGAGCTCGACTTCGTCGGCGGCCGTCGCAATGGTCTGGTTCATGATCCCGGCGGCATCGCGAAAGCTGCGCGCCAATGCGTTGTCGGGCACGATGCCGAGACCGACCTCATTGGTGACGAGAATCACCGGGCTGCCGAGGCGGGGCAGGGCGGCGGCGAGCTCGGTCACCTCGCGTTCCCAGTCGCGCGCCGCATGCATCAGGTTGGAGAGCCACAGCGTCAGACAGTCGACGAGCCGCGCGCCGCCGCCATCGGTTGCGACCAGCGCGGGCACGAGATCGAGCGGCACCTCGCGCTCGATCCAGTCGGTTCCGCGGCGCGCGCGGTGTTGTGCGATGCGCGCCTTCATCTCCGCGTCGAGCGCCTCGGCCGTCGCGACATAGACCGGCTGCCCGGGGAAGGCGCGCGTGCGCGTTTCCGCACGCTTGCTCTTGCCCGATCGCGCTCCGCCCGTGATCAAGATGACGGCCATGAAGGTCTCCTGTGGGCCTGACTAATCACCAATCGCGGCCAAAGACAAAGCCGAAATCAGGCATCCGGGGGCTTGCGCTCGCCGCTCGCTTTGCGCAACAGGGGCGGGACAGGAGGCCAGTGTGGGTTTTGCGGGCGCGATGGTGGTGGCGATGGCGGTGGATGCCTTGCTGGGCTGGCCGTCAAAGCTGTTTGCGCGGATCGGCCACCCCGTGACCTGGCTGGGCGGGCTGATCGCCGCCATCGATGCCGGCTGGAATCGCGAATCTGACCCGCCGGCGCTCCGCCGCGCTGCCGGCATCGCCGGCGCGCTTCTGGTGATTGCGCTCGCGGTTGCGCTCGGCTGGCTGCTCCAGTCCTTGCTTCCCCCGAGTTGGATCGGAATCGTGCTGGCCGGCATTTTGGCCTGGCCGCTGGTCGCCTTGCGCTCCCTGTATGATCACGTCGCTGCCGTCGCGAATCCCCTGCTGGGCGGCGACATCACCGCGGCACGCGCGGCGGTCTCGCGCATCGTCGGCCGCGATCCCGCCGCGCTCGATGAAGCCGGCATCGCGCGCGCGGCGATCGAGAGCCTCGCGGAGAACGCGTCCGACGGCATCGTCGCTCCGGTGTTCTGGGGTGCGCTGTTCGGCCTGCCCGGTATTTTTGGCTACAAGGCGATCAACACGCTGGACTCCATGATCGGCCATCGCAACGAACGGCACGAAGCCTTTGGCTGGGCCGCGGCGCGCATCGACGACGTCGCGAATTTCGTTCCGGCCCGTCTGACCGGCTTTCTGTTCGTGCTGCTGGCGCGGAAGCGATCCGAGGCGCTGTCGTGCATGACACGCGACGCGCGCCGTCATCGCTCGCCCAATGCCGGCTGGCCGGAGGCGGCGATGGCGGGAGCGCTCGGCGTGCGGCTCAGCGGCCCTCGCATCTATCACGGCAGCATCACCGACGAGCCCTGGCTGAACGGAGGAGCGCGCGATCCGCTTGCGGCCGACATCGGCGAGGGATTGACCGTCTACCGTCGGGCCATGCTGCTGCTCGCGGGGCTCCTTGCGATCCTGGCCTGCGCGTGAAAGAACAGGGCATGCGCGAGCACGGTGGAAATCTTGATCACGCCCGGTGGCATTTTGGCGGCCACGCAGAGGACTGGATCGATCTGTCGACCGGGATCAACCGGCTGGCCTATCCGGTGGGCGAGATCGCCGCGCATCATTGGCAGGCGTTGCCGTCGCGATCCGAGATCGACGCGCTGCATCAGGCCGCCCGGCACGCCTATGGCACGAGCGCGCCGATCGTTGCGATGAGCGGCGCACAAGCCGCCATTCAATTGGTGCCGCAACTCGCGCCGCGCGGCCGGGCGCGCATCCTCGCGCCGACCTACAACGAATATGCTCCCGTTCTGTCGGCTGCGGGATGGGAGGTCGAGGAGGTGAGGGCGCCCGACGCGCTGGCGGGGGCGAACCTTGCCATCGTCGTCAATCCCAACAATCCCGACGGCCGCCGTTATGCGCCGAAGGATCTGCTCGCGCTGTTGCCGCGCGTCGGTCACCTCGTCATCGACGAGAGTTTTGCGGACGGCATTCCCGAGCTCTCGCTCGCTTCGGAAGCGGGGCGGCCGGGGCTGCTGATCCTGCGCTCCTTCGGAAAGTTCTATGGTCTTGCCGGCCTGCGGCTCGGTTTTGCGATCGGCCATGCGGATGACATCGGCAGAATCGCGGCGGCGTCAGGTCCATGGCCGGTCTCTGGAGCTGCGATCGCGATTGGCTGCCGCGCCTTGCGCGATGACGCCTGGGCCAAGGCGACGTCAGCGCGGCTTGCCCGCGACTGCGTTCGCCTCGACGACATCGCGCAGTCGCAAGGCTGGCGGCTGGTTGGCGGTGCGCCACTGTTTCGCCTCTACGAGGCGCCGGATGCGCGTGCTGCGCAGGAAAAGCTGGCACGCGGCCAGATCTGGTCCCGCGTCTTCGCGCAAAAGCCGACATGGCTGCGCCTTGGGCTTCCGGGCGCTGAGGCCGAATGGTTGCGCCTTGCCGAGGTCCTAGCGCGCTAGCGCGAGCAGGCCTTCGACGTCGAGATGTTGTTCGATGTGATCGGCGAGTGCGTCGAGCGCGCTGTCGACCCTGGCGTGATAGGGCTCGTCGCCCGCGGGAATGTCGAGCTTTGCAAGGAATGCCCTGCGAAATGCGTCCGACGTAAAAAGGCCGTGCAGATAGCTGCCTTGCACGCGCCCATCGCGTGAGATCGCGCCTTCGGGCTCGCCGTTCAGTTTTGCGAATGGCCGCGCGCGATCAGGTCCATCGGTGCGACCGATATGGATTTCGTAGGCCTGGATCGGCTGATCCGTCGCCGCATGCACCGCCGTCACACGCGTCAGCGTCTTCTGCGGGCTCATCACAGTTTCCACATCCAGCAGGCCAAGCCCCGGCGTGTCGCCCGCGGGCCCCTCAATGCCATCAGGGTCGGCGACGCTGCGTCCGAGCATCTGATAGCCGCCGCAGAGACCGAGCACATGACCGCCCCTGCGGTGATGCGCGAGCAGATCGATGTCCCATCCCTGTGCGCGCAGGAAGGCGAGATCGCCGCGGGTGGATTTTGAGCCGGGGATGATGACGAGGCTGACATCGCCCGGGATCGCTTCGCCCGGACGCACCATCACGAGGTCGACACCCGGCTCGAGCTTCAGCGGATCGAGATCGTCGAAATTGGCGATCCGCGACAGCGCGAGGCAGGCGATCTTGCACTGGCCTGGCTTGCGCGCGTCGCTTAAGCCCAGCGCGTCCTCGGCCGGCAGCTCGCCGGCGCGCGCGAACCAGGGCAGCACGCCAAGGCCGCGCCATTCGGTCTTCGCTTCGATCAGCCTGTAGCCGTCGTCGAACAGCGTGGGATCGCCGCGGAACTTGTTGATGACAAAACCCTGGATCATCGCGGCATCATCCGGGTCGATCACGGTCTTGATGCCGACGAGTTGCGCGATGACGCCGCCGCGATCGATGTCGCCGACCAGCACGACGGGCACGTCGGCCTTGCGCGCAAAGCCCATATTGGCGATGTCGGCTTTGCGCAGATTCACCTCGGCCGGACTGCCGGCGCCTTCGACCAGCACCAGATCGGAGCGCGCCTTCAGCCGCTCAAAGCTCTCCAGCACCGCGCCCATCAAGGAAGGCTTCATCGCCGCATATTCGCGCGCACGCGCGGTCGCGATGCGCTTGCCCTGCACGATGACCTGCGCGCCGACATCCGTCTCGGGTTTCAGCAGCACCGGGTTCATGTCGGTGTGCGGCGCGACGCCGGCGGCGAGCGCCTGCAGCGCCTGGGCGCGGCCGATCTCGCCACCATCGATGGTGACGGCGGCATTGTTCGACATGTTCTGCGGCTTGAACGGGAGCACGCGGAGGCCGCGGCGCGTGAAGGCGCGCGCGAGACCGGCGACGATGAGCGATTTGCCTACGTCCGAGCCGGCTCCCTGGATCATCAATGCGCGCGCCATGGTTTTATTAGAGCTTGGTTTTTTCAGAGCTTGGCGTCTTCAGAACTCGACACCGGCCTGCGCCTTGATGCCGGAGCGGAACGGATGTTTCACCAGCGTCATCTCGGTGACGAGATCGGCGATCTCGATCAGCTCGTCCTTGGCGTTGCGTCCGGTGAGCACGACATGCGTCATCGGCGGCTTCGAGGTCTTCAGGAAATCGACGACCTCCGCGATGTCGAGATAGTCGTAGCGCAGCGCGATGTTGATCTCGTCGAGCACGACCATGCGCAGATTGGAATCGAGAATCAGTTCCTTCGCCTTGTCCCAGCCGGCGCGCGCGGCTGCGATGTCGCGGGCGCGGTCCTGCGTCTCCCAGGTAAAGCCTTCGCCCATCGCATGGAACTGGCAGAGCTCGCCAAAATGGCCGGTGAGCAGGCGCCGCTCGCCGGTATCCCAGGCGCCCTTGATGAACTGCACGACGGCGCAGGGGAAGCCGTGGGCGACGCAGCGCACGATCATGCCGAAGGCGGAGGAGGACTTGCCCTTGCCGGCACCGGTATGGACGATGATGAGGCCCTTTTCGCCGCTCTTGGTCGCCATGATCTTGTCGCGCGCGACCTTGATTTTCGCCATCTTCGCGGCATGCCTGGCGTCGGCTTCCGCGGCCGTTTTTGTATCCGGTTCAGGCGTCATCGTACCCGGTCCTTCGGCTTGACAAGAGGCGGCCGGGGGCAAATGGTGACCCGGCGTTGGTTCCTGTCCTATGACAGGCGAAGAGGGAATGCGATAGGGTCCGAATCGGCAAGATTTGGGTCCAAACTGCAGCCGCCCCCGCGACCGTGACCGGAGAGATGCCCAAAGCCACTGATCCTACTTGCGGATCGGGAAGGCGGGGATCGAAGGGGAAACCCTGCTCCGCAAGCCGGGAGACCTGCCAGCGCGGACGATTCTTGAACCGGCGGACGGGGTGTTCCGCGACGGGGAAACGGGCCTTCGCAAGAACGGTTCGTGTGCCTCTTCGCCTCCCGCAGATACTTCTGGAAGAGGCGATGACCGTTACACTTCACGTCTGCATCACCTGCCGTGCCGGCGAGACGCCGAGCGAAGGCGAGGCGACACCCGGCAAGCGCCTGCATGGAGCGATCCTCGAGGCCGGCGTGCCCGACGGCGTCAATGTGGTTCCCGTCGAATGCCTGTCTGCATGCAGCCAGGGCTGCTCGGTGGCGCTCAGCGCGCCCGGCCGCTGGTCCTATGTCTATGGCCGGCTGTCGGATGCCAACGCGCAGGACGTGGTCGCGGGCGCTGCCGCCTATGCCGCCGCGCCCGATGGCCTCGTGCCGTGGCGCAGCAGGCCTGAGATCTTCCGCAAGCAGTCGCTTGCCCGCATTCCCCCCATTGCCGTGTTGCCGGAGGCCGCCGAATGAACTCGCTCGCAAAAGTCCCTGTGACGGTGGTCACCGGCTTTCTCGGCTCCGGCAAGACGACGCTGATCCAGCATCTGCTCGCCAATCCCAACGGCAAGAAGCTCGCCGTGCTTGTCAACGAGTTCGGCAGCGAAGGCGTCGACGGCGAGATCTTGAAGTCCTGCGCGGATGCGAACTGCCCCGAAGAGAACATCGTCGAGCTCGCCAATGGCTGCATCTGCTGCACCGTTGCGGATGATTTCATTCCGACCATGGAGAAGCTGCTTGCGCGCCCGGTGCGGCCTGATCACATCCTGATCGAGACCTCGGGGCTGGCGCTGCCGAAGCCGCTACTCAAGGCGTTCGACTGGCCGGAGATCCGCTCGCGCATCACGGTTGATGGCGTGATCGCGCTCGCCGATGCCGAGGCGGTCGCCGCCGGCCGCTTTGCGCCGGATCCGGCTGCGGTCGAAGCGCAGCGCGCGGCGGACGAAAATCTCGATCACGAGACGCCACTGTCGGAAGTGTTCGAGGACCAGATCGCCTGCGCCGACATCGTGCTGCTGACCAAGGCCGATCTTGCGGGCGCAGCCGGCATTGAGGCCGCCAAGGCGTTGATCACCGCCGAGATGCCGCGTCGCGTGCCGATGCTGCCGATCACCGACGGCGCCATCGATGCGCGCGTCATCCTTGGCCTCGGCGCGGCCGCCGAGAATGATCTCGCCGCGCGCCCCTCGCATCATGATGGCGAGGAGGAGCATGAGCATGATGATTTTGCCTCCGTCGTGATCGATCTTCCTGAGGTCACTGACATCGATGCGCTGGTCGCATCGGTGCAGCGTCTGGCGCGCGAGCAGAACGTGCTGCGCGTCAAGGGCTACATTGCGGTCGCGGGCAAGCCGATGCGCCTGCTGCTGCAGGCGGTCGGCGAGCGGGTGCGCCACCAGTTCGACAAGCCCTGGGGCGCGGGCAACAGGCGGTCGAAGCTCGTCGTGATCGGCGAGCACGGCGATATCGACGCGGCCGCGATCAAGGCGGGATTGGGAGTCTGATGCACGTCGTCTTCCGCGAGAGCCGCGGTCTCGAGGAGACCGCGACGCCAAGGGACATCGGCCAGGACCCGGCCGATCTCGTGGTGCTCTCGTACTCGGATTCCGACCTCGCGGCGTTCGCGGCCGGCTGGCGCCGCGGCCGCACCAGCCTGCCGTCGCTGCGGCTTGCCAATCTCGCAGAATTGCGTCATCCGCTCTCGGTGGACACCTATATCGAGCGCACGTTGTCGCAGGCGCGCGGCATCCTGGTGCGGCTGATCGGCGGTGAGTCCTATTGGCCGTACGGGCTGGCTGCGCTGCAGGAGCTGGCAAGAGATCGCAACATCGTGCTCGCCGTGCTGCCGGCTGATGGTCGTGACGACACGCGGCTCGATGCCTATTCCACCTTGCCGGTCTCGACGCTGCGCCGGCTGAAAGTGCTCTGCGACACCGGCGGCCCCGTCGCCGCGCAAGCCGCGATCACGCAACTCGCGCTGGCATCGGGTCTCTATGCCGGGCCGGTCGTCGGCGAGATGACCGTTCCCGAGATGGGCTTTTACGATCCCGCACGCGGCGTCATCGGCGCGCCGGTGCCGAGTGAAGGGAGGCCGCTCGCGCTGGTGGCGTTCTATCGCTCCTATCTCGCGGCTGCCGACACCGGTCCGGTCGATGCGCTGATCGCCGCGCTGCGCGAACAGGGGTTTGACGCTCACGGCGCGTTCGTGACCTCGCTGAAGGCTACAGGCGTTGCGGATTGGCTGAGGACGTATCTCGCGAAGAATCCTCCGGCGGCGATCGTCAATGCGACGGCGTTCTCGGCGATGGGCGACGACGGCACGACGCCGTTCGATGCCGCGTCATGTCCGGTGTTCCAGGTCGCGCTCTCATCGGCGCGACGCGAGGACTGGGCGGAATCGCTGCGCGGCCTGTCGCCGGGCGATCTTGCGATGCATGTGGTGCTGCCCGAGGTCGACGGGCGCCTGTTCGCGGGCGTGGTGAGTTTCAAATCGGCTGCGATGCGGGATATCGATCTGCAATTTTCGCATCTGGCTCATCAGCCGGACGAAGAGCGCGTGAAGGCCGTCGCCGCACGCGTGGCGGCCTGGCGGCGGCTTGCGGAGAAACCTGCCGCCGAGAAGCGGTTGGCGATCGTGCTCTCGAACTATCCCGGCCGTCCGCACCAGATCGCGCATGCGGTCGGTCTCGACGCGCTCGCCTCGGTCGAAGCGCTGGTGTCCGATCTGACTGAAGCCGGCTTCGATGTTGCGCCGATCAGAGCGCTTGGCGAGACATTGCTCAGCCAGAAACTAACCTGGAGCGTCGCCGAGTACCGCGTGGCGCTCTCGCGCCTTCCGCAAAGTTTGCAGGACGATCTCGCACAAGCCTGGGGTGCGCCGGAGACCGATCCGAACTGCCGCGACGGCGCGATCCACTTCTCTGCGATCCAGTGCGGCCACTCGATCATCGCAGTCCAGCCCGAGCGTGGCGACGCGACCACGCGCGATTCCGACTATCACGATCTCGCCCGTACGCCGCGCCATGCCTATGTCGCGTTCTATCTCTGGCTCCGGGAGCAGGAGATTGATGCCGTTGTGCATATGGGCGCGCATGGCACGCTGGAATGGCTGCCCGGGAAATCCGTGGCGCTGTCGTCGCGCTGCTGGCCGGAAGCGCTGATCGGCGCTCTGCCTGTCATCTATCCCTTCATCGTCAACGATCCCGGCGAGGCCGCGCAGGCCAAGCGGCGCATCGGTGCCGTGACCATCGGCCATCTGCCGCCGCCGCTTGAACAATCTGCGGTACCGGAAAGCCTGCGCCGGCTTGAACGTCTGCTCGACGAATATTCGACCGCTGACGGTCTCGATCCCGCCCGCCGCCAGCGCCTGATCGCTGCGATCCGCGACGAGGCGCGCACGGCAGGCCTCGAGGACGATCTCGACCTGGATGCCTCGGCCGCGCCGGCCGAAGCGATCCCGCGGATCGATCGCTTCGTCTGCGATCTCAAGGAAAGCCAGTTCGGCGATGGCCTGCACGTGTTCGGCCGCGGCGTCTGTGGCGAGGCCGAGCGGGACGGGTTGCGTGCCGCGCTCGCGGGCCAGCGCGTGGCGCCGGGCCCGTCAGGCTCGCCCTATCGCGGACGTCAGGACGTGCTGCCGACGGGACGCAATCTCTTCGCCGTCGATCCGCGCGCGGTGCCGACACCGTCGGCGCATGCGCAGGGGATAAAACTCGCCGAAGAGCTGCTGCGTCGTCATCTTCAGGATCACGGCGACTGGCCGAAAGGCCTTGTCGTCGATCTCTGGGGCTCCGCGACGATGCGCACCGCGGGCGAGGAGTTCGCGATGGCGCTGCATCTGGCCGGTCTCGCGCCACACTGGGATCACGCCTCCGGCCGCGTCACCGGCTACGATATCATCGCGCCGGCCGAGCTCGGCCGTCCCCGCATCGATGTCACGCTGCGCGTGTCAGGCCTGTTCCGCGATGTCTTCGCAGGCCTTGCGCAATTGTTCGAAGCCGCCACCGAGGCGCTGGCGTCGCGCGAGGAGGAGGGCGAGGAGAATCCCTATCGCCACCGCGCCTCGCGCGTGTTCGCGCCGCGCCCCGGACAATACGGCGTCGGCCTCTCGGCAATCCCCGATGCGTTCACGCCCGAGACGCGCGACGCCGCGGGCGAAGCCTGGCTGTCGGCATCGTCCTGGGCGTTCTCCGCCGATGGCGAGATCAAGCCGGATCGCGCCGGCATCGAACAACGGCTCGCATCGGCCGATGCTTTCGTTCACCTCCAGGATCTGCCGGAAACCGATCTGCTGCTCGCCGCCGACTATGCCGCGCATGAAGCCGGCATCGCCGCAGCCGCCGCGCATCTGGGTGCGGCGGGGCCATCGCTCTATCATCTCGACACGACGCGCCTCGACGAGCCGCATGCGCGCACGCTGACCGAAGAGATTTCGCGCGTCGTCCGGGCGCGCGCGGCCAACCCGGCCTGGATCGCAGGCATGATGCGCCACGGTTTTCGCGGCGCCGCCGAGATCACCGCGACGCTGGAGCACATGGCTGCCTTCGCCCATCTGGCGGGGGCCGTGCCGCCGCATCTGTTCGATCTCTACTACGACGCGACGCTCGGCGACGCCGACGTCCGTGCCTTCATGGCCGGCGAAAATCCGGCGGCGCTCGCCGCGATGGAGACCTGCTTCACGCGGCTGCACGAGGCCTCGCTCTGGCGGACGCGCCGTAATTCGATTGCGGCTGCGCTGAAGGAGGCGTCATGAGCGCGGCTTCGGTGAAGGGCTGGTGTCCCGGCGCGCTGCGGCCGATGCAATCAGGCGACGGGCTCGTGGTCCGCGTGCGCCCGTTCGGCGGCCGGCTCGATGCAGCACAGACCTCCGGGCTTGCGCATCTCGCCGAGCGCCACGGCAATGGCCTGATCGACGTGACCAGCCGCGCCAATCTTCAGATCAGGGGCGTCACCGACACCAGCCACCGGCTGCTGCTTGACGGTCTTGCGCAACTGACGCTGCTCGACCCCGACGCCGACACCGAATCCCGGCGCAACATTCTGGTCACGCCGTTCTGGCGCGATGGCGACGAGACCCAGGCGCTTGCGGCCGAGCTCGAAGAGGTGCTGGCGGACTCGATGCTCGAGCTTCCGACGAAATTCGGCTTCGCCATCGATGACGGCAAGTCACGCGTGCTCGCCGGCAATTCCGCGGATGTGCGGATCGAGCGTGATGCTGCAGGCGGTCTGATCGTGCGCGCAGACGGCGCCAGGCTCGGCCGCAGCGTCGCGCGCGGCGAGGCTGTGACGACCGCACTCGCTTTCGCAAGCTGGTTCATCGCCTCCGGTGGCGTCAGCGGCGGGCGCGGGCGCATGGCAAAGCATCTTGCGGCTGGCGCGGAATTACCTGAGCTGCTGCGCAGCGAGGCGGAGCCGGCGCCCATCATGGCGGCAGCGCGCCCCGGCCTTTATCCGCAGGGAGCCATGGTCGGCGTCGCCTTCGGGCAGATGCCGCATGCGACGCTCAATCGCTTGTCCGGCTGCGGGCATGCACTGCGGATGACGCCATGGCGCATGGTCTTGAGCGAGGGCAAGCGGACAATGCCGACCGCTTCCGGCCTGATCACCGAGGCCTACGATCCGGCGCTCCGCGTCATTGCCTGCAGCGGCGCGCCGCGCTGTCGCGAGGCGCATGCCGACACGCGCGCACTTGCTGCGGCGCTGGCACCGAACATCGGCGCGGCCTCGCGGCTTCACGTCTCGGGCTGCGCCAAGGGCTGCGCCCATTCCGGCACCGCCGCGATCACGCTGGTTGCGACAGGCGCAGGATTCGATCTCGTGCGCGGCGGGTCGACCAGCGATGAGCCGATCCTGCGCGGGCTCGACCGCGATGATATCGTTCGCGATCCCTCCATCCTGATGGGAGGGCACTGATGCCGCATACTTACGAGACCGACGGCGCCGCGATCTACCGGCAGTCCTTCGCGACCATCCGGGCCGAGGCCGATCTGGCGCGCTTCACGCCTGATGAGGAGCAGGTCGTGGTGCGGATGATCCATGCCGCCGGCATGGTGGGTCTCGAGGCGCATATCCGCTTCACGCCTGACATGGCGACCGCCGCGCGCGCGGCGCTGCAGAAGGGCGCGCCGATCTTGTGCGATGCGCGCATGGTCTCGGAGGGAATTACGCGCGCGCGATTGCCTGCAGCCAATGCCGTGATCTGCACGCTCGGCGACGAGACCGTTCCCGCGCTGGCGCGATCCATGCGCAACACGCGTTCGGCCGCGGCGCTGGAATTGTGGCGCCCGCATCTCGACGGCGCGATCGTCGCGATCGGCAATGCGCCGACGGCGCTGTTTCATCTGCTCAACATGCTGGAGGACGGCGACTGCCCGCGGCCCGCGGCGATCATCGGCTGCCCGGTCGGCTTCGTCGGTGCCGCCGAATCCAAGGCCGCATTGATGGCCGATCCGCCGGCGCCGGCGCTGACGGTCGAAGGTCGCCTCGGCGGCTCCGCGATGACGGTCGCCGCCGTCAACGCGCTCGCAAGCCGGAGCGAATAGCGATGGGACGCATCGTCTGCTGCGGTCTCGGCCCCGGCGACCCTGACATGATGAGCGTGCGCGCCGATCGGACCGTGCGCGGCGCGAAGCATGTCGCCTATTTCCGCAAGAAGGGCCGGCCCGGCCAGGCGCGGCGCATCGTCGAGGGTATGCTCGGAAGCGGCGTCACTGAATATCCCATGGAGTATCCGGTTACGACCGAGATCGCTTTCGACAGCCCGGACTATGTCCAGCTGCTGGCCGGCTTCTACGACGAATGGGCCGAGCGCCTGGCGCGGCTGGCGCGCGCCGTCGATGTCGTCGTGCTGTGCGAGGGCGATCCTTATTTCTACGGCTCCTTCATGCATCTGTACACGCGCCTGCAAGGCCGCGTCGCGATCGAGGTGATCGCCGGCATTCCCGGCATGGTCGGCTGCTGGAACGGCGTTGGTCAGCCGATCGCGCTCGGCGACGACGTGACGACGGTGCTGATGGGCACGCTGACTGAAGCCGAACTCGAACGCCGCATGCGCGATTCCGATGCGCTCGTCATCATGAAGACCGGCCGCAATCTCGCAAAGGTGCGCCGTGCGCTCGAATCCGCCGGCCGTCTGGATGACGCCTGGCTGGTCGAGCGCGGCACCATGCCGGGCGAGCGCGTCGTGCGGCTCGCCGAGATCGACACCGCTGACTGTCCTTACTTTGCGATCGTGCTCGTGCACGGCAAGGGCCGGCATCCGGACGCCGCCGAATGACGGGCACGCTGACCATCGCGGGCCTCGGGCCGGGCAATGATGCACTGGTGACGCCGGAGGTGTCCGCCGCGCTCGCCGCCGCGACCGATATTCTGGGCTATGCTCCCTATGTCGCGCGCGTCGCGCCGCGTCCCGGTCTCACCCTGCATCCGTCCGACAACCGTGAAGAGCTGCAGCGCGCGCGCGAAGCGTTGCGTCTGGCTGCCGAAGGCGGACAGGTCGTCGTCGTCTCCTCCGGCGACCCCGGCGTGTTTGCGATGGCCTCGGCCGTCTTCGAGGCGCTCGAACGGGCGCCGCAATATCAGGATCTGCCGATCCGCGTGCTGCCGGGCATCACCGCGATGCTGGCCGCCGCCGCGCGCGCGGGTGCGCCGCTCGGCCACGATTTCTGCGCGATCAATCTCTCCGACAATCTCAAGCCCTGGGCGGTGATCGAGAAGCGGCTGAGGCTGGCCGCGGAAGCGGATTTTTCGATTGCGCTGTACAATCCCCGCTCGGCGAGCCGGCCGGACGGATTTGGCCGCGCTCTCGCGGTTTTGAAAGGTGCCGGCTGCGGCGAGCGCCTCGTGATCTTCGCGCGCGCGATCAGCGCACCTGACGAGAAGATCGTGACCGTGACGCTGAACGATGCGACATCAGAGATGGCCGACATGCGCACGCTCGTCATCGTCGGAAATTCGCAGACGCGCCGGGTCGGCCGCTGGGTCTATGCGCCGAGGCAGGTCCGATGACCGAGCCATTGCATCACTTCAGTGACGCTCTCCACCCGCAGCCGTTCGGGCAGTTGTGGTCGCGAGATCATGATCACGGGCAGGCCGAGCCTGCGGGCGGCATCGATCTTGGCGCGCGCGCCATCGCCGCCGGAATTGCGCGCCACAATCCAATTTATGCCGCGCATGCGCATCATCTTCAGCTCGCCATCAAGGGTGAACGGTCCACGCGATACGATCACATCGGCAGCAAAGGGCGGGGGCGCTTCGGGCGGATCGACGAAGCGCAGCGTGTAGGCGTGCTGGGGCCGCGCCGCGAACGGCGCGATGTGCTGGCGGCCGATGGCGAGGAACACTTTTGCCGGCGATTCCGGCAGCGCGGCGACGGCAGCGTCGACGTCCGCGACCTCGATCCAATTGTCGCCTGGCACATTGTCCCACGGTGCGCGTTCGAGCGCAATCAACGGCGTGCCGGTTTCCGCGCACGCTTCAACGGCATTGCGGCTCATCCCGACCGCGAAGGGATGCGTCGCATCGATCACGTGCGTGATGCCTTCGCGCCTGATGGTATCGGCAAGCCCGCCCGCGCCGCCAAAGCCGCCGCTGCGGGTCGGCAGCGGCTGATCGGCGGGCGCGCGGGTGCGGCCGCCATAGGAATACACGGCATCGATCCCTGCGCGTGCGATCTCCGCGGCAAGCAGGCTCGCATCGGCAATTCCGCCCAATATAAGGGCGCGCATCATGGCTGATCCCTGGCTGACCATCATCGGTATCGGCGAAGATGGCCTTGCCGGGCTGTCCGATGCAAGCCGAAAGGCGCTAGCCAAGGCAGAAACCGTGTTCGGCGGCGAGCGTCATCTCGCGCTTGCAGGCGTGAGCGGGCGCGGCCGCCCGTGGCCTGTGCCGTTCGACGGGGATGTGGTGCTGAGTCGACGCGGTCGACCGACAGTGGTGCTTGCCTCCGGCGATCCGTTCTGGCACGGCGCCGGCGCGAGCCTGGCCGAGAAGCTCGACGGGGATGAGTGGATCGCACATCCGGCGCCGTCAACCTTCTCGCTGGCGGCGGCACGGCTGGGTTGGCGTCTGGAAGCAACCGCCTGTCTTGGTCTCCACGCCGCGCCGTTTGAGCGTCTCGTGCCGCATCTGGCGCGAGGTGCGCGCATCATTTGTCTCGTGCGCGATGGCAAGGCGGCCCGCGATCTCGCGAAGTGGCTGACGCAACGCGGATGGGGCGCCTCACTCGTGTGGACTCTCGTTGCGCTTGGCGGCCCAGGCGAAAGCATCGACCAGCACCGCGCTGATCTCTTTGCCGAGAATATTGCCGGCAATCTGCTTGCGCTGGCGGTGCAGGCGTGGGGAGGACAGGGCATTCCTCGCGGCTCGGGATTGTCGGACGATCTCTTTGTCCATGACGGCCAGATCACCAAACGACCGGTGCGCGCGCTCGCGCTCTCGGCGCTGGCGCCGCGTCCCGGCGAGCGGCTGTGGGACGTTGGCGCCGGATCGGGCTCGATCTCGGTCGAATGGGCGCTGTGCGGCGGGACCTCGACAGCCATCGAGGCGCGCGAGGATCGCGCCGAGAACATCCGCAGCAATGCGGCGGCATTCGGATTGGCGCATCGGATCACCGTGGTCGCGGGACAGGCGCCGGAAGCACTCGCGGCGCTGGGAGCACCTGACGCCGTCTTCGTCGGCGGCGGTCTTGATCGTGCGATGTTCGATGCCGTCTGGTCGCGCCTCGCGCCCGGTGCGCGGCTGGTCGCCCATGCGGTGACGCTGGAGACGGAAGCGCTGCTCGGCGAATTGCACCAGCGCCACGGCGGCGAGCTGATGCGGGTCGAGATTGCGCATGCCGCTCCGCTCGGCCGCTACCGGTCCTGGGAGGCGACGCGGCCGGTGGTGCAGTGGAGCACAGTCCGATGAAGGTCGCCGGGCTCGGATTCAAGAAGGATGTGACGCTGGCTTCGTTGCGCGAAGCGCTTGCGGCGGCCGGCGGGTCCGATGGCCTCGCGGCTATGGCAACAGTCAGCGACAAGGCTGACGCAGAGGCATTGGAACTGCTCGCGCGCGAGTGTGGCGTTCCGATCAGGGCCGTCGCCGCCGAAGTGCTGGCCGGCATCGCGACGCCGACGCAGTCAAAACTCATCACGGAAAAATTCGGTACTGGATCGGTTGCCGAAGCGGCAGCGCTCGCCGTGGCCGGCCCTGGCGCGCGGCTCATCGCAACGCGCGCGGTCTCGCAGGATCGCACCGCGACCGCGGCGATCGCGGAAGGAGACGGCCCATGACCGTGCACTTCATCGGCGCCGGGCCGGGCGCCGCCGATCTTCTCACCCTGCGCGGGCGCGACCTGATCGCGGCCAGTCCGGTCTGCCTCTATGCGGGCTCGCTGGTGCCCGAGGGCGTGCTGGCGCATTGCCCGAACGGTGCGCGCATCGTCAACACCGCATCATTATCGCTCGACGAGATCGTCGCGGAGATCACGGCCGCGCATGCGGATGGCAAGGACGTCGCGCGGTTGCATTCCGGCGACCTCTCGATCTGGTCGGCGATGGGCGAGCAGCTTCGCCGCCTGCGCGCGCTCGGCATTCCTTTCACCGTCACGCCCGGCGTGCCGTCGTTCTCGGCGGCCGCGGCGGCGCTCGAGGCCGAGCTGACGTTGCCTGGCCTTGCCCAGACGGTGGTGCTGACGCGCACGCCGGGCCGCGCCAGCGCGATGCCCGAGGGCGAGAAGCTTGCGGCATTCGCCGCGACCGGCGCGGTGCTCGCCATCCACCTGTCGATCCATCTGCTCGACAAGGTCATCGCCGAGCTGACGCCGCATTACGGCGCGGACTGCCCGGTCGCCATCGTCTGGCGCGCGAGCTGGCCCGACCAGCGCATCGTCCGCGCCACGCTCGCATCGCTCGATGCAGCCACAGCTACCGAGATGGAGCGCACCGCACTCATCCTGGTCGGAAGGACGATTGGCGCTGCGGATTTCGACGAGAGCCGGCTTTACGCCGCCGACTATGACCGCCGCTACCGGCCCGTTGGTGCCGAGCCGCGTTTTCCGGAGGCATCGTGATGCCGGCCGGCCTCGTCATCTCCGCGCCGGCCTCCGGCGTCGGCAAGACCACGCTGACACTGGCGCTCGCGCGTGCCTGGCGCAATCGCGGACTGAACGTGCGGTGCTTCAAGAGCGGGCCCGACTACATCGATCCCGCCTTCCATGCCGCCGCCACAGGCCGCGCCTCCGTCAACATCGACAGCTGGGCGATGGACCGCGCCACGATCGCGCATCTCGTCGGCCGGGGCACGGATGCCGACATCGTGCTCGCCGAGGGCTCGATGGGCCTATTCGACGGCGTCGCCGCGCGCGGCGTCTCCGGCACCGGCGCCACCGCCGACATCGCGGAGATGCTGGGCTGGCCGGTGGTGCTGGTGATCGATCCCTCCGGACAGGCGCAGACGGCAGCGGCGATTGCCGCTGGCATGCGCGACTATCGCCTCGGCGTGCGTCTCGCCGGCGTGGTGCTCAACCGCGTCGCGAGCCCCCGTCACGAAGACCTCGTGCGTCGCGCGCTCAATGACGTCGGCATCGCCGTGTTCGGCGCGCTGCCGCGTCACGCCGAGATCAGCCTGCCGAAGCGGCATCTCGGCCTGGTGCAGGCCGAGGAGCAGGCCGAGATCGGAAAGCTGATCGACGAGGCCGCGCGCTTTGTCTCAGAGCATGTCGATCTCGATGCCGTGCTGCGGTCCGCGGCCGCCTGGTCTGTGCAACCAGCGGCGAACGGCCTGAACGTGACGCCGCCGGGGCAGCGCATTGCACTCGCCCGCGATGCCGCTTTCTCCTTCGTCTATCCGCATATGCTGGAGGCCTGGCGCGCGGCGGGTGCGGAGATCTCGACGTTCTCGCCGCTGGCGGATGAAGCGCCCGACGCTAGCGCCGACGTGTGCTGGCTGCCCGGCGGCTACCCCGAGCTTCATGCCGGCAAGATCGCCGCCAATGCGCGCTTCCGCAGCGGCTTGCGCGCCTTCGCCGAGACACGACCCGTGCACGGCGAATGCGGGGGGTATATGGTGCTGGGAACTGCTTTGACCGATGCCGACGGTATCAGTCATGAGATGACGGGCCTGCTCGGACTGGAGACGAGCTTTGCCAAGCGCCGCATGCATCTGGGTTATCGTCTCGCCGCGATCGCTGCGCCAATGCCGGGCCATCAGGTTGGCGCGCGCCTGCGCGGTCATGAATTCCACTATTCGACGATCGTCGCCCAGCCCGATACGCCGCTGGCAGTCGTGCACGACGCAACCGGAGCGGTCATCGCCGAAACCGGCTCGTGGCGCGGCCACGCCACCGGCACGTTCTTCCATCTAATTGCGGAGGATCGGTGAGCGGCTTTGTCACCTTCATTTCCGCCGGGCCCGGCGATCCTGAGCTGCTCACGCTTAAGGGCGCCGCGCGGCTGCGCGAGGCGGACGTCGTGCTCTATGACGACCTTGCCTCGGGCGCGATCCTCGATCTGGCGCGCCCGGGCGCCAATCTCGTCGCGGTCGGGAAGCGCGCAGGGCGGCCCTCGACCAAGCAACACCACGTCAACCGCTTGCTGGTCGACTACGCTGCCACGGGCGTGCGCGTCGTGCGGCTCAAATCGGGCGATGCCGGCATTTTTGGCCGGCTCGAGGAGGAGCTGGAGACGCTGCGCGAGGCCGGTATCGGTTACGAGATCGTTCCCGGCGTCACTTCGGCTTGCGTTGCCGCCGCGCAGGCCGGCATTCCCTTGACCCGTCGCCACACCTCGCGCCGGGTGCAGTTCGTGACCGGCGCCGATGTCACCGGCGAGCTGCCGCAGAATTTGAACTGGGCCGCGCTGGCCGATCCTGATGCGACGACCGTGGTCTATATGGGCCGGCGCACCTTTCCGGCGTTGGTCGCGAAATTGATCGAGCACGGGCTTTCGCCGAATACGCCGGCGCTATTCGCCGAGTCCCTCGGCCGTACCGACGAGCGGCTGGTGCGCACCACCATTTCCGAGCTTGCCGAGCAGCTCGCGCGCGGCGGTGCGGCTTCCACGGCGGCTGTGATCGTGTTCGGCGCGCTGGCGGAGGGCGGATCGTCATGATGACGCTCTCCCTGATCGGCATCGGTTGCGGCGATCCCGGGCAGCTCACGCGTGCGGCGATTGGCGCAATAAATGCCGCCGATCTCGTTCTAATCCCACGCAAGGGGACGGCAAAATCCGATCTTGCCGATCTCAGACGGACGATTTGCGCCGATGTGCTCACCAATGACACCACGCGTATCGCCGAGTTCGATCTCCCGATGCGCGACGCCGGCGAGGCCGATTATCGCAAGGGCGTCGACGACTGGCACGACGCGGTCGCCGCGACCTGGTCGCAGACGATCGCCGATCATCCCGGCGGTGACGGTAAGGTCGCGCTGCTGATCTGGGGCGATCCCTCGCTGTACGATTCCTCGCTCCGCATCGCGCGGCGGCTCCATCCGTTGCCTGATATAGAGGTCGTGCCCGGCATCACGTCGATCCAGGCGCTGTGCGCGGCGCATGCACTGCCGCTCAACGACATCGGCGAGCCGTTTCTGGTGACGACGGGACGCCGCCTGCGCGAAGGCGGCTGGCCCGTGGGCGTCGATACAGTCGTTGTGATGCTCGACGGCGGCACGGCGTTCCAGTCGCTCGATCCCGAAGGGCTTCACATCTGGTGGGGCGCCTATCTCGGCATGGCCGATCAGATCCTCATGTCCGGGGCGCTCGCCGAAGTGGGCCCGCGCATCGTCGCATCGCGGCAGGCCGCGCGCGAGCGGCACGGCTGGATCATGGACAGTTACATTCTCAAGCGCAGGCCGTAAGCGAGGCAGCATGCTCCCCGAATGGGTCACCCGGAAATGCCCCGAGATCTCCGCCGCTCATCGCGAGGCCGCGATCGCGCGGCAGACGCAACTGACAAAACCGACCGGCGCGCTGGGGCGGCTGGAGCAGCTTGCGATCGAGCTTGCCGCCTTGCAGGCGACCGAACGCCCTCGGGCCGCACGCGTGCCGATCGTCATCTTCGCCGGCGATCACGGCATCGTCGCGCAGGGCGTGTCGGCCTATCCGCAGGCCGTGACCATCGCGATGATGGCGAATTTTGCCTCCGGCGGCGCCGCGATCTCGGTGCTGGCGCGCGAGCTCGGCTCTACCCTCGAGGTCGTCGATGCCGGAACGCTGGCTGAAGTGGCGATGCCTGATATCGTCACGGACAAGCCGCGCTTTGGCACCCGCGATTTCAGCATCGACGCAGCACTCTTGCCGGCCGAGCTGGCATTCGCCTTCGAGGCCGGCCAGCGCGCAGTGGCGCGGGCGCAGGCCAATCAGCCCGATCTGCTGATCTTCGGCGAGATGGGCATCGGCAACACCACGACGTCGGCGGCGATCGCCGCGAGCCTGCTCGGCATCAGCGCCGAGGAAATCGCGGGCACGGGCACCGGAGTCGATGCGGCGGGCCGGGCGCACAAGGCGCGCGTGATCGATGCGGCGATCGCACGTCATGGCGTTGCGGGCGCAGCGCCCGAAAAGATCCTGTGCGCCGTGGGCGGCCTCGAGATCGCGGCGATCTCCGGCGCAATCATCGCGGCTGCGCAGGCGCGCATTCCCGTGCTGATCGACGGTTTTATCGTTTCGGTTGCTGCGCTCGCGGCGGTGCGGCTGAACCCGTCTTGCCAGCCGTTCCAGCTCGCCTCGCATCAATCGGCGGAGCAGGGGCATCGGTTGGTGTTGCGCGCGCTGAACGTGCAGCCGCTGATCAGCCTCGATCTCAGGCTTGGTGAGGGATCGGGCGCCGCGATCGCGCTGCCGCTGGTGCGATCGGCATGTAGCCTTCACAACGACATGGCGACGTTCGCGCAGGCCAACGTGCCGGATCGGCCTGTTTGATCAGGCCACGCGCTGATTGACCGAGACGACACGCCAGCCGGTCGCGAGCCGATCGATCCGGGTCAGCGACAGCGGATCGATCACGAAGCGCAACGCCGCTTGCGGCGTCAGATCCAGTGCGAGGCAGAGCGCGGCACGGATGGTGCCTGAATGCACGACGAGCGTTGCGTGAGCTGTGCCGATCCGCGCTAGCCCCAGCCGGACGCGCGCGACCTGATCCTCAAAGCTCTCGCCGCCTGGCGGCCGTCCGCGCGCCGGATCGCTCCAGAATTGCGCATAGGCCTGGCCTCCGTCAGCTGCGAGCTCGTCATGCCGCCGGCCGGTCCAGCCGCCAAAATCCTGCTCGCCGAATTCGGCCAGCAATTCGGGCTCGAGCCCCAGCGCGCGTGCAGTCTCGACCGTACGCCGCGACGGGCTGGCATAGCTCGCGGCATCCTGCGGCAAGCGCTGCCGTAGCGCCTCCAGTTGCGCGCGGTCGCCGAGATCGGCGGGCGCGTCGGCGGCGTGGATCGTCCCTTTGACGCCGTCGACCGGCGCATGCCGGATCAGCCAGAGGAAGGTCTCGCCTTCCATGCTTATCTCCAAAGAAGTTGGTCGCTGCGGCAATAATGGCGCAGCTTGTACATTGACTCTGTCTTGATCGTAACCCTAGATGACTTTGACGGTTTCCCCGAGAGGGGATGAAAAGGGAATGCGGTGCGGGGACATTGTCCCCAATGCCGTAGCTGCCCCCGCAACTGTAAGCGGTGAATCCTTCGTCAGAAGCCACTGGGTCCTCGGTCCCCGGGAAGGCGACGAAGTGGTCACGACCCGCGAGCCAGGAGACCTGCCGTCAGCCGTGGTCACACGCGAAGATGTCGGTCGGGGAGTACAGACATTCGGCTTCATCGGAAGGCTTTATGAGCCGGAAGATGGGACCTTGGTTCGCGGTGACGTGCCACTGACGTCACTCCGAGGTCCAAGACCGTGTTTTCCATCCGTATTGTACGACCACGCCGTTTCGTGCTGGCGTCCGCCGCTCTCACATCTTTTGTCGCCATCGACTTGCCAGCTGCCTTGGCGCAGCAGGTCCGCGAACCCCTGCCGCCCGTGGAGATATCGCCGCCGCAATCCCGCAAGCAGGCCAAGCCAGCCGGCCGGGACGCGGCAAGCGCACGCCGCACGGCGGCGCGCAGGGCCGCCGCGGCAGCGGCCGCGCCCAAGCCGGTCGTGCCGATCGCTGCGGCGCCGACGCCGCTCAACAGCAACGTGGTCGCTGAAAGTGCCTCGCGCCTCGGCCTGACCGTGCTCGAGACGCCCGCAACCGTCGAGGTGATCTCCGCCGAGACCATGCGCGAGCAGGGCTACCGCACCGTCTCCGACGTCGCCCAGGGCGCGGTCGGCGTCACCGCCGGCGACAATCCGGCGGAGCCGTCGGCCTTCTCGATGCGCGGCTTCACCAACAGCCAGATCAACACGCTCTACAACGGCATCAAGATCGGCCCGCAGAACATGACCTCGCGGATCATGGACACGGCCAATCTTGAAGCCGTGGAGATCCTGAAAGGGCCGGCCTCGCTGATCTCGGGCGAGGGCGCCGCCGGCGGCGCGATCAACTTCGTCAGCAGGCAGCCGCACACCGGGCCGATCCGGAACGAGGCTGACTTTTCATACGACTCCCTGAACTCCTTCCGCGCGCATTACGGCTCGGGCGGCAGCACCAATGTCGAGGGGCTCGACTACCGCTTCGACGTCAGCCGCTCCACGCTCAACGGCTTTGCCGACGACACCAACACCAGGACGCTCGACGTCTCCGGCCAGCTCAACTATCGCATCTCCGACAGCCTCAAGGTCTGGGGCGCAATCGAATATCGCGAGGACCGCTCCAGGGCTTATTGGGGCGCGCCATTGGTGCCGGTGGCGTTCAGCGGCTCGCACGCGACGGCTGGCATCGTCTCGGGCAGCTACGTATCGAGCTTCAACCCGTCGAATCTCGGGCCGATCACCATCGACGACCGTACCTTCAACACCAACTACAACGTCCTCGACAACCGTAACGTGGCGCAGGAAGTCTGGCTGCGCGGCGGCTTCGAGCTGAAGCTTGCCCCCGACCTGACCTTGAAGAGCCAGGCCTATGCCTATGGCGCTGAGCGCTCCTGGTTCAACAACGAGGTCGAGGCATTCAACACCGCGACGAATACGGTGGACCGCAGCCGCTTTTATGTGGCGCACAGCCAGCGGCTGGTCGGCAACGTCACCGACCTGACTTGGGATGCGAATATCGCAGGCTTCGACAATCGTCTCGTCACGACGCTGTCGTCGAGCTACCTGGACTTCGTCAGGCCGGGTGCCTTCAAGCCCCTTGGCGATTCTGTGCCGCTGGTCGATTTCGACCGCGGTTTTTATGGCCCGCTCACGATACAGCAGCAGACCGCGCGCATCGACAACGAGGCGCTGTCGTTCGAGGACCGGCTGAAGCTGACGCGCACCTTTGCGCTGATCGGTGGTCTGCGCGTCGAGCATATTGGGCTTGACCGCAATTCGACTGACCCCGCCGGGCTTGTGAAAGCAGACTTCCCATTCTCGAAATCCTGGGCGCCCGTCACCGGCCGCATCGGCTACACCTGGGAAGCCGTTCCGGGTTTGACCTTCTTCAGCCAGTACGCCACCGGCGCGGACGTCTCGGCCAACAATATCTTCCTGGTTGCTCCGACCCAGAACCTCGACCTGACGACCGCGCGCACTTACGAGACCGGCGTCAAGCATGTGCTCTGGGACAACAGAGCGGAGTGGTCGTTTTCGGCCTACGACATCCTGCGCAAGAACGTCTATGCCGCGGCCGGTGGCATGCAGCTCAACATCGCTGGACGGCAGGAATCGAAGGGTGTCGAGCTTGCCGGATCAATCCGCCCGATCGAGCCTTTGCGTCTCTGGGGCAACATCGCCTATGTCGATGCGCGCTACGCCGGCTACGACTTTGCCGGCGGCTCGTTCTCGGGCAACACGCCGCCGAACGTGCCGCGCATCGTTGCCAATGCCGGCGCGTCCTGGCGCTTCTTCACGCCGTGGCCTGTCGAGGTCGGCATCACTGGCCGCCATGTCGGCGACCGCTACAACAGTGACGCCAACACCGTGACCATGAATGCCTACACCGTCGGCGATCTCTACGCCTTCGTCGATATCCCCAAGACGGTGTTCAATGCGGCCGACCAGGCCCGCGTAACCTTCCGGGTGCGCAACTTCACCGACAAGCGCTACGCGATCTGGGGCGACCCGTTTTATCCCGACCAGATCCTGCTGGGTGCACCGCGGACCTATGAAATCTCCGCCGCGTTCAAATGGTAGGGTGTTGACCACATGATGGGCGCGATCGTCCTCTCGCACCGCTGGCTTGGGATCGCGTTCTGCTTCCTGTTCGCGATGTGGTTTGCGAGCGGAATCGTGATGCACTTCGTTCCGTTTCCGTCTCTGACGGAGGCGGAGCGCTTTGCCGGGCTTGCGCCAGTTGAGCGCGCGCAGCCGGTCATGTCGGTGGCCGACGCGGTCGCCGCCAGTGGGATCGCGGACGCCACGCGTGTGCGCTTGATCCAGCGCAGCGACGGGCCGGTCTATGTGGTGTCGGGACCATCGCGTGTGCGGGCGGTTTATGCGTCCGATGGGGCCGATGCATCGGTGGAGTTTCCCGACGTCGCGCTCGCCATTGCGCAAGATCATGCTCGTCGACGTGGGCTCGATGCCGCAAACGCCACGATCGTGGCGCGTGCCGATTACGATCAATGGAGCGTCCCCAACGGTTTCGATCGCCATCGGCCTCTGTTTCGGGTCGCGCTCGGCGATGCGGCGGGAACGGAAATCTATGTCTCGTCGCCTACCGGCGAGGTTGTGCTCGACACGATCCGCAGCGAGCGCGGATGGAATTGGGTCGGCAGCGTCGTGCACTGGATCTATCCGACGGTGCTCAGGAGCAACTGGTCGCTGTGGGACCAGGTGGTCTCGACACTGTCGTTGGTGGCCTTGACCGCAGCGGTACTGGGCGCAGTGCTCGGTGTCATCAGGATTAGGATCCGCGGGCGCCAGATCGCGTCGCCCTATCGCGGCTGGCACGCCCTGCATCACATCATCGGGCTCGTTTCGACCGTTTTCGTGCTGACCTGGATTTTCAGCGGCTGGCTCTCGATGGATCACGGCCGGCTGTTCTCGCGTGGGCAATTGACCCCGGCCGAGGCCGCCGTGACGAACGCCGTGCCGGACTGGCGCGCAGCTCCGTCGCTCGATCAGCAGCCCATTTCCTCCCCGGTCCGTGAAATCGAATGGTTTGCCTTCCAGGGGAGCGTCTTTCGGCGCGATCGGACCGGCCTTAACAGCCAGACCTTGACCAGGGCGGGCGAGCCGGCCCCGGCTCGGCAAGCGGCGTTCCTGACTGAGCAGGACCTCCTCAGCTTGACGACGCGCCTGGCGACAGGCTGCGGCGCGGCGTCTGTTGTCGCCTATAAGGATGACTATTCCGCGCAGTCCATCGTTCCCGGCGCGCCCGTCTACCGCGCCCGCTGCGGCGATCTCTGGTTCGACATCGACGGCGCCGATGGCAGCGTGCTGCAACGGCTGGATGCCTCGCGGCGAGCCTATCGTTGGCTCTATGGCGCGCTGCACACGCTCGACTTCCCTGTCCTGATGGCCCATCCGCGTCTGCGTGATGTCCTGATCGTCGGACTTTGCACGCTTGGCCTGGTGTTCTCCGTCACGGGCATCGTGATCGGCTGGAGCCGTTTGCGGTCGACCTTCGTGACGTGACCTACGCCCGCAGCACCGCCTCGATATGTCGTGCGGCGCACAGCAATGTGCGATCCTGTCCGCGCCGGGCGATGATCTGGAGGCCGAAAGGAAGTCCGGCCTTGTCACGCCCGCACGGGATCGAGATCGCCGGCAGCCGGGCGTGATTGACGAAGGGCGTGAACACGGCGTGCCCGCGAGGGCTCGCCGGGCGGCCGCCGATCAGGTCGGGTCCGAGCTGGGTCAACGGCCAGGCGACACAGGGCACCGTCGGGGCCAGCAGCAGGTCGACTTCGATGAAGAAGGTCGCAAACGCATGGGCGATCGACGTGCTGGCGACCAGCGCCCGGGCAACATCGCTGCCTGACCAGGCGAGACCGCGTTCGACCTGCTTGGCGATATCCGGATCGAAAGCGGTTGGATCCTTGCGAAAGGCATCGCCGTGGAGAGCGGCAAGGCCCGCGTGCTGAAGCGGCATGATAGCGTCTTCCGTCGCACCCGGGGGCCAGACGGGATCGCGTTGTGCGACGGGTAAGCCTGCGGTGGCGAGACGCGCAACCGCGGAGGCGAGCCCATTTGCGACGACATCGTCGACTGCGACGTCGAGCCCGAGACGTGGCGAGAATGCGATGCGCAGGCTGGAGATGTCACTGGCATGTCGCGCGATGTTCGCTGAGTCCGGATCGCGCGGATCGTCGCCGGCCATGGCTTCGAACGCCAGGGCGATATCGCCGACATCAATGGCGATCGGCGCGATGACGGACAGGCCGAAGAATGGCTCGGCGAAACCGGGCCCATAGGGGATCGCGCCATAGGACGGCTTGAAGCCGGCGACGCCGACATGGGCCGGCGGCCTGCGGCTGGAGCCACCGGCATCGGTGCCGATCGCGAGCGGCACAAGGCCGGCTGCAACGGCCGCGGCGGGTCCGCCCGAAGAGCCGCCCGGCGTCAGTGCGGGATTTTGCGGATGCCGTGTCGGCCCAAACAGCGACGACGTCGTCACGCCCTTGCAGGCGAACTCGGATGTTGCCCCGATGCCGACGACAACAGCGCCTGCGCGGCGCAGCCGCTCGATCGCAATGGCATCCTGCGGCGCGATGAAATCGGCGAACAGGCGCGAGCCCTGCGTCACGCGCCAGCCGCCGACCCAGATATTGTCCTTGACGATGACGGGAACGCCGGCGAGCGACATGGCCTCGCCATTGCGCAAGCGTGCGTCGACCGCTGCCGCATCAGCGAGCGTCCGCTCGGGATCGATCGTGACGACCGCATTCAAGGCTTTCGCAGCCTCGATGCGGGCGAGTGCGGCCTTGGCAGTCAATACCGCACTGATCCGTCCGGCGCTGACCTCGGCCGCAATCTCGCGCGCGCTATGTGCCGGATTTGTCATGGCCTCCCCGGATCAACGCCAGTGTGGCGCAGAGCGCGAGGCACGCTGCGCCGAACGCCGGCAGCAGTGCAGGCACTGGCCGAACCGCCGCGTTTCCGTCTACCATGGCGGCGCGCTCACGGGAGGAACATTGTGGCAGGCGGCATTTCCATTCACGCGGTCGATGTGGCGAGCGGACGGCCCGCGCAGGGGTTGCGCGTCGAGATCTGGCGGATTGATCCGGATTCGTCGCGGATCGCCGACGGGCGGCTCGGCGCCAACGGCGTGCTCGATCATTCCGTTACGCGCGGCGAAGGCGTCACGGCCGGCGAGTACGAGGTGCTGTTTCATCTCGGCGAGTTCTTCGCGGACAGCGACGGCTTCTTGACCGTGACGCCGTTCCGCTTCCGCATCCACAATGTCGACGAACATTTTCATCTGCCGCTGAAGTTTACGCGCTGGGGATATTCGCTGTTCCGCGGCGCCTGATCAGTTCGCCAAGCGCCGCGACAGGCCGGTGACGCGCTCCATGACAGCAACCAGCAGGACTGTGGCAATGATCAGCACGCTCGAAAGTGCTGCGATGGTGACATCGAGCTTGCCCTCGAGATCCTGCCACATCCGGATCGGCAGCATGTCGGTTGCGGCATCGCGCAGGAACAGCGAGACCGGCACGTTGTCGAAGGACGACATGAAGGCGATGAAGGCCCCGGCAATGATGCCCGGCCGGATCAGCGGCAGCACGATGCGCCGGAACGTATAGAGGCGGCTCGCGCCCAGCACCGCCGAGCTCTCCAGGAGCGTCGGCTCGAGCTGGGCAAGAGCCGCGACCGTATTGCGCACGACATAGGGCACGCAGACCACGGTGTGGCCGATCACCAGCGTCAGCGGCGACACCGGCAGACCGACCAGCGAGAATAGCATCAGCGCAGCCAGACCGAAAGCCAGCGCCGGCAGCACCAGCGGCGACATGAACAGGGAATCGAGCAGCCGCGCCGACAGCGCGCGCGATCGCGAGATCGCAAGTGCCGCCGCAACGCCAAGCACGATCGACAGGCCCGTTGCCCATAGCGCGACGATCAGGCTGTTCTTCGCCGCGAAATGGAGCTGCCAGGCGTTCCACAGTTCGGCGTACCAGCGCAACGAATAACCCGGCGGTGGGAACCGCAGCGAGAAGCCGCTGGTGAAGGAGACGATCAGGACCACCAACGATGGTGCAATGATGATGACCAACGCGATGATCGCGATGACAGTCATGACAAATTCGAAGCTGATCGCTTCAAGGGTCCGTTTGCGTCCGCTCATCACGCCCCTCCATAGCCGCGCGACATGCGGCCGAGCGTGGTGAAGACGGAGACGACCGCGAGCACGGCGAGCAGGAAGATGATCGAGATCGCGGACGCAAACGGCCAGTTCTGCAGCGTGGACGCCTGCTGATAGAGATACATCGGCATGAACAGCATCTGCCCGCCGCCGATCAGCGACTGCGTGATGAAGGCGGTGATCGCAGCGGCATAGGTCAGCGTGCATCCGGCGATCACGCCGGGCAGCGACAGCGGCAGCACGATCCTGAAGAAGGTGCGCCAGCTCCCGGCGCCGAGCGAGCAGGAGGCGTCGTCGAGATTGGGATCGATCCTGCCGAGCGCGGTGATCAGCGGCAGTGTCATCAGTGGCATCTGCACCTGCGCCAGCGCGATCACCACGCCGAACTGGGTGTAGAGCAGTTTTAAGGGCGTATCGACGATGCCGAGCGATTGCAGCGTCGCGTTGATGATGCCCTGGCGGCCCAGGATGACGATCCAGGCGAAGGTGCGCACCACGACGCTGGTCAGGAGCGGCAGCAGCACGATCAGGATGATGATTGTCTGCAGCCGCGGCCCGACCCGTTGGTAGAGCCAGGCGATGGGAAAACCGAGCACGAGACAGACGGCGGTCACCTCGGCACCCAGCCACAGCGTCGAGCCGAGCACGCTGAGGCTGAAGGGATCGGTGAGGAAGTGGAGGTACTGGCCGAGCCCCCAATGGAGCCCGGCCGTGTCGTTGTGCAGCGAGAGCCAGAGCAGTTGCAGCAGCGGCGCCACGAAGAAGACCAGGAAGAACAGCGCCAGCGGCGCTGCCAGTCCCATTCCGTAGGACGTCACGTCCCGTGATGCCGGTGCTGTGCCCATGGTGCTAGATCTTGATCTCGCGGTTGAAGCGCTCGATCCAGGCTGAGCGCTGCTCATTGATCTTCTTCCAGTCCTGGAACACGAATTTCTGCTTCAGCTCGGCCGTGTCCTTGGCGAGCACACGCGCGATCTCGCCGCCCATCGCCACCTTGGAATTGGTCGGCACGATCAGATAGGGCGAGTTCATCAGCGCGGTCTGCACCTCCGGGCTGAGCGATGCCTCGATCAGCTTGAAGGCGAGCTCGCGGTTGGGCGAGTTCTTGACGATGTGGATCGTGGTCTTGAAGGCGATCGCGCCTTCCTTCGGCGCCACGAACTCGACCGGCACGCCGCGCGCTTTCAGGATCTGGATGGCGTTGAAATTGCCGGGCGAGATGTCGATCTGGCCCTGCTGGAACAGGGTGGCGAGCGCGCCGGGATTGGCGGCGACCGCGGCCAGATTGGGCTTCAGCTCTTCGAGCGCCTTGAAGGCGGGATCGACATTGGCCTCCGAGCCGCCGCGCATCTTGGCGATCTCGACCAGCCAGCCGGTGCCGAGCGTCGAATTGAGGTTGGTGATGCCGACGCGGCCCTTGAATTCCGGCTTCCACAGATCGGCCCAGGAGGTCGGCGGCGTCTTGATGGCCTCCGGATTGTAGGTGAGGCCGACGACCTGGAAGAATGGGGCGGGGCCCATCGGCTCCTGCGCTTCCGAGATCAGGTCCTTGAAATAGGCGCTCTTCTCGACCGGATAGGATTCTGCGAGATCCTGGCCAATCGCGACAAGCGCCGGACCGGGATCGTGCAGCATCACGTCGATCGGCGGATTGGCCTTGGCGGCATTGATCTTCGCGATCTGGTCGACCGACAGCATCGGATCGAGCACGATCGCCGCGTCCGCGTTGGCTTTGCGGAACGCCGGCACCAGCACGGCCTTGTGCGCTTCCTCCCAGCTTCCGGTGAAGGTCGCAAACACCAGTGGGCGGGCCTGGGCGTAGCTCAGCCCCGGAAACGCCTTCATGGCGCCGAGGGTGAGTGCGGTGGTCATCAGGCTTCGGCGGTTGAGGATCATGTCGAACTCCCTGTGGACTAGACTAAAATCTAAAGCGTTGCGGGAAAGGCGTTGGCGAGCGAGGGGGCGAGCGGCGCGAGGCGCACCGCCGCACCGTTTTCCAGCGCGCGCGTCCCGCCGATGCGCGCCTGAGAAATCTTGACGCCGGAGCCGTCGGCGGTGGTCACTTCGTGCACGACGGTCGCCCCCAGCGGCAGCGACATGCCGACCACGCCGGCAAAGCCCGTCTCGTCGCCGACGAATTGCAGATGCTCGGGGCGGATGCACACCGTGACGCGGCCGCCTTCGGTGAGAGTGCCGCCGGCCGGCCGCGCGATGATCTCCGCGCCGGCATCGAGCCGCACCTTTGCAGCGGTGCGGTCCGCGGATACCACGACGCCCGGCATGCGGTTGCTGGAGCCGACAAAGGTGTTGACGAACAAGGTCTGCGGACGGTCATAGACGTCCGACGGCGATCCGAACTGCTCGAGCTTGCCATGGCTCAGCACGGCGACGCGGTCCGCCATCGATAGCGCCTCTTCCTGGTCATGGGTCACGATCAGTGTCGTGATCCCGGAGACGCGTTGCAGCCGTTTGACCTCGATCTGCATGTCGAGCCGCAGATTCTTGTCGAGCGCGGCAAAGGGCTCGTCGAGCAGCAGGATCGACGGCTTGATCGCGAGCGCACGGGCGAGCGCGACACGCTGCTGTTGGCCACCGGAGAGTTGCCGGGGTAGCCGCTCCGCCATTGCGGGTAACTGCACGAGTTCGAGCAGCCGCTGCGCCTCACGCTGGCGCGACGCCTTGTCGACGCCGCGGGCGGCGAGGCCATAGCCGACATTTTCGCTGATCGAGAGGTGCGGAAACAGCGCGTAGTTCTGGAACACGATGCCGACGGCGCGGCGGTTGGGCGGCAGCGCATCGACGATGTGATCGCCGATGATGATCCGCCCCTGGGTCTGTGCAATGAAGCCGGCGATGATGCGCAGCAGTGTCGTCTTGCCACAGCCGGAGGGCCCGAGTAGTGCGATGATCTCGCCGCCCTTGATGTCGAGATTGATGTTCTCGACGGCACGCGCGCCGCTCTGATAGCGATGGGTTACCGCGTCGACGACGAGCGATCGCCCGCCTGGCGTATCAGCCATGGTGTTGCCTCCCGTTCTCCCCGGAAAGAAAGCAAGTCTCGTGCCCCAGTCTGCCGCCAGCCGTGCGATTGAAGACCGATCGTACCTCTCGCATCGTCAGACCCTTCTCACTCATTGTCGCGATGCTCGAGCCGGGCGGCGAGCACCTCGGCAAGGCCAATGGTTGGCTTGGCAGCGGGCCTTCGGAACGTCCCTGCCGTAGCCTTGCGCAGGCGCAGCGCAACCAGCGCCTCGGCCTGCTTCACTGAGGCGACCACTTGATCAACCACAGGGACCGGGACGCGGTGGGCGACGCGCTCGGCAAGCCCCGAAAGCGGGGCGCCCGCAAAAATCAGAACGTCGGCCTCGTCCTCGACGATCGCACGTTGCGCGAGTTCGACGAGCACATCCTCCTTTTCGGTGCCGACCTCCGAGATCGCTTGAAACGGCGTATCGAGCATTCGGATACCGGCGCAGCGCTCCCACAGCCCGTGGGCGCGGACGCATTCCTCGTACCAGGGCCCCAAGGCCTGTGCGAAAGTGACGATGGCAAAGCGGCGTCCGGCCATGCAGGCCGTGAGCATCGCTGCTTCCGCCATGCCGACCACGGGAATGTCAAAGGTCTCGCGTGCGGCGAACAGGCCGGGGTCACCGAAAGCCGCGATAATTGCGGCGTCGACGTTCCGCTGCTGCTCGGCCAGCATCTCCAGCGCGATGGCGCCGCCGATCTGGGCCTCGGTGCGCGTCGAGATATAGGGCACACCGCGCGTCGCGGTGCAGGGGATCAGCTCGGTGCCGGGGGACGCCGCGCGCTGTCCGACGCCCGCCATCAGCCGGGTGACCTCGATGCTGGTGTTCGGGTTGAGCAGCAGAAGCTTCATGATTGCGACGCCGTCCGCCTGGGTTGGGATTTGGCGAGGACTTCGAGCAGCGCCGTCCCGGTGCGTGCGACATGAGCGCCGAGCAGGCGGCCGGCCGCCTCGCCGTTGCGCGCCTCGAGCGCGGCAAGAATAGCGGCGTGCTCGTCGACCGAATTGCTCCAGCGGCGGTCGGCACCGAGTGCGAGGTAGCGCGCGCGCTCGGCGCGGGAGATCAGCATCTCATGCGCTTCGCGCAGCGGCTTGTTGCGGGCCATACGGACGATGGTGTTGTGGATCTCGCCGTTGATGGCGAAGTAGTCGTCGAGCTTGCCGTTACGGTGATGACCCTCCATCCGGGTCTGAAGCGTGCGCAAGCGGGCAAGGTCGCGCTCGGTGGCACGCGCCGCGGCGAGCTCTGCGGCAAGTCGCTCGATGCCGGCCAGCGCCTCGAACAATTCCGAGATGCCGTCGACCGCGATATCGGCGATGCGCGGGCTGCGGTTGGGACGGAGCTCGATCAATCCTTCGGCGGCGAGCACCTTCATCGCCTCGCGCAAAGGGGTGCGCGATACGCCCAGCTCTTTCGACAGCTTTGTCTCCTGGGTCTGCGCTCCCGGCGGCAGCTCGCCGCGAATGATCATCGTCCGCATCCGCGTGGCGGCGCGCTCATGCAAGCCCCTCCTCTTGAGCTTGGGCGATTTTCGTCCGGGGCTTGGTTCGGATTTCTGCTGCACGCGGGCTTCCTGCCTGCGCATGACCCTATCCACTCCCCACCAAATGCGGTGCCCAAATTTGCGACGTATGTGGCTCAAAACAAATGCATATCGAATAAATTGTATGCAGCATGCAGATTGCGGCTTGCGCAGCGCGATGCCGGCAAGGATGATCTTTCGAGGGGCGCAATCGCGCCTTCGCAATGGAGCGTCCGTGATCGATGTCAGTCCTGCGCAAGCGTCTCGGCATGATCACGCCGTCCTCCAATTCGGTACTGGAGCCCGCGACCTGCGCCATGCTGCAGGGCATCGACGGCGTTACCGCCCATTTCTCCCGTTTCCGCGTCACCGAGATCGCGCTCGACGCGGCAGCGCTGAGCCAGTTCGATGCATCGGTGATGCTGCCGGCCGCTGACCTGCTGGCCGATGCCAAGGTCGACGCCATCGCCTGGAACGGTACGTCGGCGAGCTGGCTCGGCATCGGCCGCGACAGGGGCCTTTGCGACGCGATCACGGCGCGCACCGGCGTGCCGGCAACGACCTCGACGCTCGCCTGCATCGATGCCGTCCGCGCACTTCGAGCCAAACGTATCGGTCTGGTCTCGCCCTATAGCGATGACGTGCAGCGGCGGATTGGCGAGGTCTGGGCCGAGGAGGGCATTGCGCCGCACGCCGAGCGACACCTCGGCCTGCGCGATAATTTTTCCTTCGGCGAGGTCGCGCCCGCGACGATCGCGGACATGATCCGCGTGGTGGCGGCGGAGGGCGCCGACGCCGTCGTCATCCTTTGCACCAATCTGGACGGTGCCGCGCTTGCGGCCTCGCTCGAGCAGGAGCTGAATATCGTTGTGCTTGACTCCGTTGCAGTCACGCTGTGGCGAAGCCTCAGCCTCGCCGGCGGCGACATCGCGACCCTTATGTCGTGGGGGCGGATATTCCAGACAAAGCCGATCATCAAGTGACGGAGACGCAAGTGCTTCAAGGTCAAGTGACGCAGCTCGATCTCGCCATTCGCGGCGGCACCATCGTGACGGCCAGCGACGAGTTTCGCGCCGATATCGGCATTCGCGACGGCCAGATCGTCGCCATCGCCGACAGCATTGAAGGCGCGGCACGCGAGATCGACGCGTCGGGGCTGCTGGCGCTGCCGGGCGGGATCGACAGCCACGTCCACATCTCTCAAGTCCAGGGCCCCGACGTCGTGATGGCCGACGATTTCGCCTCGGCGACGCGCGCAGCCGCAGCCGGCGGGAACACCATGGTGCTGCCCTTCGCGCTCCAGGAGAAGGGGACGTCGCTACGGACCTGCGTGGAGAACTACCGTAAGCTCGCGGAGGGCGAGTGCTACATCGACACCGCCTTCCACCTCATCATCTCCGATCCGACCGCGGTCGTGCTCGGGCAGGAGCTGCCGGCGCTGGTCAAGGACGGCTACACCTCGTTCAAGGTGTTCATGACCTATGACGACCTCGTGCTCAGCGACAAGCAGCTGCTCGAGGTCTTCGATGTCGCACGCCGCGAGGAGGCGTTGGTGATGGTCCATTGCGAGGGCTATGACGCCATCCGCTTCCTCACCACGAAGCTCGAACGCGAGGGCCACATCGCGCCCTATTATCATGGCAGCTCGCGGCCCCAGGCCGTCGAACGCGAGGCGACGCATCGCGCCATCAGCCATGCCGAGGTGATCGGCGTCCCCATCATGATCGTCCACGTCTCCGGGCGCGAGGCGATGGAGCAGATACGGTGGGCCCAGCAGCGCGGCCTGCCGGTGCATGCCGAAACCTGCCCGCAATACATTACGCTCACGGCCGACGACATGAAGGGCCTGAACATGGACATCTCAGGAGCCAAATATGTCTGCTCGCCGCCGCCGCGCGATGCTGAGAGCCAGCAGGCGATCTGGGAAGGCATCACCACCGGGGTGTTTCAGACCTTCTCGTCCGACCACTGCCCGTTCCGCTACGACGATCCCAAGGGCAAGCTGACGCCGAATGCCCGCACCTCGTTCCGCTGGGTGCCGAATGGCATCCCCGGCATCGAGACGCGACTGCCGATCCTGTTCTCCGAGGGAGTCTCGAAGGGGAGGATCACGCTGCAGAAGTTTGTCGAGCTGACCGCGACCAACCACGCCCGCATCTACGGGCTCTATCCGCGCAAGGGCTCGATCGGAATCGGCTTCGACGCCGATATCGTGCTATGGGACCCGAAGCTCAAGAAGCCGATCCGGCAGGTCGATCTGCACCACGGCTCCGACTACACGCCCTGGGAAGGCTTTGACGTCACCGGCTGGCCTGTCACCACCATCGCGCGGGGCCGGGTCGTGTACGAGCAGGGCAGGATCGTCGGCGATAAGGGCGCGGGCGAGGTGCTGAGCCGCGGCAAGTCGAGCCTGGTGTGACGGGAAGATGATGCTGTGGCGCGCTTTGCTATTTTGTGGTCACGGCGCGCGCGGACAGCGTGACGAGGCACATCAGCGCCGCGAGCATCCAGAATGCCATCGGCAGCCCGGTGGCGTGGGCGATAAAGCCGATGCCGGCGGGGCCAACCAGAACGCCGGCATATCCGGCGGTGGTGATCGATGCCACCGCGAGCCCCGTGGGCATCGCGGTCTGCATGGCTGCGCCACGAAACAGCACCGGCACGAGGTTCGAGGCGCCGAGACCGATGAGCAGGAAACCGGCGATGGCAACGGCCTTGCTCGGCGCGAGCAACAACACTGCAAGGCCCGCGACGGCAAGCAGGCTTCCCCCGACCAGCGTTGTGCGATCGCCGATGCGTGCCACGACGGCGTCGCCGCCGAGCCGGCCAATGGTCATCGCGATCGAGAACACGATGTAACCGATCCCGCCCTGGGCCTCGCTGACGAGGCCCGTGCCGATGACGAGCAACGCGCCCCAGTCGAGCATCGCGCCTTCGATCAGGAAGGTGATGGCCGCCAGCAACGCCAGCAGCAGCACGATGCCATGCGGCAGCACGAACAGCGGTCCCTCCTGCGCCTGCGCCGAACGCAGCAGGCGCGGCCAGGCGAGCGCCATCGCGATCAGCATCAGCACGGCGCAGATCAATGCGCTCGCGAGCGGTCCAAGATGAAACGACAACAGCGCCGTCATCACCGCGGATCCGGCGAACCCGCCAATGCTGAAGAGCGCATGAAAGCCCGACATCAGCGGTTGTCCTGCCGCACGTTCGACCTCGACGGCATGGATGTTCATGGCGACATCGATGGAGCCGAGCGCAGCCCCGAATGCGAGCAAGGCAATCGCCAATGTCAGGGGCGTGCCGGCGATGACCAGCAGCGGCAACACCAGGGCGAGGGCAATTCCGCCCGCGATGATGATCGGCTTGGTGCCGTGGCGTGCGCTCAAGATGCCGGTTGCGAGCATCGCGATGACCGAGCCGATACCGAGGCTGAGCAGCAGCAAGCCAAGGACCGCGTCATCGACCGCGAGCCGTTGCTTCGCGAACGGCACCAGCGGCGCCCAGCACGCAATGCCGAAGCCGGCGACCAGGAACGAGAGGCGCGTGGCGAGCCGCGTCGCCGGACGGTCGGCTGATGTCATTCGCAAAGCTCCGGAGGGGATTGGGGAAGAGGAGAGGGGGGCGCAGCTATAAACCGAAGCGAAGAGAGAGGTTCCGCATGCTTGTAGCTCGGATGGAGCGACTTGTCCGCCGAACGGGGGGCGCGGCATGAAAGCTGCTTGGCTGGAAAAATGGCGTGAGGCTGCGTTATGCTGCGCGTGCCGCCCCCCAGAAGCTGCGATCTCCAGCCTCGCCAAGAAATTTTTCAAATAATCAGGAACTCGCTGATGCGTATCGTCAATGTTGCCGCCGCCCAGATGGGCCCGATCCAGAAGGCCGACAGCCGCGAGGCCGTGGTCAAGCGCATGATCGCGCTGATGGACGAAGCCAAGGCCAAAGGCGCCGACCTGATCGTCTATCCGGAACTGGCGCTGACAACGTTCTTCCCACGCTGGTACGCAGAGGACCGGGCGGAGTTCGACAGCTGGTTCGAACGCGAGATGCCGAGCGCTGCGACCAAGCCGCTGTTCGAGCGTGCCGCGCAGCATCAGATGGCAATGAATTTCGGCTATGCCGAGCTGACGCCCGACGGCCGCCACTTCAACACGGCGATCCTCACCGACAAGTCTGGCAAGATCGTCGGCAAATATCGCAAGGTCCATTTGCCCGGCCATGCGGAATACGACACCAATCGATCGCACCAGCATCTGGAGAAGCGCTATTTCGAGCCGGGCGATCTCGGCTTCAACGTCTGGCGCGAGCTGGGCGGCATCATCGGTATGGCGATCTGCAACGACCGCCGCTGGCCGGAGACCTATCGCGTCATGGGCTTGCAGGGCGTCGAGATGGTGCTGATCGGCTACAACACGCCATCGGTGAATGCGGAGCGAAGCGAGGAGGGCGTCGAGAAGCGCCTGTTCCACAACCGCCTCTCGGTGCAGGCCGGCGCGTATCAGAATGCGACCTGGGTGGTCGCGGTGGCCAAGGCTGGCGTCGAGGACGGCCATGCGTTGTTTGGCGGCAGTCTGATCGTCGATCCCGACGGCGAGATCGTTGCCGAAGCCCGGACGGACGGCGACGAGCTACTTGTCCATCCTTGCGATCTCGAGGCCACCACCTTCGGCAAAACCACGATCTTCAACTTTGCACAGCACCGCCGCATCGAGCATTACGGCCTGATCACCAGCCGTACCGGCGCGGTGCCGCCGCCGGAGAAATGATGCCCATGGTCTTCCTGCAAACTGGCAATCATTTCCCTCAGGCCTATCATGGAGTGCCTCATGACTGAACCCACTTACGATCTGATTATCCGCGGCGGCCGCGTCGCTACCACGACCGATGTGTTCGAGGCCGATGTGGCAATCTCCGGCGAGACCATCGTAGCCATCGGCCGCGGGCTTCCGTCCGCCAAGCGCGAGATCGACGCACGCGGCAAGCTGGTGCTGCCCGGCGGTGTCGACAGTCATGCGCATATCGAGCAGCTGTCCGCGGCCGGCATCATGAATGCCGACACTTTTGAAAGCGCGACCGTGTCGGCGGCCTTTGGCGGTACGACCACGGTGATCCCGTTCGCGGCCCAGCACGTCGGCATGAAGCTGCCGCAGGTGGTGGAGGATTATCACGCGCTTGCAAAGAAAGGCGCCGTGATCGACTACGCCTTTCACATGATCATCGCGGACGCGACCAGGGAGACGGTCGAGGAGCACATTCCGGCGCTGGTGAGGCAGGGGCACGCCTCGATCAAGATCTTCATGACCTACGACCGGCTCAAGGTCGACGACGAGCCGCTGCTCGACATTCTCCTCGCCGCACGCCAGTCCGGCGCGATGTTATGCGCCCATGCCGAAAATCACGGCATCATCGCCTGGATGGTGAAGCGGCTGCTCGTGCGCGGCTACACGATGCCGAAATACCACGCCGTCAGCCACGCGCGTGTGTCTGAAGCCGAAGCCTTCACCCGGCTGATCGGCATGGCGGCGCTGATCGATCAGCCCATCATGATCTTCCATGTCTCGACCGCCGAGGGCGCAAAGGTCATCCGCGATTCGCGCGGGCAGGGGCTCAAGGTGTTCGCCGAGACCTGTCCGCAATACCTGTTCCTCACGGCTGATGATCTCGACAAGCCCGGCGCGGAGGGGGCGAAGTGGATGTGCAGCCCGCCGCCGCGCACGCATTCGGACCAGGAGGCGCTGTGGCAGGCGCTTTCGCTCGGCGATCTCCAGACCATCTCATCGGACCACGCGCCGTATCGTTACGACGAGACCGGCAAGCTGCGTGCTGGCCCCAATCCGAACTTCAAGCAGGTCGCGAACGGCCTGCCGGGACTGGAGCTGCGGCTGCCGCTGTTGTTCGACGCGATGGTGTCGAAAGGACGGCTCGGTCTTGAGAAGTTCGTCGAGCTGACCGCGACGGCACCCGCAAAAATCTACAATTTGCATCCGCGCAAGGGCTCGATCGCGGTCGGCGCGGATGCTGATATCGCGATCTGGGATCCCAATCGCGAGACCACGATTGCGGACGACATGATGCACGATCTTGCCGGTTACACGCCGTTTGCGGGCCGCAAGCTGAAGGGGTGGCCGGTGTCGGTGCTCTCGCGCGGCCGCGTGATCGTCGACGGCGACAAGTGCCTCGCCAGCGCCGGCAGCGGCAAATTCCTGGCGCGGAGCGGCGGCGAGGCGGCAAAGCCGACGGGCCGGCTGGTGGCGGACATGGATCCTGAGCGGAATTTCGGAGCAAAACTGCTGTGATCGCGGACCGCGCGCGATGAGGATCGTCGCGGACCAGCACCTCGCGTGTCCTTGGCGCGGTCTCGTCCGTGCTGCTGCGCAACGATAGGCCCAAAAGGCGATGAGAACCCGCTGGCGGCCCCGCGGTTACTGGCATACCATTTGCACGCAAATGGGCTCTGTTTCACCTGCCCTTGGCCAACACGGCCGGCATCACGGCATTACCGGGAGGATTTCATGGATCGCAGGACCGTATTGAAGGGACTGGCCGGCGCGGGCGGTCTGGCATTGTCGGGTGGCGTCTCGGCGCCTGCGATCGCACAAGGCGCCTCAGCCCGCACCCTGCGCTTCGTGCCACAGGCCAATCTCGCCAATTTCGATCCGATCTGGGGCACCCAATATGTCGTGCGCAACGCGGCGGCGCTGGTCTGGGATACGCTCTACGGCATCGATTCTTCGCTTCAACCGCAACGTCAGATGGTCGAATCCGAGGAAGTAACCGACGATGGCACGACCTGGACGTTCAAGCTGCGATCGGGGCTCAAATTCCATGACGGCGAGCCGGTGCTGAGCAAGGACGTCGTCGCGAGTCTTGCGCGCTGGGCGGCGCGCGATCCGATGGGTCTGATGATCAAGGCGCTCCAGCAGGAGCTCACCGCGGTCGACGACCGCACCTTCAAATGGGTGCTGAAGCAGCCTTTCCCGAAGTTGCTCTACGCGCTCGCGAAGAACAACTCGCCTTGCGCCTTCATCATGCCGGAGCGGATCGCTCAGACCGACCCGTTCAAGCAGATTGGTGACTATGTCGGCTCCGGGCCGATGAAGTTCGCCAAGAGCGAGTGGGTCCCCGGCGCGAAAGCCGTGTTCGAGAAATTCGCCGATTATGCGCCGCGGCAAGAGAAGGCGTCGTGGCTCGCCGGCGGCAAGCAGATCCTGATCGATCGCGTGGAATGGATCGTGATGCCGGACGCGGCGACCGCAGCGGCCGCGCTGCAGAACGGCGAAGTCGACTGGTGGGAGAGCCCGATCGCCGACCTCGTTCCGGTCCTGAAGAAGAACAAGAACATCAGCGTCGATATCGGCGATCCCCTCGGCAATATCGGCTCGTTCCGCATGAACTTCCTGTACCCGCCCTTCAACGACGTGCGGGCGCGACGTGCGGTGCTGATGGCCATGAGCCAGGAAGACTATATGCGCGCCATCGTCGGCGACGACAATTCGCTGTGGAAGCCGCTGCCCGGCTACTTCACGCCGGACACGCCGCTCTATTCCGAGATTGGCGGCGAGATCCTGAAGGGCAAGCGCGATCTCGATGCGGCCAAGAAGCTGCTCGCCGAGAGCGGTTATTCCGGCCAGCCGGTGACGTGCCTGGTGGCGCAGGACCAGCCGATCACCAAGGCGCAGGGTGACGTTACCGCGGACCTCCTCAAGCAGCTCGGCATGAATGTCGACTTCGTCGCCACCGATTGGGGCACGGTCGGCTCGCGTCGTGCGGCGAAGACGCCGCCGGGACAGGGCGGCTGGAACATGTTCCACACCTGGCACGCCGGCGCGGATTGCATCAATCCCGCGCCCTACACCGCCATTCGCGCCAACGGTGACAAGGCCTGGTTCGGCTGGCCCAGCAGCCCCAATACCGAGAAGGAAGTCTCGTCCTGGTTCGAGGCCAAGAACCTCGATGAGGAGAAGGCCGCCATCGGCCGCCTCAACAAGGCCGCACTCGATGACGTCGTCTACGCCCCGACCGGCTTCTTCCTGAGCTACACGGCGTGGCGCAAGAACATCTCCGGCATCGCGAAAGGGCCGCTGCCGTTCTTCTGGGGCGTGTCGAAATCCGCATGACCGCGCGCTGAAGCCAGATGCTCTCCTACATCCTCCGGCGCATCGTCTCGACCCTGCCAGTGATGGCAATCGTCGCGCTGTTCGTGTTCAGCCTGCTCTACATCGCGCCGGGTGATCCCGCCGTGGTGATTGCGGGCGACCAGGCAAGCCCGGAGGATGTGGAGCGCATCCGCCAGAGCCTCGGCCTCGATCGACCCTTCCTGATCCAGTTCGGAAGCTGGGTCTGGCGTATCCTGCATGGCGATCTCGGCACCTCGATCTTCACCAACCTGCCGGTTTCGACGATGATCGGCCAGCGTCTGGGGCCGACGCTGTCGCTGATGATGGTCACGCTGCTGCTCACGATCGTGGTCGCGGTGCCGCTCGGGGTCGTGGCCGCGTGGAAGGCTGGCAGCCTGATCGACCGCGCCATCATGGCGTTCGCCGTGTTCGGCTTCTCGCTGCCGGTCTTCGTTGTCGGCTATGTCCTTGCCTATATCTTCGCGCTGGAGCTCGAATGGCTTCCGGTGCAGGGCTACACGCCGCTCACGGAGGGGTTCTGGCCCTGGCTGCAAAATCTGATCCTGCCGGCGGTCGCGCTCGGCTGCGTCTACATCGCGCTGATCGCGCGCATTACTCGCGCGACCATGCTCGAAGTGCTGCAGCAGGACTATATCCGCACGGCGCGGGCCAAGGGCCTGGGGCAGGGCGGCATCCTCTTCGTTCATGCGCTGAAGAACGCAGCCGTGCCGATCGTCACTGTGATCGGGATCGGCATCGCGCTTTTGATCGGCGGGGCGGTCGTGACTGAAAGCGTGTTTGCGATCCCGGGCCTTGGGCGGCTGACGATCGATGCGATCCTGCGCCGCGACTATCCCGTCATCCAGGGCATCGTGCTGCTGTTCAGCTTTGTTTACGTGTTGGTCAATCTGATGATCGACGTCACCTATACGATCGTTGACCCGAGGATCCGCTATTGACCGACATGACCGTCAACCCGCACGCGCTCCCGGCCGGCCTCGTCGTCGCGCCTCAACTGCCCGAAATCCTTCGGCCCGTCGTGATCCGGCGTGGCGTCGTCGGTTTTCTGCGCAGCCATCCGACGGTCGCCATCGGCGGCGCGCTGCTGCTGATGCTGGTTCTTATCGCGGTCTTCGCGCCCTATCTCGGCACGGTCGATCCGACCGCGCTCGCACCAGCCAAGCGGACCCGCGCGCCCTCGGCTGTTTTCTGGTTTGGCTCCGACGTGCTCGGCCGCGATATCTACTCGCGCGTGCTGTTTGGCGCGCGGGTCTCGCTCACGGTCGGTCTGTCCGTTGCGATATTCGCCTCCGCGGCGGGTCTTGCCATCGGAATCGTCGCCGGCTTCATCCGCTGGGCAGATGGCATCCTGATGCGCTTCATGGACGGCCTGATGTCGATCCCGCCGATCCTGCTGGCGATCGCGCTGATGGCGTTGACGCGCGGCAGCGTCGGTAACGTCATTCTTGCCATCACGGTCGCCGAGATCCCGCGCGTCTCACGCCTCGTCCGCAGCGTTGTGCTGTCGTTGCGCGAACAGCCCTATGTCGATGCGGCGGTAGCCTGCGGCACGCGCACGCCGATGATCATCCTGCGCCACATCCTGCCCAACACGCTGGCGCCGATGTTGGTGCAGGCGACCTATATCTGCGCCAGCGCGATGATCACGGAGGCGATCCTATCCTTCATCGGCGCCGGTACGCCGCCGACCATTCCGTCCTGGGGCAACATCATGGCCGAGGGCCGCGCGCTGTGGCAGGTCAAGCCCTATATCGTGTTCTTCCCGGCGGCATTCCTGTCCGTCACCGTGCTCGCGGTCAACCTGCTGGGCGACGGCCTTCGCGATGCGCTCGATCCGCGCATGGCCAAGAGCCTTTGATGTATCGAGGCTGATCGCGATGGCACTGCTCGAAGTCGAGAATCTGCAGACCCACTTCCGCACGCCCAGCGGCATCAACCGCGCGGTCGACGGCGTATCCTTCCACGTCAATGAGGGCGAGACGCTGGCCATCGTCGGGGAGTCCGGCTGCGGCAAGTCGGTAACCTCGATGTCCCTGATGCGGCTGATCCCGGAGCCGCCGGGCAGGATCGCAGGTGCCATCCGCTTCGCGGGCAAAGATATCTTGAAGCTCTCAGATCGCGAGATGCGCGCGATCCGCGGCAACGACATCTCGATGATCTTTCAGGAACCGATGACGAGCCTCAATCCGGTGCTGACCGTCGGCCGGCAGATCCGTGAAACGCTGATGATCCATCAGGGGCTGGACCAGCAGGCCGCCGAGGCGCACGCGATCGAGATGCTGACGCTGGTCGGCATTCCCGAGCCGAAACGGCGCGTGCGCGAATATCCGCACCAGCTTTCCGGCGGCATGCGTCAGCGCGTGATGATCGCGATCGCGCTCGCCTGCAATCCGAAGCTCCTGATCGCGGACGAGCCGACCACCGCGCTCGACGTCACCATCCAGGCACAGATCCTGAAGCTGATGCTGGATCTGAAGCGCCGTGTCGGTGCGGCGATCATCCTGATCACGCACGATCTCGGCGTGGTCGCCGAAATCGCCGAACGCGTCATGGTCATGTATGCCGGCCGTAAAGTCGAGGAGGCGCCGGTCGCCGAGCTGTTCCGCTCGCCGCGCCATCCCTATACCCAGGGCCTGCTCGGCGCGGTGCCGAGGCTCGGCTCCTCGCTGACCGGCGCCGCGAGGCGGCTCGCCGAGATTCCCGGACAGGTGCCCGATCTGCGCAAGCCCATCACCGGCTGCGTCTTCGCCGGCCGTTGTGCGCTGGCAACCGATCTCTGCCGGCAATATGCGCCGGGTCTCGAGGAAAAGTCGCCGCGCCACATCGCGGCCTGCCACTACGCCGCCAAGGGAGCGGTTGCGGCATGAGCCCTCCGCTGCTCCAGGTCAACGACCTCAAGAAGCATTTTCCGGTCAAGACCGGCCTGTTCGGGCGCAAGTCCGAATGGGTCTACGCGGTCGACGGCGTGTCGTTCGAGATTGCGCGCGGCGAGACGTTGTCGCTGGTCGGCGAGTCCGGCTGCGGCAAGTCGACGGTCGGCCGCGCAATCCTGCGGCTGTTCGACGTGACGTCGGGCCAGGTGATCCTCGATGGCCAGCGCATCGACGACGCGCATCCGAGCACGATGCGCCAGATGCGGCAACGCATGCAGGTGGTGTTCCAGGATCCGTTCTCGAGCCTCAATCCGCGCATGCGCGTGCGCGACATCCTGGCGGAGCCGATCCGCAATTTCGGCCTCGCCAAATCCGCGGCCGACCTCGAGACGCGCGTGACCGCGCTGATGGACACGGTGCGCTTGCCGCGGGAAGCGCTCAACCGCAGGCCACACGAATTCTCCGGCGGCCAGCGCCAGCGCATCGGCATTGCACGGGCGCTCGCGGCCGAGCCGGAGCTGATCGTCTGCGACGAGGCAGTTTCGGCGCTCGACGTCTCGGTCAAGGCGCAGATCGTCAACCTGTTGCAGGATCTTCAGCGCGAGTTCGGGCTGGCATTGCTGTTCATCAGCCATGACCTCGCGATCGTCGAGCACATGACCCACCGCGTTGCGGTGATGTATCTCGGCAAGATCGTCGAGGTGGCGCCGCGCCGGGAGATATTTGCGGCGCCCAGGCATCCCTATACCAAGGCGCTGCTCTCGGCAGTTCCGTTGCCGGAGCCCGGTGCGCAGCGCAACCCCATCATCCTTGGCGGCGACGTGCCGAGCCCGATCAATCCGCCGAGCGGGTGCCGCTTCCACACCCGCTGCCCCTACGTGTTCGATCGCTGCCGGACCGAAGAGCCGCAGCTTCGTTCGGCTGGGGGCGAACAGTGGGTCGCCTGCCACCTCGATGCGCTGCCGGCGGGATAAAGAACCTCTTCAGCCAACGTCGATCGCAAGCTGATCATCTGTCGCGGCTGAAGACATCCGGCTGGAGCGGCGCGTGGTTTCCACCGCGCGGGCGACGTCAAAATCCGGCCAGGCTTGGGCCTCCACGCCGGACAGGTCGGTATTTGACGGAACCGCTACGGCGCTCGAACGGTTGAAGGGCGACACCGCGGTGACGCCGGGATAGCCTTCCGTCGGCGCGGTGCGCAAGCAGGCAAGCAAAACCAGGAGAAAGAGATGATCCGCAAGGCAAAAGCAGTATGGCAGGGCACCGGCCGCGATGGGACCGGCCATCTATCGAGCGAATCCGGCGTGCTCGCCGAGACGGCCTATTCGTTCAAGACGCGGTTCGAGAACGAGAAGGGCACCAATCCCGAGGAATTGATTGCAGCGGCCCACGCCGGCTGCTTCACGATGGCGCTGGCCTTCGGTCTTCAGCTCGCTGGCTTCACGCCGACTGAGCTCTCCACCGAGGCCGCGGTTACCCTCGATCCCGAAGGGAAGGGATTCAAGATCAGCAAGTCGGCGCTGACCTTGCGCGCCAAAGTGCCCAACCTCGACGACGCCGGTTTTGCCCGTATCGCCGGCGAGGCAGAGAAGAACTGTCCGGTGTCGAAAGTGCTTAACGCGACGATCACGCTCGACGCCAAATTGACCTAGCCGAATATTGGGAGCTGCGCCAGGAATTGCCGGCGCCAGGACTTGCCGGCACCAGGACTTGCCGGCATCGGCCTGATGAAGGCAAAGTCCTGGGCGAGAGGCCGTCGAGGATGGGGTGTTTCCGCTTGAATCGCGGCAATCCCGATGAAGCAGATGGAGCATCAAATGACGACAGAGCGCGCAGTTTTGGCTGGAGGATGTTTCTGGGGCATGCAGGATCTCATCCGCAAGCAGCCTGGCGTGATCTCGACGCGGGTCGGCTACACCGGCGGTCGGGTGAAGAACGCCACCTATCGCAATCACGAAGGCCACGCCGAAGCAATCGAGATCATGTTCGATCCCGCGAAGACCAGCTTCCGGACCATGCTTGAGTTCTTCTTCCAGATCCACGATCCCACGACGTTCAATCGTCAGGGCAATGATCTCGGCACGAGCTACCGCTCCGCGATTTTCTACACGTCAGACGAACAGAAGCACGTCGCCGAAGACACCATTGCCGATGTCGAGGCATCGGGCCTGTGGCCCGGCAAGGTGGTGACGGAAGTCGCCCCCGCCGGCGAATTCTGGGAGGCCGAGCCCGAGCATCAGGATTATCTCGAACGCTATCCCGACGGCTACACCTGCCATTTCATCCGGCCGGACTGGAAGCTGCCGCGACGTGCGGCTGCTGCGGGAGGCTAGCGGTGGCCAAGGGTTCTTGAGTCAGGCGGGCAAGATACGGCTGCTCGCGGTCACACCCGACAAGCGATCGAGCGGCGCGCCTGATATCCCGACCGCCATTGAATCGGGGATGCCGGATCTTCAGTCGCTGCAAGGGTGACAAGAGCGCAGCTCAGAACCGCTTCGCTATCTCGGCGAGGCGGCGGTGGGCGGTGTCGCGGGCGGCACGGATCGGCTCGGCCGGGCCTGCCGTCGGGCCGATCGGCACGAAGCGCACGTCGCTGACGCCTATGAAACGAAGCGCCTCGCGCAGGTACGGAGTCGCCATGTCGATGCGGCCGCGGTTCATGCCGGTGGCAAAGTCGCTGCCGGAGGCGAGGATGACGATCGTCGGCCGATCCTTCAGCAAAGGAAGGTAACCCTGCGCCGGATCGAATCGGAACGTCAGGCCGGGCTGGATGACGATGTCGAACCACTGCTTCAGCTTGTAGGGGATGCCGAAATTCCACATCGGCGTCGAGATCAGCACGCGGTCGGCCAGCGAAAAGCGCAGCGCCATCCGCTCGGCCTGCGCAAAGCTGTCCCGCTGCGCGTCGTTGAAGGCCAGCGCGTTCATCCGCGCATATTTGGCCTCGACGATGGGGCCTGCAAATTCCGGCATGAGCTCGCGCCAGAGATCGACGACGTCGATGTCCCAGTCGGGGCGGGCCTGGCGAAAGCCGTCAAGGAACGTCCGTGCACCGGCGCTCGACTCGGAATCGGCGCGTGGGGAGCAGGAGAGGTGCAGAAGCTTCACCGCCACTCATCCCAGCGCTCTAATGACGGCGTCCGCGCGGGTGACCACCGCGACGTTCTGCATGGCAAAGTTGATCGAGGCCGAGTGCCAGTCGGCATTCATGGTCGAGCAGCAGTCCTCCGGCACGATCATGAAATAACCTTTGTCGGCACCGGTGCGCGCGGTGTGCTCGACCGACATGTTGGTCCAGGCGCCGGTATTGATGATCATGTCGCGGCCGGTGGCTTTGAGGATCGTCTCCAGCCGCGTGCCTTCCCAGGCGCTCATCCGCATCTTCTCGACGACGAAGTCGCCGGGGCGCGGCTCGAGGCCGGAGACCGGCGCCGCCCCCCAGCTGCCGCGCACCATCGCCTTGCTGTCGACGAGACCCTCGAACAGTGGCGCGTTCAGCGTCACGCCGGGTGCGCCGGGCTCGACCACGAACCAGACGTGGATGATGACCACGCCTCGGGCACGCGCGGCCTCCGCGAGGCGGCGGACATTCTCGACGACATGCTGCTGCTTCGCGTGCCCCGGCGCGCCGGACTCGGCAAAGGCGCCGCCGTCCATGATGACGTCGTTCTGGAGGTCCTGGATGATCATGGCGCAGCGGTTTGGATCGAGGCGCAACTCGCCGTCGGCCAGGATTGGCGCCGCGGCGGCAGGGCCGGCGCTCGTAGTGCCGCCGCCACTGCGCCTGCCGCTCATGTAGGGCTCGTGGCGCGGGCCGGCCTTGGTCGGGATGGCATAAACCGAATGCGTCGAGGTCAGGTACAGCGTGCGGAAATCCGGTCCGCCCCAGGCGAGGTTGGCGACGAGCTCGGGCACGCGAACTTTTCCAAGCAGCTCACCATGCGGCGAATAGACCCAGACGCCGCCGGGTGCGGTGACCCAGACATTGCCGTGCTGGTCGCACTTCATGCCGTCGGGCAGGCCCGGCTCCAGCTCGGAGCGGATGCCGCTTGCGAACACCCGCGCGTTCGACAACATGCCGTCGGCATTGACGTCGAAGACGCGGACCAGCGCCTGCACGGTGTCGTTGACATAAAGCAATGTCTCGTCGGGCGAGAAGCACAGTCCGTTCGGTTGATCGAACAGGGTTCTGTCGACCACCAGCTTGGGCTCGCTGCCGGGCACCACGCGATAGACGCCCTGGAAGCCGAGCTGGCGCGGCCGTTCGACGCCATAGACCGGCATGCGGCCGTACCAGGGATCCGAGAAATAGATCGCGCCGGACGAGTGCACGCAGACGTCGTTGGGGCTGTTGAGCTCCTGCCCGCCGAAGTGCGAGGCCAGCACCTCGCGCCGTCCGTCCGGCCGCTCGCGGATCAGCGACGAGGTCGCGTGCTCGCAGACGATCAGGTTGAGCTCGGAATCATAAGTCATGCCGTTGCATTTGTTCGACGGGCGCTTGACCTCGGCAACGCCGCGCCGCGCATCCCAGCGCCGGCGCACGTCGCCCGGCATGTCCGAGAACAGAAGGTAGTGATCAACGGGATGCCAGATCGGCCCTTCCGTGAAGTCAAAACCTGTGCCGACCTGCGCGACCGGCGCGTAAGGGTCGATCAGCGTCTCGAATTCGGAGCGCAAGGTGACGTGTGTCATGGGTCGGTCCTCAAGATCATCTCAGGCCGGAAACCAGTTGCGCGCGGGCAGGGACTGGACGATCGGGCCCGGCACCTGGTCCTGGAGCCGGCCCACGACGTTGCCGCCTTCGATCCTGGCGGGGCGGTCATGCACCGGCAGCAGATAGCGCGAGTTGCTGAGCAGCTTCTTGATCGCGGCCTTCTCCGCGCGCTTGCTGGTGCCGTGATTGCCGGTCGTGCGCGGCTCCCAATCGTGGATCTCGTTGAAGGGCGTGACGATCTGGTCGTTGATATCGTAGATCACATCGCCGCATATGGTAGCGATGCCGTCGGCGGTCTCGACGATGATGTTCATCGAGCCCTCGGTATGGGCGTTGGCGGCGTCGCAATAGACGCCGGGCATCAGCTCGATCGGGCCGGTGATCTCGAGGTCGAGGAAGCGCAGCGCGCTCTTGGTGTGCAGGCGGTCGATCAGGTGCTTGATGTCGGGCGCCGGATATTGCGGATGCATCAGTCCGGAAACGGAATACTCCAGCTCCTTGCGGTTGAGGACGACAGTCGTGTTCATCGGGAACAGATCGTCCTTGCCGGCATGGTCGATGTGCAGATGGGTATGGCAGACGAAGCGCACGTCACCCATCCGCACGCCGTGGCGCGCGAGCTGGTTCTCGATCATGTTCTCGTGGTACTGCAAGCCGCGCATGCCCAGCGTTTCCATGATCTGGTTGGATCGATAGCCGGTGTCGACCACGATCGGATATTTGCCGCCGAGGATCAAAAAGCCCAGCGTGAGGACGCGGCGGGTGCGGCCGCAGTCGCGGCCAAGCACCAGGAAGCTCGATTCCAGCTCGATATCGCCGTAGTCGAGGATCTTGATCTCCAGCGCCATTCGTATCCCTCCCTGTTCTGCTTTTATCTGTCAAAGCCGATAGACACGCGTTGCGGTGCCTCTGAAGATCGCATCTCGTTGCGCGGCACTCAGCGGGGCTGCCGCTGTACGAAATGCGTCGACCAGTTCGCGATAGCTGGTCCACAACTTCTCGATCGGGAAATTGGATCCGAACAGGCAGCGCTCGGCGCCGAAGATCGCGACTGTGTCGGTGACCACGGCAGCGATATGCGCGGGGTCGTTGCGATGGATGAACGTGCCGAGCCCAGACAGCTTGGAGACCACGTTCGGGCAAACCGCGAGCCGGGCCATCCCGGCGCGCCAGGCGGCGCGCCCCGCAGGCGAAAGGTCTTCGAGCATGCCGGCATGCTGGAGGACGAAGGTCACCTTGGGACAGGACTCCGCAAGCTGCGTTCCATCCGGCATCTGAGGCGTGAAGAGTTGGAGATCAAAGCTCCAGCCGTAGTCGGCGAGGTGCGCAATGTTGCGACGAACCATGGGATCGATGCAGAGATCTGGCTTTGCGGCGAAGCGATAGAGCGGATTCTCGTGCCAGTGCAGCTGCATCCGCGCGCCGCGCACGAGCGGATAGCGCTTCAGGCGGTCGAGTTGCGGGCGCACGTCGTCGACCGCGAAATTGGCATAGGCGACGATGGCATGTGGCCAGCCGTGCTCGTCGGCGGTCTGCTGCACCCAGGCGGCTTCGTCCTCGAAGCGGTCGTTGGCCCAGTTGGTCTGGACGTAGACCGAGCGGGTGACGCCGCTGCCCTCGAGGTCGTCGAGATATTCCTGGATCGGATAGTCGCGGCGGATGGCCTCGTAGGGTCCGAAAATGCGGGGCTGCATCGGGCCGGTCAGCCAGGGCAGGTCGGCCTGCCGCCAGACATGATGATGCCCGTCGACAATCCCGGTCACGCAACTCTCCTTCGTCCCAGTGCCAGTACGTGGGCAACGATCGACGTGCTCGATCCGCCGTCGACGAGGTCGTCGACGAAACGCTCGATGGCAACCAGCGCTTCCGTCTGCGGACGGAAACCCGGCCCGGTCGCGAGCGGCGTCAGCCAGCTCACGCGCCAGGCCCGCCGCGACAGTTTGGCCACGGCGTCACGGAGTGCATCGGGTTCGCCCCGCTCCAGCCCGTCCGAGACGATGACCACGGCCGCCCCTCGCGCGTACCCGCCGAACCGCGGCACTGCGAGGAAGGCCCGCAGCGCGTCGCCGATGCGGGTGCCGCCGTCCCAGTCGCTGACGAGATGCGCGGCCGCACTCAACGCCTGCTCGCGCCGCTTCAGTCGCAACGAGCGGGTGACGCGGGTCAGCCGGGTGCCGAAGGTGAAGACCTCGACATTGGGCGCAGCCTGGACCAGCGCATGAGCGAGTTTCATGTTCTCCTCAGTACGGCTCTTCATCGAGCCGGAGACGTCGATCAGCAGCAGGAACTTTCGCGGGCGCTGGCGTCGCTTCATATGGCCGAGCCGCAGAATTTCGCCGTCATTCCGGACGGAGTCGCGCAAGGTGCGGCGGAGATCGGCAAAGGGACCGCGACGGGCGCGCATGCGGCGATGGCCGCGCCGCCGCGGCAGCCGCCGGGGAGCCTCGCGCGACAGGCGGCGGAGTGCGTCTGTCGTGGAAAGCTGCGCAAAGCGGCGTTCAACCAGCGCCTCGGTGCGGGTGGCGGTCAGGCCGGACTCATTGGCCTCCTCGGAGAGCAGTGGCTCCTGGTCGCCGCGGCCTTCCTCCTGCAGCCTGACGGTCTCGTCATCCTCGCCATCATCGACGTGCTCGAGCGCTTCGCTGCCGCGGAAGTGGAGGTCGAACAGGCGGTCAAAACTCGCGCGGCGTTCGGGCGGCGGAGCGAGAGTGGCCAGTGCCGCCTGCCTGATATCCCCGAGGTCGCGCGGGCCGAGCAACTCGATCGCGGTCAGGAATGCGGTGGTCTGCTCCGGGGCGACGGCAAAGCTGTTGGCGCGCATGAGTGCAACGAAGGAGACGAAGATGCGGGCGGCCTGTGGCAGTTGGAGGTCGGTGCTCATGCGGTTGCCTCCGCGAGCATGGCGTCGAGCCGGGGCGAGATAAAGTGCAGATCCTCCTCATCCTTCAGCGCCACGCCGATCGAGCGCCTGAAGGCGTCGGGCCAGCGCGCGCCGCCCCTGTGTAGGAGCGTTGCGGCCTCGGCCCAATCGACGGCTTCGGCGATGCCCGGCGCCTTGCTCAGCGGCTCGCGACGGAGCCTGCCGACGGCCGCGACGACGGCGCGTGCGGTCGCTTCCGCAACACTGGAAGCCCGCAGCATGACGATGCGTGCCTCACGCTCTTCGGTGGGATAGTCGATCCAGTGGTAGACGCAGCGGCGGCGCAACGCCTCGTGCAAATCGCGTGTGCGGTTCGAGGTCAGCACGACGACGGGTCGCTCGGTGGCGCGCACCGTGCCGCGCTCGGGGATCGAAATCTGGAAGTCGGACAAAAATTCGAGCAGGAAGGCCTCGAACTCCTGGTCGGCGCGGTCGATTTCGTCGATCAGCAGCACAGTGGAGTCTGGGGCCCGCAGCACCGCCAGCATGGGACGCTCGATCAAAAACGTCTCGCCATAGATGTCGATGCTCTCGTCGCCGGCCTGGCGGATCGCGAGCATCTGGCGCGGGTAGTTCCACTCGTAGAGCGCCGCGGAGGCGTCGATCCCCTCGTAGCATTGCAGGCGGATCAACCGGCGGCCGAGCACGGCGGCGATGGCTTTTGCGGCCTCTGTCTTGCCGACGCCCGGTGCGCCCTCGAGCAGCAGGGGCTTGCCCAGCGCGAGGCCGAGATAGGCGGCAGTCGCGAGGCCCTCGTCGGCGAGATAATAAGCCGCACGCAGCGCCTTCTCCAGCGCCTCCGGGCTGTCGATGCCGACGATGTTGCTGCGGACCGCCATGAGCCAGGCCCTCTAGCGCCGCGCCTGCGGCCGCGCGCCGCCCTGGGCCTTGATCGCGCGCAAGACTTTTTCAGGCGTAATCGGCAGATCATCGATGCGCACGCCGACCGCGTTGAAGATCGCATTGGCGACCGCCGGCAGCACCGGGTTCGCACACATCTCACCCGGACCCTTGGCGCCGAACGGACCGTCGGGGGCAGGGCGCTCCAGCACCGCAATGTCATGCGGGCAGATGTCGCCGGGGCCGGGCATCAGATATTCGACGAAGTCGCGCGGGCCGTGCACGGGCTCGGGATAATATGGCTCCGGGGTCTCGTAGAGCGCGTGGCTGACGCCCATCCAGGCGCCGCCGACAAGCTGCTGCTCGACCAGGCGCGGGTTGAGCGCGCGGCCGAGCTCGTAGGCCGAATCCATCCGCACCATCGCAACTTCGCCGGTCTCGTCGTCAACCTCGACCTCGGCGACCAGGCAGGCATGGGCGTAGCAGGTGGCGGGCGACATCTCGCCGGTCTCCGGATTCACTTCTGAGAGCGGCACCAGGAAGATGCCGCGGCCCGAGATGGTCTTGCCCTGCTTGAACTGCGCGGCGATCGCGACGTCCTTGGTCGAGATCGAGCGATGCGGCGCGCCCTTGACGTGGATGTTGCCGCGCCCGTCGGTCTCGAGATCGGCGGCGTTGACCTCGAGCTCTTCGGCCGCAGCTTCCATCATGACACCGCGAGCCTCGCGGGCCGCCGCCATCACCGCGTTGCCTACGCGATGGGTGCCGCGCGAGGCGAACGAGCCCATGCAATGCGGGCCGGTGTCGGAATCCGCGGTGTCGACATAGACGTCCTCGACCGGCACGCCCAGCGTCTCCGCGCAGATTTGCCGGGTCACCGACTTCATGCCCTGGCCCAAGTCGATCGACGACAGCGCCACCGTGAATTTGCCGCTCGGGTTGGAATGTACCAGCGCCTGGCTGGGGTCGCCGCCGAGATTCATGCCGATGGGATAGTTGATCGACGCGATGCCGCGTCCGCGATGCCGGGTCATCTAGCGCCTCCTGGTGCCGAAGACGGAGGAGAAACGGGTCGCGCCATGCGAGGGCGTGGTTGGCCGCGGAGAGGGCGGTGGAGGAGCCGGCGGTGGCGGCTCGCGCGGCGGTTCGCGGGTGACGGTGGGCGGAAGACGGTCGTAGCTGGTGCGCTGCTGCGCCGGAGCGGTGGGCCGCGCGCGCGAAGAATCCGTCGGGGTCGGCGGGATCACGGCGCGGCTGCCGCCGCCGTCCTTGCGCGAGGATGCTCGCTTGAACTCCTCACGAAGCGGCCACTTGGCTTTCTCGGCCGCGACCTGGACGCATTCGATCAGGGCGGTGTTCTTGGCCTCGCGCCGGTGCGCCTTCATGTCGCCGTCGCGATAGGCGTTGAGGATCCGGAACTCCATCGGATCCATGTTGACGAGGTGTGCCAGCTTGTCCATCTGACACTCGATCGCAAAGTCCATCGCGGTCACGCCGAAACCGCGCATGGCGGTCGCCGGCGTGCGGTTGGTGAAGACGCAATAGACGTCGCCATAGACGTTCGGGATAGTGTAGGGACCCGGAAGATGCGCTGCGCATTTCACTGCGGCGTAGCTGGACAGCCGCGTATAGGCGCCACTGTCAAAGTAGCAGCGGATCTTGCGCGCGACGACGCGGCCGTCGCGCATCACGCCGTCCTTGATATAGATGCGCTCGGCGCCGCGCGGCGGGCCGTATTGCATCTCCTCCTCGCGCCCGAACACATAGCGCACGGGCCGCCCGGTCAGCATCGCGCCGAGAATGGCGAGCGGCTCGGTCACCGTGTCCACCTTGCCGCCAAAGCCGCCGCCGACGGTGCCGCCGATAAAGTGGAAGGTGTTGGACGGCACGTCCAGAATCTTGGCGCAGGTGTCGACCGAGAAGAACAGCGCCTGGGTCGAGGTGTAGACCACATAACGGCCGTTGGTGTCCGGCGCCGCGATCGCACCATTGGTCTCGGTCGGCGCATGCTCGATCGGCGACATCTGGTAGCGCTGCTCGAGCACGTGGTCGGCGGTCGCGAGCGCCGCGTCGGCATCGCCGAAGCGCAGCTTCTGGTGATCGTAGGTCTCGTGATAGGTGAAGGTGTTCTTGGGATAGGTTTCGTTGACGACGGGCGCGCCGGGCTTCAACGCATCCTCGACGTCGAACACCGCCGCCAGCGGCTCGTAGTCGACCTTGACTTTTGCGATGGCCTCGAAGGCCTCGCGCTCGCTGTCGGCAACGATGGCGACGATCGGTTCGCCCTTGTAGCGGACCTTGTCGACCGCGAGCGACGGCTCATCGTCCTTGCCGAAATTGATCAGGCTCAGAAGCGTGTTGAGATTAACCGGCACATCAGTGCCGCGGATGATCCGGCGTACGCCGGCGGAGCGCTCGGCCTCGGTGGTATCGATGCGGCGAATTCTGGCATGCGCCTGCGTCGAGCGGACGACCTTCAGATGCAGCATGCCCTGGAGCTTGTGGTCGTTGAAGTAGCTCGACGTGCCCGTGACGTGGCCGAGCATGTCCTGGCGCTGGGTGCCCTTGCCGATTTCCTTCAGATTGTCGTCGCGCTCGTCGGCGAAGATGTCCTTGCGCAGTTCCAGCATGGTCACGTTCCCTTAGGCGCTGACCCGGCCGCTGGCGGCGGCGAGGATGGCGTTGATGATCGGCTCGTAGCCGGTGCAGCGGCAGATGTTGCCGGAGATGGCTTCAATGACCTCGTCGCGACTCGGCGACGGGTTGCGGTCGAGCAGGGCCTTTGCGGCCATCAGCATGCCCGGGGTGCAATAGCCGCACTGGGCGGCAAAATTGTCGGCGAAGGCGCGCTGGAGCGGATGCAGGTTCGGGCCCTGCTTCATGCCGTCAAGCGTCTCCACCGAACGGCCGGCGACGGTTTCCGCCAGCGTCAGGCAGGAGAGGTGAAGCTCACCGTCGATCAGCACGCTGCAGGTGCCGCAGCCGCCCTGGCCGCAGCCGAATTTGGGCGTCATGTCGCCGACCAGCTCGCGCAGCGCGACCAGCAGATTGGTGCCGCCGTCGACGAAGATCGCGACGTCGCGGCCATTGTGACGAAATTGCAGGGGGATCTTGGACATGACCGTTTATTCCTGTCCTGACAGCAGACGGCGCAGATGGACGCCAACGATCTCGCGGCGATACCAGGCGCTGCCAAGCGCATTGTCGGATGGCGATGTTCCTTCAGTGACGGCGGATGCGGCCGCCGCTATGGTTGCGGCATCCAGCGAGTGGCCCTCCAGCGCCCGCTCGGCGGCGCGGGCCCGGATCTGGGTCGGTGCCATCGAGCCCAACGCGATCCGCGCGCCAGCGATCCGGCCGCCGCTGATCGGCAGATGCGCGGCCAGCGTGATGACAGAGCCGCCCTTCGGCTTGATGCGCGCGATCTTGCGATACCGAAACGCTTCGGTGCTTGCGGGACGGGTGCAGGAGACCGACAGGACCAGCGTGCCGGCTTGACGGTCGCGGGCCTGCAAAAACTCCTCAATCGGAATGTCGCGCGCGCCAAAGCCGCCTTGCACGGCGACGGTGGCATCGAGCGCCAGCAGCGCGACGGTGAAATCGCCATACGGGTTCGGGGCGAAGAGATTGCCGCCGACAGTCCCCATGTTGCGCACGGCCGGGCCACCAATCGAACGGGCAGGGGCGTGAAGGAAGCCGAGATCTCGCTCGGCAAGGACGCGCGCGAAAGTGACGCCGGCGCCCAGCGTGATGCGCGGGCCGGAGGCATCGATCCGGGTCAGCGCCTGGTCCTGGGCGCGAACGACGGTCGAGATTGTGACGTCGCCCTCGTTCAGCGCGCGCATCACCAGCGTGCCGCCGCCGAGATAGCGCGCGCTGCGGTCGGTGGACAGCGCGCCCGCCGCCTCACTGGCGCTGGTGAAAGTCTTCACTGTCACGCCCATTTATGCGGCCTCCTTCAGATGGCGGCGGATTGCCTCGAACCCGGCCTGATAAATGTCTTCGGCAACCATGTGGGTGATGCGGTCGCGGTCCTCGGGCTTGGTCGTGAAGCGCGACTCCCAATGCCAGAAGGTGCGATCGCCGTCGGTGACCGGCAGCAGGCGGACATGGGCGACGTAGTTGAACATCGGGATCGGGGTATCGAGCAGACAGTAGCTGAAGCTCTGTTCGAGGTCGGACAGCGCCAGCAATTGCTCGCGCAGCTCTGCGCCGTCCTTGAGCTTGAACCGCCTGACGCAGCCGATCTTGTCCGGGGAATGTGCGCGCTCGATCGAGGAGGTCGCAACCGCCGGATGCCAGCGGTCGTGCCCGTTGAAATCGCGCAGCAACGACCACGCCGCATCGGTCGGCGCGTCCAGGATCGTGCTTTTGACGATATGCGGCACCGCCATCACCCTCCGAACACGCGCTTGAGGGCATCGAAGCCGCCCTGGAACACGCCGCCGCCGATGTTGCCGACGAGCTCCGTCTCCCGCTCCGGCGCGCAGTCGAACTCGGCGGTCCATTCCACAAAGGTCTGGTCGCCGTCGGTGACGGGCGTCAGCCGCAAGGTCGCGACGTAGTTCTCGACGCCCATCGGGGATTCCAGGATCGAGTAGGTGCAGAACATGTCGTAGTCGGAGAGGCCGAGAAGCTTCTCGCGGATGCGGTCGCCGTTGCGCAGGCGAAAATCCCTGACGCAGCCGATCTTGTCGGAGGGCTCGCCGCCCTCGATGCGGCTCTCGGCGATCGCCGGGTGCCAGTTCGGTAGGCCATTGAAGTCGCGCACGCGCGCCCAGACGCGGTCATTGCGCGCATTGACGACGGTGGAGACGTAGACGCGGGGCATGGGTCAGACCTCAGCTCTTCTTCCGCGGACCACGCTCGGCCGGCGGTTCGCCGCCCTCAGCTGCAGGCGGAGGGGCTGCGGTCTTGTCGCCGCCACCGCCCTTGCGCGCGGACTCCTTGATGCCCTGCATGTCGCGGGCCTCGCGGATCAGGCCGGGCATTTTTGCGAGGCTGCCACCCTCGACGCCGATGTCCGCCAGCAGCGAATCGATCAGCGGCGCCTGCACGCGGTAGCGCAGCGCCGAGTCGATCACCTCGTCGGTGGCGCTGCGGCCGCCATTGCCGCCATGGCCATTGCCATTGAGCCCGTCGACCTGGAGGATGCGGATGCCCTCGATCTTCTCCATCGGCTTGACGCTCTCGCGCACGATGCCCTCGATCCGGTCGAGCAGTTTTCTGCGGAACAGCGAGTAGCGGGCCTGGTCGGTGAGGACGTTCTCGGCCTCGTTGAGCATGCGCTGGGCTTCGGCTTCGACGGTGGCACGGACACGCTCGGCGTCCGCGGCAATCCGGGTCTCCTCGGCCTGCTTCTCGGCAATCATGATTTCGACGGTCTTGCGGCGTTTGGCGATCTCGCTCTCGCGCGCGGTGATGACGCGCTCGGTTGCCTCGGTGGCCCGCATCCGCGCTTCCTCGGCCATCGCCTTGGCAGCGGATTCTTCCAGCGACTTCTGATGGATCGCGATTGCCTTCTCCATCAGGACGGTTTCGACCTCCTTCTCGCGGTTGACCTCGAGCTTGCGCAGCTCGCGCTCGCGACCGACGCGGGCTTCGTCCAGGCCGCGGTCGGAGGAGATGCGCGCGCGCTCGACCTCCTCGCGGGAGGCGATCTCGGCCTCCTGCAACGACTGGACCCGGGCGACCTCGAGCTGCTCGATAGCGCGCCGGCGCTCGAGGCGGGCAGCTTCCAGCGCCTGCTCGCGCGAGACGTCGGTGGTCTCGACCTCCTTGCGGGCGACGATCTCTGCCTGCCGGACCTGGCGGTCGGCATCGATCCGCTCCGATTTCTTCGCGGAGAGGGCGATGACGCGGTCCTCGTCAGCGATCTCGATCGCCTTCTTCTGCTCGATATTGAGCACCTCGCGCTTCTTGGAGGAGTTTATCCGTTCGGCTTCCAGGGCAAGATCGACCACGATACGCTGGCGCTCGATGGCGTCGCGCCGTTTCAGTTCGGCGGCCTCCAGTACGCCTGTGCGCTCGATTTCCAGCGAGCGGGTATCGCGCTCGGCCTGGATGCGTTCGGCCGCAACGGCCTTCTCCTGCGCGATGCGGGCCGCCTCGATCGCTTCGCGGGAGGCGATGTCGGCTTCCTCGACGGCGCGATTGCGCGCGATCTCCAGCGAACGCACGCGCTCCTCCTGAGCGATGCGGCTCGCTTCGGTCGTCTCGCGTGCGGAGATGCCGGCAACTTCAAGGGCCTGGTTGCGCTCGATCTCCAGCTGCCTCGTGTTCTGCTCGGCAGCGATGCGCTCGGCGGCGAGCATCCGCTCGCGGGCGATGCGGGCCGCCTCGACCGCGCGCTGTGCCTCGATCTCGGCCTCCTGGATGGTGCGGACCTGCTGGATCTCCAGCGCGCGGGTGCGCTCGTCTGACGCGATACGCTCGACATTGACGATCAGCGTCTGCGCGATGCGCGCTTTCTCGGTGGCTTCGCGGGCGGCGATCTCGGCTTCGTCGATGGCGCGGGTGCGCTCGATCTCGCGGCGGCGCGTTTCCTCTTCGTTGGCGATGCGGGCATCGGTGACGACGCGGTCCTGCTGGATCCGGGCCTTCTCGATCGCCTCGCGCGCGGCGATCTCGGCTTCCTCGACGGTCCGCATCCGCTCGATCTCGCGCTGGCGGACCTCGCGTTCCGACGCAATGCGCGTCGTGTCGATCGAGCGCTGGTTGGCGATCCGCGTCTTCTCGATCTCCTCGCGCGCCAGCAGCTCTTTCTCCTCGATGGTGCGGGTGCGCTCGATCTCCTTCTGGCGGGTCTCGCGCTCGGAGGCGATACGGGCCTCGGCAATCGCCTGTTCATTGGCGATCCGCGAGCGCTCGATCGCCTCGCGTGCGGAAATCTGCGCCTGCTCGGCCTCGGTCTCGCGCAGGGCGCGTTCGCGGGCGACTTCCGTGCGCTGGAGCGCGCGGCGCATCTCGATGTCGCGTTCCTGCTCCAGCCGCGCCGTCTCGCTCTCGCGCTCGATTTCGAGTGCCTGTCGCTCGGCCTCCAGATTGCGGGTGCGGATCTTGATCATCGAGTCCTGCTCGATGTCGTTGCGCAGCTTGCGCCTCGCCTCGATGTCCTCCATCAGCTTGGTCAAGCCTTCGGCGTCGAAGCGGTTCGAGGGGTTGAAGAATTCGAGGTCGGTCTGGTCGAGATCGGTGATGGCGACGGATTCGAGCTCGAGCCCGTTCTGGGCGAGCGCCTCGGCCGCATTGGTCTTGACCCGCGCGACGTAGTCGCCGCGACGTTCATGCATCTCTTCGAGGGTCATTTCGGAAGCGACCGAGCGGATCGCGGAAATGAACTTGCCGGCCAGCAGCGCGTGGAGCTGTTCCGGCTCCATGGTGCGGCGACCGAGCGTTGCGGCGGCGATCGAGACGGCTTCGCGAGTGGCCTGGACCCTGACATAGAAATCGGCCTCGATATCGACGCGCATGCGATCGCGCGTGATCACGGCGTCCTGCCGCGAACGCACGATCCCCATCGGCAGCACGTTCATGTTGACCGACGTGTAATCGTGAATGAAGGGCAGCACGAAGGCACCGCCGTTGATCACGACGCGTTCGCCGAGGAAACCGGTCCGGACGAACGACACCTCCTTGGAGGAGCGGTGGTAGAGCCAGTTGACGATGTAGACGCCAACCACGATCACGATGATCGCGACGATCAGCCAGAGAATAAGCTCGCCGACCAGGATCCCTGACATGTTTCCCTCCCTCAATCTTACAGGCGTTATCGCGCGCCGATCGCCTTGAATTTGCGTACCTGCTCCGTCAACGCCCGCTCCACCGGCAGCCGCTCCATCGAGGAGGCACCGTAGAAGCCGTGGCAGTAGCGGGTGTTCTTCATGATGAAATCGGCATCCGCCGGATCCGCGATCGGGCCGCCATGGGCAAGCACGAGAATGTCCGGATTGACGCTGAGCGCGGCGGACGCCCAGGTGTCGATGCGCGCCGGGCAGTCCTTCAGCTTCGGTGCGGTCTGCGCGCCGATGGTGCCACCGGTGGTGAGCCCGAGATGGCAGACGATGATGTCGGCGCCGGCGATCGCCATCGCGGCGGCTTCCTTCTCGCTGAAGACGTAAGGCGTCGTCAGCAGGTCCTTCTCGCGCGCCTTGGCGATCATGTCGATCTCCAGCGCGTAGGACATGCCGGTCTCTTCGAGATTGGCGCGGAAGACGCCGTCGATAAGGCCTACGGTCGGGAAGTTCTGCACGCCGGCAAAGCCGAGCGCCTTGAGCTGGTCGAGAAACACATCCATGTCGCGGAACGGATCGGTGCCGTTGACGCCGGCGAGCACCGGCGTCTTGCTGACCACAGGCAACACTTCGCCGGCCATCTCCAGCACGATGGCGTTGGCGTCGCCATAGGGCATCAGCCCGGCAAGCGAGCCGCGGCCGGCCATGCGGTAGCGGCCGGAATTGTAGATCACGATGAGATCGACGCCGCCGGCTTCCTCGCATTTGGCCGACAGGCCGGTGCCAGCGCCGCCGCCGACGATCGGCTCGCCGCGTTTCGCCATCTCGTGAAACCGTCTCAACAATGGTGCGCGTTCAAACCGGGCCATCGGTCACCTCGCTAGTCTCCGGCGTGCCCCGGCGCGGCCGAACAATGTTCGGAACGCAGCTGTGATGGTCGAGGCGAACTCGGGATCGTTGATGTTCTGCTTGACGCGGATCAGTTGGCGGTTGCCCGTCGAACGCACCGTGCGCTCCAGCGTGCGGAACAGGGCGGCGTCGGCCTCGCCATCCCAGAACGGCTGGCCGCGGGCATCGAGCGCGGAGACGCCCCCCTCGGGCAGGAAGAAACGCACCGGCCCGTCCATCTGGTTGAGCCGCTCGCCGATCCAGCGGCCCATGCGCTCGTTCTCCTCCACCGTCGTCCGCATTAGCGTTACCTGCGGATTGTGGACGTGGAATTTGCGGCCGCGATAGCGTTCGGGGATGGTGTCGGGCGCGCCGAAATTGACCATGTCGAGCGCGCCGACCGAGCCGATATAGGGCAGGCGGGTGCGGATGATCGCGCCGAAGCGATCCTCGGTCGCCGGAAACACGCCGCCCATCAGGAGGTCGCAGATTTCGGTGGTGGTGAGGTCGATCACGCCGGCGAGCTGGCCAGAGTCGACCAGCTTCTCCATCGAGCGGCCGCCGACGCCGGTGGCGTGGAAGACGAGGCATTCGAAATCCTCGCGCAGATCGGCCGCGATCTTCTGTACCGCCGGCGTCGTGACGCCGAACATGGTGATACCGACCGACGGCAGCGCGGCGCTGGCAGCCCGTTCCCTGTTCTCGCGCTGGTCGAGCCGCGCCTTGACCATGCCGGCGATGGCGTTGGCGCCGTTCGACAGCACCGCGCGCGAGATCGAGTTGAGGCCCTGCACGTCGGTGACCGAATGCATCATGGTGATGTCGGCGGGCCCCACATAAGGCCCGACGTCGCCGGAGGCGACCGAGGAGATGATCAGCTTCGGCACGCCGACGGGGAGGGTGCGCATGCCGGGTGCGACGAGAGATGCCGCACCCGAGCCGCCGGCCGAGATCACGCCGGCAACATTGCCCTGCCGCTTGATCCAATTGGCGAACGCGTCAGCCATCGCGGTGACTGCAGCACCGCGATCCGGGCCGAACACGGCCGAGCCGCCGCGACCGTGGTTCAGCGCGATCTCCTGGGCGGAGACATCGCAGGTTGCGTGCTTGCCGCTGGTGGAGACGTCGACCAGCCGCGTACGCAGGCCGCCTTCCACGATGATGTCGCGGATGAAGCGAAGTTCCGTGCCCTTGGTGTCGAGCGTGCCGACGACCAATACGACCGGAGGGCCGGAGGTCTGCGCCGTCACCGGCTCACGCTTGCGCCGCGCGGTCTCGTCGAGGCGGGGAACCTGCGTCGAGAGCGTGCGTGCGGCGGCCTCGATGCGCCCGATCGGGACCGGCTGCGACCACCGTGTCGGCGGCGTCGGATTGGAGATGTAGATCCGGATCGGTCCGCTGGCGCGCGTCGGTTGCGGGAGCGGCTTCGTTTCACTACCGGCAGCCGGCACATCGATTTCGGGTTCGAGCTCGGCGTGCAGTCCGACGCCGAGCAGGCGCCGCTGCAGCTCGCGGTCGGCGGACAGCCGGCCAGAGTCGATGATGCGGTTGATGCGGCCGTTGACCATGATCGCGACATTGCGCGAGATCGCAGTCGCAACCCCAATGTTCTGCTCGATCACAAGCACGGACATGTCGCCGTCCTCGCCGAGCTGCTGCAGCATTTCCTCGACCTGGGCGACGATGACGGGCGCGAGCCCCTCGGTCGGCTCGTCCATGATCAGCAGCTGCGGATTTGTCAGCAGCGCGCGCGAGATTGCGAGCATCTGCTGCTCGCCACCGGAGAGCTGGCCGCCGCCATGATCCCGGCGTTCGGCGAGCCGCGGAAAGGTCTCGTAGATGCGTTCGACGGTCCAGGCACCGGACCGCATGCCGCCGGCGAGCCGCAGATGCTCGTCGACGCTGAGCGAGCGCCAGAGCCGCCGGCCCTGCGGCACATAGCCGACGCCGAGCCGCGCGATATGCGCGGGTGGCCGCCGTGTGATGTCCTCGCCGCGGATTCGGATCGAGCCGCCGCTCACCTGCACCAGGCCCATGATCGCCTTGCACAGCGTGGTCTTGCCCATGCCGTTGCGGCCGACCACGGAAAAAACGCCGGCATCGAGCGAGAGGTCGACACCCTGCAACGCGTGCGAATGGCCGTAATAGACGTCGAGGCCGCGGACCTCGAGCGCTGCGGCGGAGCGGCGGACCTCATTCATGGCCGCCTCCGAGATAAAGTTCCTGCACCTCGGGGTCGGACTGGATCTCCTCGGGCACGCCTTCCTTGAAGATGCGGCCGTTGTGCATCATCGTCACGCTCTCGACGACGCGCAGCGCCACGTCCATATCGTGCTCGATGATGATGTAGCCGATATGCGCCGGCAGCGAGATCAGGATCTCGACCAATTCGGCCCGCTCGGTCGGTGAGAGGCCGGCGGCGGGCTCATCGAACAGCACGAACCGCGGGGCGCCCGCCAGCGCCAGCGCGATTTCGAGCTGGCGCTGCTGGCCGTGTGCGAGCTCGGCGACGCGCTGATCCTTCACCGCGGCGAGGTGCACGGCTTGCACCAGGCTGTCAGCGGCGTGCATCAGCGCATCGGTCTGGCCCGGACGCAGGAACGAGAAGCGCCCGCGCGAGACGCCACGGCAGGCGAGATAGACGTTGTCCTGGACGGTGAGGCCGGGGAACAGCGCGGAGATCTGATAGGTCCGCCTCAGCCCGCGGCGGATGCGCTCATAGGGCGGGAAGTGCGTGACGTCCTCACCGAAGAAGCGGATCGTGCCCGATGTCGGCAGGAAGTCGCCGGTGATGCAGTTGAACAGTGTGGTCTTGCCGGCGCCGTTGGAGCCGAGCACGGCGCGCCGCTCGCCGGGGCGCACGGTGATGGTGACGTCGGTCAGCGCCGCCAGCGCGCCGAACAGCCGGGTGACGCCGCGCAGCTCGAGTGCTGCACCGGCACCGACCGCGGAGAGACGCCGGGCGACGCTATCCATGGCCGCGCCCTCCGCCCGGGTGATCTGGCTGCGGACGTTGGCTCTGGCGCCAGCGTTGCCATAGGCCGATCACGCCGTCTGACGACCAGAACACGATGGCGAGGAAGCCGAGGCCAATCAGCAGCCGGAACCGGTTGCCGTCGAGCCCGATCCTGACCAGGAAATCGAGCGCAAACGTGCGCAGGAGGACGAAGACCAGTGCGCCGATATAGGGACCGATCGGCCGGGTAATGCCGCCGACGACGGCGATGATGAGAATGTCGATGCAGGCGCCGACGCTGACCGAGCCGGGCGAGATCTGGCGGTAGTTCCAGACCTGGAGCACGCCGGCAAGGCCTGCGATGAAGGACGCTACCGCATAGGCCGCGACGCGGTGCGCATTGACGTTGAAGCCGAGCGCTGCCATGCGGCGCGGATTGTCGCGCACGCCCTGCAGCGCCAGGCCGAACGGTGCGCGAGAGATGTAGTCGACGGCGAAGTAGCAGATCGCGGCGACCGCGAGCACGACATAGTAGAAGGGAATATCGCGGCGCCAGTCGACGCCCCAGAAATGCGGCGTCGAGACATTGTTGATGCCGGTGTGGCCGTTGAAGATCGCCCAGTTCTGGTTGGTGAAGTAATAGAAAGCAGCGCCGATCGCGAGCGTGATCATGATGGTGTAGATGCCCTCGGTCCGCACCGCGAGCGCGCCGCCGAGCGTGCCGAAGATGGTCGCGAGCGTCAGCGCCATCGGCACCGCCAGCCACCACGGCCAGCCCAGGCTGATATTGGCATTGCCGCTGACGCCGAACACCGCGACCATGTAGGCGCAAAAGCCGGCGATGGTGAGCTGCATCAGGCTGACCATGCCGCCATAACCGGCCAGGAACATCAGGCTGAGCGCGATGGTGCCGAGGATCAGCGTCGTCGCAAAAATTTCGATCAGGAAGAAGCCGTTGGCGATCAGTGGCATGATCAGGAGGATGGCCGCCACGATCCAGACCGCGGGATTGTTGGCGTCGGGCCAGCTTCGCGCGGCCGGCCGCTGTGCCGCGGCGGCGGGGTTGTGGATCTGGACGCGAGCGTCGTGGGTGACGGACATGTCAGCGCCTCGCGAGCAGGCCCTGCGGCCGAAGCGCCAGCACCAGCACCATGATCAGGAACGTCACGACGATGGCGTAGGTCGGGATGTAGACCGAGCCGAGTTGCTCGGCGAGGCCGATGATCAGCGCGCCGAGCGCGGCACCCGGGATCGAGCCCATGCCGCCGACGATCACGACCACGAGGGACGCGAGCAGGAAACGGATGTCCTCACCGGGGGAGAGTGACTGGAAGGTGCCGCCGACCACGCCCGCGATGCCGGCAAGCCCGGCACCGAGCGCGAAGACGAGCACGAAGACGATCTGGATGCGCACGCCGGTTGCGGCGAGGATGTCACGATCGTCGACGCCGGCGCGAATGATCATGCCGATCCGTGTGCGGTTGAGCGCGAGCCACATTGCGATGCCGATGATCACGGATGCCAGGAAGATCACAAGCCGCACCAGCGGATAGCGCAGGTAGACCGGTTCGCCCGAGGATTTCACTGCGGTGATCAGCGGCAGCTCAATCGGACCGATCAGCCAGTTCGGTGTCTGGACTTGATAGAAGTCGCCACCGCAGGCCCACAGCATGAGATCGGCGAACACGATCGAAAGCCCGATCGTCACCATGGTCTGGCGCAGATCCTGGCCCTCCATGCGGCGGAACACAAGGAGCTGAAGCAGGACGCCGACCAGCGCCGTCAGGATGAAGGCAACGATGAACGAAAGAATCCAGGAGCCGGTCGAGGCACTGATGGCGTAACCGACATAGCCGCCGAACAGGTAGAGCGAGCCATGGGCGAGGTTGACGTTGCGCATCAGGCCGAAGATCAGCGTGAAGCCGCTGGCGACGAGGAAATAGAGACCGCCGAGCGTGATGCCGTTGAAGAGCGCGTTGAGGAACACCCGTTTGCGGCCGATCGCCTCTTCAAGCCCCGGTGGCCATACCGCGAAGATCAGCCACAGCGCCACTGCGACAGCGATGATGATGATCAGCGCCCATGCAGGATGGCGCTCGACAAAGCGGGTCATGATCGCCGCTCCGTCGTCACGTCCCTCCAGCCCTCTGCTTTCAAGCGAGGCGAGGTCGCACGCAGACCGTTGGCGGCCGCAAGCCCTGCCATGAACGTACGCTCCCTATCGACCGCGATCCTCTTGTCGGGATCGCGTTCCGCACATCCTAATGGGACGCACGGGAGCGCGTTTGATCGTGAGTATCTTTTCGCGTGCTCGTCAGCCGCGCAAAACCTTGGCCGCGCGGCGATAATCGGTCGGCGCCATCCCGACATTGGCGGCGAAGAAACGGGTGAAACCGCTCTGCGAGGAGAAGCCGAGATCGAAGCCGATATCGGCGATCGGCGCTTCGCTCGCCACCAGCGCCTCCAGCGCCTGCTCCATCATCAGCGTGTTGAGATAGAGGTGAGGGGTAACGCCGGTCTGGGTGCGGAACAGCCGGTAGAAATGGGGGCGCGACAGGCCGGATTCGCGCGCGATGGTGTCGAGCTCGATCTCGGCGCCGGGGCTCTCCGACATCATCTTGATGCATTTGCGCACGCGAAAATCGGTGACGGAGCCGCTCGCGCGTGGATCCCGCGTGAGCTCGGCCTGCTGCCAGCTTTCGTCGTAGCAGATGTCGATCAGGCTTCTCAGCTCGCCATCGAGGCTATTCAGCGAGGGTGCGCCGCACACAAGGGCGGCTGCGTGCCTGATATGCTTGTCCAGCGCAACCGACCGCGTGAGCTGGGTGCGGCCAAACCGCAGGCGGTCGGCGCCCGGCGCGTCGGGCGCGAACCACTCTGCATTGACATAGAGCACGAAGAACACGGCGCCGCCGTCGAGATCGGACGGCAGGAAATTATGCGGCTCCCATGGATTGACTGCGACCACGGAACCTTCGGTGAGCTCGTAGCGTCCATCGTTGACATCGATGCATGCGGGACGCCCCCCGACATGGAAGATCAAATGACCTTCGCGATGTGCGTGGATGTTGAAAGGGCGGTTCAACTGATAGACCGTCGCCCGGCCAAAGCGGCCGTGGAAGACGGCGAGCGCCCGGCTCATGCCTTCTCTCCCAGAAGCTCTCGTCTTTTTTTGATAGCGTTCAACAACCAAGGAGAGAATGCAAGGGCGCACGTATCGCGCACTTTGCAAATCTCTCCCCGGTCAGTCATGGCGTTGCTGATAAGACTACGTCAGTACTTCTTACATTCCGGTACCGTACGGCTTGGCAAACCGATCTTGGCGAACACGGCGGGGTCGTAGCCCAGCGTCTGGTTCACGTTCGGGATCACCTTCACGACCTTCGAGAACAGCGCGCCCTTGCCGTCGTCGACGACTTCGGTGACGAAGTTGGTGCCGATCGCCTGGCGGTTGGCGTCGAGCTTGATCTTGCCGTTGGGCGCATCGAGCTCGATCTTGGCCAGTGCAGCCTTGTACTTGGACTGGTTGTCGCTGAGATCGCCATTGACCTGACGCAACGCCAGGACCAGCGCCATGGTCGATCCGTAATAGTTGGTGGCGAGCAGCGACGGGCTCGGGAAGCGCTTGTTTGGCGGGAAGGCGTCCTGATAGTCCTTCACGAACTTCTGCCAACCCGGATCTTCCCAGGTGTCGGCCTGGCCGCTCGCGGCCAGCGTGCCGACCAGCGCGTTCTTGGCATTGCCCTTGGACGACAGGATGGTCTGATCGATCATGATCGACCCGCCCATTAGATGCGCCTTGCCGCCGGCCTGCTGGTACTGGTTGAGGAAGTTGACGGCGTCAGCGCCGCCGAGGCCGAGATAGATCGCATCGACGTCGTCGGGCAGGGCGGCGATGACCGAGGCAAAGTCCTTGGTGCCGAGCGGCACCCATTGCCGGTTGGTGACCTGTCCGCCGGCGCCGCAGAACTCCAGCACGAGGCCGAACACCTGGGTATAGATGAAGGAATAGTCCTCACCGACGGTCGCGATCTTGCGATACTTCTTCTCGTCATAGGCGTATTTGCCGAGGCCCACCTGCCACTGCGCGCCGTCCATATTGTAGCGGAAGAAGTTCGGGGCCGGATCGACATAGGTCGTTTCCTGGGCCCCGGAGGCCGCGTTGATGAAGGTCAGCTCGGGATGGGTCTTTGCAAAATTCTTGACCGCGATGCCCTCGTCGCCTGACAGCGGCGACAGCAGGATCTGCACTTTGTCCTGCTCGATCAGCTTTCGCACCGCACGGACCGCAGAGTCCGGCGTTGCGTCAGTCGAGGCGATGACGAATTCGAGCTCCTTGTCGCCAACCTTCTTGCCGAGCACGTTGAGCGCGGTCTGGAAGCCGCGGATGCCGTCCTCGCCGAGCACGGTATAGGTGCCTTCGAGCGTCGCGGTGACGCCGACCTTGATCTTCTCCTGCGCGAAGGCGGTGCCCGACAACAACAGGCTGCTCAACGCGATCAGTCCTAGACTGCCTTTCAACATTGCTCTCCTCCCTGGGGCGTTCTTGTCGTTGTTTTTCACTCGTTGTTTTTCACCGCATCCTCGCGCGTCCGCCGCGCGGTGCGACGTTTTGCAAGGCCAACGGTTCTTGAGGTGGAGGCTAACCGAACTCGGATGCGGCGCACGCGTCGGAGCCATGCGCGGCTTAACGGGCAGTCTCATTTTGAATGGTGCGTCGCAAATCGTTCCTCACCGCCCGAAGCCCGATCGGGGCGGCAGTCATTCAGTCGGCTTCAATACGCGATCTACCATTGACAGGCCGCCCGAGGTGATAGAATTATAACAAGATAAGTTGTAAAAATAACAATATGTCACCATCGTACCAGCATCTCGCAGGGCGACGGGAGGAAGGTTTGGAATTGTCCGGTTCGGGTACGGCAGAGCCAGGGACGTCGACCTCGCTTGTGATGGTCAGTGCCATCAACAAGCGTTTTGGCGGCGTGCGAGCGCTGCGCGACGTCAACCTCGAGGTTCGCGCCGGCGAAGTGCACGCGCTGCTGGGCGAGAATGGCGCGGGAAAATCCACGCTGATCAAGATCCTCAGCGGTGTTCATGCCCTCGACAGCGGCACGATCGAGATCGCCGGCAGGCCGGTGGAATTTGACAGCCCGGCGAAGTCGCGCGAGGCGGGGATCGCTGTCGTCTATCAGGACCTCAGCCTCGTCGAATCCTTGAGCGTCGCGGACAATCTGTTGCTCGGCCGTGAGCCGCGTGCGCGTTTCGGCTTCGTCCGGCAGCGCGCGCTGATGGCCAGGGCCGAGGCGTTCCTGAACGAGCTCGGCATTCCCCTGGATACGAGAGCGACTGTCGGCTCGCTGCCTTTCGCCTATCGCCAGATGACGGAAATCGCCAAGGCCCTGATGGGCGAGGTTCGGCTTCTGATCCTCGATGAGCCGACCTCTTCGCTGACATCGGATGAGGTCCGGATCCTGTTCGATGCGATCGGGAAGGCAACGCGTCGTGGAGTTGGCGTGATCTATGTGACCCATCGGCTCAATGAGGTCTTCGAGATCTCGCAGCGCGTGACGGTGCTCCGCGATGGCGCTAACGCCGGCACGTTCGTCACCACCGAGACCGACATGAAGCGGCTGGTGAACGCGATCGTCGGAGCCGATCGATCGGCGCCCACGGGCCCGCGCACCGAACCCGCCGCGAAGCGTGAATTGGATCCGTTGCCGGTCTTGTCGCTGTCGGATGTGTCCAACGACCGGCTTCGCGCTGTCGATCTGTCCGTGCTGAAGGGCGAGATCCACGGCCTCGCCGGGCTGATCGGCAGCGGACGCACGGAGATTCTGGAGACAGTGTTCGGTCTCCGGCCGCTCGAGAGCGGCGCAATCGAGATCGAGGGCCGGCGATGGCTGCCGGGAGGAGCTGCCGATGCGATAGAGCAGGGCATCGCGCTGGTGCCGGAAGACCGGCACGTGCAGGGTCTGGTCCTGGACCATTCGATCGAACGAAATGTCACTTTGCCGCGGATTCCCCATTTCTCGCGCTGGGGCTGGATGCAGCAACGCGCCGCTGCCAGGCGGGCCGAAACCGCTGTCGCCAGGCTTTCGGTGAAAGCGCCAGGCGCGTTCAGCCTGGTCAGGACACTCTCCGGCGGCAACCAGCAAAAGGTCGTGTTCGGAAAATGGAATGATCCGCGGCCGCGCGTGCTGCTCCTGGACGAACCGACGGTCGGCGTCGACGTGGGCGCACGCGAGGAGATCTATGCCGTGATCCGGAATGCCGTCCGCGACGGCAGCGGGGTCCTGGTCGTCTCGTCCGATCTCGTCGAGTTGATCGAGCTCTGCGACCGCATCTCCGTGATCGTCAACGGGCGCGTGGCTCGTACGCTTTCGCGCGGCGAGATCGATGATGCCGAAGAGCTGCATCATCTCCTCCAGATCTACCAGGCCTCCGGGCCAGGCCACTTGCAAGAGCTTCCCGCATGACAGAACTGACTGCTCCCAACGTGGTCGCCTCGTCGACCCGATCCGATCGCCGCCGCAAGATTCTCCAGAATCTGCTGCGGGGCGAGCGGCCGTACATGCTGTACATCGCCTTCGTGATCCTGCTGGTCGTGTTCAGCCTGTCCTCGCCCTGGTTCCTCTCGGTCGACAATTTCCTGAACATCGGGCGCCAGACCACGCTGGTGTCGATCATCGCGGTCGGCATGACCTTCATTATCATCGCGCGTCAGATCGATCTGTCGGTTGCCTCGACATTGGCGCTATCAGGCATGGCGGCCGCTCTCGCGATGAGCCAGATCGACAACAGCTGGATCGTGGGCGCCGTGGCCGGGCTCGGCACCGGTGCGCTGGTCGGGTTGCTCAATGGCATCCTGACTACGCAGCTGTCGATCCCGTCGTTCCTGGTGACGCTGGGCTCGCTGAGCATGGCGCGGGGACTGGCGATGATGGTGACCAACACCAAGCCGGTGATCATCACCAACGAGACTTATTTTGCGATCTTTGGGGAAGGTACGTTCCTCGGCATACCGGTTCCGATCGCCTGGACGTTGGCGGCGATGATCATCGGCATCCTGCTGCTGCACTACAACGTGTTCGGCCGGCGCATCTATGCCGTTGGCGGCAATCCGACCGCGGCGCTCTATTCCGGCATCAACACCAAACGGATCACGACTTCGGCCTTTGTCCTGACCGGCACGCTGGCCGGATTAGCGGCGCTGGTGCTGTCGGCGCGTTCACACGCCGCGCGGCCAGATGTCGTGCAGGGCATGGAGCTCGACGTCATCGCCGCGGTGATCCTCGGGGGCTGCAGCCTGTTCGGCGGGCGCGGCTACATCCTGGGAACGCTGTTCGGCAGCTTGATCATTGGCACGCTCAACAACGGCCTTGTTCTGCTCGGCGTGAGCTCGCCGATGCAGCTCGTGATCAAGGGCGCGATCATCGTTGCCGCCGTTGCTTTCACGAAACGCTAGTCGAAGTCAGGCGCGGCGCATGAGCCACAAGTTCATCACGCTGCGTGGGTAGGGGCAAGGTCGCTGGCCCTCTGGTGAATCGGCGACCAAAAATGGAGGAAACAATGAAACCAATCTTGCGACAGACCTTGCCTTTGACTGTGTTGATGGCCGCTGCTGCGGTCGTCTCGATTGTCCCCTCGGCCCGCGCCGAAGTGCCCGCGACCTGCGTCAAGGGCGTCGATCTCGCTACGCTCGGGCCGAAATCGATCGTCGGCCAGGGCCCCCACGGCGAGAAGGCGGCTTCCCCCGAGGTGCTTGCGCTGTCGGAGGCCGACGCCGCCAAGGTCAAGGAGAAGCACTTCAAGGTCGGCATCTCCATGCAGACGGTCAACCTCGACTGGTCGCAGCTGCAGATCCAGGGCATCACCGATACGCTGAAGAAGTACGGCGTGACGGTGACGGGTGTCGCATCCGCCGAATATCAGGTGGACAAGCAGATCGCTGATATCGAGAACACCATACAGCAGCATCCTGACGGCATCATTTCGATCCCGGTCGATTTCACCGCGACCGCGCCGACCTACAAGAAGATCGCCAAAGCCGGCATCAAGCTTGTGCTGATGGACAGCATCCCGACCGGACTGAAGCATCCCGAGGAATATGCGACGATGGTCTCGGCCGATAGCCAGGGCAATGGCCAGATCGCGGCACAGATCCTGGCGTCCTGCGTGGCGCAGGGCGGCACCATCGGTCTCGTCAATTTCGGCGTCGATTATTTCAGCACCAACGAGCGCACCAAGGGCGTGCGGGAGTGGATGAAAGCAAACCGGCCCGACATCAAGATGAAGCAGGTCGATTTCACCGATCCGCCGAAGGTCTCGCAGATCGCCGGCGACTTCCTGACCGGCAATCCCGACGTCAAAGGACTGTACGCGGTGTGGGATCAACCGGCGCTCGACACGTTGAGCTCGATGCGGGCCCAGGGCATCGACATTCCCATGACGACGGTCGACCTCGGCCTGCAATCGGCCATCGAGATCGCCAAGGGCGGGCCGCTGAAGGCGACCGGCTCGCAGCGTCCCTACGACCAGGGTGTCGCCGAGGCGATGGCGATGATGAACGCGCTGCTGGGTAAGGAAACGCCTGGCTGGATCGGTGTGCAGTCGCTGCCGGTGACGCAGTCGAATGTGCTGGAGTCCTACAAGACCGTGTTCAAGAAAGATCCGCCGGCCGAGCTGGCGGATGCCTGCAACAAGGCGAAGCCTGCCTGCAACTGAGCCTGTCATACAATGCGTGGTCCCGCGGGACCGCGCATTGTTCGGCGGACCTGATCCGGGCGAACCAGCCCCCGTCCGGATCAGGCTGCGCTGGTGACGTATTCGACCGGATGGCTGCGGAAGTGCTTGCGCGTGTCTGCCGGCACGGAGCCGCCGACGATGATCCGCGAGAACGAGCTGACGTCGGAGAAGAACGCGGGCTTGAGGCTGCCGAGCTTGCTGGCGTCGACCACGAGGATGCTCTCCATCGCGGTCGCGATGACGGCCTGCTTGATGGCGACTTCGTGAAAATTCGAGCAGCTGGCGCCGCGGGTCCAGTGCAGGCCGCCGGCCGAGACGAAAGCCTTGTTGACGCCGAGCCGCCGCAGATAGGACAGGCCGTCATCCGACGAGAACGACTGCGACGACGGATGGTAGAGCCCGCCCATCAACATCACCTGCGTCGCCGCACGGTGGGTGACGATCGAGGCGACGTTCAGCGAATAGCAGATCACCGAAAGAGGCATGTCCTCGGGCAGGCAATCCGCGAGCGACTGCATCGTGGTGCCGCAGTCGATGAAGATGGTATCACCTTCCTTGATCGAGGCGGCTGCGGATCGGCAGGCGAGGAGCTTGTCCTGCGTATGCTGGTCGATTTCCTGCTCGAACGTGTACTTGATCCCGGTCGGCGACGCCGCGTTGACGACGTAACCGCCGAGCAGGGCGAGCACCGCCTCGGGCCCGGCTAGGTCGCGCCTGACCGTCATCTCCGACACCTTCAGCAGTCCTGCGGCGTCCTTTAGATGCAGTGCGCCGCTCGTCTCGACGGCGCGGCGCAGCCGCTGCAGCCGCTGGACGCGGGTCTCGCTGGGGCGTGCGGTCGGCGTTTCAGTCATTTTCGTCACCGAGCTTGCTTATCCGGTTGACAATGATCTTACAATGATGTGAGTTTAGCAACGTCAATTTGTTACAATAATAACATCTGGCCCGAAGGGTGTTGCCGCTGTCCGCGATGGCAGGCAGCAGAAGCTCCAGCGGGCAAGGGATGGGAGGATCGCATGTCGCAATCGGTACATTCAGTCTATCTGCCGTTTCAGCCGATTCGCTAGCATCGCGCGGCGTACCGATGGCGCAGGGCGTCTTGATATCAAATCCATCCGCGGTGCTGGCGCAGCCCCATGCGCGGGATCACAATCGTCCGCATCCGATCGCGCGCAACAGCGGCCGCGCCCTCGAGATGGACTGGGTCGATGAGATCAGGATCAATCTGTCCGCCGCCGAGCGCCGGGTTGCCAGCCTGCCGGGCCGACGCACCGTCAAGAAGGACGCGCAGGCGGCATGGTTGCTCAAGGCGATCACCTGCATCGACCTGACGACGCTCAACGGCGACGATACGACTGAGCGGGTGAAGCGCCTCTGCGCCAAGGCGAGGGCGCCGATACGAAGCGACCTTCTCGAGGCACTCGGCTTTGCCGGGCGCGGGCTGCACACGGGCGCGATCTGCGTCTATCACCGCTTCGTCGCAACCGCGGTCGAAGCGCTCGAGGGGTATGACATTCCGGTTGCTGCGGTCTCGACCGGATTCCCTGCTGGCCTCGTGCCCCATGATCTGAAGCTTAAGGAGATCGAGGCGTCCGTCAGGGACGGGGCGCATGAGATCGACATCGTCATCACGCGTGAGCATGTGCTGACCGGAGACTGGCGCGCTCTTTACGCCGAGGTCCGGGATTTCCGCGCCGCCTGCGGCGATGCGCATCTGAAGACGATCCTGGCAACGGGCGATCTCAAAACGCTGCGCAACGTCGCCAAGGCGTCGATGGTCTGCATGATGGCGGGCGCCGACTTCATCAAGACCTCCACCGGCAAGGAAGGCGTCAATGCCACGTTGCCGGTGACGCTCGCGATGCTGCGCATGATCAGGGTCTATGAGGAGCGCACCGGCTTCAAGATCGGCTTCAAGCCGGCCGGCGGAATCTCGACGGCGAAGGACGTGCTCAACTACCAGTTCCTGATGAAGGAGGAGTTGGGACGCGATTGGCTCGAGCCGGATCTGTTCCGCGTCGGCGCCTCGAGCCTGCTCGCCGACATCGAGCGTCAGCTTGAGCATCACGTCACCGGCCGCTACTCGGCCTTCAACCGTCATCCCGTGGGCTGAGCATGAGTATCGCACATTACTACGAGACCATGGATTATGGTCCCGCCCCCGAGGCGGACGGCGAGGCGCGCGCCTGGCTGAAGCGGCACGAGGCGACGTTTGGGCATTTCATTGCCGGCAAATTCGCAGCGCCGGCGTCGGGCAAGCATCTGACGACGATCGAGCCGGCCACCGGCAAGACGCTGGCCAGGATCGCGCAAGGCATCGCTGCGGATGTCGAGGCTGCCGTCGGCGCCGCGCGATCGGCGCAGTCGCCATGGGCAAAGCTCGGTGGTCACGGTCGTGCCCGTCATCTCTATGCGCTGGCGCGCATGCTGCAGCGTCATGCTCGCCTGTTCGCGGTGCTGGAAGCGATCGACAATGGCAAGCCGATCAGGGAAACCCGCGATCTCGACGTGCCACTTGCCGCGCGCCACTTCCTGTATCACGCCGGCTGGGCGCAGTTGCAGGAGCGCGAATTCGTCGACCATGTCCCGGTCGGTGTGATCGGCCAGATCATCCCCTGGAACTTTCCGCTGCTGATGCTGGCCTGGAAGATCGCGCCCGCGCTGGCGACCGGCAATACCGTGGTGCTGAAACCGGCAGAATTCACGTCACTCACCGCGCTGCTGTTCGCCGAGCTCGCGGCGGAAGCCGGCCTGCCGCCCGGCGTGTTGAATGTGGTGACGGGCGATGGCGCCACCGGCGCGTTGCTCGTCGAAAATCCCGGTGTCGACAAGATCGCCTTCACCGGATCGACCGAGGTCGGGCGGTTGATCCGTCAGTCGACCGCCGGGAGCGGCAAATCGCTGACGCTCGAGCTTGGCGGCAAGTCGCCATTCATCGTGTTCGACGACGCCGACCTCGATGGCGCCGTGGAAGGCGTGGTCGACGCGATCTGGTTCAACCAGGGCCAGGTCTGCTGCGCCGGATCGCGGCTGCTGTTGCAGGAGGGCATTGCAGAGACATTCCGCAAGCGCCTGATCCGCCGCATGGAGACGCTGCGCGTGGGTCCGCCGCTCGACAAGGCGATCGACATGGGCGCGGTGGTCGCACCAGTGCAGCTCGAGCGGATCAAGGCGCTGGTCGAAACGGGAGTGAAGGAGGGCGCCGAGAAATATCAGGCGCCGGGGCCGATCCCCGCCGAGGGATGCTTCTATCCCCCGACCTTGCTCTGGAACGTGCATCCATCATCGACCGTGGCGATCGAGGAGATCTTTGGCCCGGTGCTGGTCGCGATGACGTTCCGGACGCCGGACGAGGCGGTGATGCTCGCCAACAACACGCGCTATGGCCTTGCCGCCAGCGTGTGGAGCGAGACCATCGGCCTGGCGCTCGATATCGCGCCAAAACTTCAGGCCGGCGTGGTCTGGGTCAATGCGACCAATTTGTTTGATGCCAGCGTCGGCTTCGGCGGCTATCGCGAGTCCGGCTTCGGCCGCGAGGGTGGCCGGGAAGGCCTCTACGAATATCTCAAGCCGAAGGCCTGGAGCGGGCGGAAGGCGCGGGCGAAGGTGCCGCCGCCATCCCCGGCGGCTCCTGCCGACGGCGCCGGATTTGGCACGCCGTCGATCGATCGGACCGCCAAGCTGTTTGTCGGCGGCAAGCAGGTCCGTCCTGACGGAAATTATTCGCGCGCAGTGCTGTCGCCGAAGGGGCGGCAGCTCGGCGAAGCCGGCGAGGGCAATCGCAAGGATATCCGTAACGCCGTGGCCGCCGCGCGCTCGGCCGAAGGGTGGGCGCGGGCGACGACGCATAATCGCGCCCAAATCCTCTATTACCTTGCCGAGAATCTGTCCGCGCGCGGCGACGAGTTCGCCAAGCGCATCGGTGATATGACCGGCGTTTCGCCCGCAAAGGCGCGCGCGGAGGTCGAGGCGAGTATCGAGCGGCTGTTCAGCTATGGGGCGTGGGCCGATAAATACGAGGGGACGATCCATGCGCCGCCGTTGCGCGGCGTGGCGCTTGCCATGCACGAGCCGATCGGCGTGGTCGGGGTGGCCTGTCCGGACGAGGCCCCGTTGCTGGGCTTCATCAGCCTGGTGGCACCGTTGATCGCGATGGGCAACCGGGTCGTCGCCGTCCCGAGCGAGCGGCATCCGCTTGCAGCGACCGATTTCTACCAGGTGCTGGAGACGTCGGACGTGTCGCCAGGCGTCGTCAATATCGTCACCGGCGAGCGCGATGTGCTGGCAAAGGTCCTTGCCGAGCATGACGACGTCGATGCGCTCTGGGTGTTCGGCTCGCAAGAGGCCTCGACGGCCGCCGAGCGGCTGTCGGTCGGCAACCTCAAGCGCACGCTGGTCGACCACGGGCTGGCGCTCGATTGGTACGACCGGGCGGCGAGCGAAGGTCCGATCCTGCTCCGTCATGCGGTGCAGGTGAAGAACATCTGGATTCCCTACGGGGACTGAAGACGTCACCTTGCGGTGATACTGGTTGGCATCCGAACCATCAGAGTTCGGGCGATTTTGACGACAAGGGAGGAACGCAACATGCTCAAGGGCATCAATCCGCTGCTCAATGCCGACGTGCTCTATGCCTTGCGCGCGATGGGGCACGGAGATCGCCTCGTGGTGTGCGATACCAATTTTCCTGCTGACTCGATCGCTCGCCAGACCGTGTTCGGCGAGCTGCTTCGCATCGACAACGTCAGCACGGCAAAGGCGATCGAAGCCATCCTCTCGGTGCTGCCGCTCGATACGTTCGTCGACGATGCCGCGATCCGCATGGAGATCGTTGGCCAGCCCCAGGAGGTGCCGCCGGTGCAGCGCGAGGTGCAGGCCGCGATCGACCGCGCCGAGGGACGCTCCTGGCCGCTGGTCGGGGTCGAGCGCCACGCCTTCTATGAAAAGGCCAAGGCGGCCTATTGCGTGATCGCCACCGGTGAGCGGCGCTTCTATGGCTGCTTCCTGTTCTCCAAGGGCGTCATCGCGCCGGACGAAGAGTGACGACCATGAGCAAGACTGGCGTCGCAGTGCTCGGCATCTTCGTTGTCGATCTGGCCTTTCGGGCCGGCAACATGCCTGCGATCGGCGAGACGATCGCTGGCTCGGGATTTGCCATGGGACCAGGCGGCAAGGGATCGAACCAGGCCGTGGCCGCTGCGCGCGCGGGCGCGGACGTGACCTTCATCTCCCGGATTGGCCGCGACGCCTTCGGCGATCTTGCCATCAAGACGTGGGAGGCCGAGGGAATTCGCCCGTGCGTGGCCAGGACTGCGGAGGCGCCAACCGGCGCCGCCTTCATCTATGTCCACGAGACACGCGGCGACAACGCCATCATCGTGGTGAGCGGAGCGGCCGACGGTCTCGGCCCTGCCGACGTCGACGCGGCCGCGGATGCGATCCGCACCAGCCGCGTCTTCGTGACCCAGCTCGAGCAACCGGTCGCCGCCGCGCAGCGCGGCCTCGAGATCGCGCGCGCTGCGGGCAGCGTCACCGTGTTCAACCCGGCACCCGCGGGCGCATTCGACGACAGCCTGTTTGCATTGTGCGACTACGTCGTTCCCAACGAGACCGAGGCGGAAGCGCTGACGGGGATCGCGGTGAGCGATCTCGCCGGCGCGCGCCGCGCCGGAGACGCGTTGCTGGCCAAGGGAGCGGGTACCGCGCTGATCACGCTCGGCGAACGCGGGGCGCTGTTTCACGGCCGAGATCGCTCGCTGCACGTGCCCCCGTTCGCCGCCGGCAAGGTGGTCGAAACTGCGGGCGCGGGCGATGCATTCGTCGGTGGCTTCGCAGCAGCGCTTGCGGGCGGCGCCGATCCACTGGAAGCGGCGCGGTTCGGGTCGGCCACGGCGGGGATTTCCGTGACGCGTGCGGGGACTGCGCCTGCCATGCCGCGGCGTGCCGAGATTGAAGCCCTGTTGAAGCGATGATCTGCTCATGATGCGGAACGATCCGATCAAGCATGTCTTCATCTGGCCGGCGGTGCTCGTCGTGCTGGCGATCTCGATCTTTCCGCTGATCTATTCGTTCACCACGAGCTTCCTCAGCTATCGCCTGATTCCGCCGATCCCGCCGCGCGTCGTGTGGCTCGGCAACTATGTTTCGCTCCTGCAAGAGCCGCGCTTCTGGAATGCGATCTTCACGACGACGATGATCGCGTTCATCGCGGTCGGTTTGCAGTACGTGATCGGGTTTGGCGTTGCGCTCGCGCTGAACGCGCGCATTCCGGGCGAACGGCTGTTTCGCGTGGCCTTGCTGCTGCCCATGCTGCTGGCCCCGGTTGCCGTCGCGCTCGTTGCTCGCATGATCTTCAATCCGACCATGGGGCCGCTCAACCAGCTTTTGTCCATGTTCGGACTGGCGAACCTGCCGTTCCTCACCAACGGACATTGGGCGCTCGCCTGCATCATTGCGGTTGAGATCTGGCAGTGGACGCCGTTCATCATCCTGATGATGCTGGCTGGCCTGCAAACACTCCCTGAAGATGTCTACGAGGCGGCCGAGCTCGAGAACGCCAGCGCCTGGCAGCAATTCTGGGGCATCACGTTCCCGATGATGCTGCCGATCTCCGCTGCGGTCGTCTTCATCCGCCTGATCGAGAGCTACAAGATCATGGACACCGTGTTCGTGATGACGGGCGGTGGACCCGGCGTGGACACCGAGACCCTGACCTTGTTCGCCTATCAGGAGGGCTTCAAGAAGTTCAATCTCGGCTATACCTCCGCGCTCAGCTTCCTGTTCCTGATCGCGATCACGATCATCGGCGTGACCTATCTGGCGCTGCTGCGGCCGCATCTGGAGAAACGCCGATGAGCGGGCAGGGCCTGACCGGACTGTCGAGCTGGAGTCGCCGCCTGGTCACGGCCGGCGTGCTCGTCTGGTGCCTGATCACGGCGTTTCCGCTCTATTGGGTGGTGGTGACGGCGTTCAAGACCCCGCCGGGCGTGGTCGGCGGCCCGACCTATATTCCGTTCGTCGACTTCACGCCGACCCTGCAGCCCTTCATCGATCTCTACCAGGGTATCCGTGGCGAGTTCTTCCGAACCTTCCTGAACTCTACGATCGTCGGTATGTCGGCGGCGGCGATCGCGACCGCGGTCGGCGCGATGGCAGCCTATGCGCTGGTGCGGTTCGAGTTCAGGGTGCGCTTCGGCGCCGGCCTGATCTTCTTCCTGCTCGCGCTCGGCGGCTATCTGCTGTTCAACAATTCGTTCGGATTCACCCGCCCGCAGGCGCTGCTGCTGGCGTTCCCGATCGCGCTTGCCGCTGCAATTTTGGCCAACCGCCTGCCGCTGCCGGGGCCGATCCTCGGCAATGAGGACATCCTGTTCTGGTTCGTCAGCCAGCGCATGTTTCCGCCGATCGTCACGGCTTTCGCGCTGTATCTGCTCTACAGCGAAATCGGCCGGCTCGGCTTCCAGCTCATCGACAGCTATGTCGGCCTGACGCTGTGCTACGTCGCGTTCTCGCTGCCGATCGTGGTCTGGCTGATGCGTGACTTCTTCGAGGCCATTCCGATCGAGGTCGAAGAAGCCGCGATGGTCGACAATGTGCCGAGCTGGCGCATCTTCCTTGGCATCGTGGTGCCGATGTCGATGAACGGGCTGCTGGCGACTTTCATGATCACGCTCGCCTTCGTCTGGAACGAGTTCCTGTTCGCGCTGTTCCTGACCAATTCCAGATGGCAGACGCTGCCTATCTTGGTGGCGGGACAGAACAGCCAGCGCGGCGACGAATGGTGGGCGATCTCGGCCGCGGCGCTCGTCGCCATCATTCCGATGATGATCATGGCGGGTCTGCTCAGCCGCATGATGCGGTCGGGCCTGCTGCTCGGAGCAATCAAATAGCAAAAACTTATGTAGGGAGGACTGGACGATGTTGCGACGGACGTTTCTGATGCTGACCACCTCGCTCGCGATGGCTTGCACCGTGAGCCAGGCGAACGCTGCCTGTAGCCCGGATTACTCCGGCGTCACCTTGACGGTGGCGTCGCAGACCGGACCGTATATCGCCTCCGCGCTCAAGCTCGGCGCGGACGAATGGACCAAGAAGACCTGCGGCAAAGTCAATGTCGTCGAGTTTCCATGGTCGGAGCTCTACCCGAAGATCGTTACATCGCTTACCGGGTCGGACGCGACGTTCGATCTGGTTAGCTTTGCGCCGGCCTGGTTGCCGGACTTTGTCTCCTTTCTCAGCGAGATGCCGAAGGAGATGCAGTCCGGCAAGGATTGGGACGATGTCGAGCCGGCCTATCGCGAGCGCCTGATGGTGTGGGAAGGCAAGATCTATTCGCAGTCGATGGACGGCGACGTCCACACCTACACCTATCGCACCGACCTGTTCAGCGATCCCAAGGAGAAGGACGCCTTCAAGGCCAAGTACGGCTATGATCTGGCACCGCCAAAGACCTGGAAGCAGTATCTCGACATCGCGGAGTTCTTCCAGCGCCCGGACAAGGGACTCTGGGGCACGGCCGAAGCCTTCCGTCGCGGCGGCCAGCAGTTCTGGTTCTTCTTCAGCCACGCGGCGGCCTATACCAACAACCCGAACTATCCGGGCGCGATGTTCTTCGATCCCGAGACGATGGATGCCCAGATCAACAATCCTGGCTGGGTGAAGGGACTCGAGGAATACATCCGGGCTTCAAAGCTTGGCCCGCCCAATGCGCTGAACTTCTCGTTCGGCGAGGTCAATGCCGCCGTGGCCGGTGGCCAAGTGGCCGAGTCGATCGGCTGGGGTGATACCGGCGTGATCGCCGCCGATCCCAAGCAATCGAAGATTTCGGGCAAGGTCGGTTCGGCGATCCTGCCGGGATCGGATGAGATCTGGAATGCCAAGACCAAGAAGTGGGACAAGTTCGCAAGCGTGTTGCCGACGCCATTCATGGCGTTCGGTGGATGGCAGATCGCGGTACCGAAGGTCGGCAAGAACCAGCAGGCGGCGTGGGATTTCGTCAAGACGCTGACGAGCCCCGAAGTGTCGGGGCAGGCGGCGATCACCGGCGGCACCGGGGTCAATCCTTACCGCAAATCGCACACGGCCAATCTGCAATTGTGGAGCAAGAATTTCTCGCCGGAAGAGGCCAAGGAATATCTCGGCGCGCAAGCGGATTCGATCAATGCCAAGAATGTCGCGCTCGACATGCGTCTGCCCGGCTATTTCTCCTACACCGAGGTCGTCGAGATCGAGCTCGGCAAGGCGCTGGCCGGCCAGACCACGCCGCAGGCCGCGCTGGACGCGGTCGCGAAGGAATGGAATCGCCTGACCGATGAGTTCGGCCGCGCGAAGCAACTGGCGGCCTATCGCGCCGCGATGGGTCTTCCACCCAAGAACTAGCTTCCCGCGGAGACTGCCCCCGGATGATGCGTAAGCATCATCCGGGCTTTGTTGGCCGTCGATATAAGGGACGGAAAAAGGAATCCATGGCGCACGTCGAGATCGAAAACGTCAGCAAGGCATATGGGCCCTACAAGATCATCGAGGGGCTCGATCTGAACGTAGCCGACGAGGAATTCGTCGTGCTTGTCGGCCCGTCCGGCTGCGGCAAGACCACGACGTTACGCATGATTGCAGGGCTGGAGGCGGTCACCAGCGGAAACATCCGCATCGGCAGCCGCGACGTGACGCAGTTGCGCCCGGGCTTGCGCAATTGTGCGATGGTGTTCCAGAACTATGCGCTCTATCCACATATGACGGTCGGGGAGAACATCGGCTACGGCATGAAGGTGCGGGGCGACTCACGCGCCAGCATCGCGAAAGCAGTCCAGGACGTGGCACGGGTTCTCGAGCTCGAGCAATATCTGGACCGCCGGCCCAAGCAGCTCTCCGGCGGACAGCGTCAGCGCGTGGCGATCGGCCGTGCCATCGTGCGCAGCCCGGACGTGTTTCTGTTCGACGAGCCATTGTCAAACCTCGACGCCAAGCTCCGCATCGAGATGCGGACCGAGATCAAGGCACTGCACCGCCGTCTCGCCAAGACGATCGTCTATGTCACGCACGACCAGGTCGAGGCGATGACCATGGCGGATCGCGTCGTGGTGATGAATCGCGGCCGGATCGAGCAGGCGGCCGACCCGATCACGATCTACGAGAAGCCCAGTAATCTCTTCGTCGCGGGATTCATGGGCGCACCCAGCATGAATTTCATCCATGGCGAGATTGCCGCTCGCGACGGCGCGCTGGTCTTCAGCGAGCCGTCGGGTACGGTGCTGAAATTGCCGAAGTCCCGCGAGGCGGCCTATGCCGGGAGCGTCGGCAAGCCGGTTGTGCTCGGCGTGCGGCCCGACCATGTGCTGCGGCAAGATGCGCCGATGGGCTCATCGATCCGCTTGATGGTGAAAGACGTGGAGCCGCTCGGGCCGCATACGCTGGTGATCGGAACCGTAGGCGCATTTCCGTTCACGGCTCAGATGCCGGTCGGTGTCGCTGCGGCGCCGGATCGCTTCATAGACGTTGCTCTTGATCTGGAGCGAACGCACCTTTTCGACAAGGTTTCAGGGAAGGCCATTTCTTAGCCTGCGGCTTTCGCGGGCGTTGCGGGTCAGGCTCCCGGTCGACACCACCAATCTGGACAGCGTCTATCCGACCAATGTGGTGCGTCGAAAAGATCTGGTTTCGATGCGCATGGCGCACAGCTGTCATGGGCTGATCAGGGGTGCCGCAAGCAACTACTGAACCAGGAAAAGGAATCCGACCAGGGATTTAGGACTGAAGGGCTCCAGGCTTTTCAATCGCTTAGGGGCAACGTGTGCAGGAACGTGTGCACCGGACTGCAATCCGGACCTGCACCCGTACTGACGATTGACAGGCAATTATTACATGTCTAAAAATATGCAAATACATATAATTTGTGAGATGCCTGAATGGACGCGCATCCGCTTAAGCTCAAGGTGAGATCGTATGCCGCGGAGACGCTGTTCATACGGAGCCTTGTGTTTGACGTGGAGGACGGCGTCGTGCCGCGATGGCAGGCGGGCGCACATATCCGCGTGGCGCTCCCGAATGGAGGAGACCGGCCGTACTCGTTGATGGCTTTGCCCGGCCGCCCTGAGGGTACGCTGGCGCTCGGGGTGCTGCGCGAGGAGGCTTCAAGCGGCGGTTCGCAATTCATGCATGCGCTGAAGATCGGCGATGTCGTGCAGGCGAGTGCGCCGGTCAACAATTTTCGTCTGCATGAGAACGCGGCGCCCGCGCTGCTGTTTGCCGGCGGCATCGGTGTCACGCCGATCCTGTCGATGGCGGCGGAGCTAACCGCCCGCGCAACTCCGTTTCGCCTGCACTATTCGGGACGCACGCAAGGGCTGTTGGCGTTCGTGCCGCATCTCCAGGAGATTTGCGCCAAGAGTCTGTCCATTCACTACGACGGTGACGAGTCCCGCCTGGACATCGCAATCGCGCTCGGCGATGCAGCCGCAAGCTCCCACATCTACGTCTGCGGTCCGGCGGGCATGATCGAAGCGGTGAGAGCGGCTGCGCTTGCCGCGAGCATTCCGGCCGACCGCATCCACTACGAGCTCTTCAAGGCGGAGCAGCCGTCCTCGCCAGACAGGCCGTTCGAGGTCGAGCTCAAATCGTCGGGGCAGGTGGTCAGCGTCGCGGCCGGTCAGACCATCATCCAGGCGCTGCAGGCGGCGGGTCTCGACGTGCTCTACGACTGCCAGCGCGGCGATTGCGGCATCTGCCAGTGCGGCGTGATCGAAGGGGTGCCCGACCATCGCGACGTCATCCTCAGCGATGACGAGAAGGCCTCCAACAAGGTCATGCAGATCTGCGTGTCACGCGCGAAATCGGAACGTCTGGTGCTGGATCTATGAGGGAGGCGAGGGACGCCATGGCGAAATACGGACGGAATGCCCACGCGGTTGCGGCGCTGGTGCGCGACGCAGAGGTGCACCGCGACGTCTATGTCGACCCCGAGGTCTTCGAGCTCGAGATGGAGCACCTGTTCCCGAACAGCTGGGTCTATGTCGGGCATGCGAGCCAGCTTGCAAAGCCCGGCGATTTCATCACCGCCAATATCGGCCGGCAGCCGGTGCTGGCGAGCCGCCACAGCGACGGCTCCATCCACGTCTTCTACAACCGCTGTCCGCACAAGGGCGTGAAGATCGCGTCCGAGCCCTGCGGCAACACCGGAAAGTTCTTCCGCTGCCCCTATCACGCCTGGTCCTTCAAGACCGATGGGTCGCTGCTCGCGATCCCGCTCAAGAAGGGCTACGAGGGCACCGGCTTTGGCGACACCCAGGCAAATGGGGGGCTGTCGAAAGTCAGGAACGTCGTGATCTATCGCGATTTCATCTTCGCGCGACTGAGCGACAACGGCGTGTCCTTCGAGGACTATTTCGGCGAGAGCCTTTCGACCATCGACAATATGGTCGACCGCTCCCCGGAGGGCAAGCTCGCCGTAGTGGCCACGCCGATCCGCTACATGCATACCTGCAATTGGAAGATGCTGGTCGAGAACCAGACTGATACCTGCCATCCGATGGTCGCGCATGAGAGCTCGGCCGGCACCGCGGTCAAGGTCTGGAAGCGCGAACAGGGCTGCTCCACGGAAACGCCGATGGCGGTCCAGCTCTACGGTCCCTTCATGAGCCCGTACGAGTTCTACGAGCAGAGCGGCATCAGGATCTGGCCGAACGGCCATGGCCACACCGGCGTCGCCAACTCCATCCATTCGAACTATTCGGATATCCCGGGCTATCTCGACCAGATGGTCGCGGCCTACGGCGACAAGCGCGCGCAAGAGATCCTCGGCGAGGTCAGGCACAACACCGTGTATTTCCCGAACATCATGGTCAAAGGCGCCGTCCAGATCCTGCGCAACTTCATCCCGATCGCGGTCGACAGGACGCTGGTCGAGAGCTGGGTCTATCGCCTGGTCGGCGCGCCCGACAAGCTCTACGAGCGCGCGCTGATGTACAACCGTTTCATCAATGCGCCGACCTCGATCGTCGGCCACGACGATCTGGAGATGTACGAGCGGGCGCAGGAAGGCCTGAAGTCCAACGGCAATCAATGGGTCAATCTCCGCCGCCTCTATGACAGCAGCGAAGAGCACGACGTCACCGCCGTCATCAACGGCACCTCCGAGCGCCAGATGCGGAACCAGTTTCATGCCTGGGCCAAGTTCATGACCATGGACATGGACAAGCACATCGAGGCCGCCGAATGATCACCGAGAAGGCGATCGCCGACCTGATCTACCGGGAGGCCGAATTTCTCGACACGATGCAATGGCAGGCCTGGCTCGATCTGTTTCACCCCCAGGGGCGTTACTGGATGCCGCTGGAATGGCAGCAGCAGGATCCAGTGCTCCAGCCGTCGCTGATGTACGAGGACCTGCTGCTGCTCAAGGTGCGGGTCGAGCGTCTCACCGGCGAGCGAACCTTCAGCCAGAAGCCGAAGAGCCGCTGCCACCATCTGCTCCAGGCGCCGCAGATCGTGGCCTGCGACACCGCTGCCGGCGTGTTCAAGGCGCGGACGTCCTACATCTACACCGAGACCCGCGGCGACATGCTGGAGCGCTATTCGGGCTGGGCGTCGCACGAATTCGTAGAGGTCGGTGACGCCCTGAAGATCAAGCTCAAGCGCGTCGATCTCGTCAATTTTGATGCGCCGTTCGGCAACATCCAGCTCTTCATGTGAGTAATGCCTTGACCGCTACAGTCTACGCCCGCTTCCGTGAAACCGCGCTGCGCCGAGGCGAGGCGGGCTTCCTCAACGTGCTGCCTGAGACGGCCGACATCTACGGCATCGCGGCAGGCGAGATCTCCTATCGCGCCATGCTCGATCGGGTCGAGCACTGGCGGTCGGCATTTGCGAGCCGAGGCTATGGCGATGGCCACCGGGTCGGGTTGCTGCTCCAGAACAGGCCTGTTTTCATCGAGCTGTGGTTTGCGCTGAACGCGCTCGGCGTCTCCGTGGTGCCGATCAATCCGGATCTGCGGCTGAGCGAGCTCGAATACATCGTCGCGCATTCCGAGATGAATGCGGCGTTCGTCCTCGCCGAGCGGCGCGGCGAGGTCGAGACCGCGGCGCATCAGGCGGGTCGACCGATCCCGGTGGTGACGGATCATGACGAGGTTCCCGTCCCCTTCGGTGGGGCGCGACCTTCGACCGTGGGAGGCGAGGCGAGCGAATGCGCGCTGCTCTACACGTCGGGGACAACAGGCCAGCCCAAGGGCTGCGTGCTCACCAACACCTATTTCCTGCATTCCGGAAACTGGTATCGCGATGTCGGTGGGCTGATTGACCTCAAGGCAGACGGCGAGCGCATGATCACGCCGCTGCCGCTGTTTCACATGAACGCGATGGCAGTGTCGCTGATGGCGATGCTGTCGGTCGGCGGCAGCCTGACCATGCTCGATCGCTTCCACCCGCGCACCTGGTGGGCTTCCGTCCGCGACAGCCGCGCCACCTGCCTGCATTATCTCGGGGTGATGCCCTCGATGCTCATGAGTGCGCCGCCTTCGGAGCAGGACCGCGCACACACCGTGCGCTTCGGCTTCGGCGCCGGCGTCGACAAGCTTCTGCATGCGCCATTCGAGCAGCGCTTCGGCTTTCCGCTGTTGGAGGCCTGGGCGATGACGGAGACCGGAAGCGGCGGCGTCATCGCGGCCAATGTCGAGCCGCGCAAGATCGGCACCAGTTGCTTCGGCCGCCCGGCGCCCGAAATCGACGTTCGTATCGTCGACGACAGCGGCAACGATGCGCCCGTGGGAATGCCGGGCGAGCTGCTGGTGCGGCGGGCCGGCGCGGATCCGCGCTACGGCTTCTTCCGCGAGTACCTGAAGAACCCGGAAGCGACCGCCGAGGCGTGGGACGGCGGCTGGTTGCATACCGGCGATATCGTGTCGCGCGATGCGGACGGCGATCTCCATTTCGTCGATCGCAAGAAGAACGTCATCCGCCGTTCCGGCGAGAACATTGCAGCAGTCGAGGTCGAGTCCGTTCTCAACCGTCATCCCGCGATCCGGCAGGCCGCGGTCGCGGCCACGCCCGATCAGGTGCGCGGCGACGAAGTTGCAGCGGTCATCATCACCGAGCAGGCCGGCGCTGATCGTGCGGTCGCCGAGGACATAGTCCGCTGGAGCCTGGAGCAGATGGCCTATTACAAGGCGCCGGGCTGGATCTGCTTCGTCGACAGCCTGCCGCTGACCGCAACCGAGAAGATCCAGCGCGCCGGGCTGAAGGATGTTGTCGCAAGGCTAATGCGCGATGGCGCCTTCTTCGACCTTCGCGACCTCAAGAAGCGGCAGGTTTGACCATGAGCGAGACCCGCACGACACTCGTCACCGGCGGCAATTCGGGGATCGGCGAGGCGCTGGCGAAAAAGCTCCTCGAGCGCGGGCAGCGCGTGGTCTCGGTCGGGCTGGAGAAGCCAACCTGGACGCATGATCTGCTCGCGGCCTATTGCGCTGATCTCTCCTCCATCGAGGCGACACGCGAGATCGCGCAAGAAATCTGCCGGGATCACGCCGTCGATCGCCTCGTGCACAATGCCGGCGTGATCCTGCCGAACCTGCTGCCGGACGCCAAGCCGGAAGACATTCTGATGCTGGCGCAGCTGCACCTGGGCGCACCGATGCTGCTGACCCAGGCCGCGCTGGAGGGGATGCGTGCGCGCCGCTTCGGACGCATCGTATTCGTCAGCTCGCGTGCTGCGATGGGCGCGGCGACGCGCTCGGCCTATTCGGCGACCAAGGCCGGCGTGCATGGCATGGCGCGGACCTGGGCGCTGGAGCTTGCCGCGAGCGGCATCACCGTGAATGTCGTCGCACCGGGGCCGATCCTGACCGACAATTTCTGGGGCATCATCCCGAAGGGCTCCGAGCAGCAGGAGCGGATGGCGCGCAATGTCCCGGTCGGGCGGCTCGGTTCGCGCGAGGATGTCGCGCACGCGATCGAGTTCTTCCTCGACGACCGCTCCGATTTCGTCACCGGCCAGGTGCTCTATGTCTGCGGCGGCACCAGCCTTGTCGGTCTCGGTCCGTAGTTCTTCAGATCTGGTTCTGGCGGATATTCTCGACCATCTTGGCCAGCACCCGCGCACAGACCTCGATGTCATCAGGCTCGATGCCTTCGATCAGCTTGTCGTAGTTGTTCGCCATGATCGGCCAGATCTTGCGCAGCAGCGCTTCGCCGTCCGGCGTCAGCCCCACGACGCGGCGGCGCTGGTCTTCCTCGGCGATCTCGCGCTTGACGAGGCCCGACGACACCATGGACTCGACCATGCGGCTCGCGGTCGACTGCTCGGTCACCGCGAGAACGGCGACCTCGTTGACCGTGAGGGTCTTGTAGATGAACAGGACCGACAGCGTCCGGAACACGACATTGTTGACGCTGTGCTCGCTCAGGTCGCGGTTCTGATCGAGGTTCCAGCGATTGGCGAGCCGGTTGAACAGATACGGGATGTAGGTTTGCAGCTGGTCCCTTGTCCTGGGCGGACCCGACTTCCATCTGCTCTTGGATTCTCTGGCCATTATCTCTTGCGACTTTGCTTCTTGGTCTCGGTATGAAGTTTTGAAGAAAGCGATTTCAGCACGGACAGCGCGCCGTCCAGCTCCCGGGCCGAAACGTTCTCGAGCCGTTTGCCGAGATGCTTCTTGTGGACGTCGGCGGCCTTCCTGAACAGCGCTTCGCCTTTCGGCGTCAGGCGCACGATGAAGGACCGCCGGTCCTCGCTCGACATCTCCCTGCTGATGAGGCCGTCGGCGAGCAGACGCTGCACCAGCCCCGAGACATTGCCGCCAGTGACCTTCAGGTTTTGCGACAATTGCCCGAGCGCGAGGCCGTCCCTGCAACGATCGAGCTGGGCCAGCACGTCGAATTTTGCGAGCGACAAGCCGAACTCGGAGTTCAGCATCGCACTCAGCGACGCGAACAGTTCGCCATGCAGCGACAGCAATTGCAGCCAGAGCCGGGTTTCAATCTGCCCAGGGACGGGAACAATGTTCTCTTTGAGTGCTGTCATGCAAAAGTCTTGATGGTCTGGATCACGCCGTCGAGCTCCTTGCCGGCGCTGTCCTTCAGCGCGGCCTCCCGCAGGCGGCGCGCCCAATCGGCGGCATCGTCGCGTCGCTCGACCAGCTTGATGGCCGCGAGCGTCCGGTCGAATTTCGACAGGCCTCTGGCGTGGGTATCGGAATAGCCTTTCACCAGGCGTCGGCATTGCAGGATCTCGACGCCGAGCTGGTAATTGGTACCGACCGCGTCGGTTGCGGCCTTGAGCCATCCGTCCCGGTGCGCCGTCTCGATGGCGTGACGCAGCGAGCGGCGGCGCAGGCCGCGCAGTCCGCCCACGACATAGAGCGCCAGGAACCAGGGCAGCGAGTAGGTCCGCACCCGGCGCCCCCGGTTGACGCGTCGATCGAGCCAGCCGAGCAGGCGCGGCCTGGTGCCAAGCCAGCGGCCAAAACCCGCGGGCAGCATGCCCATGACCTCCTCCATGCGGGGATGCATGAACTCGGTGGTCTGGAGCACTTGGCCCTGCGACATCTCGAGCTCGTTCTCGATGCGCGCGCGGCGACCGGCGCGCGTCTTGAGGTCGGCGACGCGGATGACGTCGTCATAGCTCATGGCGTTGGCAAGGTACTTTGCCGCGGCCTGCGTGAAGGCATAAGCGTGCGCGCCACCGCCGGCCTTTCGGTCGGCCGCGTGCAACGTCCTGAGGATGTCGAGATATTCGCCGCCATAGGCGACGTCCTGGAAATCGACCACCTTCCGCAAGCCCGCGCGCGCCATGGCGAGCACTGGTTCGGGCAGCTCCTGATTCAATCTTGCGACGAGACCGGCGAGATCCGGATCAGGCGTTGCGGGAGAAGCGGCGTTGTCGGCTTGTTTGGTTTGCGCCGGCGCGGCAACGTCTGCAGCGCCGGTCTTGACCCGGTCAAAGGCGGCCTCAAAAGTCTCGATGCTGGCCTTCGCGCCTTTCCCACCTGCGCGGATCACGTCGAGATAGCTGTCGCGGCTGAACGGCAGCACACCGGCCGCCGCGAGCGCGCCGAACATCGCGGCCGAAATGACGCTGCCATGCGCGATCGCCAGCGCGTTCAAGTCGAAGATGATCTCGGTCTTGGCGGCAACCCCGATGGCACCGGTGACGGCGCCATCATCGGCGATGCCGTTGCCCGGCGCGATCTTCTCGCCGATCGCAAACGACCGGTGGTTGGAGGCGATCAGCGTGGTGCGATCCGGCGTCACCAGGCCGCGCAGGATGGATCGGCCGGCCTCCATGAACTCCGCGGCCATCACCACGTCGACGTCGCCGGGTGTCGGCATCAGCGACAGGATCGGCTTGCGGCCATCGAGCGGCGGCATCGCCTCGATGTAGTAGATCGTGGCGCCGGTGCGCTGGGCGACGCCGGGCACCGAGGTCGATTGCGCGACCCAGCCGTGGTTCTCGGCGAGCTGAACGATCCAGTCGGTCAGCACGCCGCCGCCCTGGCCGCCCATCGCGACGATCGCGAGCGAGATCGGCCGCTCGGTCGCTTCACCGGCGGCAGGCAGCGCGAGCCGGACCGTCTCGTCTCTCATGCCAGCGCCTCGAGCGCGGGACGACGCCGGTCGCGCCGCCGCTGCAGCCAGCCGATCACAGTCATGGCGATCTTCGATTTGAAGCTGTCCCAGCGCGTCGGATTATGAATGACGTCGGCACGGTAGAACGAGGGGCAGAGCACGGCGGCTTCCGCGACCTCGCCGCAATTGCCGCAGCCGACGCAGGAATTGTCGATCGCCGCAACCGGATCGTCGCGCAGGGGATCGTCGAGCTGCTTCACCGACAGCGACGGGCAGCCGGAGAGCCGGATGCAGGCGTGATCGCCGGTGCAGACGTCCTCGTCGACGCCGAAGCGCTCCTTGACGGTGCGCAATCCGTCCTTGATCGCCTTGTTGATCTGCGGCTTCACGCGGCGCTGCTTGTTCAGCATGCATTCGGAGGAGGCGACGATGACCTTGGGGCCTTCGTCCTTGGTCGTCAGCGCCTCCTTCAGCGTGTCGCGCATCTTGCCGACGTCGTAGGTGCGGTCGAGCTGGCGCACCCATTGGCCGCCGATGCCCTTCACGGCCTTGACGATGGAGTTATTGGTGTCGCGCCGCTTGTTGGTCGCGCGCGACGACAGGATGTCCTGACCGCCGGTGGCCGAGGTGTAGAAATTATCGACGATGACGAACACGCCGTCATGCTTGTTGAACACGGCATTGCCGATGCCGCTGGTCAATCCGTTGTGCCAGAAGCCGCCGTCGCCCATCACCGCGATCGAGCGCTTGTCGGCCTTGACGTTGAAGGCCGAGGTCGAGGCCGGACCGAGGCCAAATCCCATGGTCGTGGCGCCGATGTTGAACGGCGGCAGGATCGAGAACAGATGACAGCCGATGTCGGCCGAGACGTGGTGCTGACCAAGCTCTTCCTCGACGAGCTTCATCGCGGCGAAGATCGGCCGCTCCGGGCAGCCGGTGCAGAGTCCGGGCGGTCGCGCCGGCACCACCTTCTTCAGCCTCTCGACCGCGGGGTGATTGAGCACGGGCGACGCATCCGGCGCCGGCGGCCGGTTGCCGAGCAGCCGCGGCTCGGTCTTCTCCAGAAACTCCCTGACGCCGCCGAGCAGGACCTGCGCGGTGTAGTCGCCGCCCATCGGCAGCACGTCCTTGCCATGGACGCGCGCCTGGATGTCCTTGCGCCGCAGCACCGTGTTGATGGCCTGCTCCAGATATTCGGGCTGGCCTTCCTCGACGATCAGGACGGCCTCCTTGCCGGCACAGAACTCCGCGACCTCGGTGTCGATCACGGGGTAGGTGACATTCATGACGTAGAGCGGGACTTGCGTGTTGCCATAGGCATCCGACAGCCCGAGATATTGCAGCGCGCGGATGACATTGTTGTACATCCCGCCCTGCATGATGATGCCGACCTTGCCCTGCGTCGGCCCCATCCACTCGTTCAGTTTATTGTCGCGGACGAATCCAACCGCCGCGGGCATCCGCGTCTTGATCTTCTCCTGCTCGTGCTCATAGGCCGCCGGCGGCAGCACGATGCGGTTGACGTCGCGCCTGGGATTGTTGAGCGCATCCTTGATCGTGTGCGCCGGCTTGACGTTGTCCTTGCAGGCGAAGCTCCCATGCATGTGACAGGCGCGGACGCGGACCTCGAGCATGACAGGCGTGTTCGAGAATTCGGAGAGCTCAAAACCCTTCTCGATCAGATTGACGATGCACTCATGATCGGGGCGGGGATCGAGCAGCCAGATCTGCGATTTCATCGCAAACGCATGCGTGCGCTCCTGCATGATCGAGGAGCCTTCGCCATAATCCTCGCCGACGATGATCATGGTGCCGCCGGTGACGCCGCCAGAGGCGAGATTGGCGAGCGCGTCCGAGGCGACGTTGGTGCCGACGGTGGATTTCCACGCCACCGCGCCGCGCAGGGGATACATCACCGACGCCGACAGCATCGCCGCCGCGGCCGCCTCGTTGGCGGAGCTCTGGAACACGACGCCGAGATCGTCGAGCACGTCCTTGGCGTCGGCGAGCACGTCCATCAGGTGCGAGATCGGCGAGCCCTGATAGCCGCCGACATAGGCGACGCCGGATTGCAGCAGCGCCTTGGTGATGGCGAGGATGCCTTCGCCGCGGAACGTGTCGCCATCGCCGAGCCGGAGATCCTCGACCTCGCGAGCAAAAGACCGTTCAGCCATTGCACCCTCCAGAAATATGCGATAGCATACGTTTACATGTGAAGTAAGTCAACGCCGCGCCATGCTATCACGCTTGCGGGCTTCTGCTCCGACAAGGCGGTCATGAGCCGGCGACAGGGTAGGGCCAATGCTGAAGCTGCCTCGCTTTAGAGCTGCTGCCGTCCAGGCTTCACCTGTCTATCTCAACCCGGGTGCGACAGCCGACAAGGCGGCATCACTGGTCCGTGAAGCCGCAACCAATGGCGCGAAGCTCGTCGCGTTCCCCGAGGTGTTCGTTCCCGGCTATCCCTACTGGAACTGGATCACCGATCCCGTCACCGGCAGCGCATGGTTCGAGAAGCTCGCCAAGGCATCGGTGCTGGTGCCGGGTCCGGAGATCGATGTCGTCCGCAAAGCGGCGCGCGATTGCGCCTGCTACGTCGTGCTCGGCGTCAACGAGCGCAGCCCGTTGTCGCTGGGCGCGATCTACAATACAATGGTGTTCATCGGGCCGGATGGCGCGTTGCTTGGCAAGCACCGCAAGCTGGTCCCGACCTGGGCAGAGAAGCTGACCTGGACCGGCGGTGATGGATCGAGCCTGCGCGTCTATGATACCGAGATCGGGCGACTGGGAGGCCTTGCCTGCGGCGAGAACACCAACACGCTCGCGCGCTTTGCGCTGTTGGGTCAGGGTGAGCTCGTGCATGTCGCCAGCTACATCTCGCTTCCCGTCGCGCCTCCCGACTACGACATGGCGGAGGCGATCAAGTTGCGCGCGATTGCGCATTCCTTTGAAGGCAAGATTTTTACGATCGTCTCCTGCTCGACCGTGTCGGAGGAGATCATCAAGGCGATGGAGACCGTTGTCCCCGACGCACGTGCGCGTTTGCAGCGGAAGTCGAGTGCCTTCTCCGGCATCATCGGGCCGGATGGCCGCGTGGTCGGCGATGCCCTGATCGACGACGAAGGCATCATCTATGCCGACATCGACTTGGAGCGCTGTATCCAGCCGAAGCAGATGCATGACATCGTCGGGCACTACAACCGGTTCGACATTTTTGACCTGCGGGTCAACCGGCGTCCGCTGGCGCCGCTGGACCTCGCCGATGGTGATGCCATCGAGCAGGCGAGCTTCGCGTCGATACCACCCAAATCGGAATGATGGGGATGGTTGTTGGGAATGGTAGCACCACAAACTCGTCATGCCCGGGCTTGTCCCGGGCATCCACGTTCTTTGTGCCGCGCGAAAGGTCGTGGATGGCCGGGACAAGCCCGGCCATGACGATGTGGAGACATTCGCGTTCAAATTCATCTTGCTTGGTTGAAGCCACTTGACGGACTTGGAGGACAGGATGCGCGAGAACGTCGTCGGCCGGGCCAATGTCGAGGACACGCCCGAGCTCAAGGCTTACTACAAGGACCTCGAAAAATACGAAGCCGGCGCGCTGTGGACGGTCGCCAACAAGATCGAACCGTGGGCGCCGCAATCGACCTCCGTTCCCGTGCTCTGGCGCTACAACGATCTGCGCGAGCACGTGCTGCGCTCGGTCGAGCTGGTCTCGCCGGAAAAGGCGGGGCGGCGGGTGATCTATCTCAACAATCCCGGCCGCCGCGACGTCTCGGCCGCGGTCGGCTGGCTCTATTCGGGATTGCAGGTGATGCATCCCGGTGAGGTCGCGACCGCGCACGCGCATTCTGCTTCAGCCCTGCGCTTCATCATGGAAGGATCCGGTGCCTACACCATCGTCGACGGTCACAAGATGACGCTGGGGGCGCGGGATTTCGTGCTGACGCCGAACGGCACCTGGCACGAGCATGGCGTCGAAGCCAACGGCTCGGTCTGCATCTGGCAGGATGGGCTCGATATCCCGCTGGTCAACGCGCTGGAAGCCAACTTCTTCGCGGTCCATCCCAAGGTTCAGCAGGAAGAGTCCGGCTATCCCGTCGACGACACGACCAAAACCTGGGGCAATCCCGGTCTTTGCCCGGCCGGCTCGAAATGGTCGAAGGGCTATTCGCCCATGTTCAAATACGAGTGGGAGCCGACCTACGAATCCTTGCGCAAATATGCGGACGCGAGCGACGGATCGCCCTATGACGGCATTCTCATGAACTACGTCAACCCGGTCACCGGCGGGCACGTGATGCAGACGATCGGCGCCAGCATGCAGTTGCTGCGGCCGGGCGAACGAACGAAGTCGCACCGCCACACCGGCAGCTTTATCTATCAGGTCGCCAAGGGCCGCGGCTATTCGGTGATCGGCGGCAAGCGTTTCGAGTGGCAGGAGCGCGACATCTTCTGTGTTCCGTCCTGGGCGTGGCACGAGCACGGCAACGCCTCGGAGAGCGAGGATGCCTGCCTGTTCTGCTTCAACGATCTGCCTGTCATCGAAGGCCTCGGCTTCTACCGGGAAGAGGCCTATGGCGACAATGCCGGTCACCAGCCGGTCGCTGCCTGACGTACCTCCAGCAGAATTCAACCGAAACAGCCGGATAGAGATTCGATGCGCCTTGTTACCTACACCTTGGGCTCCAGCGGTGCCCGCCTCGGGGTCCTCGTTGATGGATTGGTTGTGGACGTCGAACGCCTCGGTGCGTCGCATGGCCTTGCATGGCCGAGCGACATGCTGTCGTTGATCGACAACAGCGTGACGCTGCTGCCGGCGTTGAGGGATAAGCTCGACAGTGCCGATGGGCGCCTGCCGGCCGGCGCCGCCGTTCCGGTCGAGGATGTGAAGCTGCAGGCTCCGATCCCGCGGCCGCGCAAGAACATCTTCGGCATCGGGCTGAACTACCGCGCGCATGTGGCGGAATCCGCCAAGAGCCTCGACACGGACAAGGATCTGCCGAAGCGGCCGGTCGTCTTCTCCAAGCCGCCGACCTCGGTGATCGGTCCGGGCGGCGCGATCCAGCACAACGCGAAGATGACGCAGCAGCTCGACTGGGAGGTCGAGCTCGCCGTCATCATCGGCAAGACCGCGACGCGCGTCGCGACCGGGAAGGCGATGGACCACGTCTTCGGCTATTCGGTGATGATCGACATTTCCGCGCGCGACAATCGCCGCGCCGGCCAGTGGATCTTCTCCAAGGGCATGGACACCTATGCGCCGTTCGGCCCCTGCATCGTGACCGCGGACGAGATTCCCGACCCGCATGACCTGCGGCTCTGGCTGACCAAGAACGGGATCATGAAGCAGGACTCCAATACCAAATACATGGTCTTCGACATTCCGGTTCTGATATCGGACATTTCATCGGGCATGACGCTGGAGCCGGGCGACATCATCGCGACGGGAACGCCGGAAGGCGTCGGCGCCGGCATGAGCCCGCAGGAATGGCTGTGGCCGGGTGATGTGGTGGAGGCAGGGGTCGACGGCGTCGGTGTCATCAGGCACCCGGTCGTTGCGATCTGATGGCGTCGTTCTCGTTCGATCGCGAGCTCAGGTTCGGAGACTGCGATCCCTCGGGCATCGCGTACTTCCCCTCCTACCTGAACATCCTCAACGGCGTCGTCGAAGATTTCTGGGCGGGAATCGGTTTTCCATGGCCGGAATTGATCACGGTCCGGAAGATCGGAACGCCCACGGTGCACCTGACCTGCGACTTTTCCCGGCCGTCCAGGTTCGGCGATCTCCTGACGTTCAAGTTGCAGATCGGCCGGGTCGGTGGGGCCTCTCTCCAATTGAGCCACGTCGTCTCGGGTGTCGATGGCATACGCTGGCGCGCCCGCCAGATCCTTGCCGCGACCTCGCTTGTCGATCATCATGCAATTCCATGGCCCGATGACGTACGCACAGCGCTTGTGGCGCATCTGCACGTCGATGAGGAAGCTGAAGCAACGCCATCATGATCTCCTTGTTCATGACATTCTCCGATCCGGCAGGCGAACGGCGGGTTAGACCGGACGCACTGGACGCCGCCGCCGTGCTGGTCGGGGCGGTCCCACAGATGACCGAGGGCCTGCTATTCACGCCGCTGGATCAATCGGTCGATCATCCCTACAAGGCTGACGGTTTTGGACCAGCCTTCGCGCTCCAATTGCGGTTTCCGGACCTGCTCGCTTGCGAAGCCGCGCTGGATCGCGGCGGAGCGCTCGCCAGCCTCGCGACCGGCGGCGGATTATCGAGCTTCACCGGATTGGACGTCACGCACCAGGTGATGCTGACGCGCGCGTTTCCCGTCGATGTCGCCGAACATCCGGCGGGAACGACAACTCCGTGCAGTTACCTCGTCCACTATCCCGGGCCAGCCGAGGACATGAACGCCTGGAACCTGCATTATCTGGAGCACCATCCGTCGATCATGCGGACCTTCCCGAACGTCCGCCAGATCGAGATCTACACCCGCATCGATTGGGTCGACCGGCTGCCGTCGCAGCGCGTCGAGCACATGCAACGCAACAAGCTGGTGTTCGACGGCCCGCAAGCGCTTGCGCATGCGCTCGGCTCCGACGTGATCCAGCGCATGCGCGCGGACTTCGTGAAATTCCCGCCGTTCGCGGGCGGCAACAAGCATTTTCCGATGCTGACGCGGGTGGTGCGGCCGAAGCCCTAGAGAACTGAGAGCGTAGAAAAAGGGACCGCGAGTGACAAATTCAGATTGATCGCCAAATGTCCGCTTTGGCGCCGATTTCGGACTCAAGTGGAGCGTCACGGCCCTTCCGAAACGGCCCAAACGGTCCTGACGCCACTTGGGCGGCCTCCCACGCTCTTTCAACACCTCGACGATATCACCGATTTCCCAAAGCCGCTCGGTCCGTTGCGGCCATGCCATTGGGTCATGGACACTATGTGGGGATGCCAACGAACCCCTGATCCAACTTACATCTCTTCCGAATTGTTGTCCTCTTTGAAGATCGTTTGCAGCAAGCGCCATAGCTCGCGGTGACCAGCAGTTTGACCGCCCTGCTTGAGGTAGTCGGCGATATCCATCGTTGATGATTGGATCTGAATCGTGCCAACAACGCTGGCATCAAAATCCGCCACCTCGCGCTCGACGTATAACTTCTTTGCGTCGGTATCGAAAACGAGTGTGCAACGATCCGCGTGGGTGACCTCAGGGCCTGTCACATGACGATATAATTCGCGCTTTAGGAGAGCCATCTTGTGCTCCTGTCAGAATCGCTGACCAATCAACCCGGCTCAATCATACCAATCTTAACGATCACGCGGCAGCGTCCTGGCCTCCTCGAACAACTTTCCCTCGCGCATAACCCATCGAGACCGCTGCGTTTAGTTTCTCCAGATCGGTTTCGAGGTAGTGGTTGGCGACGATCAGCGCCTTGTCTCACGGGTTGAAATCGGCGCAATATGCACCGGGGTGGGGATAAGGAGGCCAACATGCCAGAGTCCCATGGCGATGTTGATTATACGGTCCATGTGAATCAAGGAGAGACGACCTTCCGCGCCAATACTCCTCAGGGAGAGGAGTTTCTTGGTGGTCCCGAGCTGACCTTGTCGAATGAGGAAGCGCATACCTTCATTCAGGACGCCCGAGCGAAGGGCCTAACGGTCAAGCCGTTTTTCTAATGGATCGCGCCGAGTTGAACGGCGATATCGTCCCAGCCAAGTCACCAGACTATGGGATTTGCGGATTTACATCGCGCAGGGATCGAACTCTGTAGCCACTGACAGAATGCGAGGCCAACCACCTAAACGCCCCCCAAGACCAAGGCCGAGCTTCGCGAGATGTTGACCGGAGGCTGTCCGCAAAACGCAACTTGAGCCAAAGCGCCCGGCGTAGGCCAAGAGAGATGGCAAGAAATGGCGCCTAACTCGCATCTGAGTGCAAGACCACAGTTGCCGTTCCTTGCATATCTGGCCACACGCAAAAGCCGCCAAGGTCTCCCTCGGCGGTTCGTGCCGTTGCATTTGCGTAGAGGTACTGCGTCGAGCGGTGCTCGAACGCAGCCCGTGCTCGCTCTTGTTTGGACGCAAGCGACCTTCAATGAGGCGGTGGGTGCGTTGCCAGTGTATCGGGCCAACGATCCCCGATCCTCTCAACATGTGACTGGCGGCGATGCTCTTCAAGCCAGCACTGCTGTCCCGTTCGATGAAATGGCAATGCAGGTTTTCGATTGAGCGCCCTTCACCGATTAAGGTCAGCAACTGATCCACCACAACCCGGATACGCGTTTCGAAATTCGTATCGGTGATGATTTCGCCGCGCTCGACGGGCCATTGCCAGATCACCGACAAGCAGGATTGTGCGGCGAGCTCCGGACGCTGCCTGCGGCAGGTACCTTCGAGGGCGAGTTCTCCGACGTCACCCGCTCCTAGAGGCGCGGGCTAAGATGGTCGAAACCGATGCTCGTCGAGTTGGATCGACTCCGCAGTTAGGTCGGCGCTTTCAATCCTGGGGAGCCAATCCATTGCTGAAGCTGGAGGGCGGTTTCGCTTATACGCGCCGCTTTCAGGAGAGCTTCGCGTTTCGCTCCGGGCGGTGCTGCCTCGGCGCGCCGGCGGGCTTCGTCCGCCAACTGGGCAAGTCGAACGGTTACGGGAATGGTTTGTTTGGTTCGCATGGGGTGGCTCCGCGTGATAGCGGGAGCACGAGCAGCTCTCAGTCACCGATAGATACCGTGATGGGCCGGTGATGGAATGACTAGGCGCTTGTTCTGCCCGAATAGATACTAAATTCCGCAGTGCAAAGTAGGCCAGCGAGATTCAAATTAGACCATTGAGGTCGGAAGCGTGAACCTTCAGAAGAGGCCGCCAACTGGGGCGGCCTTACTTCAACGGAATTACGGGAATTACGGGAATTACGGTGACAGTGCACTTAATTGGACGCGAGCGCGATTGAGCGCACTGTCGCTGTAATTCCGGTTCAGGCGTTCCTGGACGAAGGCCGCAAAGAGTAAGAGCCGCACGCGGGCTGCCGGGCTCGTCTGGCCCGTAACCATCGGCGCGGCTCGGCGGCGGCAGCGCTCTTCCATGCTTCCGAGCCGGCGCAGGGGTGACGGATGGTCTACCGGGCCGGCGCGCGCATGGATGCGGGCTGGCCTGGCAGCTTTAGCCTTGAACCTCCGACTTCGGTGAGCTTCCCGCCGGCGAGCTGAAACACCTGCAGGTCCTTTTCGAAATAGTTGGCCACGTACAGGTAATCGCTGTTCGCGCTGTAGACGACGCCTTCCGGGAGGCCGCCGAGCGGCGCGCGCGCCGTCACCGTCAGCTTACCATCGGTTCCGATGGACATCAGCACGAGTTCGCCGGCCTTGGTCTTGAACCAGTCGCTGTCCTTGGCCGCAGTGCCGAGCAGGAGCGGGGTGGCCGCGGTCTTTCCATCGGGCGCGATCGCGAAGCCTTCCGGTCCGGTCCCAGGGCTCATCACATCGACCACGTGGGGATGTGGGCCGGTCGCATCGATAATCACCTCGGCGTCAGCGTTGTTCTTCTGTGCGCCGGTGTTCGAGGCGATGACGTATTTGCCGTCCGGGGTGATGTCGATGTTGTAGGGATTGAGGGCCGATGGAATGTCCATCGACTTGTCGTACGTCACCTTTTCTCCATCGATCGCCAGCACGCCGATCTTGTTGACGAGATTCATGCAGACGAAAGCGCGCTTGCCGTCGGGTGCGATGACAACGGCGGCAGCCTGCTGCTCCAGCGAGACCTCGCCGACTGGTTTGACCGTCGAGCCCTGAATCGAGACGACGGAAACACTCTTGCCGTCCCGGTTGGCGATCAACGCGAGGTCGCCCTTCCTGGAAATCGAGAGGCCGGACGGCTGCCGTCCTACGGTCACCGTGTCGATCAGTTTCGGCGGCTCGGCGGCGAGATCAATGACGTACAGCTTGTCGTCGGGGACTGATTTCCAGGCGTCGCCGTCCTGGACGTGGACCACCGAATTGGCGACCAGGCCGAGCTTGCCGTCCGGTGTGATCTGCAGGTTGGTTGGCGGCCCGAGCAGGGAATTCGTGAGCGGCAGGCTGGCGCGGATCCTGGGTTTGGCGGGGTCGGAGACGTCCACGACAATGACGGCGTCATTGCCTGGAGCGCCGTTGGTCGGGCCATCGGGACCATAGGTAATCTTGTTGTCGAGTCCGATCAGGATATCGTTGATTCCGGCGATTGCCGAACTGTTGGCGACAAGGCCAACCAGGCACGTGGCACAAAGAGCACTGCGCAAGTTCATGGCGATTTCCCTCCGCCCGGTCCATTCTGAAAGCCGGTTGCTCTACCTTACCGTGCGCCGCTTACGGCTGCTAATTATTCACGCGCCGAGACGAAATGTAATCGCCAGAATTCAATACGTGGAAGAGCAAGTTCGGCGGGCAGACGCACCTTCACTTGGCGGTGCAAGCCACCTCCACGTGCGGCGATGATGGCATTGTGCCACTGTTTTGCCCGACGGATCAAGTGGATTTCGTAAAATCCGCATGTCAGCGATTAAGCCATTGATATCGCTGTCGCCGGCTACTGTGCATGGGGTTGTTTTCGATTGTTTTGTTGCGCGGGCCGCCGGGTGTGATCCCGGCCCGCTCTAATGTCCGCCGAGATAGGCCGTGATCAGCCTGGGATCGTGGATCAGATCCTTGGCGGGGCCGGACTGCACGACCTCGCCGGTCTCGAGCACGTAGCCGTAGTCGGCCGTCTCCAGCGCGGCGCGGGCGTTCTGCTCGACCAAGAGGATCGAGACGCCGAGATCGCGCAGCGATGCGATGGTGCGGAAGATCTCGCGCACGATCAGCGGCGCAAGGCCAAGGCTCGGCTCGTCCAGCATCAGCAGTTTCGGCTTGGCCATCAGCGCGCGTCCCAGTGCGAGCATCTGGCGCTCGCCGCCGGAAAGAGTGCCGGCGGCCTGGCGCTGTCGCTCCTTCAGGCGCGGGAAGCGATCATAGACTTCATCCAGGGTTTTCCGGACACCCGTGCGGTCGCGCAGGCTGTAGGAGCCGAGCAGGAGATTGTCCGCGACCGACATGTCGGAGAACAGCTCGCGCTTCTCCGGCACCAGGCACAGCCGGCGCTCGACGCGGTCCTCGACCGACATCCTGCCGATGTCGTTGCCCTGGAAGACGAGGCGGCCGCGCGAGGCGAGCAGCCCGATGGCGGCCATCAAGAGCGTGGTCTTGCCGGCGCCGTTCGGGCCGATGACGGTGACGATCTGGCCTTCCTCGATCGACAGCGACACATTACGAACCGCTTCGACATTGTCGTAGCAGACGGTCACGTCCGTCATGGAAAACATTCCGCTCACGCGACGCCTCCGAGATAGGCCTCTTGAACCCGCTCGTCGCTGCGGATCGCCGCTGGTGCGCCTTCGCAGAGCTTTGAGCCGAAATCGAGCACCACGATGCGGTCGACCAGCGACATCACGAACTCCATGTCGTGCTCGACGATCAGGATGGTCAGGTGATCCGCTCGCAGCGACCTGAGCAGCTCCGCAAGCCGCAGCTTCTCCTGGCGGCGAAGTCCCGCCGCAGGCTCGTCCAGCACCAGCAGCGCCGGGTCGGCGGCCAGCGCACGCGCGATCTCGAGGATGCGCTGGTTGCCGAGCGGCAAATTGCCCGCGAGCTCGAACGGCTTTTCGCCGAGCCCGACGCGTTCGAGCTGCATCAGCGCCTCGTGCCGCGCACTGGCCTCCTCACGCTGGTTGAGGCGGAAGGCGCCGGCGAGCAGGCCGCTGCGGGTGCGGGCGTAGGTGCCGAGCATCACGTTTTCCAGCAGGCTCATGCGCGGCCTCAGCTTCACATGCTGGAAGGTCCGCGCGACACCGGCTTTGGCGATGCGGGATTGTGCATCATGCGTGATGGGGCGCCCCGCAAAGACGATCTCGCCCTTGTTGACCCTGAGCGCGCCGGTCAGGCAGTTGAACATCGTGCTCTTGCCCGCGCCATTCGGGCCGATGACGGCAAGGATCTCGCCGGACCGGACCTCGAAGCTGACATTGTTGACAGCGACCAGGCCGCCGAACCGGCGCTCGGCGCCGTCCACCTTCAGAAGCATCTCGCCCGGCGTCGGTTGCGCGCGGCGGGGCAGCGGCGGCGCCGGCTGCGGCCGCTCGCGCTTGATCTTCGGCAGGTAGCGCGCAACGAACGGCACGATGCCCTGCCGCGCCCATTGCAGGAACAGGATGAACAATGCGGAGAAGGCGACGATCTCGAGCTGTCCGGAAGCGCCCTTGGCGATCAGCGGCAGATAATCCTGCACGCTGTTCTTGAGCAGGGTGACGACGGCGGCACCAACGACACCGCCGAGCAGGCTGCCGGCGCCGCCGACCATCGACATCATCAGATATTCGATGCCCATGCCGGCATCGAACGGGCCCGGGCTGATGAAGCGGCTCATATGAGCGTAGAGCCACCCCGAGAGCGAGGCCAGGAAGGCTGCGATCACGAAGGTCACGAGCTTGATCCGGAAGGCGTTGATGCCGAGGCTCTCGACCAGCGTGTTGCCGCCGCGGAGCGCGCGCATGGCACGACCAAGCCGCGAGTCCAGCAAATTGTATCCGAGCAGGAGGACCGCGGCGACGATGCCCCAGATCAGGAAATAGATCTGCGAGCTCGAGACAAGCGCGAACGCCCCGATGCTGATCGGCGGAATCGACGAGATGCCGTTGAAGCGGCCGAGCCCCTCGACGTTGCCGAACAGGAAGCCGATCGCAAGGCCCCATGCGACGGTCGAGAGCGACAGGAAATGCCCCTGAAGCCGCAAGGTGACGACGCCGAGGATGGCCGCGACAGCGCAGGTCATCGCAACGCCAAAGACGAGGCCGAGCCACGGCGAATACCCGTTCAATGCGGAGACCCAGGCGGTGGCATAGGCCGCGATGCCCACGAAGGCGGCCTGTCCGAACGACACGATGCCGCCGACGCCGGTGAGGAGCGCGAGCCCGATCGCGACCAGCGAATAGATCCCGATATAGTTCATCAGCGTGATGCTGAACGGGCTGAGGACGAAGGGCGCGAGTGCGAGGCACACCACGGCCGCCATCGCGGTAAGCTGAATATGGAACCGCGTCATTCCTCGATCTCCTCGTCGGAATGCAGCGAGGCGAGGGATCGCCAGATCAGGATCGGGATCAGCAGCGAGAACACGATGACGTCCTTCAGCGCGCTGCTCTCGAAGGACGCAAAGCTTTCGAGGAGGCCGACGCCGACGGCGCCGATCGCCGCACCGGGATAGCTGGTCATGCCGCCGACGATCGCGCCGACGAAGGCCTTGAGGCCGATCAGAAAGCCGGAATCGTAGAACACAGTGTTCACAGGCGCGATCAGGATTCCGGAGACGCCCGCCATCAGCGACCCCAGCAGATAGGCGATGGTACCGGCGCGGGCGGGCCGGATCCCCATCAGGCGGGAGCCGGTCCGGTTCACGGCGGTGGCGCGCAGCGATTTTCCGACCAGCGTGAAGTCGAAGAAGAGATAGAGCAGGCCAGAGAAGACGAGGGCCGCGATCACGATCAGCATGGTCTGGCCCGAGACCAGGACGCCGGCGAACTCGGTCGAGAGCGACGTGAGCGGTTCGGTTCTGACACCTTCAGGTCCGAAGAACAGCAGCCCCAGGCCGACCAGCGCGAAATGCAGAGCGACGGAGACCGTCAGCAGCAACAGCACCGTTCCGTCTGCGATCGGGCGGAAGACGATCCGATCCAGCAGCGGGGCGATCGGCGTGATCAGCATCAAGGCAAGCACGAGCCTGACGGCGAGCGGCGGCTCGGCGCGCATCGCGAGCCAAGCGAGGCCGGCCACGGCGAGCGGAAGCGCGAGATAGAACAAGAGCGCGCGTGGCAGCAAGCGAAGCTCGCCGGAGCGTACCATCGAGATGATCTCGATCAGCGTCGCAAGGCAGGCCAGGATGACGACCAGCGCTCCCGTGCCCGGAAAGCGCTTCGCGTCGAGGGCGGCCAGCGTCAGCGCGGTGAACGCGGCGATGTCGCCAAAGGGAATGAAGATGACCCGTGTCACCGTGAAGATGAGGACGGTCCCGATCGCCACCAGCGCATAGACTGCTCCGCTGGCGATCCCGTCGATCGCAAGGATGGCTGCGATGTCGCTCGTCATTGAGACGCCGTTCCTCCGTTCTGACTGCCTGCCGCCTTCAGACTACGGCGCATACTTCCAGGCGCCGCCGCTCAGGCGCACCACGACGAGCGAGCGCTCGTCGACGCCGGTCACCGAGCCCGGCTTGAAGTTATAGACGGCATGTACGCCCGGCAGCTCCTTGGTGCTGAGGATCGCGTCCCGCAGCGCCGTGCGGAACTCCGCGGTTCCGGGCTTCGCGATCTTGAGCGCGCGCTCTGCGGCGTTGGCGAAAATCAGCCAGGCATCGAAGGAGTAGGCGGAGAAGCCGTCGGTGGTCGGGATGTTATGGGTCTTCTGGTAGACGCTGCGGAAATCCAGCGCGATCTTCTTGGCGAAGTGCTCATCGGGAAGTTGCTCGGCGACGATCACGGGGCCTGCGGAGACCTGGATGCCGTCAGCGGCCTTGCCGCCGACGTTGACGAAGTCCGGATTGACCAGCGCCACCGTGCCGTAAGTGTTGCCCTTGAAGCCGCGGTCGGCGAGGCTGAGGAGAGGCAGCGCGCCTTGCGTCCCCGAGCCGCCGTCCAGCACGGCGTCCGGCCGGGCGGCAAGCACCTTCAGGATCTGTGCAGTGACGGAGGTGTCGGTACGGGCGTATCGCTCGTTGGTCTGGATCTTGATGTCACCGGCGGCTTCGGCTGCCTTGGCGCCGTTGTAGACGAGGTCGCCCCATGCGTCGGAGAAGCCGATATAGCCGATATTCTTTATGCCATCGCGCTTCATGCGGTCGGCGACGATCTTGACGAGCAGGGAGGCCGGCTGCGGCACCGACACCACCCACTGCTCGGGAGTTTCCGGCAGCTTGCCGATCGGCGAGACCGCGATCATCGGCACTTTCAGCTCGCTCGCCACCGCCGCCATCGCGATGGTCGAGGGCGCCGTCGCCGTGCCGATCAGCAGGTCTACCTTCTCTTCTTCCACGAGCTTGCGCGCATTGCGGGTCGCGGCCGACGGGTCGGAGCCGTCGTCGAGCTGGATCAGGCGAATGGTCTCGCCGTTGATGGTCTTCTTGTATTCATAGGCCGCATTGATGCCGCGCCCATAGGGGATTCCGATCGACGATCCGTTGCCGCTGAGCGAGGTGACGAAACCGATGGTGATGTCGGCCTGCGCGGCCGGAGCTGCGAAGACGCCGGCGACAAGTGCAAATAGGCTCAGAGTCTTGCGCATTTGCGTTCTCCTCCGTTGATGCTGGATAGGAATGCTTCAAAGCTGCCGTGCGGGGAGCTTGAACGACGAATGAACCGATTGAAAGCATTGCTGTTTGCGCCGAAATCCGGGCGCGACAGAAGTGAGTTTGTCGGCCGGGCGTCAGCTGCCATGATGTTGCTTGCCGCTCGAACAACGGGCCCACCGGCAAATGCGGGCGGGACTTTTCCGGAGCGATGAAAGGTCGTTGCCGCGGCCGCGATGCGCAACCGGCGACGCTGCTGCCACTGCCGGCTGCTTGAGCACGGCGACTGTCCACACGATTGAGTCTCTCAAAATCGGTGCCCTGCAACATCATTGTCATGGCCACCGGTCCCTGACCGGCGAGGAATTACTTAAAGCCTAAAGTATTGCCGGTGGCGCCGTCAACACGTGTCACGGGGCTGTCAGAAAAAAATGTTGCTGCATACAATTTCGTCAGTGTGCGGCGTTTCTTTGCTGCTCGACGGGACAATAAAGGCCGTGCTCGCCTTGCCGTGACGGCGCGAGCCGCCGGCGCTGCCGCGCGCATTTGACGCGTGAATTAGTTTATGGTTGAAATATATTCATCGGCAGCCGACGACCGATCCTCCGACCACCGCTTGAGGAGAAGGACGATGCGCATCTTCTGGCAGAGCTTCGTTGATGCGAGCGTCAACGCGCCCTACATGGCGCGGCTGTCGGAATACCTCAACAACATCGCTGCATCAGGCACGACGGTTCACGTCGAGGGCATTACGCCGCCGGACCGGGAGTTCGGACGGCTTGCCGAACTGCGCTGCGCCGTCCAGGCGATCGATAACGGCATCGCGGCGGAGGAGGGCGGGTTCGACGCCTTCGTCATGGGGCATTTCCAGGATCCCGGACTCTACGAGCTGCGCTCGGCGCTCGACATTCCCGTGATCGGGACCGGCGAGGCGACGCTGCTCGCGGCCTCGCAGCTCGGTCGGCGGCTCGGCCTTGTGACGCTCGATCCCGTCTTCGAGGTCTGGCACTACGAGCAGGCAGAGCGTTACGGCCTCCGTGATCGGGTGGTCCACGTGACCGGTCTTGGCTGCAAGCCGGAGGATTTCGCCGATGCGTTCGCCGGAGACGCTGCCGCGCAAGCTCGCATGATCGAGGATTTTGTCGCCTGCGCACGTCCGCTGATCGAGCGCGGCGCGGACGTCGTGATCCCGGCCGGCGTCTTGCCAGGCCTTTTGATCGGGAAAGAGCATGGCCTGAAGGTCGGCCACGCGCCGGTGGTCAACTGCGCGGCGGTGGCGCTGAAGAGTGCCGAGATGTGGGTGCAGCTTCGGCAGCTCAACGGCACCGAGCCCAGCCGCGGGCCGAGCTTCAAGCGGGCCAATGCCCAGGCGCGCGCCGATTTCCGCGCGTTGCTCGCGCGTAACAGTCGCTCGTCCTCGAAAACTATTCCTGGAGAATAAGGCATGATGACTCCCGAAAAGATCCTGTACGAGACCGAGGTGACGGCGACCGGAGGACGGGATGGCAAGGCCGCCAGCGCCGACGGTCTTTTGTCGGTGTCGCTGTCCTTGCCGAAATCGATGGGCGGCCCCGGCGGCGAGGGCACAAATCCCGAGCAGCTCTTTGCGGCCGGCTACGCCGCGTGCTTTCTCGGTGCGGTCAAGCTCGTCGCGCGGACGCGGAAGGTTGTGCCCTCTGCCGAGCCTTCCGTGACTGCGAAGGTCGCGATGGGGCCGGTTCTCGTCGGATACGCGCTGGCTGTCGAGCTGAAAGTCAATTTGCCAGGTGTCGAAAAACCGGTGGCCGAAGATGTCGTCGCCGGCGCGCACGAGCGCTGCCCCTATTCGAACGCAACCCGAGGCAATATTCACGTGAAACTGACGGTGGTCTGAGGATGAACGAGGCGGGCGGTCGGTGACCAATACCTTACGCACACCGTATGATGGCGTCGTGATTGCGGCGCCCGTCACGATTCCCTATGTGCGCTACTCCATCGAAAGCGCGCAGTGGTGGATCGGCCGAGCGCTCAGCGCGCTTGTTGCACAGGCCGGCATCAAGGCCTCCGACATCGACGGCCTGTGCGTTTCCAGCTTCACCATGGGCACCGACAGCGGGGTGGGACTGACGCAGCATTTCGGACTCTGCGTGCGATGGCTGGATACGATTCCGCTCGGTGGCGCCAGCGCCATCGCTGGGTTGCGAAAGGCGGCGCGCGCGGTTCAGGCCCATGACGCTGACATTGTGGCCTGCGTGGCGGGCGACACCAACTATGTCGATTCCTTCCGGCTGACGCTCGAGAACTTCTCGCGCTTCAACCAGGATGCGGTCTATCCTTACGGCGCCGGCGGCGCCAATGCGAGTTTCGCACTGATCGCACGCAACTACATGCGGACCTTCGGCGTCACGCGCGAGGACGTCGGAAGGATCGCCGTCGCCCAGCGCACTAATGCCTTGCGCAACCCGTATGCGTTGATGAAGACGCCGTTGACGCTCGAACAATATCTCGCGGCCCGGCCGATTTCTGATCCGATCCACCTATTCGACTGCGTGATGCCCTGCGCCGGTGCGGAAGCGTTCCTCGTCATGCGCGACGAGACAGCGGCATCGTTGGGCCTGCCGGCCGCACGACTGCTCTCGACGATCGAGCGGCACAATGCCTTCGCCGACGATCCGATGCAGGTGCGCGGCGGCTGGGCGATGGACATCGGCGAGCTCTACGCGATGGCTGGCGTGAAGCCTGACGATCTCGATGTCGTGCAGACCTATGACGACTATCCCGTCATAACCATGATGCAGTTCGAGGATCTTGGCTTCTGCAAGAAGGGCGAGGGGGCCGAGTTCGTGCGCCAGCACGACCTCACCATCGATGGTGACTTTCCGCACAATACGTCGGGCGGACAGCTCTCGGTCGGGCAGGCCGGTGCGGCCGGCGCCTACCTCGGTCTCGTCGAGGGACTGCGGCAGGTTGTGGGGACTGCAGGCCCCACCCAGGTCAGCAATGCGAGCCTCGCCCTGGCCTCGGGGTTCGGTATGATCAACTATGACCGCGGTCTCGCCTCGGGCGCCGCTATCCTTGCAGGGCCTTCGCGATGATAGAACCGATCAAGCCGCCCCCGCGCAAGAATCCGCTGCTGCGGACGCGGTTGCCTGCTTCGCCACCGCGGCCGCGCAGCAGGATCTCGCATGGGTTCACGCGGGCGGCAGCCGAAGGCCGCTTTATGCTGCAATGCTGCGCGGCTTGCGGTTCCTTTGCTTATCCGGCGCGGGAGGCATGTCCGTCTTGCCTGTCGGCCGGCCTTGCATTCGTCGATGCGCCGCGTCGGGGTATGCTGCTCGCCGAGACGACGGCACGGGTGCCGAGCGACGTCTATTTCCGCGAACGGGCGCCGTGGCGGATCGGCCTCGTCAAGATGGATTGCGGTCCGACGATCGTGGCCCATCTCCATGCCGACTGCGCGGAGGGCGCAGCCGTTCGCATGTCGTTGCATCTCGACAAGAGCGGCCAGGCGGTGGCCTTTGCCCATCCCGAGGGGGAGACTCCCAACATGGCAGACGACAAGCAGTGGCGGGAAATGACGGCCGATCCGAAATTCCGGCGCGTGCTGGTCACCAACGGCCGCAGCGTGATCGGCCAGGAAGTCGTCGCCGCCTTGAAGGCCGCAGGCGCCAAGACGGTGTTCGTCGGCGTTGCCGAACCGTGGCGGCCGTTCGCCGGCGAGAAGCTGCTGCGCGGTCAGGACGGGATCGAGATCGTGACGCTTGACGCGGCCGACGAAAAATCTGCCGCTGATCTCGCAGCCGACATCGGCGGCAAGGTCGATATCCTCGTCAACACAACGGAATATGTTCGGCCTGGCGGCCTGCTTGACCGCAGGGGCACGAGCACCGCACGCGACGAGATCGACCAGGCCTATCTCGGCTTCATCAACTTGGCGCAGGCCTTCGGCCCCGCCATGCGGATGCGCGGCGCCGACGGCATCAGTAACAGCGCCGCGTGGGTCAACATCCTGTCGATCTACGCGCTGGCGAACTGGCCTGCCTTTGGCGCTTACTCGGCCTCGCAGGCAGCGTGCCTGTCGCTCTCGCACTGCCTTCGCGCCGAGCTCCGGCCCGGCGGGGTCAGGGTGATGAATCTGTTCACCGGGCCGGTCGACACCGAATGGTTCCAGACCGTACCGCCGCCGAAGGTCGCGCCGCGCGCGATCGCGCAGGCAATCGTGTCGGGGCTGAAAGGCGGGCTCGAGGAGATGTATGTCGGAGATGTCGCCGAAGAGATCCGGCAACGTCTGGCGGCCAATCCGAAAGCGCTCGAGCGCGAGCTCGACAGGTGACATCGGGATTTCAACCAAGCCGGAGGACGTGACGATGCAAAGCAACAATCTCCTGGAGCTGGCGAGTGCGATTTCTTCCGGCGCGGTGCGCGTCGTCGATCTGACCTTCACACTCAGTCCGGATTTTCCGGTCATCGTGCTACCGCCGGAGTTCGGCCAGGCAGCGCCGGTCCGCATCCAGGAAATCTCGCGATACGATGGTCGTGGCCCGGCCTGGTACTGGAACAATGTCACGTTCGGCGAACATACCGGCACGCATTTCGACGCGCCGATTCACTGGTTCACCGGCAAGAACCTGCCGAACAATGCCGTCGACACCATGCCGGCCAAGGACATGATCGCGCCGGCCTGTGTCATCGACTGCTCCGCGCAGGCGGCTCAGGATCCCGATTTCCTGCTGACGGTCCCGCTCGTCGAAGCCTGGGAAGCCAAGCATGGACGAATCCCGGAGCGGAACTGGGTGGTGCTGCGGACCGACTGGTCGAAGAAGGGTTGGCGCGACTACGCCAATCTCGGGGATGACGGCGCACACACGCCGGGCCCCAACCCGGCCGTCATGAAGTGGCTGGTGGAGGAGCGTGGCGTCATCGGGTTTGGCACCGAGACCATCGGTACGGATGCGGGGCAGGCCGGGCATTTCGAGCCGCCTTATCCGGCGCATCACTATCTGCACGGCGCGGGCCGCTACGGCCTGCAATGCCTGTGCAATCTGGATCAGCTTCCGGCCACCGGCGCCATCATCGTGGCCTCGCCGCTGAAGATCCAGAACGGCTCCGGCAGTCCACTTCGCGTCATCGCGCTGGTATCGTCAATCTGAACCCAATCCATGGCGCTTGCCAATCAGAACAAGAAACTCCCACGAAAGACAGGTGCCATGAACTTGATCAAGAGCTTGCTGGCCTCGACCGCATTGCTTCTTGCGGTCCCGCAACTTGCGCACGCCGAGATCCTCGTCGGATTCGTCACCGGCCTCAGCGGACCGGTGTCGTCGATCGGAATTCCGAACGCGAAGGGGATCGCGGCGGGCCAGACCTATATCGGCGAGGTCGGCGGCGAGAAGATCCGGGTCATCCAGCTTGATGACGGTTCCGATCCGACCGCGTCGGCGCGCAACGCACGCAAGCTCGTCGAGCAGGAGAAGGTCGATGTGCTCATCGGCACGTCCGGCGCACCCCAGACGCTCGCGATGGCGACTGCGGCCATCGAGATGAAGATTCCGATGATCGCGGTGTCTCCGATCGCGCCGGTGCCGGCCGGTGATGGCGGCCCCTGGGTCGTCCAGACGCCGCAACCAACGCCGCTTCTCGTACAAGGCATCGTCGACCACATGAAGGCACGGGGCCTGAAGACCGTCGCATTCATTGGTTTCTCCGATGCGTTCGGCGATCTCATGTACAATTCGCTCGAGCAAAGTGCGAAGACCGCCGATATCAAGGTCATTGCCAACGAACGCTACGCCAGATCAGACTCCTCGGTCACGGCCCAGGTGCTGCGCGCTCTCGCTGCACGTCCCGACGCCATCATGCTCGGCGGCACCGGGACGCCCGGCGCGCTGCCGGTCATCGCCTTGTCCGACCGCGGATATAAGGGGCCGCTCTACGGCAATCACGGGCTGATCAGCGCCGATTTCCTCCGTCTCGCCGGCAAGGCCGCCAACGGCATCATCTGCCCGACCGGACCTGTGACCGCGGCGGAGCAGCTTCCGGCCAGCAATCCGATCCAGAAGGTTGCCCTGGATTTCCGTGCGGCCTTTGAGAAGGCGAACGGCGAGGCACCGACGGATTCGTTCTCGTCCTATTCCTTCGACGGCTGGCTGGTCTTCGCCGATGCGGGCAAGCGCGCGATGGCGACCGGCGCCAAGCCCGGCTCGCCGGAATTCCGTACCGCGCTTCGTCAGGCGCTGTTCACGACCAAGGAGGTCGTGGGAACGCAGGGCGTCTACACCTATACGCCGGCGGATCGGCATGGCGTCGACGATCGCTCACGCATCATGGTCCAGATCGAGGACGGCAAATACAAGCTGTTGCCCTGAGGCGGGAGCATGATCGTGACGGAGAACGAGGCGCCGGCGAATATCAGCAAAGCGATCGGCGGGGAGAACGTGACGCCGGCCTGGGCGCGCGCGGTGACGTCGTTTCCGCCGTCGGACCGGATTCTTTCCACCATCCTCACGCGGCAGGCGGAACGCTACGGTGAGCGGATATTGCTGGTTGCGGGTGAGGCACGCTGGACCTTTGCGCAGACCGCGGCGATCGCGGCCGCGTCGGCCCAGGCGCTCATCGACGCGGGGATCAAGCCGGGCGATCGGGTCGCGCTGATGTGCTCGAACCGTCCGGAGTTCTTGCAGGTCTATCTCGGCTGTGCTTGGCTCGGCGCCATCGCGGTCCCGATCAACACCGCGCTCCGCGGCTTCCAGCTCTCCCACATCTTTCGCAATTCGCGTCCCGCGCTCCTCGTCGTCGAGGCCCAGTTCGCTAGCGCGATCGAGAGTGTCGAGGCGGGTGTCGAGCTGCCGCCTCGGACCTGGATCATCGGAGCTGCTGCCGGGGCCAGCGATGCCAGGCTTTCCGCGGTAGCGTTGCCGGCGCTGGGAGCCGCGGCCCCGGCGGGTGCCGTGCGGCCCGGCGACACCGTTGCGATTCTCTATACGTCGGGCACGACGGGGCCTGCAAAGGGTGTGTGTTGTCCGCAGGCACAACTGTTCTGGTGGGGCATCTATTCGGCGCGAGCGCTCGGAATCCGCGAGGGCGATGTGCTGTTCACGACGCTGCCGCTGTTCCACACCAACGCGCTGAATGCGTTCTATCAGGCGCTGCTGAACGGATGCACCTACGTGCTCGAGTCGAAATTCTCCGCTTCCGGCTTCTGGGCTGCCGCGCGGCGGCACGATGCGACGGTCGGCTATCTGCTCGGCGCGATGGCGTCAATGCTTCTGGCGCAGCCGCAGAGCGCGGAGGATTCGACGCATCGCCTTCGCGTTGCGCTTGGCGGCGGCGTGCCGCCGCAGATCCACGGTCCGTTCCGCGAACGCTTTGGCGTGCCGTTGGTCGACGGCTATGGGTCGACCGAGACGAACTTCGTATTTGCAGGCGCGATCCCGTCCGATCGTCCGGGGACGATGGGCTATCTGGCCGACGGCATCGAGGCGCGGATCGTCGACGAGAATGATACAGCGCTTCCTGATGGAGAGGCCGGCGAGCTCGTGCTTCGCGCCGGAGAGCCCTTTGCTTTCGCCACCGGCTATTTCGGCTTGCCGGAGAAGACGGTCGAGGCCTGGCGAAATCTGTGGTTTCACTCGGGCGATCGTGTGGTTCGAGATCCTGGCGGACACTATCGCTTCATCGACCGCATGAAGGATTCGATCCGCAGGCGCGGCGAGAACGTGTCCTCGTGGGAGGTCGAGCAGACCATCCAGTCCCACCCCGCGGTCGCCGCTTGCGCGATCTACCCGCTGCCGTCGGAGTTGGGCGAGGACGAGGTTGCGGCGGCGATCCTGCTGGAGCCGGGCCAATCGCTCGACCCGGTCGACATCGTCAGGCATTGCGAAGGACAGATCGCTTATTTCGCTATCCCGCGTTACGTGCGCATTTTGAGCCAGATGCCGCTGACGGAGAACGGCAAGATCAAGAAGGGCGTGCTGCGCGACGCGGGCGTCACTGCGGATACATGGGATCGCGAAGCGGCCGGAGTGAAAGTGCGACGCTGACAGTTGCGCCCGCTCAAGGTTTTTGCAGAGCGTCCCTCACAGCGCCCTTGAGCTCGTCGAGCTCGCCGATCAAGCCGTCGAACCGGTCCGCGGGGAAATCCGCCAGCAGCTCAGCGAGCCACGCGCCGTGGCTCTTAGCCATTCGCCTGAAGGTCTTGCGGCCTTCGACCGTCATGCAGACAATCTGCACGCGGCGGTCGAGGTTCGACGGCGTGCGGGTGATGTATCCATCCGCGACCAGGCGGTCCACGATCGGCGTGAGGTTCCCGGCCGAGACCATCAGACGCTTGGGCAGCTCTCCCAGCACAAGCCCGCTCGGCTCGCGGTCGAGCTGAGCCAGAACATCGAAGCGGGGCATCGTGAAATCGAACTCATCGCGAAACCGGCGCCGCAGCTCGCCTTCGATCAGGGTCGTACAGGCGAGCAGCCGGAGCCAAACTCGCGTTTGAGCCCTGTACTCGGCCTCCTGATCCACCCCATTCCTGGCTGAAACAGGCGTCGGCTCTTTCGCGAATGCCAATCGAATCTCCCGGGCTTCGTGGCTTGTTGAAAGCTGGCGCAGCTCTCATGGGTCGCTAGCAAGATAGTTCGTGCCAAAAGTAAATTCAAGGCTTAGCCCGGGCGTCTCGGAACCGGCGCTGCTCTGTATCCAATTGGCACTGTATCTCAAGGTCGACACTGCGGAGCCGAACCCGTCGCCCGAGCTCTTTGCAGAACCCACCTTGACAAGGCATGCACCGACAAAATATTTTAGGCTTAAACTAATTGAGGTGAAGGTTCACCACATGGCGTGACCCCGCGAAAGCTAGGGGATCACGCGCATAGTCTGTATCGGCGGCGGCCCGGCCGGCTGCTCAGTGAGCGGAGGAGGGATCAGATGAGCTCCGTGGCAAAGGTGATCCGGCGCGAATGGCTTGACTGGCCGTTTTTCGAGCCGCGTCATCATGCGATTGGCGATGTACTCGACCGCTTCGTGCAGTCGGGGGCCCTCGACAAGATCGATCACAGCGACATCGATGGCGCCTGCCGCAGGCTCGTGCGCGCGATGGGTGAGGCCGGGCTGCTCGATTGCGCGGTCGCGGCTCCCGATGGCGATGCGGCGACGATCGATTCTCGCTCGATCTGCCTGTCGCGCGAGTCGCTTGCCTATGCCGATGGCCTCGCCGATTTCGCCTTCGCCATGCAGGGGCTCGGTTCAGGAGCGATTGCGCTCGGCGGTGCTGCGGAGCTGCGCAAGGCAGTACTGCCAAAGGTCCGCTCCGGCGAATGGCTTGCGGCCTTCGCGCTGTCCGAGAAGGAGGCGGGGTCGGACGTCGCGGCGATGTCCTGCACCGCGCGCGCCGACGGCAACGACTATGTCATCGACGGCGAGAAGACCTGGATCTCCAACGGCGGCATTGCCGACGTCTACACGCTGTTTGCGCGAACCGGCGAGGCGCCGGGCGCCCGCGGCATCTCGGCCTTTGTCGTCTTTCCCGATGATCCTGGCTTCGGCATCGCCGAGCGCATCGACGTCATCGCGCCGCATCCGTTGGCCACGTTGCGCTTTATCAATTGCCGGATCCCGGCGAGCCGCCGCCTTGGCACGCCGGGCAGCGGGTTCAAGCTCGCGATGCAGACGCTGGATATTTTCCGCGCATCGGTCGCGGCCGCTGCCCTGGGCTTCGCCCGGCGGGCACTCGAGGAGGCGCTATCGCACGCGCGCAGCCGGCACATGTTCGGTGCGACACTGGGAGATCTGCAACTGACCCAGGCCGCGCTCGGCGACATGGCGACCGACACCGACGCTGCCGCGCTCCTGACCTACCGCGCGGCCTGGCGCCGCGATGTCCGGAAGCTTCCGACGACGCGCGAAGCTGCAATGGCAAAGCTGACCGCAACCGAGACCGCGCAGCGCGTCATCGACCGCGCCGTCCAGATGTTCGGCGGTCGCGGTGTGCGCAAGGGCGAGATCGTCGAAAGCCTCTATCGCGAAATCCGCGCGCTACGCATCTACGAGGGCGCGACCGAGGTCCAGAAACTGATTGTCGCGCGCGACCTCTTAAAGCCGCGCTGAGAGAATTGAGAATTCCGCATGAGGACGATGAGAAAGCCGGAAGCCGGCGCGACCAGCGGTTTGCAGGTGCTTCAGCCCGGCGGCTGGCCGCAGCCGAAAGGCTATTCTAACGGTATGATGGCCGAGGGACGCCTTGTCGTGACGGGTGGTGTCGTCGGTTGGGACGTTGCGTGCCGATTTGCCGACGGGTTTGTCGCGCAGGTCCGGCTGGCACTCGAAAACATTGTCGCGATCCTGGCCGAGGGCGGCGCAGAGCCCCAACATCTCGTGCGCCTGACCTGGTATGTCGTGGACATGGACGAATACGCGTCCAATCTCAAGGCGCTCGGCAAAGTCTATCGCGAGGTCATCGGCACCCACTACCCGAGCATGGCGCTCGTGCAGGTCGTGCGCCTTGTCGAGCCCTCCGCGCGCCTCGAGATCGAAGCGACGGCCGTCGTGCCGCGCTGAAGAGCGCGCCTCCTCGGTGCGCGCGAATTCGCGATTTGGATTGGCTTACGGCTTCCGTGAGAATTATTGCCCGTCGCAGCTCCCGCCGGAAGGCGACGGTTCGCGAAATCAAGCATTCGTAGCTCGGCGAGCGATCGAGTTGATGGCCGCGGTCCAGGCATCGCGATACGCATCGAGGCCCGCGATCGAAGCTGCAGGGACGGGCGCCGGCGCCGCAATGGGATAGCTTGGCGGCCAGTGCGCCAGCATTGCGGCGCCGCGCGCCGTGCCCGCCACGTCCTCCGCCGCAAAGACGCGCTGCTTCGGCCGCAATGCCCCGAGCGTCTGACAGAAGGCGAGATTGCCGGCGAAGGTCCCTTCGATGATCAGATCGCCGCTGGTCGCTCCCATGCGCGTCAGCATGAGATCGCCAACCAGGGCGCAATACAGCGTCGCCAGTGCGGTCTGATCGTGCGCCGCAACCTCGCCGCGAATTATGCCCTTGGTCGCCGCATAAGGTCCGCCCTGGCCGGAGAAGCAGGGCAGTGCCATCGCGCCGGAGCCAATGACGCGCTCAACCGCGTCGAGATCCGGATTGCCGCCGCCGCCCGCGATGACGGCGAATTCGCGTCCTCCCATGAAACGCCCGCAGGCGATGGGACGGCCGAGCGCGTCGACGTTGGCGAGCGTGTCGTCGCGAGGATCGAGCTGATCAAGCGAAAGGCCCACACACATCAGGATCACCCAGGTGCCGGTCGACAACACGGTGAACGGCGCCTGGCGCGCGATGAGGTAGGGCAGAAGTGAAGCGTTGGAATCGTGGATACCGCAAAAGACTTGCGTTTCAGGCGCGAGCCCGGTTAGGGCAGCGATGTCCGGCTGAATCGGACCGAGCGGGTCGAAGGCGCGGCGCAGCGGCGGCAGCAAGTGGTGGACGCCAAGAGCTTTGACGAGGCTCGAGACCTGTCCCTGCCGCGGCGCCCAGAGATCCGTATGGGCGCCGAGCGAGGTGACTTCCGAGGCCGCGACGCCGGTCAGGCGCCAAGCCCAATATTGCGGATAGCCAACGAAATACCTTGCTTTGGCGAAAAGATCCGGACGGCGCCACTTCTGATAGGCGAGCTGCCGGCCGAGATTGAGGCCGGCCGGTACTTTCGGCGACAGGCTCTCCGAAAAGGGCGGCCTCAGCCTAGCATAATCGGATTCGATCACTTCTACGCCCGCGAATTCGTAGTCCATGACGGGAGCGGCGAGCTTGCTCTCGCCGATCAAAGCGCCGGCTGCGCCATGCGCGGTCGGAACGATCGCGCTGATCTGATGCGTGAGTGCGACCTCACGAAGCGCGTCGAGGAAGAAGTTCCAAGCGCTCTCAACATCTTCATTCGGATAGGGCGGGCCCGGCAGGACGCGGTTGGGCGCCGACTTTTCCCAGAGAAGCCGGCCCTCGTCGAACAACGCAAGCTTTACGTTGGTCTTGCCGATGTCAAAAACTGCGACCGTCTGGCTCATCGTGAAGCTCAAGGCACATGGAACATCTCGGCAAGCAACGTCGCCATCGCGTTATAGCCGGCTTGTCGCGGCAATGACAACGAAGGCCAAGAGTGTGTCGCCCGGCCGCGTTCGACGGCCGGGCGACGAGCCCAAATCAGAAGTCGAAATCCTTGATGTTCTGTTTCGTGAAGATGAAGGGCGCCCCAAGCAGAATTTCGCTGCCGTTGACGACGTTCAGCTTGCCGAGCTTGCCGGCTTCGACCGAGGTCGCGCCGGGTTTCAGCTTGCCGTCGACCACAGCGCGCATCACGTAGGTTGCCGCATAGCCAAGATCGACCGGGTTCCACAGCACGACGGACTTGACGCAGTCGGCGTTGACATAGGGCTTCATCGCGTTGGGCGTGGCGAGGCCGACCACCGCGACCTTGCCGCATAGCTTAGCTTTGGTCACGGCTTCCGCCGAAGCGGGCGTCGCGACCGAGGTCATGCCGAAAAGACCGGAGAGCTTGTCGCCATATTTGTTGATCAGTGTCGTCGCCTGGTTGAAGGAGAGATTGTTGTCCTCCTGCGCTTCGACCGTCTCGAGCCATTTCAGCTTGGGATGGCACTTCTGCGCGTAGGCCCACATTTCGGCGATCCAGCGCGCCTGATTTGGAGTCGTGAAGGTCGAGGTGACGATCGCGAAGCTCTTGTCCTCGCCGGCCTCGTTGGCCATCGAGTCGATCATCGCCTTGGCGATGCCGTTGAACTCGGCCTGGTTGACGAACCATTCGCGCGCATTCGGTGTCGAGTTGGCGTCATAGCCGACGACATGAATACCCTTCGAGAGTGCTTTCTTCAGAACCGGCGCGATCGCTACCGGATCGTTGGCTGCGAAGAGAATGCCGTCGACGCCGCTGGTGATGTAATTGTCGATGAACTTGATCTGCTCGTCGATCTTGGCTTCGGTCGGGCCGTCGGTCTTCGCTGCGACGTTGCCGAGCGCCTTGGCGGCGTCCTGCATGCCTTTCGTGGTCGCATTGAAATAGCCGATGCCGATCAGCTTCGGCACGTCGACCAGCGAGATCGGCTTGCCGGCCTTGTCGGGCGCATTGGTGGGTTGGCCACCATCGTAAGGTTTGGCCGCAGGCGCGGCGCTGGCCTCGCCAGCCGAACAGGCAAGCGGATTGACCGGTAGATCGTCCGCGCCGTCCCATCTCTTCTCCGCCGCATAGGCCGTCCCGGCCAGCAGCGTCGCGCTCATCAGCGCTATGGCTAATCCGAGTTTCATGCTCTTCCTCCCACGTTGCAGCCGCCTTGTGCGGCCTTAAGAAACAGAACGTCAGACGCCGCGGCGTCGCTGGAGCAAGCTCGCAACAAGCGTCGACAGGATCAGCACCGTGCCGATCACGACAATCGTAGCATCGCCCTTGACGCCGGTCAGCGCGAGCCCATTTTTCAGAAGCTGGATCATTGCGAGGCCGACGACGGTGCCCCAGATCGTGCCGACGCCACCGAATATGCTGGTGCCTCCGAGCACCACCGTCGCGATCACGTCGAGCTCATAGCCAATACCCATGTCGGAGCGCGTCGTCGTCACGCGCGAGACGAGGACGACGGCTGAGAGTCCCGCCATCAAGCCGGACAAAGTGTAGATGATTAGCTTGGCGCGATCGACCGGCAAGCCGGAAAAGCGAGCGGCAGTTTCATTGTTGCCGATCGCATAGAGTGTGCGGCCGAAAGTCGTGCGGTCGAGCGCAATCCCGGCGACGACGATCGCGATCAACAGCAGCCAGAGCTGCGCCGGCACGCCGAAGAGATCAGACTGGCCGATGAAATAGAACCATTCCGGATACCCGCGCACCGAGCGAGCCTGGCTTATGCCCTCGGCAAGGCCGCGATAGAGCGCGAGCGTCGCGATTGTCATGATCAACGGCGGCACTCTGAGCCTGGTGATACCAAGGCCGTTGAAGAAGCCGGCGGTAGCGCCGACGACGAGCGTGAAGGCGATTGCCAGGGGCAATGGAAAACCGAAGGTCTTCCATGAATAGCCAAGCAAGATAGCGCAGAGCCCGACGATCGAGCCGACCGAAAGATCGATGCCGCCGGTGATGATGATGAAGGTCATAGGCAGGGCGATGAGCCCGACTTCGGTCGTCAGCCGGCCCTGATTGAGCAGATTGTCGAGCGTCAGAAAGCGATTGTTCAGGGCGCCGAGAATGATCAGCGCGACGAAGAGGATCAGCGCCAGCATGGTCTCGTGTCGCAGGAGCCACCAGGGGGCGACGCGCTTCGCGATCTGGGGAAGGGGGATTTCGCTCATCGCGCTCATGCTCTGGCCATGCGCCGGCGCCGCAAGATATCGGCGATGACGGTTATAAGAATGAGCACGCCCTGCACTGCGCGGATCCAGTACGGCGAGACGTCGGTGAACACCAGCGCGCTGGCGATCTCGGCGATCAGAATCGCGGCGAGAGTAGAGCCGATCACAGTGCCGACGCCGCCGAGAATGCTGACGCCGCCGACGACCGACGCAGTGATGATCGTCAATTCGAGATTCGGCGGCACGGTCGATTGTATGACGCGGAGTTGCGTCGCATAGAGCAGGGCCGCGACGCCGGCGAAGAAGCCGTGCAGCGCGAAAACCATCACCGTGGCCCGCGGCGGCGAGATACCACAGAGACGCGCCGCCTCCGCGTTGCCGCCTACTGCGTAGATCGCACGGCCCGGCGCCGAATAGCGCATCCACCAGGCGGCTAGGATCGTCGCGACGATCATGAGAAACACCGGCATCGGCACGGCGTCGAAAAGCTCGATGTTGGCGAGATGGAAGCTGTCGGGCAGATCGGTGATCCACTTGCCGCCAGTGACGCCGATCAACCCGCCTTTGAGGATGGAGAGCATGCCGAGCGTCACGACGATGGCTGGAATGCGCAGATACGCGATGATGGCGCCCTGAAAGGCCATCACGAGGATGCCGACGACGAGCGGCGCCAGCCAGGTGATGATGATCGGCGCGCCTTCCACCGCCAAAGTGCCGCTGACGGTCGCCAGGACGCCGATCAGCGAGCCGACGGAAATGTCGATGTTGCCGGAGATGATCACCATCGACATACCGACCGCGGCGACCGCGATATAGGCGTTGCCGAGCAGAACGTCCGAAAGATTGCGCATCGCCAGAAAGCGCGGATTGTAAAGGCCGACGATGATCGCGAGGCCGATCACTGCGATGGCCAGCAAGGCCTCCTGCGAGGCCAGCGCCTTGAGTAGCCGCCGTGGGCTGGCTTCGGCGTGGATTAATGTCGTCGCGGTCATGCCACTTTCTCCGCGCTCTCGTGGCTGCCCATCATCGCCGCGCCGACCGTTTCCTGCGTTGCGTCTTCGCGCAAGAACTCCGCGACGATACGACCTTCACGCATGACGAGCACGCGGTCGCTCATCCCGAGCACTTCGGGCAACTCGCTCGAAATCATCAGGATCGCGAGCCCCTGTGCCGCGAGCTCGCCCATCAGGCGATGGATCTCCGCTTTAGCCCCGACATCGATGCCGCGTGTAGGCTCGTCAAGAATTAGCAGCTTCGGCTTATTGGCGAGCCATTTTCCGAGCACGATCTTCTGCTGATTACCGCCAGAGAGCTTGCCCGCAATCTGCTCGAGCGAGCTCGTCTTGACCGCAAAGCACTTGACGCCGTCGCTGGCCAGCTTGCGCTCAGCGGCGCGATCGATAAAGCCGCCGAATGCGACCTTGCCTAGCGCGGCGAGGCTGAAGTTCTCGCGCACCGTCATCGGCCTCACCAGCCCCTGCGTGCCGCGGTCTTCCGGCACATAAGCGATGCCGAGCGTGCGGGCCTGCGCGGGGGAACGGATGTAGACTGCCTGGCCGCGGATTTTGATTTCGCCACCTTCGGCAGGCGTCACACCGAAGATCGTCTGCGCCAGCTCGCTTCGGCCCGAGCCAACAAGGCCGGCAAGGCCGACGATTTCGCCGGCGCGCACGGTAAGGCTGATCCTTTTGGTGAGCGGCCGCCGCTCGAGATCTTTGACCTCCAGCACCGGTCCGCCGATCGGAAGCGTGATCTTCGGAAACAGGCTTTCGATCTTGCGGCCAACCATCAATTGCACGAGTTCGGCTGCCGCCGTGTCAGCGACGCGCTTGGTGGCGATATGCGCCCCGTCACGCAGCACGGTGACACGATCGGCGATCGCGAAAATCTCGTCGAGCCGGTGGCTGATATAGATCACCGCGACGCCGCGCGCCTTCAGCTTGCGCACAATATCGAAGAGCCGGGTGACGTCGTATTCGGTCAGGGCCGCGGTCGGCTCGTCCATGATCAAGATGCGGGCATCTTGCGACAGAGCGCGCAGGATTTCGACGCGCTGGCGATTGCCGACGCTGAGCGAGCCGACGACGCGGTCGGCGTGCAGGTCGTGAATCTCCAGTGCAGCGAGCAGATGTCTCGTCTTTTCGCGCATTGCGCGCCAGTCGAGCCGGCCGAGCCCCGCACGCGGCGCATGGCCCATGAAAACGTTTTCGGCGACGCTGAGCTCAGGAAACAGCAGCAGCTCTTGATAGATCGTCGCAATGCCAGCGCGCCTGGCGTCGTCCGGCCGCGCGAGATTGACTGGCTTGCCGTCGACGATCACCTCGCCGCGGTCGGGCGGGAACACGCCGGAGACAATCTTGATCAAGGTCGATTTGCCGGCGCCGTTCTCGCCAAGCAAGGCGTGGACCTCGCCCTTTGCGACGTTGAACGAGACGCCCGAAAGCGCGTTCACACCCGGAAAGGACTTCTCGATGTTGTACACCGAAAGGCGAGGCGGCGCGGCGGTTTCGCGAAGGGCTTGATCGTTCGCCATCGCTTCAAGCCGCCGCGATAGCGTCGGCGCCGGTCGCGACGACGACATGAATGCCCTGTTCGCGCAACATGTCGAGCGCGGCGCCCGGTGCGTCGGCGTCGGTGATCAGCGTGTGGATGCGCGACAGCGGGCAAACGACAAGGCTGCCGCGCTGGTTGAATTTTGAGGAATCGGCGAGGACGGTCAACTTGTTGGCGCGCTTCAACAGCTTGGACTCGGCACGAGCGAGCAGGGGATCGCCCTCGATGACGCCGAGCGGCCCGATCGAGATCGCGCTCATGAACATGCGCGTAGCCGAATAATGCTGGATCGCGTCCTCCTCGAAGGGTGAGACGATCATGCCCTGCTCGCGATAGACCTCGCCGCCCGGCAGAGCGACGCGGCATTTCGATTTGTGGATCAGCACTTCGGCGAGCGGATAAGAATTGGTCAGCACTTTCAGGTGCCGCTCGCGCAGATATTCACCCATTTGGTAGGTGGTCGTGCCGCCATTGATGATGATCGTCTCGCCGTCGGCGCAGAGCGCGACGGCCGCCTTGGCGATCGCCCGCTTGGCATCGATGTTGAGCGTCTGGCTGACATCGAAAGAGCGGGTCGCAAGGGAGAGGACGTCGCCCTGCGCATTGGTTGCGTCGGACAATGTCTCAAGCCCGCCATGCACCCTGATCGCGACGCCCTGCCCGGCGAGACTGGCGAAGTCCCGCCGGATGGATGCTTCGGAGGCGCCCGTCGCGCGGCAGGCATCGGCGATGCGCACTAGCGACCGCTCTCGCAAGAGCGCCTTGATGACCTGCCAGCGTTCTCGCTCGTGCACGTCGATCTTCCTCCCCTTGCCCGTAAATTGGTCATGCTCCCGAGGACGGGTCAACTCCAAACTTTCAAGATCGATCATTATCGCGCTGCATCAATCATGTTGCATCGCGATGACGGGCATCCATGATTGACCGTGATCGATTGTCGGACATAAGCTGGCTTCAAACGAAGCACAGGAGAACGTCCAATGAGCGAGGCTGCGGGCATGCCGTTGCCCAATCTATGGGACGACGCCGTCGCCGCCGGGCTCGATGAGCCGGGCCAGTTGCTGTATCGCTCGAATTTGCTCGGGGTCGATCTGCGCATCACCAATTTCGGCGGCGGCAACACTTCGGCGAAGGTCGACGCGCGGGATCCGCTGACCCGCGCGAACGTTCGCGTCCTCTGGGTCAAGGGCTCGGGCGGCGACCTCGGCTCGATGAAGCGCGACGGCTTCGCGACGTTGTACCTCGACAAGCTCGAGAGCCTGAAAGGTCTCTATCGGGGTCTCGCCGAAGAGGACGAGATGGTCGCTTTGTTCAATCACTGCACCTTCGATCTCAATCCGCGCGCGACCTCGATCGATACGCCCTTGCACGCCTTCGTGCCGCATCGCCATGTCGATCACGTCCATGCGGACGCGGTGATCGCCGTCGCCGCCTCGGCCGATGCTGAGCGGCTGACCAGAGAGGTTTTCGGCGGGAAGCTCGGTTTCTTGCCGTGGCAGCGGCCGGGCTTCGATCTCGGCTTGAAACTCGGCGAGATGGCCTCGCGGCATCCAGAGTATGTCGGCGTGATCCTCGGAGGCCACGGGCTCTTTACGTGGGCCGAGACGTCGAAAGCCTGCTACGAGACGACCTTGCGTATCATTCAGCAGGCCGCCGACTGGCTTGCGGCGCATGAGCAGAAGCCTTCCTTCGGGGGCACCAAGGTCGAAACGGCCGCGCCGGAAAAGCGCTGCGACGTCGCGGCCATACTGATGCCGCTGATCCGCGGCAAGATTTCCGCCGACGAGCGCAAGATCGGTCATTTCACCGACGCGCCGGAAGTGCTGGAATTCGTCAACTCCAATTCGCTGACGAAGCTGGCGCCGCTCGGCACGTCGTGCCCGGATCACTTTCTGCGCACCAAGATCAGGCCGCTGGTTCTCCCTTACGATCCGGGCCGCGACAACCTCGACGAGGTGATCGCCGGTCTCGACGATCTGCTCGCCGCCTACAGGCGCGATTACGCCGCCTATTACGAGCGCTGCAAACATCCGGATTCGCCGGCTATGCGCGATCCCAACGCGGTCGTGTATCTTGCGCCGGGGATCGGCATGTTCACCTTCGCCAAGGACAAGGCTACGGCCCGCATCGCCGGCGAGTTCTATGTCAACGCGATCAACGTCATGCGCGGTGCCTCGGGTGTCAGCGCCTATGTCGGCCTTGCCGAACAAGAGGCCTTCAACATCGAATATTGGCTGCTTGAAGAAGCCAAGCTCCAGCGTTTGCCCAAGCCGAAGCCGCTGGCCGGACGGATCGCCTACGTAACGGGTGGCGCCGGCGGCATTGGCGGGGCAACCGCGCAGCGGTTGCTCGACGAAGGCGCCTGCGTCGTCGTCGCCGATATCGACGAGGAGGCGTTGAAAGAGCGCGTCGCGGCGATCGCGAAACGCTATGGCCGCGACGCGGCGGTCGGCGTGAAGCTTGACGTGACCGACGAGGCGGCGGTGATCGCCTCGTTCGAAGAGACCGCGCTCGCCTTTGGCGGCGTCGACATCGTCGTCTCGAATGCCGGCATTGCGTCGGCGTCGCCGGTCGAGGACACAAGTCTTGCACTTTGGCAGAAGAACATGGACATTCTCGCGACGGGCTATTTCCTTGTGTCGCGCGAGGCGTTCCGGCTGCTGCAGCGCCAGAAGACCGGCGGTACTATCATCTTCGTTGCCTCGAAAAATGGCCTCGCCGCTTCGGCGGGCGCTTCGGCCTATTGCGCTGCCAAGGCGTCCGAGATCCATCTCGCCCGCTGCCTGGCGCTGGAGGGCGCGGCGCACGGCATCCGCGTCAACACGGTCAATCCCGACGCGGTATTGCGCGGCTCAAAAATTTGGGAAGGCGAGTGGCGCCAACAACGCGCGGCGTCCAACAAGGTCGGGGAAGACCAGCTCGAAGAAGTCTATCGCCAACGCTCGATGTTGAAATTGTCGGTCTTCCCCGGGGACATTGCCGAGGGCATCTACTTTTTCGCTTCCGATCTTTCGGCCAAATCGACCGGCAACATCCTCAACATCGATGCTGGCAATGCCCAGGCGTTCACGCGATGAGCGCGCCATTCTCGATCAGCGCCGATTTCATTGCCGACCACAACGCGCGGCTCGACGGCGCGACGACGGAGGACTATCACGCGCTTGAGCGCACGCTGGCGCGGCGCGGGATCGATGCCGAAGCGCTGGTCCGGAAGGTGACGGACTTCGGCGTTGCCATTCCGACCTGGGGGGTCGGTACCGGTGGCACGCGCTTCGCCCGTTTTCCGGGCCCGGGCGAACCGCGCAACGTCTTTGAGAAGATCGATGATTGCGCCGTCATCCATCAATTGGCGCGGGCGACGCCGGCCGTTTCGCCGCATCTTCCGTGGGACAAGGTCGATGACAATGCGGCGTTGCGCGAAAAAGCTGCGGCGCATGGCCTTGCCTTCGACGCGGTCAACTCCAACACGTTCCAGGATCAGCCCGGGCAAGCGCTCTCTTACAAGTTCGGGTCGTTGTCGCATACGGACAAGGCGGTGCGCGACCAGGCCGTTGCGCACAACATCGAATGCATCGAGATCGGCCGCAAACTCGGTTCAAAGGCGTTGACCGTCTGGATCGCTGACGGCTCGAACTTTGCCGGCCAGTCTAGTCTGACCAAGACCCTTGACCGCTATATCGACGCAATGCGTGAGATCGTTGCGGCGCTGCCCGCCGACTGGCGCGTGTTCCTCGAGCACAAGTTCTACGAGCCGGCCTTCTATTCCACGGTGATCCCGGACTGGGGCACGAGCTTCGCGGCCGCGCAGGAGCTCGGGCCCAAGGCCTATTGCCTCGTCGATCTCGGCCATCATGCGCCGAACGTGAATATCGAGCAAATCGTCTCTCGGCTGGTTCGCTTCAAGAAGCTCGCGGGCTTCCATTTCAACGATTCAAGATATGGCGACGACGATCTCGATACCGGCTCGGTCGATCCGTTTCGGCTGTTTCTGGTCTTCAACGAGCTGATCGACGCCGAGCGCCGCAAAGCGGAAGGCTTCGCGCCCGCTTATATGATTGACCAGTCGCATAACGTCACGGATCCGATCGAGAGCCTGATGCAATCGGCAATCGAATTGCAGCGCGCCTATGCGCAGGCTCTGATCGTCGATCGCGCGGCGCTCGAAGCTGCGCAAGAGACGAATGACGCGCTCGGCGCGCATCTCGAATTGAAACGCGCCTTCACGACAGATGTCTCGCCGCTCCTCGCCGCCGCTCGCCTGCGCACAGGCGGAGCGATCGCGCCCATAGCGGCGTATCGCGCCTCCGGTTATCGGGCGCAAAGAGCGAAGGAGCGCCCCGCCGTCGCCGGGACTTCGGCGGGCATCGTCTAAATTAGGCGCGGCGGCTTTGTGCTCGGACGAGAGCGTGGCGCCTGTTTCACGTGTCGATCATGGCCACGTAGTCCATATGAAGAGTGATTGGTCCCTTCGATCCATCCAGAATCACGCGGAGACTCTTCGGATAGTATCCAGTCCTGATCACGGTCCCCGTCCTTGCAGCCAAGCGAGGACCGGCTCCCGGCTTCACCTGAATCCGTGAGCCCGGTGGAAACTTGAGTTCGGCTTGGACCGATCCTGCCATGACATCCTCGGCAGCGAATGAGCTAGTTCTACTCGAAGAGTTCGCGAACGCGTGCGCTGTGAACGAGGGGTACGCAGGCAGGCGGGAAGTTCGATCGCGGGCGAGACAGAAATGGCAGCTGTCGTACTTCGGCGATAAAAAGAGGTCTCGGACAACAGTGCTGAAAAGACCAAATCATCCGATGCCCAACTGCAGTTCCTAATTCTCTCCGCGTGCTCAACTTCAGCGCCACAATACCTGCTCAACACCAAATCCGCGCCATGAACTCGCATCCGGCCCCCGACGTCCCGGACTGAATCACGGAAACGCTTCGGTGAAAACATCCTTCGTCGGGAGTAATCCGGAGCCATAAATCCAGCCGGTTCGCTTCAACCAACTGCGCGCGATCGCCGGCACCCGAAACGGGCAACGTATTGTCGGCTGTCGTCTTCGCGAGCGCTTTAAACCGTGTGCGGTCTTCGCTCGCCCCCGGAGCGTTAGGTCGAACGGTATGATCGTAGATGCGAATGCTCCATTAGAGGTACCTCGCCTGGCCGTTCTGCTGGTCTGCTCCCGGTGTGATTCGAGCAGCTCAATCAGGTTGTGAACGTCGGCCATGCACGGAGACTGGGTGCATCTCGCGTGCGCGTTGCACCTCAGACCACTGACGCTGTTGGCGAAACGCCTGGAAAGGATGCATCGGGCAAATTGCGGCGCAATTGAGCGCCCAACTTTTCGGCACAATAATCCCTTGGTTCCGCCCAATCGAACCGAGATTCCTGCCTCAAACGTAAACATACGTTCACCCGCAATGAGAGGCCGGTTGCACTCAGACTTGGAGGTGCTGGGGGCACTCACCACGATAGGGGAAGCGATTTGACACTACACTATACCGCAGGTAACAACATCAATGCGCAAGGTACCTACGCGCCAGCCGCGGCTGGCTTCAACCTGGCCGATGTTTCGTCGGTAGACGAGTTGAATGCATTGCCGTCTGGCGTGCGCGGCATGGTCTACCTTGACCAGGGGGACGGCGTCACCCAGAGCTTCATGGATGCAGTGAAGCCCTACATCGGAAATCCGAAAGTCTACGGCTTCTATCTCAAGGATGAGCCGGATCCGACGGGACAGTACAATACGCTGGTGACGGCGGCCAACCTCAAGGCTGAGTCGGACTACATCCACGCCAACGTTCCCGGCGCAAAGACCTTCATCACCATGATGAACATGGGGTCTTCGGAAAATCCGACGTTCGCGAACACCTACAACCCGACCAACACCCACATCGATCTATTCGGCATCGATCCGTATCCGGTCCGGTCGGACATGAGCACGGTCGATTACAGCATGATCGATAAGGCCGTGACCGCCGCCGAATCCGCGGGGATTTCGGCGGACCACATCGTCCCGGTGTTCCAGACCTTCGGCGGCGGCAACTGGGCCGATGACAGCGGAGGCCACTACGTGATGCCGACAGCCGCGCAGGAACAGACGATGCTCGCTCATTGGGCGGCGGCCGTGCCAAATCCGGCCTTCGACTACGCCTATGCGTGGGGTTCGCAGAACGGCGATACGGCACTCGAGGGCTCGTCCGCGTTGCAGAGCGTATTTCTGCAGCACAACACCGCCACGAGCACGACGCCGGCCGGAGGCACCAGCGGAAGCTCGACGGGCAGTTCGGGCGGTAGCACGACACCCGTGACCGGTTCGAGCGGTGGCACAACCACTGGCTCGAGCGGCGGCACAGGTACCGCGGCGGGCGGCGGTACGACCACCGGTGGCACGACCACGGGCTCGACCAGCGGCAGTTCGTCCGGTGGTTCGACATCGACGACGACCGATGGTCAGCACCATCATCACCATCACGGGCTCGATTTTTCGCAGCTTGCGACGAGCGCACCGACAGCCTCGTCGGCAATCGCTCCGACGTCCACAACGCCGATTGCGACTGCGAGCGGAAGCGGTGCAACGGATGCCACTTCGACCCACACGGATGCCGCGACTCATATGGCAGATCTGATCAGTCATCACACTGACCATCACGCGTGGCACTTCTGATCTGAGAGACTGTTTTCGTCAACGGAGACATACGCGGGGCACGCCCCGCGTATGAGAATTGCCTAGGGGATCGCTTGCGGCCGCAGTGGTCGCGAGCCGGGGTGCCATTCTGCGCAAGGCGGAATGTTGGAATGCGAGCGCTCGCGCTCGATCACATGCAAAATTTCAACTGCTTGCCGCTGCCCGTCCAAGGGCCGCCCGGATATGCACATGTACGCTTCGGCAAAGGTTTCCGCGCTCGCGGATGGATTCCGTCAGATACGTCCCGGCCTGCTTGCGGCTGGTGGACTATCTATCTTCATAAACCTGCTGGTGTTCGTTTCGCCGCTCTACACGATGCAGATCTACGACCGCGTGCTGACCAGCCGGAACGGAATGACCCTCCTGCTGCTCTCGCTGATCGCGCTCGCGGTATTTGTCAGCTATGCGGCACTCGAGCATTTTCGCAGCCGGGTCCTGGTGCAAGTCGGCCTGCAGTTCGACCAGCTCCTTTCCGGGGAAGTCTTCGAGACCGCGCTCGGCCATTCCCTGAGCACGAGCAGCTCGCATCACGTCCAACTGCTTCGTGACGTGGACACTCTGCGCGAGGTCCTGTCGGGTGGTGTGATCACGTCGTTGATGGACGTGCCGTGGACACCGATATTCCTGGCAATATGCTTCCTGCTTCATCCTTTGATTGGCTTGGTCGCTTTGACCGGTGCGGTTGCCATTCTCTTTCTGGCCTTCCTCAATGAGCGTGCCACCAAGGCGCCGCTCATTGCGGCCGCGTCGAAAAACCTTCATGCCCTGGACCGATTGACATCCTCGCTACGCAACGCCGAGGCCATCCGTGCGTTGGGAATGGGACCCGCCGTGCGCAACGCCTGGAGCTCGACACATGGCGAGGCGCTTCTCGACGGCGCCCGCGCGGGCGAACGCGGTGGCACGCTCCTTGCGATCTCCAAATTCCTGCGGATGGCACTCCAGGTGTCGATCATGGGAGTAGGAGCCTATCTCGCAATTCAGCAGGAGATCTCGGGAGGCGTTCTGTTCGCGGCTTCGCTCATCATGGGGCGCGCGCTTGCACCGGTGGAAGCGGCCGTATCGCAATGGAAGGCTCTCGTCGTCGCGCGTACGTCGTATGCGCGGCTCGACGCCGCGCTTCGAACTCGGGCTTCAGAGCGCCCGCCAACCAAGTTGCCGCCACTGGCTGGTGAGGTTTCGGTCGAAGCCGTCACAGTGCTCGTACCCGGATCCCAAATGCCGGCGGTCGCAGATGTTTCTTTCCACTTGGCCCCCGGTGAGATCGTTGCAGTAGTCGGACAGTCTGGCTCCGGGAAATCGTCGCTGGCACGGGCTCTTGTCGGCTCTTGGCCCGTCGTCCGCGGTTGCGTGCGCATCGATGGGAACGACACAAGGCATTTCGATCCTAATTTCCTTGGGCAACGCCTAGGGTATCTTCCGCAGGACGTCGAGCTGTTCGCCGGCACGGTGCGCGACAATATCGCTCGCTTTCGCGACGACGCGACGGATGAATCGGTCATCGAGGCTGCGCAACTGGCGTCCGCGCATGCCATGATTCAGCGGCTTCCGAAGGGCTATGACACCGTCGTCGGCGATAACGGGGCCGGTCTTTCGGGCGGTCAGCGGCAGCGCATCGGGTTGGCGCGCGCGCTGTTCGGCAGGCCCGTGCTGGTCGTGCTCGACGAGCCGAATGCCAATTTGGACGGCGATGGCGACCGCGCTCTCGCAGATGCGATCCAGACGCTCCGGAAGCACCGCGTAACGGTCGTGATCATCAATCACCGCCCCAACCTGCTCGCCCTGGTCGACAAGATCGTCTTCATGCACGAAGGACGCCTCGGGCGGGTCGGAACACGCGACGAACTTCTTCCCGTGCTGCTGGGGCAGGCGGTCACGCCGATGCATCGCGATGCGCGAGCGCCGGGTGAGCACCGTCACCAAGTCGAAGCTCATCATCGCGCCGACGGCGCTCCCCTCAACGTGCCTCTTTCTAAGCCGGCGCGCCCAGCCCATGCGACGAGGCAATAGTGGACATGATGTCGGTCAAAGAGAATACGCCCCAAAGTGAATTCGCAGAGCTTCTGAAGCGCTTGAGCGCGAGCGGCAGGCCTCGGGCGCGCCACATCCTGTCCGACGCCATAGCCAATTGGCAGTCACTGGCAAGGCGGCTTTCCCGTCTTGCGATGGCCATTGGGCCGTTGCTTTCGCTGCGGGGCTCGGGGCAAGCCGCTGGTGGCCCGTCCGGCGATTGGCACACTCCAGCGAGGCGGGGCTTCGCCATCGTGTTCTTCACATTCGTCGTGTTTGGCGGTTGGGCCGCCCTGGCCTCGATCGATGGCGCCGTGGTGGCGACGGGCTCGGTCGTGGTCGAGAGCGACAAGAAGGCGGTGCAGCACCTTGAGGGCGGCATCGTTCAAAGTCTGATGGTGACCGGCGACGCTCATGTCGCAGAAGGGCAGGTCCTGTTGCGACTCGATTCAACCCAGGAACGGGCGAAGGAGGGGATCGCGCGCTCGGCCGTCTATTCGGCGATTGGCGAGGAGGCGCGCCTACAGGCTGAAGCCGAAGGACGCGATAAGATCACGTTTCCCGCCGAACTGACTCAGAATGCTTCCGATCCATCGGCGCAACGCGCGATGGGCGACCAGAAGCGGCGTTTTGACGAACGCCGCGCCGCGCGAAAAATCGAGGTATCGATTCTTGAAGAGCGCATAGCGCAGGCGCAGCGGCAGATTCAGGGAAATGATGCGCAAAGCAAGGCGACACGGGCGCAGTTCGATAGCGTGAGCCAGGAATATGCCAAGCTCAAGCCGCTCGCCGATCAGGGGATCGTCGCGTTCGCCCGTGTCGCCACCCTCGAGCGCAGCAAGTCCGAGCTCGATGGCAAGATCGGCGCCTACGAGGCCGATATCGCCCGCTACGGGCGCGTGATCGACGAGTCGAGGTTGCAGATCGAGCAGGTCGGACAGAAAGTCCTGGAGGAAGCGACCGGAAAGCTGACCGAGACGAGGGCGCAACTTGCCGACGCGCGCGAGAAGCTGCGGGCCGCTGACGACGTTCTGGCTCGGATGGAGGTGCGAGCACCGCGTTCCGGACGCATTGTGAATTTGAAAGTCCATACGGTGGGAGCGGTGATCAGGGCCGGCGAGGTCCTGATGGAGGTCGTGCCCGATAACGACGTGCTCGTGGTCGCGGCGAAAGTGTCGTCCCTCGATATCAATCATGTACAGGTCGGGTTGCCCACGGAAATCCGGCTTCCTTCGTTCAAGGCGCGCTCCACCCCGATCGCCGTCGGCGAAGTTCTCTCGATCGCAGCCGATGCGGTTCGCGATGAAGCGACGCATCAACCCTATTACGAGGTCAAGGTCTCGGTGCAGGTGGCAAAATTCCCCGAGACGATCCGGGAAAAGCTCAAGCCGGGGATGATGGCCGACGTTCTCATCGCGACCGGGGAACGCACCGTGCTGGCCTATCTCACACAACCGATGACGGACGCGATACGTCGCGGCATGCGCGAGAACTAATGCGCCGGAGGGAGGAGCGAGGGAGAGAACCGATCTCCGATCAGGTGGGGCGCTTCGTCACGAACCCGACCAATTGCAGGCCGTCGCGAGCTTGCGTCGGACGGAATCCAGGCCGACCAGGTCAAACGTGTTTTCGTATGGGAGAGTCTTTCCCGCGTAGACCTTGATCAGGAGCCGGCCGCCCTCCGGCATCGCGCGCAACAGGCGAACGGCGTCACCCTGAAAGATAAGACTTCTGCCTCCCTCCGTCGCGCGCCAGCGCTCTTCGACGGATGGCTCGTCATTGATCTGGTACACGACCTTCACCTCGGTCTCGGGAGGCTGCTTCCAGGATGGCGAGGTGGGTATTGTCAGCTCGGTCCGACTGCTGCGACAGCGGATCGCGATCGAGGAGGGGGCATCCTTCGTGGCTCGACGTCCCATGGTCTGCGCCGAGATCTGCGGCTTGTAGTCCACCGGCGAGGTCGTCTCGCTGATGATCCAGTCCAGCCCTCGAGGTGGTGCCGTTGTGGTCGGTTCTGCCGCCTCACTCAGCAAATTGTCGACGCATTTCAGCCGTTCCATTCCTTGGAACCGGGCACATTCCTTCAACCGCTCGGTAGCATCGCCCGCCTGTGCGCGGGTCGGCAGGCTTAGACTTGCGAGTGTAATCAAAGCCACGGCAACCGTGCCCTTCATCGTGACAGTCCCACCGTCGCGCCCGGTGAGCGATCGAGCCATTCCTGTGCGGGGCCGAACCGGGCGAGGCCGGGCACGTTGGCGCGGAGGCTCACATCCTTCCATTTCGGATCGAAGCCGGGCGACTGCAGGCGGTCGAGCCGGCCGAACAACTGATCCACGAAGCGGGCCATGCGCACGTAGCGGTCGGATTGTTTCGGCCAGTTGTAGCCTGCCAAAATGGTGGGGACCGCGATGGTTGAGATGCGTTCTCCTTTCGACACGAGGCTCGGATAGTCCGTCGAGTCGATCGCTGACGGGAGATAGTAGTCCTCGAATCGTGAATCGTATTCCACCGGCAGGAACTTGAATCCCGGCTCCCAACGCCCCTTCAGAAACGCATCGACCGGCTTCGACGTGATGAACACAACCGCCGCGATTTCCCCGCTCTTCATCTGCTGCAATGCGACCTGATGGGGAATGAACATCTTCTCGACATTCAACCCCAGCCGGCTGAAGATCAACGGACCGGAATAAGCGGCTGCTGTGCCTTGCGTGTTGAAGTTGACCTTCTTACCCTTGAGGTCATCGAGTGACTTGATCTCGGGGCGCACGAAGACGTGCAGTTCAGCTGGAAAAAGGTTGAGAATGTAGACGATGCGCCGGTCGATCGACGGGACTTGGGCCTTGTACTCGTCGAGGGCGTCCGTATTGATGATCGCCGCATCCACCCCCCGCAGATAGAGCAGCGAATTGACGTTCTCCGTCGCGCCGGTCGTCACGATCGGGATGACGTGGAGCTTGTCTTCCTCGTTGACGACGCGGGCGATCTCCGCCGCAAGTCGAAGCGGAGCACCCTCGATGAGACCGCCTGCGAGCCCGACGGTCCAAGCATTAATGCGCTCTTTTGCGATCATGTCGGCGTTCTTTGCCGGCGCCGCGGCTGGCGCTGCAGGAGTCCTGACAGACTGGGCGCTCGCCGCCATTTGCAGCCCGACCAGCGCCGATAAAATTGCGGACGCGAACTTGATCATGCCCATGTGTCGTTCTCCGTCGTCTGGCTGCTTCGAGATCTGGTGCGACGCTACTTCAGCGCCTTGATGCGCTCCTCTGCATCGTCAATGCCGCCGGCCTTTGCTCTTTGATACAAGTCGCGCGCTTTGGTCCGATCGCCCGCAACTCCGCGCGCACGCCACGATTCCAGCACGGGCGGATCATAGGTCTCCGCAAGCATGAAGGCGGCCTGCGCGCTGCCGCGTGCAAGAGCCAACTCCAGCAACTGGCGAGCGCTGCTGATGTCGACCTGCCGGAGCAACGCAGTCGCCCGTGCAAGCAGCCTCTGCTCGTCTGCGGGGGCGCGGGGCGTCGCGCTCGCTCGAGCAGAGCGCTCCGATGCCGCAGCGACTTTCGAGCCCGGATCCGCGGGCGGGGCGCGATTTGTCGTTTGCGTCTGCAATGTCGATGAGCCAGGTTTCGAGGTAGGTTGTGGGTTGGAGGCGACCGTCCGGGCGGTGTCCTGCTCGCGCGAGCGGCCTCCTCCCTCGCCGTTAGGAGCGAGATCGGGCGTACGCTCAAGTGCGGTCCGCTCCGGCGGCCGATTTGCGGAGGAAGCCGCTGCGGCCAATTTTCCGTTCGCATCCGCGAGCTGGACCTTGGCCGATGCAAGCTCTCGTGCGAGATAGTCGGCGCGCTTGCGCTCACCGGCGAGGGCATCGTTCTGCTTCGCAGCCGTCGCGTTGAGGTCCGTGACCCTGAGGATCTCGGCATAGGCAGCGGCGAGGCCTGCAGAACGTTCCTCGACCTCTTTCCGCGCGGAGGTCAGTTCGCGAAGGAGAGCTTCGCTCTTGTCCCTCTGTCTGACTGCTGCCTTCTTGTTCTCGGCCTGGGCGGCATCGGTGACCCTAGCGGCCTCTCCGGCGGCGGAACGCGCGTCATCACGTTGGTTCGTCAGCGATACCGTTTCGCGTGCGAGCGCGTCTGCTCTATCTCGCTGCTGGCCTAGCTCGCGTTCCAGCGCCTCCCTCTGCTCGGTCTCGGTTTTGCGGGTCTTCATAACAGCGGTTTGCGCGGCCTCGAACTCAGCCTGGACGGAGGCGAGCCGCTTCACGGCGGCATCTGCTCGGTCTCGCTGTTGCGCCAGTTCTTTCTCCAGGGCGACACTCCGCTCCGACTTTGCAGCGGCCGCCTTCGCAACGTCGGAGGTCTCGGCTCGAGCTGTGCTGGCCGCCGTCCGCAGGGTGACCAGTTCCGTTGCGGCGGCATCCGACCTGTCGCGTTGCAGCTTCAGTTCCTGCTCAATGGCCTGCTTTTGCGTGGCTTCGGCAGCGGCGGCTTTGGAAGAGTCGGTGGCGGCGGTCCGTGCGGTTTCGAGCTCGGCCCTGACGGAAGTCAGTTCGGTGGCGGCCCCCTCGGATCTGTCGCGTTGCTGCTTCAGCTCGACTTCGAGCGCTTGCTTCCCTGCAACCTCGGCGGCGAGGGCCGTTGTTGCTTCAGTCGCCGCGCTCCGCGCGACGTCGAGGTCCGATCGGAGCGATGCAAGCTCGGCCGTAGTGCTCTCTGTGCCGCTTCCAGGTGCGACTATCGGCTCTTGCTTGGGTTCTGCTGAGGAGATCTGCATCGCTTTTGAGGCTGCGATCCGGGCCGCCGCGAGCTCCGCCCCGAGGAATGAGAGGTCTCGCGCGAGATTGTTCACCTTGTCCCGTTCCAGCTCAAGGGCGTGGGTCTGGCTGATCCCCAGCTCAATGGCTCCCATCGCGTGCGCCCGCTCGAGCTGGGCAGCGTTAAGCTCTGCTCGGACACTTGCCAGTTCACGTGCGAGCCTGTCGGCTCGATCACGCTCCTGTTCGAGTGCCTCGTGCTGCCTGATCCGTTCGGCTTCAATCGCCGGGACGCCGAACTCGATAGCGTCGCGCGGGCCGCCATGCGCGAATCCGACAAGGAGTGCCAGGAGGAATGCCGCCGCAGCGGCTGTCCACACGACATCTCCGCCAAGCGATCGGCCCTGTCGGAAAGAACGGGGAATGCCGCTCAGCGAGTCGATCATTTCGTGCGCAATTGCCTGTAACTCCATCGTGACAGCTCAGACTAGCCTTAGGCACCTTGTCATTCGGCGTCATCAATGACACCGCCTTGGTCGGTGCTCTGTCGATGTGGCAGTATAGGTAGCCACAAGGAGGTAGAGGCGCGCCGTACCGGGAATAAAGTAGATCGTCGGCGCTGCTGCTGTGCCTTCCTTGACCAACGCAGCCGCTCGCAACAGATTGGACGGGCCAGCCCAGGCTGCGCGTTCCGCACAATTCAGGGGAAAACAGCATGAACAAGACAATCGTCGTTTTCGCCAGTCTGACCTTTACTGGCGCGTTTCTGGTGAGCGCGGTCCAGACAACTCATGCCTCTCAAGCTGGAAGCCCTAAGCTCAACGCCAATGCCAAGATGATCGTCAGTCCCAAGCGTGTGCAGTCGCACCGGCTCGTCGTCCAGGTGGACGTCAATGATCCGGCGCTCATGAACCTCGCGTTGAACAACGTCAGCAACACGGTTCAGCACTATTCGGAAATCGGTCAGAAGGTCGAGGTCGAACTGGTGGCATTCGGACCAGGGTTGCACATGTTGCGAGACGACACCTCGCCTGTGAAAGCGCGCATCAGGTCCATGAGCGAGACCATGCCCGAAGTCTCGTTCTCCGCATGCGGAAACACCAAGGAGAACATGGCGAGGACCGAAGCCAAGGAGATACCCCTGATCTCGCAGGCGAAGGTCACCAAATCCGGCGTGGTTCGGCTGATGGAGCTGCAGGAGCAGGGCTGGAGCTACCTGCGCCCCTGAAACGCGGCCGGCCGGCGCGTCGTTGTGGCGCGCCGGCGAGGTACGAAATCTCAAACGGACGGCGCCTCTACACGGACATCGGGGCGCGCCGTGGCTTTTTCCTTGCGGTTCGGCACGAATACCCCGAGGACGCCGGGCAGCAGCCGCAGGTACCGGAAAATGAAGAAGGCCATGGCGATGTGCCAGATGATCAGCGCGGTTGCGCTGGCGATCGCAGCGCCGGTCAATCCAAGCCAGTAGATGAATGCGATGCTGGCGAGGATGTTGATGGCGGCGCTCAGGGTCAGCAGTACGGCAGCCCCCCGTTCGTGCTCGGTCATCGTCATGATGAGCAGCAGAGATCCGAAGGCGGCTGCGATCACCTGCCCCAGGAGCAAGATGCGCAGGGCGGCGGCGCCAGCCACAAAATCCCCTCCGAACCAGGAGAGAAGTGGCTCGGCCATGATCGCCAATCCGAGCGCGATGCCCACCGAGGTACAGAGCGTCCACAAAGCGGCCTTAGTCACGAGTGCCTGCAAGGTCGCCCGATCGTTCCTTGTGAACAGGCTTGAGATGGTCGGCGCGAACAGGGTATTGATCGCAGTGCGGGGCAATGCCACGAGGAATGCGATATTGAAGACCAGGCTATATATTCCGGCCTCTCTGGTTTCCCCGAACCATCCGAGCAGCACCACGCCGGCGCGGTTGAGCAGAGCTTCTGCGCCCGCGATGATCATGAACGGGACGGCAGTCTGCCGCCAACTTGTGGGCGCATATTGAGGCTCTGCCGCCCTGATTGCGTCTGGACACAATCTCCGAACAGCCTGGCTGGCGAGCACGAGTCCGACGACGGCGCCGGCGACGGTCGCCATCATGATCCCCTGTGCCTCGATGCGCGATCCGAGGAAAAGACCGGCCATGACGACGATGATCACAAGTAATCCGTCCCGCACCACGCGGTCGGGCAACAGTGCCGGCACAACGCCGCCAAAAGCGCGGACGATCGAGCAGCGTATCCATAACAGCGCCAGAATGGGAATGAGAACGAAGCCGACCAGAAAGGTGTTCGTCAACTCCGTTGAGAACGGCCGGGGCCAGATCTCGATAATGCCCGCCCCGATGAACGCGACTAGAAGGCTTATGCCAAGTGAACGTCGCTCCGCGTATTGGATGACGCCTCGCGCAAGGCCGCTGGCTCCCGTGGTTTGATACGCGGACACGAAGCGCAGCAGTGCGATGTCGAAGCCGAGCGCGCAGAAATATGCGAGGATGGTTATCCAGGCGATGACATAGGCGTAGACGCCGTAAGTGTGAGCGCCGACAATTCTGGCTATCAGGAGTTGCGCGCAGGCAGTTACGCCGGCGCTGGCAACGTAGATTGAGAATGCGGCAGCTCCTCCGATCACCACTCGTCTGATCCGCGCGTGGCCAACGCTCCGGTCGTGCATTTCCATTTTCTGTCCTTGCAGTACTGGCTCTATCGAGCGCCCAAAAATCCGGGTCGAAAAACGATTCAAGGAAAATGATTCAACAGGGAATGGTCTGAGAGTTCCGCTTCAACATGTGCTGGTTTGGTCGTGGCGTGCTTCTGTTGCTCGACGATGCTCACGATCTGACGTTCCATTTGTTCGACGGCCGTGGCGAGAGACGCCTGATCGAGCGACGATATGGTCACGACGTTCCGGCCTTTCCTGCGCAGCAATTCGTGCAGGAGGTCGGCGATGCTGCGTGAGCTGAGGCTGGTTTCCACGTCCAGCTCGAGCAGCTGTTCGATCTTGCCCCCGAGATGATGTCGGTCGCGAAGCCGCTCCTCGAGGAGCGTGGTCGGCGCGTCGAGGCGTATCAGAAGGTCCGGTGCGGGAACAAGATCCAGCGCGTACGAGATCAATGCTTCGTCGGCGATGCCGCAAAGCAGTGTCAGAGAGCAAATCGCCTGGACGAACGCCTGATCGAACAAGACGATGTGCGCGATCGCGGATCTGTGAAACCATGCGTGCGACAATCTGGACATGTATTGCAGCAGCCTGAGCGAAGAGAGCGGGTTGGACGGTGGAAGGACCTTGATCAGATTCAATGCTGTCCCGAGATCGCGTGAAATCCCCCGCGGTCGGAATATCATGGACACCAATTCCGCCAGCGGACGCGTCAAGCGCCGCGTCGTGAAGGAGATCTTCCGAAGGGGCGTTGACGGCGTGACGGTCTCGCTTGGCGAGCGTTCCGCCGGCCGATGGCTGAGTACGAGGTCCACGGTGTAGTCACGCTCGCGCAGACGTGCGGCAAGAGTACGAGCAAGAGTGGTCTTGCCGGCGCCTGGAGGACCGAAAAGCTCGATGATCATATCCGAACTCAGACAAATGAAATGATTGAAATTGGACAGTTCTGTCGTTTGCTCTAGAGTATCCGCCACACCTCCTTCTTCACCGCGCGAATGACATCGGCTAGAGGCTGTTGGGCGTCGATCGAGACGACGCGCGCGCCGGAAAACGCTAGTCGCGGGATAGCTGCGATACGCTGCGTGATCACGGCAGGATCCATGTCGGGTTCGCGTTTGGCGCAAACCTCCGGCGGAACGACCAGCTTGATGACGATGTCCGGTGGAAGGCGCTCGGCAAGTGAATAGGCTTTGGCTTCAAACCGACGTAGCCAGAGCGGAATCCCGATCAGGCGTGGCATCAGCGGACCTTCGTTGAAGCCGGCGATCTCGTTCTGCGGGTATCGGTCCGTGACCACGACAAGGCCCCGGCGGGCCCCGCGATGCGCGGCCGACAGCTTGGAGCGCTTTTCGATGGCCGTGGCCGTCGCCCAGATCGCCATGAGAGCGCTGTACACTCGGCTCGGAGGGCGGTCCGAGATTTTGCCATGCGATGAGCCTCTGGGCTTGGTCTTGAACAACGGCGTGACCAGAGGCACCATCAGCTTGAGTGGCCATAAGACGAGGGAGGGGCGTCCTGCCCCGGTACCGAAATAGATGGGAATGACATCCATTTCCTCGCCGAGCCACTGCCGGATTGTCGCGACGATGGTTGATTTCCCACTGCCGTCGACGCCGATGACGGCCACGACGTGCCCACCACCTGGGGCTCGTCGGCTCCATGGTCGGGGTGCCCAGAGAAAGCGCTTGTTCAGGTAACCGGCGACGAGGTGTGTGGCGCGTGTCAGGCTCCGCAGTCCTGCCTCAAGATCGTTGTAGATACGATGCGGCGCGAAGTGCATTCGGATACGCCGCCGCAGATGATGCTGATGTTCCAGCGCGGGTTGGCAATACAGGGCATCGGCGACCATGTCGGCCAGATCGCCGCCCAGAAGTTCAGCCGCTCGCCTTCTGAGTGCCGCGCGAGGAATTCGGCCGGCGAGTTCCGTGCGATCAAGTGCAAATTTGCGCGTCATTGCCTGCCAGTTGCGGAGCACGACCGGATCCGATCGCCTTAGCTCGAGGCAGCCGCGTACGATTAACAGCAATGCCTCGTCCACAGGCTCCAGGATACGGATCGGCAGCTCCGGATGAGCAATCGCTCGCTTCGCCAGGGCCTCTTCCCACGGCAGGTGGTAGTTCTTGAGCAGGCTGGCGCCGGCGACCAGTCGGACATGCAGATGGAGATGCACGATCCGCCCACTCGGTTCGTCATGGCCAAGATAGCTCAGGACCGACGGATGGTCACGATAGGCGACGGCGGGAAAGAGCTTGAGACCGCGCTCGAGGAGAATCGCCTGAGCGCGGTGCTGATCCTGTTTTGCGACAAGCAGATCGAGATCGCCGTCGCCGGTCAGCCCGCGGTAAATTCGATTGCTGCTCTTCCAGTAGAAGTAGGTGATGTCGCGCCGATCAAAGTCGTTCAAGACCATAAGATTCAGCGGCAAGATCGCGCTCTCGGCGGTCGAGCCGGTCAGGTCTGTCCTGTGCAGGGCATCCTGTCTCATCTTTCTTGCCCTTTTCGGCCGAATGATCTTGCAGCTTGAAGTCCGATCTCCTGCATCCACTGAAACAGGGAGGAGGTGATTGCGAGGAAGCGTTGGCGTATGCCGGCGCGAGGCGCGTCTGCCGCCCGGGCGGCAAATTCGCTCGCATCGCCATAACCGTATTGCGCCTGTTTCTTGAGATCGACCTGTGTCGCGATGGCCGCTGCAAAATCGCCGAGCTCGTTGTCGAAACGCCCGCAGTTGCGAAGGAGGCCCAAGGCGTTCTGAGCGACCTCCCGCCTCGTGCTCCCCCATTTGACGACGAAGAGAAGCTTGTCGGCGATCGGTGGGAGCAATCGGGCCTCGATGGCTGCAAGGGCGGGCGGACCATCGATGATCACGCAATCGTAGCGTTCGCGCAGTTGGCGAATGAGTTCTGCCATCTGTTCGATGGCACTTATTGGGTCGAGCCGATAGCCGGGTATCCGGAGGTAGTCGAAGCCGGCCTGCGGAATGTGCCGGATCGAGTCCGCCAGCGATCGGTTCTGTAGACCGACGATTCGTCGCTCGCCGGCGTTGTCGAACTCGGTAACGCGCATGCCTCTGTGAAGGTCGATGCCGATCACGAGCGCACGCCGCCCGAGAAGGCCGACATAAGCTGCAAGGCCCCTGGCGAGCGTGGTTTTCCCTTCGCCTGCGATACTGGAGCTGATCAGGACCGTTTTCGCATGGCCTGGCTCGGCCAGACGTAACGTCGCAGCCGTTGACCGAAGCGCTTCCGCGTACGGAGAGAATGGCTCGACCCGAACATAGTCTCCTGCGTCAGTCAGATGGCCCGCGGGCATTTGCGGGACCAAACCGATGCAGGAGAGTCCGAGCGCATCGGTGATTTCCTTCTCGCTGCGCAGCGATTTGTCGAGGCGCTCCTGGATGAGCGCGACGAAGCTCCCGCAGATGAGCGAGACGATCAGGGCAGGGAGCATGAACAGGATTGGATTCGGAGAACTCGGTCGCGACGGCGGAGAGGCAAGTGAAAGAATGCTGACGTCCGGGTTGACGAGCTCTTCCTGTTCGCGGATCTCCTTCTGGCGCTGGAGAAGACTTGCATAAAGCTGTGCGTTGGCGGCGGTTCGGCGTTCGAGTTCGCGTGGGTCGGCGCTAGCTCCCTGTTCTTCGCCGCCGGCGTTGCGGCCCACATCGGCGCGCCGCTGGATTGCCTGGTGCAGAGCTGCGCTGGTCCGCTCGATGTCGGCCTTGACCGTCGCCATTCGTTCGTCAAGCCGGGCCAGTTCGCCGGCGGTGTAGGCTCGCTGCTGCTCGGCATTGCTCTGAACGTACAGCGCGACGATCCGGTTGACGATGTCGGCGGCTTTCTCGGGACTCGTCCACTGGAAGGTGACGTTGATGATGCGTGAGCGGCGTTCCTGGAGGACCTGCAGACGACGCTGGAGATCGTCGAATTGCAGGCCTGCGTCGGTTCGCCTGTGATGGAATAGCGGTCCAATCCAGACACCCAGCCGTCGCTTGAGCTCATTCAGGCCTAGCGGGCCGGCCTCGCTCGTCTCGGCCTGAGCAGGTTTCGGCACGATGGCCGGATCCACTGCGACGTCGGGCGCCAGTCCGCGAAACTTTGGGTCGTTTCGAAAGCTGTCGAGAACGTGGCGCAGGTGATAGGGAGATGTCAGCATGGTCACCTGAGTGTCGACGGCCTGCTGGAGCGCCTCGGGACTTAGGGAAGTGCCGCCCTGAACCTGGACGACCTGCGCGGTCGCCGTATATTTGGGTGTGATGACCAGGCCGGCGATGCCGGCAAGCATCGCTCCTACGCCGGCGATGGTGAGGATGAACTTGCTCCTCCGACGCAGGATCCCAATCACCTGCTGGAAGCCCGGTTCGAGCGCGATCGTGGTCGGGTCGTCTTGCCGCATGCCTTCGTAATCGGGCCTCAATGGTATGCTGTCGGCGATGAGACCCGTCTTATCCATCAACTGCATCCGTACCTCCCTGCCATCGGTCCATCCTCGCAGCTAGCTCGACCTCGAGCCCAGTTGGCTCGCGCCATATGCCGGTCGCGGACGTGTAAGAGATCGACCCCATGCGTTCGCGAGGCGAGCATGGCAACGCAGTGCGTTGCCTCTGGCGATCGATCGTAGTTGGCCCGCCGGCATCGGCTCTGCGGTCAGGCAGACAGCGATTGCAAACCAGAAGATAGGATGCCGAAGCAGGAAGGTGGCGATGGCGTAAATGCAGAGACCGCACAGTAACGTCGGCAAGCCTGCTTGACCGGTCGCGTAGGCGGACTTGAAAGCCATTACAACGAGCCAGACGAAGCTTAAGACGACCAGGAGCCCGCCCTGGGTAAATAGGTCGAGCATCGTATTGTGCGCCTCGAAGTTCGGCACGAACGAGGGCTTGGGGTGCTCGACAAACTGGGGGTGGATCGTATCCAGGTTCCTTGCCGAGACGATGGAACTCGGAATTTCGAGATGCGGACCAGGGCCTAGGCCGAGCATGCCGGATTGGACTCCCCGCCTGACGGCCTGGCTCCAAAGCTCAAATCGCAATTCCGTCTTCTCTCTAGTTTGCTCGGGGTTTTCCCGTGCCATCGATTTGGCGAGGTCGCTGGCTTCGACTGCAATCGAATAGGCCAGCGGCGCGATCGAAATCACGAGCCCGGGCAAGGCCAGCACAATCACCCAGGCGAACGCCGAACGGAAGCTGATCTGCCGCGCTCGCGAGAACAGCCAGATTCGGCACTTGAACGCCAAGAAGATCGGGCCGGCGAGCACAAGAATGAGGGTAAACGAGTCGCTCCCGGTGATCCGGCCCGTGTAGACTGGGATGATGGCGCAGGCGAGAGCGCCAATCCTCGAGCCGAGCGTGGTGGACGTTTCGGCAAGATGGAGCGATAGAATTCCAAGCACCATGCAGAGAACTGCAAGTTGATGCGGATTCGACGACCAGCCTCGGAATTGATCCCACCACATTGGATCGACCGAAGGTAAATCGTAGAGACCCCAGGCGTCGGCCAGTTGTGCGACGATAACCGGCGTGCCGAGTCCACACAGAAGCCAGGTGATGCGGCGCAACCTGGCTCGGGGGTGCGACCCGACCACGCTCAGGCAACTGATGGCGGCCAACAGGGGATAGGCCATGACATCGTGCATGAACCATTCGGAATCGTGCTCGTCGCCGATGAGCTTTGCCATCAGCGTTCCGAGGCTCTGCGCAAGGACAAACAGCGACCAGAATACCAGTAGCCGCGACAGAGCCGGCGTCAGGAGCAAGCGAAGGCGAGCTGCTTCGCGACCGAGTACGAGGATCACCCAGATAAATAGACAAAGTTCGCCCGGTCCGACTGGCAAGCCTGCAAGCCGCAATTGGGAGGCGGGCGTCAGCAGCAGTCCGAATGCGAACAGGAAGTCCAGGATCATCGACGTACCTCGCGCTGCGTCGATCGATTCCGTAACCGCCGCTCGATCGAAGAGGGCAGTCTTTGAGTGACGATCTGAAAAATCGCGAAGGTCTGCGGTGCAGCAGGCAGGAGTCCAGACCTCCTGTCCGCCCTTCTTATCTTGAGGCGCACATAAGTCTCGCCCGGCTGGCATGTCTTGCGGTTGCGACGCGTTCGGGCGGTTTCCATCGGCCTTCAATTCATTCGGTTCAAAGCGATTGGGTTTCGATTGCGGCTCAAGAACGCTGCCTGCAATTCCGGTGAACCGGCGAGGGCCCAGTCTCCATTCTGCGGTCCCCAGCTGTAGGCGAAGTCGAAAACGGGAGCCGGCAGGAGCGCGTCCCAGCGAGCCAACATCAGCTGCATCTGACTTGCGGTCGGCAGCACGTATCGGCCTCCGCCGTCGTTGATCCAGCGGCCGCCGCCAAAGGTTTGGTAGACCGGGACCATCTTGTCGCGCGGCACTCCCGCGGCCTCGGCCGCCGCGACGTAGCGGTCGATCTGGTGGTAATCGCAGCCGTTCAACTCCGTCCGGCAAGGGTAGGGATCGATGCCGAACAGGTCGACATGCGAGTTGGCAGGGTCGTAGGCGTTCTTGAAGGACGGCGTTCGTGACGACGTCATCGTCATGAGCAGGATGAAAGCCTTTGCGCCTGGCACGTTGGCATGGATCCAGTCCGATTCCGCCTTCAGATTGTCAGCCGTACAAAGCGGGAAGTGCTGTCCGGTCGGATCCGGATCGTCCATCAAATAGAAGCCGAACAGTTTCGCATGGCCGATGAACGGGCGGACGGTATCCACGAATTTAGTGTCCGCGCCGTTGCATTGACCGACCCACACCAGGCCCCTCACACCCTCCGGCAGAGCCTCCATCTGCGCCAGGCTGCTGACGTCCGCCAAATTGAAGCCGGCAGCACCGGGAAGATAGTTGCCGGCCGGGTCGAAATTTCCGTTGGAGGCGAAATGCAACGTGGTTGTGGCCTGCGCGTGCGTGGGCGTATCGAACACGAGCGCCTGCAGGAGCAATGCGCCGGCCCCCAGCAGCACTGCTACCGCGGCCCACGTAACGCACGCGGCACGTTTCCCTACAGGGCGCTGCATGTATCCTCCCTCGCCGCCGCGAGGCTGCGGTCCTTGAACCGGGCTGGGGACGCACGATCGATCAACTGCCTGTAGAGATTGGCATGCTGAGCGACAACGGTCGCGAGCGAGAACTCCCTCCTGACATACTCGGCGGCGCGATCTGCCATGGCCAGGCCCTTCTCTCGATTGGCGAGCAAGTGGAGAATCTTTGCGGCCAATACGGGCGGCGCTCCCGGGGGCACCAGCAAGCCATTCCATCCGTCGCGGATGACTTCAGCGCAACCCGGCATGGTCGTGGTCACGGTTGGCAGGCCGGCGAGTGCGGCCTCGAGGAGAACCCGAGGCACGCCTTCACGATACTCAGTCGGAAACGCGAATACATTTGCGAGCCTGAGCAGGGCCGGGATGTCCGATCTCGGCCCGATCGCCTTCACATAGGGTGCATGCCGATCAATCTCGGCTTGCGTGATGGCGAGGGGGCCTTCGGATTCGCGCGGTCCGACCAGCAGGAAGCGTACATCGGGACGCACCTCGTGCACCCGGGCTGCCGCGTCGAGTAGCGCCGGAATGCCCTTCTGCCTGGTCATCCGCGTCACCGTAATCACGACTTCGGCGTCGCCAAGCCCGAGTTCTTGGCGAAGCTGAGCTGGCGAGGGTCCTGAGCTCAGTGCTCGATCGAACCCCTCGACATCGACGCCCGCACCTCGAATCAGAACGGGCATCTTGCCGGCGATCCCGTGACGCTCGAAGAATGCGCGGTCGTCACCGATTTCGAATACCGTAGCGGCAGCGGTGCGAGCCGCGAGCTTGTGGAGCGCGCGATAAACCGGACGTAGTGTCAGGGCGAGAGGGGAGCGAGATGAATAGAGAAAGGCGCGTCCATTAATCGTACGAATGGCCAGCACACCAGGAGCGCTCCGCGCAGCCAAAGGCAGAAATATCGAGGGTTTGGTGTCAAAGCTTTGCGCGAGATCAGGCTGCTCCTCGACCAGGATTTTCGTAAGGCTTTTGATCGCCGCCCAGTCGGCCCGCGGGTTTACGAACCGGTTGAACTGGAAGTCTCGATAGCGGATGCCTGCTTGCGCAAATGGAGCTGGGTCGCCGCTCGCCACGGCTGTTATGCGGAAGCCGTGGTCGCGCAGCGCGCACATCGCCGGAATGCGCAGATGATGATCTTCGCCCCCGATATAAAGAAGATGAGGCTGCAGCGGATCGCGTCGGGCCCTCGACGTCCCACTTGGGTGGTTATCAGGGAGGTGAGAGCCGTATCTTTGATCGCCGCTCAGCCCTAGCTTCAACATTCGCAAAGCTCCTTATTCGATATCGCCCACGTCTCAATCGCCCACGTCTCAATCGCCCACTCTCAATCGCCCACGTCTTGGCAAATGCCGGCAGCCCGTCCGCCGAGACAGGATCTCGTCAATTCATCCATTGGATCGCAGCCCACTTGAACGGCGCCGCGGCCCATCCATCAATCGGAAACCGAAAAATGGTATCCGCTCGAAAGCGCCGACACGCTCAGGGAAGCGTGAATTTAGCCACTCAACCGAGAGGGTTGTCGGGAATCCACTATTATCACGGCACATTTGCGATCGTATCTGAATAAAGGGGTAACCACACGATCCACTCGCGCAATCGGCGGCGGCGCGTTGCGATGCTGCGTCAGGACGATCGCGCGCTTGCGGCGGGAATGGATTTGATAAGGCTGTACTCGATTGATGCCCGGCCGGCAGGTGAGGCTATATGATGCGGCCATCGGTTCGGTACCCCCTTTGGATTACCTCACAGTTCGCCTCTCTGGCCGGACAATTGTTCGCCACAGAGTCTCCCGCTGCGCCACCGAGCGGCGGCCTGTCGATGACGCCGTCCCGGTGCCGGCGCTTGACCTTCTGGGCTACCTATTAGGGCCTAATGAAACTGCACATGTACCGCGTTTTTGCCGCGCGGGTATCCCGTGAGCACGGTTAGAGTCGCGACCGCAGGAGCCGACTTCACTGCAAGACGTGCTTCACGAGCAACCAGCGCTCGCCGGATCGAGCGCGAGACGAGGACCTTAAATGGCCACTCGGGTTGCTGCCGGATCTGATGTTATTGATCGCGAGATGTTGGCGAACCACATGCGGGATATCCAAGAAATGGCGTCTCCAGAGAAGTCGGCGCCCTTTGCCCTCGTCTTGTTGCTTAGGTTGCACGGCATTGCAGCCGACAAGGAGCAACTCTGTCACCGATTGGGTACACGTAACATCGGCGTGACGGAGATGGTGCGCTGTGCGAAGGCTTTCGGCCTCAAGGCGCGCACGATTAAGACCGATTGGGCACGGCTTGTGCGCTTACCCTTGCCGGGGATCGCCGTGCTTAATCAAGGCGGCTTCCTCCTGGTCGGCAAGGCGGACGGGGACGAGGTGTTGGTTCAGTGTCCCTCGGACCCCCGTCCGCGCAAACTCAGTCGTGCCGAATTCGAGGCGCTCTGGGATGGCCGCATGGTCTTGATGGCGCGCAGGGCGTCGCTTTCCGATCTGTCTCGCCGATTCGACTTTACCTGGTTTCTCGGTGCAATTCGGAAATATCGGCACCTGCTCGGGGAGGTTCTGCTCGCGTCCTTCTTCCTCCAGGTATTCGCCCTCGTCAGCCCGCTTTTCTTTCAGGTGGTCATCGACAAGGTGCTCGTCCACCGCGGGATCAGTACGCTGGAAGTCTTGGTGATCGGTCTGGCCGTGATCGCCGTGTTCGAAGCAGTGCTGGGCGCGTTACGCACTTACCTCTTTTCTCATACTACCAACCGCATCGACGTCGAGTTAGGCGCCCGCCTCTACCGCCATCTGGCGTCATTACCACTCATGTATTTTCAAACCCGAAGGGTCGGCGACTCGGTCGCGCGCGTTCAGGAGCTGGAAAATGTCCGCAACTTTCTGACGAGTTCCGCGCTGACTTTCATTATCGATTTCATGTTCACCGCAGTTTTCATTGCGGTGATGTTCGTTTACTCGCCAATGCTCACGCTGATCGTTCTGGGAGGGTTTCCGTTCTACATCGGCATTTCGGCCATTGCGACGCCGCTGTTCCGTCAGCGGTTGGATGAAAAATTCCGTCGCGGCGCAGAAAATCAGGCCTTCCTGGTCGAGAGCATAACGGGCGTGCAGACGTTGAAGGCCCTGGCCGTTGAGCCCCAGATGAACAGGCGCTGGGAGGAACAGCTCGCTGCCTATGTTTCCGCGAGCTTTCGCGTTGTGAGTCTTGGAAATGTCGCAAGTCAGGCGGTGCAATTGGTGAGCCATCTGGTTACGGTTGCGATCCTGTTCTTCGGCGCGAAGTTGGTGATCGAAGGTCGCCTGACCGTCGGTGAATTGGTGGCCTTCAATATGCTGGCAAACCGCGTGAACATGCCTGTCTTGCGCATCGCCCAGATCTGGCAGGACTTCCACCAGGTTCGTCTCTCGATCGATCGGTTGGGCGATATCCTTAATACGCGGCCGGAGCCGACTGTCGGCATAGGGCGCGCCGTGCTCCCGCCGATCACGGGCGCCGTCACATTCGATCACGTTACATTTCGCTATCGCACCGACGGTCCTGAGACGCTGCACGACATTGGATTCCATGTTCCGGCAGGTCAAGTCGTCGGCATTGTTGGTCCGTCCGGCTCGGGCAAGAGCACGCTGACCAAGCTCCTCGAGCGGCTGTACGTGCCGGAAAGTGGCCGTGTCCTCGTCGATGGTGTTGATCTCGCCTTGACCGATGCCGCCTGGCTGCGACGGCAGGTGGGCGTCGTTCTGCAGGAGGACGTGCTTTTTAACCGAACCGTGGCCGAGAACATCGCGCTTGCCGATTCTGCCATGCCGATGCAGCGGATCATCGATGCGGCCATCCTTGCTGGAGCACACGAGTTCATACTCGAGCTACCTGAGGGCTACGATACCATCGTCGGTGAGCGCGGCTGCAGCCTTTCGGGTGGCCAGCGGCAGCGGATCGCGATTGCCCGCGCGCTGGTCAATGATCCTCGTATTTTAATTTTCGATGAGGCCACCAGCGCCCTCGACTATGAGAGCGAACGCATCATCCAGGACAACATGCGACGCATTTGCGAGAGGCGCACCGTCTTTATCATTGCCCATCGGCTCTCCACGGTACGACGAGCAAATCGGATCATCACCATCGATCGCGGGCGGATCGTCGAGGACGGCACCCATGATGAGTTGATCCGCTCGAACGGGCGCTATGCAAACTTGCACTTGCTCCAGGCGGGGATCAATGACCATCGCTAGAAGCATCGTTCCGTTCCCGGATCGCCGCCGGCGCCGCGAAGAGGAGACCGCCTTTCTCCCAGCCGCGCTGGAGGTTCTCGAGAGGCCGCCGTCGCCGGTCGGCCGCGCCACCGGCATGGTCATTATCTTGCTGTTTTGCGTCACAATGGTCTGGGCGACGCTTTCCAAGGTCGATGTTGTCGCGACCGCGCCGGGCAAGATCGTGGTGAATGGCCGAACCAAAGTAATCCAGCCGGCGGAAACGGGGGTGGTGCGCGCGATTCACGTCAGGGACGGCGCGATGGTCAAGGCGGGTGACGTGTTGATCGAACTGGATCCAACTATCACTGCCGCCGAACTTGATCACGTGAAGAGCGACCTGGTTGCTACGCAGCTTGACAGTGCCAGGTTGCGCGCGGCGCTGGCACCCGGCGATCCGATGGCGGCGTTCGCCCCTCCGATAGGAGCCAGCCAGCAGGCGATCGAGCTGCATCGTCAGTTCCTGGCCAGCCAGATGGCAGAGCACAGCACAAGGCTGTCGGAGCTCGACAGGCAGTTGGGACAGAAAAAGGCTGAGAGCGAGACCATCGCGGCGACGATATCCAAACTCGATGCAACCATCCCCCTCCTCGAGGAGCGTGTGAACGTTCGCAAATATCTCTACGACAAGGCGATCGGGTCCAAGATCACCTACCTGACCGAGGCTCAGGAACTGGTCGGCCAACAGCATGACGTTCTGGTCCAGCAGAGTCGGCTCCGCGAAGCGGAGGCCGCGACGGCGAGTCTCGCGCAGGCCAGATCCAAAGCGGAAGCGGAGTTCCGGCGAGCGCTCTATGACGATCTGTCCAAGGCCGAACAGCGGGCCGCCGGTCTCGCTCAGGACATGATCAAGGCGGAGCAAAAGGCGAAGCTGCAGATTCTCACCGCGCCGGTAGATGGCGTGGTGCAGCAGCTGGCGGTGCACACGATCGGTGGCGTGGTCACACCGGCGCAAACACTGGCGGCCGTAGTTTCGTTGAATCCGGATTTCGAGATTGAGGCGCTGGTATCGAACCGAGATATTGGCTTTGTCGTTCCGGGGCAGACTGTCGCAATCAAGATCGATACTTTCAATTTTACCCGCTATGGCCTGCTGAATGGTCGGGTGCTCAGCGTTTCACGGGATGCGATCATACGTGATCGGCGTGAGGACGGGGCGAGGGATCAGTCCGGCGGAACGGAGATCGCGTCCAGCGAGCCGAAAGGGCAGGAGCTGATCTATGCGGCCCGCGTCAGCCTCGACCGTACCTCGATGGAGATAGAGGGTCGGACCGTCCAGCTGTCGCCCGGAATGGCGGTGACCGTCGAGATCAGGACGGGTTCGCGACGCATCATCAGCTACCTGCTGTCACCGTTGACGCGCTACAATCAGGAAATATTACGGGAAAGATAGCGGCCAGGAGGCTCTGAGGATGGATGAGCAAGCCTCTTTGGCCGCCGGGCGGTGCCCCAGGGCCATGCCGGTGAAACTCGCCGGAGAGTGGCCTCACGACGATCATCGCTTGGATGCGCCCCTCGGCAGCAGAGTAGGTCGGAAACGGAAGTAATGTAGTTAAGGTATCAGGGCGATACGTCCCAAGAGAGAGACAAGCTCCACTTGGCGCCGCGTCTGTGTCTTGACGAACAGCGACGCGAGATGGGAGCGGATTGTCGTTCGGCTCAACTGTTGAGAACGGGCAATGTCGAGCAAATTGCCACCGCGTGCCAATTCGATGGCGACATGAATCTCAGCGGTCGTGAGGCCAAACAAGCGTTGCAGCGTTCGGGGCGACGGCTCCGGACGAGCATCGAGGTCGAGCAGGACGATGGCGCAGGTGTCGTCCGACCAGACATTGGCTATCTGATTGACCAGACTCGTTATGCCTTCGCGGGAGGACGTTGCCAGCCACGCCATCGAACCCGCAGGAACTTCGACGCCCGCGCATTTTACGAGTTCCCTTACAGCGCCGGACAGCGATCTCGTATCCAGAGCGGATCCACAACGGCGCTCCAGTATGGCCCGGCCCGTCGGACTCACCTCGACCACACGGCCGTGTTTGAGCAAGATGTGCGCGCAGCCGATACGGCCAAGGGCTGCGTACATTTCATCGCGCACGTCGGACCGACGGTCACTGGAGAGGATTGGAGGAGCACGGTTGGAAATGTTGAAAATGGACTCCCTGGATTGGTAACGCGATGCAACCGAGCTGCTCTGGGTCAGGTTCAGCATTCGATGCGCCCTTTTCGTCTACCGGCTCGTTCAAATGAACGATATCTGACGACCATTCTCCAATTGGCGGGCGCGTTGTAAACGTTGAATCGGAGTTAGGCGGTCAACTTGGGAGTAATCCAGCCGACGTTCTCGGGAAGCGGAGGAGGCTCACGCGGGGTAGGCGGAGATCGCTTGTTGATTGCCCCGGTGGAGGCTCTGCGGGTCAGTGCAATGCGTTTGAGCCGGCGGCGTTACGAGCCACCCGGGGCGTGCAACGCGATTTCGATGACGTCACCTGGTTCCAGGTCGAAATCTTCGGTTGCGACGATCTTTTCCCAACTCTGGCCGGACTTTCGTACGACGGTGACCTGGGGCTTTAGGTCACCTGTTCCCGCTGGTACCGCCGCGCTTCCGCTTACGGGCTGCAGCTTCTGCGCTAACGACCTCATTCTGATGCGCAGGTCGGTTATGTGGACGTTGGAGTCCCTCAGCTCATGAAGCAACGTGATCGAGCGCTGGCTTGCGGCGCGATCGATCTGCCGGGCGGAATCCTCGCGCTGGCGTTGGAGACGCATGAGCTCGACCATGGTTTGCAGACGGCGCGTCGATGAAAGCAGAAGGGCACGTCGACTTTCAGTGACGCGGGGACTCGGTAGGGAGCCCGAACCGAACAGCTTCACGACGCGATCGAGTTCTTCCTCATCCGCCTGCACGCCTTTTTCTTCGCCTTCCTGCTGCTTACTGAGCGCCGCGAACTGTCCGTCCGCTTGCTTTACGGCGTTTTCCAGAAACATCCGCTCCTTGCGATAGTCGCGTTGGGCGGTCTTTAGCGACTCTGCCTCAGCCTGCACGATCGGAACGATTGCAGATGACGGCAAAGAGATGTCCTGGGGCGGCGTCTGATCGAAGGTGTCCTTGTCTGCGAGTTCGGCATCGACACGAAGGATATGGAAGTACTCTTTCACGTACTCCGTGGAAAAGGACTGATAGTCGCGCAGAAGATCCGCTGGATCGTTGGCGCCGGGCTGATTGCGGGAACGCAACAGGCTGTAACCGCCGGAAACCGCGACAGCCTGGCGCACGGTCATCGAGGACCTGTATGCCAACTGTCCGGGCGTCAGAACGTCACCGGTAACGTAAATGGGACGATACTCCACCACGCTCGCGATCACGTCGCCAGGCACGACGACGATTGCCTGTTCGCGCCCGTCTGGCAGCCGTTGCCGCAATATCTTCGACTGCAGCAACGTTTCCATCCGGCTCTGTAACTCGGCCGTAGTCAGGCCCGCGACCTCGACCGTGCCGATTCCGGGAAGAGCTATCGTGCCGTCGATCTGGATTTGCGCCCGGTGACGTTGTTCCGACGCACCTCCGATCGACACTTCGACGGTATCACCCGCCGCCAGCCTATACTGTGCTGCGAAGCACGGGCTGCTGGCGAGCAGAACTATCGCCATCCAGCCGGCAATCGAGATGCGGCTGAACGTCCTGACGCCCTTGGTGTCGTCCATAGCGATCTCCTTGCATAATCGAGCATCGGTTGCGCGACCTCGTCATGTAATAAAATCCGTCTGCTGTCGGATTTTCTTAGTGGAGAGGCGACCGCGCCACCAATTGACGGTTCGCTCCAGTCCCTCGCGCAGCGTGACCTTCGGCGTCCAACCGGTCGCCCGTACGAACCGGGTGGAGTCGGCAAGGAGCGCGCGCACTTCCGAATTTGTCGGCCGCAGGCGCTTTTCGTCGCGAAGGACCGGCTTGTGACTGGACGTCAGCTCGAGAATGTTGTCGATCAGATCACCAATTGTGATGGCGCGCTGACTGCCGGCGTTGTAGGCATGACCATATTCGACGCCGTCCGCTAGCCCGGCCGCCATGAATGCCGCGGCTGTATCCGTGACGAATGTCAGATCGCGGACGGTGGTCGTATCACCGACCATGATCGCACCGCATTCCGGATCGAGGGCCTGCCGGATGATCGTGCCGATGATCGCGCGTTCGCTTTGCCGAGGTCCGAACGTGTTGAACGGTCTGAGGATTACGACGGGAACGCCGAACGAGCGCGCGAAGGCCTCGGCCATCATGTCTGCGCCGATCTTGGAGGCGGAGTAGGGCGATTGCCCTTGCAGCGGGTGAGATTCATCGATCGGCATCTTCATCGCCGTACCATAGACCTCGCTCGTCGACGTCACGACCAGCCGTTCGATGCCGTGTTGCCGTGCGGCCTCGAGGATGTTCAATGTACCGAGTATGTTGGTCTCCACGTAGGATTGCGGCGCGAGATAGGAATAGGGTATGGCGATCAGCGCCGCGAGGTGAAAGATATAGTGATGGCCCTGGACTAGCCGGCTGACGAAGGCCGCGTCGCGAATGTCGCCGCGCACGAGATTGAGCTTCTGTCGGGTTGTTTGGGGGATATCGTCGAGCCAGCCATGGCTATCGAAGGAGTTGTATTGCGCCAACGCAGTTACGTCAGCTCCTGCCGAAACGAGGTGCTCCGTCAGGTGCGATCCGATGAAGCCGTCGGCTCCTGTCACGAGAACTTTTGCTCCAAGATAGGTCATCATCGCCCCTCTCTTTCTCTCATCTTGATCGAAGCTTCCGCGTTAACGCGCCCCAGCATTCCACGGCGATGACGTGCCCGGCACGGGCGATCCAGCCGAAATCCGATACGAGAGTCCGTCGCGGAAAATAGGCAAGGTCGATCTTCGCCTTGGCTGGAAACAGCACTTTTCGATAGTACTCCGCTGCCGGCGCGTCGGTGGGGTACATCCTGTTTTCGTGTCTGAACAGGACCTGACACGGGCCGAACACACCTGGTTTGTAGTCGAGCAGCTTTTCGAAGCCGTCGCGAAAGCAATCGGAAAAGCTGAGAGACTCCGGTCGGGGGCCGACGAGAGACATGTCGCCTCGCAGGACGTTCCAGAGCTGCGGCAGCTCGTCCAGCTTGGTCGCGGCGAGGATTCGGCCGACGGCCGTCAAACGTTCATCCTCCTGCAGCGTCAGGGGCGAGCCGCCGCTGCCGCAGCTCGGTCCGAACTTGCGAAACTTGTACATGCGAAACGGTTCGCCGCTTTGTCCCAGGCGAAGTTGCGAGAACAGGAGTGGCCGCCCGCTCTCGAGCCAAATGACGAACGCGACAACGACGAAGACGGGTGAAAGCGATACCATCGCGGTGCCGGCACAGAGGACATCGATTGCGCGCCGTGCACTCAAGCGAGATGAACGAGATTGCGCGCCCCACCGGTTCGCTATCTCGGGCAGGGTCATGCTACCGCCCCCACTGGGAAATCGGTGGCGAGTGCAGTCGTCAGTGCAATCACGACTTTCTCGACATCCGCCGTCGTCATTCGTGGATGCAAAGGCAGCGTCAATTCGCGTCGAGCAAAATCCTCGGTGCGCGGGAGGAGAATCTCTGGATAGAGATCTCTGTAGAAAGTCAGGCGGTGAACGGGCGGATAGTGCACCGTGGTCTGAATGCCATGCTTGCGCAGGCGATCGATGACGCGCTGCCGGCTGGTTGCCGGCGGCAGCACCACCGGCATCAAATGGTGGGTCGACGGCCAGGGATCTTCAAAAGGTATCATCACCGATGGGCAATGTTCCGCCATGAGCTCACGGTATGTGGCCGACAACCGCCGCCTGATCTCGTTCCATTCCGGCAACTTCTTGAGCTGCACGAGGCCAAGCGCAGCCCGCAGCTCGTCCATCCGGTAGTTGAAGCCGAGAACAGTCACGTCGTAGTCGGGACGGCGGCTGGTGAGGCGCTGCCGTGTACCGCTTGTCATCCCATGAGCGCGGGCCTGCCGGATGGTCTCGCGCAGGGCCCGGCTGCGCGCAATGATCGCGCCTCCTTCGGCCGTGGTCATGTTCTTGTTTCCGTAGAAGCTGAAGGCGGCCGCCTCGCCATAGCTGCCGACCTCGGGCAATCCGGGTGCATGAGCGGCGTCCTCGATCAAGAGCAGCCCCTTCCGGCGCGCAAAGGATTGCCAGGCATCACGATGTGCAAGGTAGCCGGCAAAATGAACGAGGATGATGGCCTTGGTCCTGGAGGTGCACCTTGCTTCCGCTTCGTCCAGCGACATCAGTGGAACCTCTGCCGACCCGATATCGACGAAGACTGGTTTGGCGCCGACATAGAGGACGCTGTTGGCGGTCGCTACGAAGGTCAGCGAGGGGACGAGGACCTCGTCGCCGGGGCCAATGCCAAGGGCGTGCAGGATGAGGTGGAGGGCCGCCGTGCAGGAGCCGACGGCGACCGCATCCTCGGCCTCGTGCAGGCGGGCGAACGCCTGCTCGAAGTCGCGAACTCGATCTCCCATCGTCACCCAGCCGCTTTCAATGACCGCGGCGAGAGCGCCCTTCTCCTCTTCGCCCAGGACCGGCTCTGATACCAATAGCATGTTGTTCATCTCCAATTCTGGGCGCGAGCTCGCGCCGCGAGCGCGACTGTTGCGATCACTGCAGGATGAGAACCGGCCTCAGGCGGCGGCGAAACTTGCGAGTGCAGGGGACTGTTCGTCCCATGCGACATCCTGTGCTTTCAGGAAGTCCTCGACGCGTCCGATGTCGAGCCAGAGGCCGCTGTGCTTGAAGACGTTGACTGGCACGTCCTCGTTGAGCATCTGGAACATCAGATCGTCAAACCCGAAGGGAACGCCTGACGGGATCCGCTCGACGATAGACGGGTCCATGCAGTAGATCCCCATGCTGACGAGATGCGTGAGCTCGGGCTTTTCGCGGAAATCGCTCACGCGCCCTTCCATCTCTTCGATCACGCCAAAGTCCATCTTGGTCGGCCGGATCGACGTGGCGATCGAGAGCGGAGAGTTGCTGCGCCGATGGCAGTTCACGAACTGATTGAGATTCAGATCCGTCAGCACGTCGCCATTGAGTACGAGAAACGGCTCGTCGAGTTGGTCGCGCAGCAGCGACAGTGGGCCAATGGTTCCGAGCGGCTCCATTTCCTGCGTATAGTTGATGCGCATGTTCCACTGGTTGCCGTCTCCGCAGACGCTGCGGATAAGGTGGCCCAGATATCCGGTCGTGACGTAGACCTCCCTGATCCCGTTTCGCCTGAGCCACTTGAGAACGAGCTCAAGTACAGGACGCGCACCGATTGGCATAAGTGGTTTCGGCAAAATTGAGGTGTGGGGGCGTAAGCGAGTTCCTTTGCCGCCGCATTGAATAACCGCCTTCATAAGACCCTCCGCATTGCTAGAATTTGCAATCGTTCAACTATGTACTTTCGCCCGCATAAGTCCGATCTCAGCGTGCTGATCGGGCAGGAGCGTGTAAAGAACGTAAGCGCAATTCAGCTGACGCGTCTTCGTGCATTTGCATGAGACGATTTGGGTATGCGGACACGATCAGGTGCATTCAGTGCGACCGTGATCGATTTCGAATGCCGCGCGCAGAGGCGTGAGCGCGAAAGGCGATGGCCACGTAGCTGTGCTGGTTGGCGCGTTCAAGCACGCGGAAATCAAAGCACTATCAGTGCGCTGTGGGTGGACCGGGACGGTCGAGGTCTGCACGACAGACGAACGCCACAGCAGCGTGGCTGCTGTGGCGCGTCGAGAAGATTGCAGACCGCGTGATGGTTGCCGTGCCGCGGGATTAGTCCTTTATCGCATGTCGAGACGCCGTTGCGATGAGGTGGTAGACGCGGCCAGGATCCGCTAGTCGAGTTTGGTAACGCCCGGAGTCTGATTGGCGTGATTTCGGCGATCGGATCGTAACGCGCTGAAGCCTACGGGTTGAGGGATGATCGAGGGCAACGTGTGTCCATTTGCGGAGTGCACCAGTGACCCGTTGTTCATTCCCCAGATCGCAGCCTGGGTTCGGTTCTGGACCCGGATCTTGCGCAGGATCGCCTTAACATGAACTTTCACGGTCGCCTCGGCTATGTCGATCTTTCGGGCGATGGATTTGTTCGAACTGCCCTCGATCAAGCAAGACAAGATCGCCTTCTCACGTGGAGAAAGATGTGGCGCAACCGGCTCCCCCGCGGTGAGCACGATGCCATGTTCGACCTCTTCGGTCGGTGCCGCTTCGCGCTCAAGAATGCCGTCAAGCGCGAACGACAGGAATGCCGGAGGAAAGACGGCCTCTCCCATCGTCACGAGCTCAATGGATTTGATGAAGGCATCGCAAGAATTGACGTTCACGAAATAGCCGCTCGCACCAGCCCGATGGGCCGAGACAAGGTCGCTTGGGCAATAATGATCCGATACGACTGCGATCCGAGCATCAGGGCTTCGAGCTCTGACGAAACGGATTTGCTCCAAGGCGACATCGAAGCTATCGCCGTTGTGGATAATGAGAAACAGCAGCTGATGTGATTGGAGCTCGCTTGGTAGCTCATCAGCGCTCGAAGCAGAGAGCACGATCCTGAAATTTGCAGCATGTAGGATCCGTGAAATTCCCTCTCTGACTAAAATGTTCTTTCCAATAAGAATTGTTTCATAAGACTGACGCCTCGGCATTGTACCCTCCAGCACCTACGCTACGACTGCAACGAAACATTTTCGAAACATTTAGAAGTCAAAGTGAACTCCGCCGATCATTCCGCCTGCCTCCTTACAGGTCGCTCAGTTGATCGGTTTTGTTCGGCGGCTACTCTTTCGTGCTACCCCGGCTGTGTGCTTCCAGCCTTTGCCGTTATTTGGCAGGTTCTTGGCCCTTAATTTGTTTGTTAAGGTTTTATGAACGTTAAATCCGGATTTTCGATTTCCATATATACCGTTCGTTATAGGTGCACTTGCGGAATCCACTGGCGTCGCGGAGCGCGATTCACGCAATCTGCAGATGAGCCAACATCAAAATGTTTCCGCACATTGCGTGCATCCCTAGAGCCGCGGGTCGGACTGAAATATCGCCGACCGACGCAATCGCCGGGAGAGGTGTATTGATGAAGCTGCCAGAAGTAGGAAATATGAGTTTCTGGGGCGTCGTTACGGGAATTTCTCGTCGCGAGAACGCAATGTGGCGATCCGCACCGGGGTTCTACGGGCGAGGCGCCCCGGGACAATGATCGTAGTTCTGCGGTAAGATATCGCGCGGGGCCGTATGGCCGGCAGAGACGTGAAACAATGAGAGGTGGGTGAACGTTGACATCGGGGGCGACTGATTGAGAAGCGGGGGCGACTGATTGAGAAGCCCAATGAATTGCATAAGAATAGTGATTGCAGACCGGCATCCGGTGGTCTTGCGAGGTTTGACCAGCGTGCTCGGCTCGGAAGATGACTTCGAAATCGTTGCATCTTGTGGTGATGCTGCTAGCTGCGTGCAGGCGATCGACAGCCTTGCGCCCGATATCGCGATTCTCGATTCAACGATGTCCGAGCTGATCGCACTGGGCTCCTCTGCCCTCAATCCAGCCGATCGCCCGATCCGCCTGGTGTTTTTCATCCCCTCAGAAGTCTACGGGCTGATCTCGCCGGACGCGTTCGATGGCTGCAGCGTGATCCTGAAGGAGACCTTACCCGAAGCGCTGGTGCAATCTTTACGGCAAATCGCAAGCGGCGAAAGAATCGTACCGCAATCCTCAATTGATCAGGTTATGCCGGCGGGGCAGGAGGTGAATTCAGAGAGTGCGCTGGCTGTGCTGACGGACCGAGAGCGTCAGATCATGCGCTTGGTTTCGGAAGGACTATCAAACAAGCAAATTGGACGCCGCTTGAACATTGCCGACGGCACAATCAAAGTCCATCTTCACCACATCTTCCAGAAGCTGGAGATCAGCAACCGGACAGCGCTCGCGGCCTTGGCCATTTCGCGGATTGATCGGGGCACTCCGGCCAAGTCGACGGAATGAATGAGCGGAGAGCTCTGAAAGCCGTTCTTGCTTCCAGTCCTGTGGGCGAGCGATGGTCTGCCGGGGCCAACTGACGTTCGACCGGGATTAATCCGACGCCGGCGGGGTTCTATCAGCAGGTGCTTGCTGCAGGCTATTGCTCGACCGAAAAATGGAGGACAAACAGTGGCAGACTGGTCAGTTCAGGGCTGTCGCTCACCTCGATCCGCCAAGACGGATAGTCCTGAAATGGTCCGACGACGTCACTTCGCAAGATCTCGCGGCTCAACTCAATGGCCGCCGTCCGCGCGGCGTCGATGTCGGGGAGATCCAAGCCGAGGTCGTCTGGTACTGAGTCGCCGCCGTCGTGAACGTGGAAAAAATAGCGGGGCATTGGCGCTTCCGGAAAACGAGTGCATCCCCGGGACAAAACCAAGCGGACGTCGCAGTAGCGTCCCCGAGTGGACCTACGACGAGCTGCCATTCCACGTCCATGATCATTGTTGAGTACCTCAACGTCGAACCGGATTCTCGTGATTGACATGGATTATTGCTTCTTGCGCTCTAAGCTCACGTTGCGCCGCAATTGCCCAATTCGGCGTGTTCGGCGGCCCCGGCTTCCCTGCAAATCAGCCCCCCCGCCGGGGCCGCGATCTCTTCGAATCGAAGGTATAGCGACGGCGGAGAGCTTGCCCTGCTGATTCACTTGCAGGCGTTCGCGCCGACTCTCGGGCAGCAATCGTTGAACCGGCTCGCGTGAGGCGCCTGGCAGCACGGTCTGGGTCCGGGATCACGGATCCACCCGCCGTAATCGCATTCACAACATTGATCTGCGCCGCGCGAGCCCCTCCTCGAACAGAGGAGGGCGCTTGCCGCATTCGCTCGCTCGAGCGGAGTACCCCGCGTTTGTTGCTGCAATTCTCCCGATTCGACCGCCTCAATTTGTGCGAACCGTGTATTGGGCGACGATGATCATCGTGCGCGTGCATTTCTGATTGTCGGCGGGGCGAGGGATCTGACAAATGTGCGGAATTATCGGTATTCTAGGACGCACCGCGGTATCGGGGCGATTGATCGATTCACTCAGGCGGCTCGAATATCGGGGGTATGACTCAACGGGCCTGGCAACTCTCGATGACGGTCGTCTCGAACGCCGCCGGGCCGAAGGCAAGCTCAAGAACCTGGAGGCGCGGCTGCTTGCTGACCCACTGAGCGGTGATGCCGGAATTGGTCACACGCGCTGGGCCACGCACGGCAAGCCGACCGAGCACAATGCCCATCCACATGCGACCGAGCGCGTCGCCGTGGTACACAATGGCATCATCGAGAACTTCAGAAAACTGCGCCAGGCGCTGGAAGAGAAGGGCGCAACCTTCACGAGCGATACCGATACGGAAGTCGTCGTACATCTCGTTCATTCCTACCTGCTGATGGGCTATTCGCCTCAGGAAGCCGTGTGGGCGTCGTTGCCGCAGCTGCGTGGCGCCTTTGCCTTAGTGTTCCTTTTCAAGGGATATCGCGATCTTCTGATCGGAGCACGCAGGGGTTCGCCTCTGGCGGTGGGGTATGGCAAAGGCGAGACCTATCTCGGTTCAGATGCGATTGCACTCGCTCCCTTCGCCGACAGCATCAGCTATCTCGAGGACGGTGACTGGGTGGAGCTGTCCCGTGAGAAAGGAGTGATCCGGGACGCGAATGGTGCGGTCGTTGCCCGCGAGGTGCTGAATTCGGGCGGGGCATCGTTCGTCGCCGACAAGGCCAACTATCGCCATTTCATGGCCAAGGAGATTTGCGAGCAGCCGGACGTGGTCGGCCGCACGCTCGCCCACTATGTCGATATGAGAGTCGAGCGGGCAGCGTTGCCGATCAAGCTGCCGTTCCACTTCAGCGACGTGAGGCGCGCGACGATTACGGCCTGCGGCACCGCAAGCTATGCTGGCGCGATCGCGAAGTACTGGATCGAACAGCTGGCACATATCCCGGTTGATGTCGATATTGCCTCCGAATTCCGCTATCGCGAAGCGCCACTCCGCAGAGGCGACCTCGCGATCTTCATCTCGCAATCGGGCGAGACCGCCGACACGCTGGCGGCACTTCGCCATGCCAAGGAAAAAGGGGCGCACACCGTCTCCGTCGTGAATGTGCCGACTTCCACCATTGCGCGTGAGAGCGACATAGTGCTGCCGACGTTGGCTGGTCCGGAAATCGGCGTCGCCTCCACCAAGGCCTTCACGTGTCAACTGATGGCGCTCGCCGCCTTCGCGGTCGCTGCGGGAGCAGCGCGCGGCGAGATCTCCGCGGGCGAGGAGAAGAGGCTGGTCAGAGCGTTGATCGAAGTGCCGCGTTTGATGGCGGCAGCCCTCGCCAGCGAGCCGCAGATCGAGAAGCTGGCTCGCACCATCGCGAAAACGCGGGACGTGCTTTATCTTGGCCGCGGCACCAGCTATCCGCTGGCGCTCGAAGGTGCGCTGAAGCTGAAAGAGATCTCCTACATCCACGCCGAAGGCTATGCCGCAGGCGAACTCAAACATGGCCCGATTGCCCTGATCGATGAGAACATGCCTGTTGTGGTCATCGCGCCCTTCGACAGTCTGTTCGAAAAGACCATGTCGAACATGCAAGAGGTCGCCGCGCGCGGGGGCAGGATCATTCTGATGACTGATGCCAGGGGAGCGGCGGAGGCGGCCGTGGAGCCCGAAGCCACGGTACTGCTGCCGGACATGGTGCCGACCTTCGCGCCGATCGTCTACGCCGTTCCCATCCAGTTGCTCGCCTATCATACGGCCGTGATCATGGGCACCGATGTGGACCAGCCGCGCAATCTCGCCAAATCGGTGACGGTCGAGTAGAAGCAAATGTCCCTTGCGGCACAGTGTCTCGCGGTCGCCCGGCGTCGCCGGTAACGCAACGAAAGTGCGGGCAACACTCGGATCCGATGGGGGGAGTACTCCCTTTGGGTCGACAGAATAGTCCGTCGTCCTGCTACAAATTCCAGCTTACACGTCGTCCAATATCAAGCGACCCGCCAGAGACAGCGTTAGCTCCGAAGGCGGACAGAGATCATCTATCTGTGGGGCCGGCATGCGCATTGGCGCATCCGGAGGAAAACCTAGATTGCAAAGCTCCGCCAAACGTTGACTTGCGAACTTCACCGAATTTCGCCGCGGCCCGGCCGAATGTTACGCGGCAACGTGAATGTTCAAAAATGATGTGCAGACTCGGACAGAGGGAGCATTAAGGTGACCTATTCCTCGACCATCCAGACATCGTTTTCCGGGCCATCGACCACCAGCACCTATCCGCCGCACAACGGACTTGCCGTCGGGTCGAACTTCGTTGTGATGATCGAGGGATCGCTGATCGAATGGACGAACTTGACCGGCGGGTCGCCGACCCAGCAGTCGGTCTACAGCTTCTTCTCATCGCTGTCGCCGACCGGCGGCCTTTTCGATCAGCGCGTCGTCTACGACAGCGTCAATCAGCGCTTTGTCGCGATGATGGAGTACCTGGCGCCGGACGGCACCACCACCGCCATGGATATTGCCGTCTCCAAGGACTCAAATCCGAACGATGGCTGGACCTTCTCGCAGCTCAATACGACTGTCACGATCAACGGTCAGTCGACTGACTCTGACCGCCCGACATTGGCGGTCGACGGTTCGAACGTCTACATCTCGGCAGCACAGTACAACATCAACGTGTCCGGTTACGCCGGCACGGAAAACTGGGTGATCGGCGATACGGCCGGTGCGGGCGGTGGCATCTATGGCGGCGGCACGTTGAGCGTGACCACAAGCGAAGTCATGCCGTCGACGCAGGACATCTTTGCCGTTGCAGCCGGCAACAATGGCAAGACCTACTACGCGAGCGCCTTCTCCAGCGGAGGCCAGGTCGTCGTTGGCCTGCAGACCTACGACAAGACCACCAATAGTTTCAGCGCCACCAGCACGATCGCCCTTGGCAATATCGACCAGGGCGGCAGCTACACCGCCCAGCAGCAGGGGACGAGCCTCCTGCTCGATGCCGGCGATAACCGCATTGCCAACATGGTCTATGCCAACGGCTTCCTCTATGGAGTGGCCGAGATGAAGCCGAGCGGCTCGAGCGTGCCGCTGGTCCATTGGTTCAAGATCGACGTCAGCAATCCGAGTGCTCCGTCCCTCGTGGCACAGGGCGACATCTCCGGTGCCGCAATCGGAACCGGTGTGGCAACCTTCAATCCGTCCATCGCGGTGGACGCATCGGGCGATGTCGTCATCAATTTCACCGCCAGTGGTCCGAACATGTATCCGGCGGACTACTACGTCTTCCAGGGCGGCAGCGATCCCGCCGGTTCTTTCAGCGCGCCGGTCCTGTATCAGGCGAGTACCAGTTTCTTCAACTCGGGCGATGGAAGCAGCGTGCAGCCATGGGGCTCCAATTCATCAGCCACCGTCGACCCCAACAATCCGAATTCGTTCTGGATATCGAATGAATACGTCGCCAGCGGCTGGTGGCAGACGTCGGTCGCCCGGATCGCCATCCAGAACTCCGTGGCAACCGGCCCGACGATTGCCTCGATTGCCGCTTCCGGGACCGGGATCACCAACGGCGGCGGCGATCTCAATGCCGGCAAGCTGGTTACGCTGACGGTCAACTTCAGTGCGGCCGTGACGGTCAACACCACCGGCGGCGCACCGACGCTGACCCTCAACGATGGCGGCACGGCGAGCTATACCGGCGGTTCGGGCGGCACTGCGCTTACCTTCAGCTACACGGTGGCGGCAGGCCAGAACACCGCCGATCTCGTCATCTCGTCGTTCAACCTTAACGGCGCGAGCATCACCGATGGCGGCAGCCACGCCGCTAACCTGTCAGGCGCCACCAACTACAATCCGACCGGCACCCTTCAGATCGACACGACCGCGCCTACGATTGCCTCGATCGTTGCGACCGGCACCGGAATCACCAACGGCACCGGCAATGTGAACACCGGCGCGGTCGTCACCTTGACCGTCAATCTCAGCGAGGCCGTGACGGTCAACACCACCGTTGGCGCACCGACGCTGACCCTCAACGATGGCGGCACGGCGAGCTATACCGGCGGCTCGGGCAGCACCGCGCTCACCTTCAGCTACACGGTGGCGGCGGGCCAGGCCACGTCCGATCTCGCCATCTCGGCGTTCAACCTCAACGGCGCGGTCATCAGCGACGGCGCCGGCAACGGCGCCAACTTGGCCGGCGCGACCAACTACAATCCCGCCGGCATCCTGCAGGTCAACCCGACGGCACCGACGGTTGCTTCGATCGCGGCCTCGGGCACCGGCATTACCAGCGGCGCCGGCGATCTCAACGCGGGCAAGGCGGTCACGCTGACCGTGAACTTCAGTGCGGCCGTGACGGTCAACACCAGCGGCGGCGCACCGACGCTGACCCTCAACGATGGCGGCACGGCGAGCTACACCGGTGGCTCGGGCGGCACTGCGCTCACCTTCAGCTACACGGTGGCGGCAGGCCAGAACACCGCCGATCTCGTCATCTCGTCGTTCAACCTTAACGGCTCGAGCATCACAGATGGCGGCAGCAACGCCGCTAACCTGTCAGGTGCCACCAACTATAATCCGACCGGCACCCTGCAGATCGACACGACCGCGCCTACGATTGCCTCGATCGTTGCGACCGGCACCGGCATCACCAATGGCAGCGGCAATGTGAGCACCGGCCAGGTCGTCGCATTGACCGTCAATCTCAGCGAAGCGGTGACGGTCAACACCACCGGTGGCGCACCGACGCTGACCCTCAATGATGGTGGCACGGCGAGCTATACCGGCGGCTCAGGCAGCGCAGCGCTCACCTTCAGCTACACGGTGGCGGCGGGCCAGACCACGTCTGATCTCGCCATCTCGTCGCTCAACCTCAACGGCGCGGTCATCAGCGACGGCGCCGGCAACGGCGCCAACTTGGCCGGCGCGACCAACTACAATCCCGCCGGCACCCTGCAGGTCAACCCGGCCACCACCGCCAGACCTAGCCACATCGTCGTCCTTTCCCTGGAAAACGAGAACTACTCCGACATCGTAGGTAGTTCCCAGGCGCCTTACCTGAACTCGCTGATCGCTCAGGGGATGCTCCTCACCAATTACTACGGTGTGACCCATCCGAGCCAGCCCAACTACATTGCCCTGTTTTCCGGCTCGACGCAGGGCGTCACCAACAACGGCACCTTTCCCCAACTTCCGGCCAGCGTACCGACGCTGGCGAGCACGCTCGCCGCTAGCGGTTACACCTTCGGCGGTTATGCCGAAACCACGGCGGATCCCGAACGCCAACCGTGGATCCACTTCGCCAATTCGGCCAACGATGGTCACGATTTCAGCGCTTTCCCTCAGACCGCGGCCGGCTTCGCCAACCTTCCGACGGTTTCCTATGCTTCGCCCAACGACGCCGACAACATGACGCCGACAAGCGACAACGGCGGCGGGATTCCGGCGGGCGACGCCTGGGTCCAGGCCAATCTCTCTGCCTACGCGGCCTGGGCGCAGGCCAACAATTCGCTGCTGATCGTCACCTTCGACGAAAACAACACCAATCCGGCGGTGACCTACCCCAATCACGTTGCGGCAATCGTCGTCGGCGGAGGCGTTCCGGCAGGGGCCGTCAACGACTCGCCGGCTGACCCCTATTCCCTGCTTGCCACGATCGAAAGCCTTTACGGGGCTGCGCCGATCGGCGCCAGCGCCGGCGTACCGGCACTCAACTTCTATTCGTCGACGCCGGCGAGGGCGTCCGCCTCGGTCACTCGCTCATTTTCCGGATTGTCCGACCGGACCAACAATCCGCCCCAAAATGCGTTAGCGGTAGGGCCGAATTACATTTTCACCGCGGAGACCACGCACTACGAGATAACCGACCTTAGCGGCAATCCAATTGTATCCAACGGATCATTGTATAGCTTGTTCTCGTCGCTTGGCGGCACGCTTGACAACAGCCTCCTCGATGCGCGCGCCGTCTATGACAGTTCGACCGGCCGCTATGTGGTCACTGTGGATAATTTTCAACCAGGAGGCGGGAACTTCGCCACCAATATCGACGTCGCCGTGTCGGTCGATAGCAATCCGAGCGACGGCTGGTATTTGGCTTCGATCGACACGTCCAACGGCACCACGACCCAATCGGACATGCCCTATCTGTCGGTCAGCAACGGCAAAATCTATATCTCCACGCCCGAATTTCTAGACGCGGGAGGCGGCTACAACAATGGCGAATTCGTCGTCAACGAAAGCAGGGTAATAGCCGCTGGAAACGGCGCGATCACGCCTGACGCCAGCAGTAGCGTACCTGGGACCGCCGGCATCATGCGCAACGTCGCCGGCGACAACGGGGTGACCTACTATTTGAGCGCCCATTCGACCGCGAGGGAAACCGCGCTCGCATATCAAACGTACGATCCAACGCATGGCTTCAGCGGGACCCAAACGATCTTCCTCGGCGACGCCGATGTGGGAGGGGGCGGAAGCGACTACACCGCCGCGCAGTTGGGCACGACCAAGAGGATCGGCATTAACGACGGGCGCATCCAAAGCCTTGCCTACACTTCCTCGGGAGGACACAATTACGTCTATGGCGTGAGCGAAGCCATGCCGACCGCAGGGGGGGTCGCTCAAATCGAGTGGTTCAAGCTCGATGTCACCGATCCCACGAATCCGCAATTTGTCATCGGGAACGTCATTTCCGGCGCGTCCATCGGCACGGGTGTCGCCGTGTTCGATCCTTCGATTGCGGTCGACAAGAACGGCGACGTGCTCATCAATTTCTCGGCCTCGGGGCCGAACATGTATCCTTCCGACTACTACATGGTGCTCGGCGCCGGCGCTTCCGCTTTCAGCGGCCCGACGCTTTACCAGGCGAGCACCACGTTTCTTGATACCGGAAGTCTGAACGACCAGCGTTGGGGGACCTATTCGACCGCAATAGCCGATCCGAACAACGCAAACGGATTCTGGATATCGAACGAATACGTGGCCAACGGCTGGTGGCAGACTGTGGTCGCTCAGATCGCCGTCCAGGGTTCCGCGGCAACGGCGCCGACGGTTGCCTCGATCGCGTCCTCGGGCAGCGGCATCACCAGCGGCGCCGGCGATCTCAATGCCGGCAAGCTGGTTACGCTGACGGTCAACTTCAGTGCGGCCGTGACGGTCAACACCACCGGCGGTGCACCGACGCTGACCCTCAACGATGGCGGCACGGCGAGCTATACCGGCGGTTCGGGCGGCACTGCGCTCACCTTCAGCTACACGGTGGCGGCAGGCCAGAACACCGCCGATCTCGTCATCTCGTCGTTCAACCTTAACGGCGCGAGCATCACCGATGGCGGCAGCCACGCCGCTAACCTGTCAGGCGCCACCAACTACAATCCGACCGGCACCCTTCAGATCGACACGACGGCGCCGACGATTGCCTCGATCGTTGCGACCGGCACCGGCATCACCAACGGCAGCGGCAATGTGAATACCGGCGCGGTCGTTACCTTGACCGTCAATCTCAGCGAGGCCGTGACGGTCAACGCCACCGGTGGCGCACCGACGCTGACCCTCAATGATGGTGGCACGGCGAGCTATACCGGTGGCTCGGGCAGCACCGCACTCACCTTCAGCTACACAGTGGCGGCGGGCCAGACCACGTCCGATCTCGCCATCTCGGCGCTCAACCTCAACGGCGCCGTCGTCAACGACGGCGCCGGCAACGCCGCCAATCTGTCGGGCGCCACCAACTACAATCCCGCCGGCATCCTGCAGGTCAACCCGACGGCACCGACGGTTGCCTCGATCGCGGCCTCGGGCACCGGCATCACCAGCGGCGCCGGCGATCTCAACGCGGGAAAGGCGGTCACGCTGACCGTGAACTTCAGCGCGGCCGTGACGGTCAATACCACGGGGGGCACCCCGAGGCTCACCCTCAACGACGGCGGCACGGCAAGCTACACCGGCGGCTCGGGGAGCACGGCGCTCACCTTCAGCTACACGGTTGCGGCAGCCCAGAATACCGCCGATCTCATCGTCTCATCGCTCACCCTCAACGGCGCGACGATCACCGGTGGCAACGGCATTGCTGCCAATCTGACGGCGGCCACCAACTACAATCCGGCCGGCACGTTACAGATCGACACGACGGCGCCGACGATTGCCTCGATCGTTGCGACCGGCACCGGTATCACCAACGGCACCGGCAATGTGAATACTGGAGCGGTCGTCACCTTGACGGCCAATCTGAGCGAGGCGGTGACGGTCAACACCACCGGCGGCACGCCGACGCTCGCCCTCAACGATGGCGGCACGGCGAGCTATACCGGCGGCTCGGGCAGCACCGCGCTCACCTTCAGCTACACGGCCGCGGCGGGGCAGACCACAGCCGATCTCGCCATCTCGGCGTTCAACCTCAACGGCGCGGTCGTCAACGACGGAGCCGGCAATGTTCTCAATCTGGCGGGCGCCACCAATTACAATCCGACCGGCATCCTGCAGGTCAACAGGCCGCCCGCGACGATTGCCTCGATCGCGACCTCCGGCACTGGCATCACCAACGGCGTCGGCGATCTCAATGCCGGCAAGGTGGTCACGCTGACGGTCAACTTCAGTGCGGCCGTGACGGTGAATACCGCCGGGGGCGCCCCGAGGCTCACTCTCAACGATGGCGGCACGGCAACCTACACCGGCGGTTCGGGGAGCACTGCGCTCACCTTCAGCTACACAGTCGCGGCAGGCCAGAACACCGCCGATCTCATCGTCTCATCGCTCACCCTCAACGGCGGAACTATCATCGACGGCAACGGCAACGTCGCCAATCTGGTGGGCGCCACCAACTCCAACCCGGTCGGAATCCTGCAGATCGACACGACGGCGCCGACAATCGCCTCGATCGTCGCGACCGGCACCGGCATCACCAACGGCACCGGCAGTGTGAACACCGGCCAAGTCGTCACCTTGACCGTCAATCTCAGTGAGGCCGTCACAGTCAACACCACCGGCGGCACGCCGACGCTCACCCTCAACGATGGCGGCACGGCGAGCTACACCGGTGGCTCCGGCGGCACCGCGCTCACCTTCAGCTACACGGTCGCGGCAGGCCAGACCACGTCCGATCTCGCCATCTCGTCTTTGAACCTCAACGGTGGGGCGATCAACGACAGACCCGGCAACGCCGCCAACTTGTCTGGCGCCGCCAACTACAATCCCACCGGCACCCTGCAGGTCAACCCGACCACGACCACCACTGGCGTACCGAAGTACAGCCATATCGTGGTCGTCGTTGAAGAAAACCACAACTATGACCAGATCGCCGGCAATAGCCAAGCACCTTACATCAACAGCCTCATGGCCGGCGGCGCATCGCTAACCAACATGACGTCGGAGGCTCATCCAAGCCAGCCGGACTATTTCGCCCTCTATGCCGGCTCGACATTCGGTACAACCGACGACAACTCCTACAGCCTCCCGGACCCAACACTTTACACGGTCTTGCACAACGCGGGTCTCTCGTTCACGGGCTATGTGGACGAGGGCGGGATCGGCAGTGACTTCAATCATGACCCCTGGGTTTCATTCCCGGAGGGGCGCACGGTTCAAACGGATTTCACCAGCTTCCCGGCGCTTTTTGCCAACGGCAATTATTCGAGCCTGCCGACTGTCTCGTTCGTCATTCCCAGCGTGAGCAACGACATGCACGACGGGACGATCGCCCAGGGTGATACATGGCTTCAGCAAAACCTGGGCGGCTATGCTCAGTGGGCGGTCAACAACAATTCGCTGCTGATCGTGACCTGGGACGAAAATGACGATTCGACTTCCGAGGCTGCTTCCAATCAGGTTCCAACTCTCTTGTATGGCGCCAACGTGGTCGCGGGAAACTACGGCGCCGCCTACAATCACTACAATGTTCTGAGCACGATCACTGATTCATTGGGCTTGACCGCTCCCAACAACGCCGCGACAGCGGCGCCCATTCAAGTGTTTGGGACAGCTGCCGGTGGGGCCGCGCTGGCCGCAGTGGATCAGGACGCGGGGCCCGAGGTCCCGGCACTGACCATCAGCAACACCTCGCTGACCGTGCAGGCCGGAGGATCCGTGGCGTTGGGCATCACCGCGACGCCCGTCGACTCCGACGACAAACTGTCGCTGACGATCAGCGGCTTGCCCAGTTACGAGTCGATCACAGCCCCAGCCGGAAACACTGTGACGAGCAGCCTTCAATCCAACGGAACCTATACCTGGTCCATTACCGAGGGCTCCTCCACGACAGGCAATCCACTCACCGGGCTGACGCTGTCGTCGAGCTATACGGGCACCGACCACCCGGTCGCTACGTTCACGGTAACGGCGAGCAACACAACTACGGGCGAAACCGCGACGTCGGTGGCGCAGACCATGCAAGTGACCGATCCTCCGGCGCCAACGTCGGGTGCAGCGCAGTCTTCATCGGCTGGCCCGAATGACCATTCGAGCGGGGATGCGGGGCATATTGGTCGCCTTGCAGCCATGATGGATCAATTCGCGGCAGCCGCCAGGTTGCCCGGAGACGCCTCTGGCCCGATCCACCAGGCATTTTATCCGACCGGCTGCTTGCAGGACCCGGCGTTGCTGGCTGCTCCCCATTTTCACACGGGATGAGCACGGTGGATCCGGTCACCCGCTCGGTGGAAAGGATTGCGGCGATCAATCTAGAGCGCAGACTCGGGCTGTGGCGAGGAGCCGTATGCACCCCAGATCGACTGGTCGTAGTTCACCATGGACCCCGTCATCAGACCTGACTCATCCGTCGACAGAAAGGCAACGGCACGCGCAACCTCATGGGGGTCAATGAGACGGCCAAATGGTTGAGCGGCCGACGCCTGTTTGAGCCAATCCGAGCTTGCACCATGATGCTCGATCTGAGTCCGGTCTTCGCCTTCGGTGGCCATCCATCCGATATTCAGCCCGTTGACGCGGATACGATTGCGCATGACGGCATAGGCCGTATTTTCCGTAAGTGTTGCCAGGGCGCCTTTTGACGAGCAATAGGCGGCGATGAACGGTTGGCCGGCTTTGGCCGACATCGAACCAATATTCACGATGTTGCCCGCGATCTTTTCACGGCGCATGATCTTGATCGTTTCCTGCATCAGGAAAAATGGGCCGCGAACGTTGACATTGAAGATCCTGTCGAACAATTCAGGCGACGTATCGAGGATCGTGCCGCGATCTGTTACTCCAGCGGCATTCACCAGTACGTCGATGCGGCCGAATTCTGCGTCGGCCTTTGCTATGACGGTCCGGCAATGTTCGACCTTGCCCAAATCGGCGGCGACAAATACAACCCTCGTGCCGGTTGCGTCCTGAATTTCTCTGGCTTTCGTCTGGCCTTTTGCTGCCGAGCGACCGCAAGTCACGATGCCGGATGCGCCACGATCGGCAAACAACCTCGCGATGGCTGCGCCGAGCCCCTGCGTGCCACCAGTAATGACCGCAATTTTTCCAGTCAGTCCGCTCATGACGATGTCCTTCGATTTGGTAACCGGCCGTAGCAATCAGACAACGAGGCGACGATCAGTTACGGGAGTAAGCCGCACCATGTCGGGGGTCGGGTGGCGAGAGCGCGGTTGAGCCGAAATCGCTTGCGGTACCCCGGTTGAAGCGGCCCGTTGAATGGCGAGCAGTGCGCGCATGTCCGCCAAGCCCTCGTCGCCATCCGCTTCAGGCGGCGTTCCCGATCTGATGCAGTCCGAGAAATACGCGACCTGCGCGCCAAAATGATCGATTTGCGGAAACCGGGTCTCGGCGATCTTTCCGTCACTGCGCAGCCGCAGCCGTGTCGCAGTCTCGAATCTGAAGCCAGGATCGAGCTCCAGGTCGCCCGTCGTTCCCACGACCCGATAATTGTCGACCGCCGCTGCCGCGAAGCTGGCGACGAATTGGGCGAGGCCGCCCGAGGGAAATCGCAGCGTTGCAGCCACCGAGGCGTCCACCTCGCCAAAGCGCGGGTCGTCGACCGGCCGGTGCGCCGTCGCTATGGCTTCGATCGGCTCTTCCGCAAAGATGTGACGGGCGGCGTTGATGCAATAGACGCCGACGTCCTGAAGCGGGCCACCCCAGGCCGTCGCTTGCAACCGATGATTCCCCAGAGACGTCTGGAAGCTGAACACCGACTGAAAGAACAGCGGTCGGCCGATGGCGTTGGCGCGGATGTGTTCGAGAACGGCGACGGTTCCCGGTTCGTGGTGCAGCCGGTACGCGGTCATCAGAAACACGTTGGCGCTGCGCGCCGCGGCGATCATGGCGAGCGCTTCGTCCTCGCTCACGGCGAGCGGCTTCTCGACCATGACGTGCTTGCCGGCGCGTGCGGCCCGAATGGCGTAATCGGCATGCATGTGGTTCGGCAGGGCGATGTAGACCACGTCGATCCCGGGGCTGGCGATCAGGGCGTCGTAGCCGTCATAGCCGACAACCGTGCCAATGCCGTAAAAGTCCGCGAGGCGCGCTGCCTTGGCGCGGTCGCCGGTCACGATGGCCGCAACCCGCGAATTTCCCGACTGAACCACGCCGGGCAGGAACGCTTGCTGCGAAATCCAGCCGGCGCCGACGACGGCATAATTGATCATCAATTCTCTCCCTGATGTCGCCGATGGAACGCCTGAAAGGGGATGAAACGTCTCGCCTGTGGTTTGGCGTATGGGTTCAGTCGTACAACGACGGACGTGACGGGTATCTCAACGTCGTCGCATGGTTCTCGGTTAGACCTGCTGCGATCTGCTCGGCGATGGCCGAGGCCATGTAGCCGTCCCAGGCGCTTGCCCCGACCGGAATTTCTGTCGTCACCGCGCCAATCCAGTCGGTCAATTGCCTGCGATAGGCGTCGCCAAAGCGCGGAATCCAATTGCCGGGATAGGAGACTCCGCCAATGCGGTCCTTGTTGCGCATCGTGAGCGAGGGCAGAGCCAGCGCGATCGTTCCTTCCCGACCCACCAGTTCGGCATGGACATGATAGCCGTAGGCGGCGTTGATATTGACCTCGGTCGACACGATCTCGTCGCGGTCGGTCCGCATCGTGATCATCAGCGGTTCGCCGCCGGGCCCGCTGGCGACATGAGCCGAGACCATTTCCGATCCGGTCAGCCATCGGCTGATGTCGATCTCATGCACGAATGAATTCGTCACTGCCATCGGTCCGGTAAACCACTCCGGCGCGCTGACGTTTCGGTGGACGTTGTGCAGCAAGACGGTTGCGCCCACAGCGCCTTCGTCCTTTATCCGCTTCATCTCCTGATAGCCGGGATCAAACCGCCGCATATAGCCGACCTGGATCAGCCTGCGCTTCAATGCGACTTCAGTCTGAACCACGCGCAGGGCTTCCGCCGCGGAGAAAGCCAGCGGCTTTTCGCACAGGACGGGCTTGCCCGCCTCCAGGCAGGCCAAGGTCATCTCCGCATGCGTCCCGTCCGGCGATGCGACGATCACCGCTTCAATGCGGTCTGAGGCGATCAGAGATCGAGGGTCAGGAAAGACAGTGGCGCCCGCCGCGGCCGCTTGCGCGCGGGCGGCGTCGGCGTCGAAGACCCCCGCCAGATGCGCGCCGGGGATCTCGCGGCTGACAAGACGCGCATGTTCCGAACCCATCACGCCCGTTCCAATGACACCTACACCAACGCCCATTTCCTTGCTCCTTCAGGCTTCCCCGGCCCAACGCCTTCGGACACGTTCGATCCGTTCGCAGTCGTGCTCCCGGGCAATCGCCGCACTGAGTCCCCGGGTCACGCGGCGATCATGCGCAGCTTGCGATCCCGGCGATTCATCGAACGACCTCATAGCCAGCCAAGGCCATGACGCGCACCAGCTCCGCGTGTCCTTTTTTTGCCATTGCGAGCGGTGGATTGATCTTCGGATCCTGCTCGGCCTCGACGACGAACCAGCCCTCGTAGCCGTAGGAGGCCAGTCGTCCGACGATCGAGGCGAAGTCGAGCGAGCCGTCGCCAGGCACCGTGAAGGCGCCCTTGACGACCGCGTCGAGAAAACTCTCTCTGGTGCGGTCAAGCTTGTCGATCACATCCATGCGCACATCCTTGGTGTGAACATGCGTAATGCGCTTGTGGTGCTTGTCGATGACGCGCATGACGTCGCCGCCGGCAAAAGCCATGTGGCCTGCATCAAACAGCAGCGGGATGCCTTCGCCGGAATGTCTCATGAACATGTCGAGTTCCGGCTCGGTCTCGATCACAGCGGCCATATGGTGGTGATAGGATAGCGGCATGCCCTGCTCGGCGCACCATTCGCCGAACTTCGTCATCTTGTGGGCATAGACCTTGATTTCGTCCTCCGAAAGCTTGGGCTTCGTTGCCAGAGGCCTCGAACGATCGCCCTGAACAGTGCGTGCGCATTCGCCGTAAACGATGCAGGGGGCGTTGACAGCCTTGAACAACGCCATTTGCTCGGTGACGCGTTGCTTTTCCTGTTCCAAATCGCCATCGAGCAACAGACCGGAGAACCAGCCGCCGCATACCTTCATTCTGTGGGCTTTCAGGACGGGGCCAAGCACGTTCGCGTCCATCGGAAAACGGCGGCCGGTCTCCATGCCGGTGAAGCCGGCCTCGCTCGCCTGACGCAGACATTCTTCGAGCGAAACATCATCGCTCAGCTCCTCCAGGTCGTCATTCCACCACGCGATCGGAGCGATACCCAATTTCGCCTTCATAGGAGTCTCCGGGAGTTAAACCGCTTGTCACTTGCGCAAACGGCGCTAAACGCCGACACGCTGTTTTTTGCGGCCGTCCAGTTGGCCTTTCGAGGCCTCGAGAACGCCCTCGCGGGCGCTGACTTGCGGCACGCCGACATCCCACCAGGCATCGCCGGGCGTCCAGGTGAAAGCGTCGGAGACGATGGTCAATACCGTGGTACGATCGGTGCTCAAGGCCCAATCCATGGCAGCACCGAGCTCGGCGAGGCTTTCGACCTTTCGCGCGAGCGCTCCCATGGATTCGGCGTGCCTGGCAAAGTCCACGGCGAACGGTTGCTTGACGCGGCAATCCTTGATCAGGTTGTTGAAGCTTGCGCCGCCCTTGTCGTTCTGCAGGCGATTGATCACGGCATAGCCGCCATTGTCGCAAACGATCACGATGATCTTGTGGCCGGTAAGAACGGTTGAATAGATATCCGAGTTCATCATCATATAGGTCCCGTCACCCACCATGACGATCGGGACGCGGGTTGAGTCGGCCATGGCCGCGCCCCATCCAGCCGCAATTTCATAGCCCATGCAGGAGAAACCGAATTCGCAGTCGAAAGTATTGGGGCTTTTGACGCGCCAGTTCTTCATCACTTCGCCGGGCAGGCCGCCGGCGGCAGCTATGAGATAGTCGCGCTCGCCGGCATGCGAACTGACGATGCCAACCACCTGCGCATAGGTTGGAATGGGTTCGTTCGTGGGCCTCTGATAGGAATCGAGCGCAGCGTTCCATTTCGCAAACTCGGATTTGCCGTGATTGGTCCATGTGACGTCGGACTTCCACCCTTTGAGGGAAGCTGCCAGTTCAGCAACGGTCTCGCGTGCGTCGCCGATCACCGCGAGGGCTTGATGCTTGGTTGCGTCGAAGCGCGCTGCGTTGATCGAGACGAATTTCGCGTCCGGCGCGAAGCAAGTCCATGAGCCGGTGGTAAAATCCATCAAGCGGGTGCCGATAGCCAGAATGATATCGGCTTCAGCTGCGAGAGCATTGGCCGAGGTCGAGCCAACGATGCCGATCGGACCGATATGAGCTGGGTGATGGTGCGTGAACGCACCTTTGCCCGCGATGGTTTCGGCAACCGGAATGCCGTGCTCCGTTGCAAAAGCGCCAAGAACTTCTTCGGCGCCGGAATAGCGCACGCCTCCGCCTGAAATGATCAGCGGTCGTTTGGCGCTCTTGAGAATTTCGAGCGCCTGAGCCAGACGATCCTTGTCGGCGCGCGGACGTGCAATGGCATGGACGGTTGGCTTGAAAAAGGCTTCCGGGTAGTCCCAGGCCATTTCCTGCACGTCCTGCGGCAGCGCGATGAAAGCCGGGCCGCAATCCGCCGGATCGAGCAGGACAGCGACAGCCTGCGGCAGCGACGAGATGATCTGTTCCGGGTGGGTAATGCGATCCCAATAACGCGTCACGGCACGAAAGGCGTCATTGACGTTGATCGAGGGGTCACCGAAGTGCTCGACCTGTTGCATGACCGGATCGGGGCGGCGATTTACGAATGTATCACCGGACAGCAGCAAGACCGGCAGGCGGTTGGAATGGGCAACTCCGGCGGCAGTTACCATGTTCAGTGCGCCGGGACCGATCGAGGAGGTGGCGACCATGACCTGGCGGCGACGTTTGGCCTTGGCGAAGCCTATGGCGGCAAGCGCCATCGATTGCTCATTCTGACCGCGCCAGGTCGGCAGGGTATCTTTTACGGCTTCCAGGGCTTCCGACAGACAGGTGACATTGCCATGGCCAAAAATGGCAAAGACGCCGGGAAAAAGCATCTCCTTTCTGCCATCAATGATCGTAAACTGATTGCACAGATAGCGAACCAGGGCCTGCGCCATGGTGCAGCGAACCGTCGACATGCGCGTTCCTCCCGAAATTCTCGATCACCTTCGATGGTGCATATTCGGTTTCGGGAATATTTATTGTCATTTCGTGCTTTTAGCAAGATAAATTGCTAAAACGCCGGAGCGCTCAATATCATCGCCTGGAAGAATGCCTTTGCTGCCGTGTTTGCGCGACAGTTCGATTGCGCGCCATCTCGGTCACCGTCGGAATTCGTGGCGTCGAGTCCCGGCCTGGCTGAAGCAGGGCGGCAGTTGCCATCGCAATACACTGGACCAAGCACATCGGTGCCGCGAGCGACCTGGAGAACAGATATTCGTCCTCCGGAATCGTGAAGAGTGTCCGGGCGTCTTTTGCGAGGGGCGACAATTGGCTGTCGGTAATGGCTATGATGTAAGTTCCGTTGGCTACGGCCACCTCGGATATGACGACGACTTCTTTTGCATAATGTCGAAATGCGATTGCGATCAGGACGTCGCGGTCGGTCATGGTCGTCGCCATTTCCTGCGCCAGGCCACCGGCAGGATCGAGAAGGACGACACGGCGGCGCAGCATCGTCAGAAGATACCTGAGCAACGATGCAATAGGTTCGGATCGGAGTTGTCCGGCAATGTAAATCGTTTCCGCCTGCACGAGCAGCTTGGCGGTGTCGGCGAGGGTTTTTTCCGATATGACTTCGAGAAGATCTTGAAGTGCCGCCATGTCGCGCACGACCAGATCCCGCAAATAGCCGAGACTGCCGTGGTCCTTATTTCGTGAAAGTTCACTTTCGAGAGCGCTGATGCGCTCCCGAAATCCGGGGGCGGCAGTGGCAAGTCTGGTTTGAAAAACAGATTGCAGCTGTTTGAAGCCGGAGTAGCCGAGGCTCTGCGCGAAGCGGACGAGGCTCGATGGATGAGTCCGGCATTTGGCGGCGACGGCATTGATCGATTCGAGTGCCACCACATTCGGATTCTGCGTCAGGAATCTCGCGATCTGCTGAAATCCGGTCGATAAGTTTGGGTATTCGCGAGTGATCAGATTGACGATCCCCTCATAATTTTTCGGGATTGTTGCTGCTGGTCCGCTGCGCTTGGTTGGCATTCTCATTCCTCGCCTGCGATTTCCATCACCCGCCTGAAAATCATTTCTTTGGCGTATCTCGGAATCCGCGTGGTTCATCAGTGTCAAAAAAGTTCATTTGTCGATCGTGAAATTATTGTTGCAAAAGTAGAATTAAGCAACGATAATTGTTTAGGGCGTATGGAATGCGCCGACAACAGAATTCGAAATGAGGAAACGTCGCTGAAGTCGCAAGAGCGGATTTGCTCGCCGTAAGAACAGTAGACCCGCATAGGCGGTTGCGATCACGGGAGGTAGGCCTGACAGATAGATTCATCGCGTCCCGACCTTGCGCCAACGTGTCGGCTCCTGAGCTTCAATAGCCGCGGAACGTTGTGCAGGACGAGGTTACCCGCGTCACACCAGTGTCCTTTGCGTCAGCGCATCAATGCGGGTTTGGCGAAGGAAGTCGCTCAACCCCAGGATAGGCCGGAGTTTCCTACATGTTGCGAGTTGCGGTTCTTGGCGCTGGGCGAATTGGGAAAATCCATGCGGCCAACGTGGCGGGAAATCCCAGGGCAAAGCTTGTGACAGTTGCCGATCCATACGGCACTGCAGCTAAGGAGTTGGCGGATCGCCTCGGTTGCGAGGCCTCGCTTGATCCCGGCGCGGCGATCGAGCGAGGCGATGTCGATGCCGTCATCATCGGCACGCCGACGGATACTCATGTCAGCTTGATGCTGCATGCAGTGCGGAACGGAAAGGCCGTACTTTGCGAGAAGCCGATCGACCTCGACATCACCAAAGTGGACGCTGCTGTCCTTGAGGTCGAGCGGCTCAACGGCCGCGTCATGGTGGCATTCAACCGCCGCTTCGATCCAAGCGCCCGACAGCTCCGCAGATCGATCGACGACGGTGAAATCGGCGATGTGCGGCAGGTCATCATCAGCAGCCGGGACCCGGGAACGCCGCCGCGCGAGTACGTACGTCACTCCGGCGGAATCTTTCGCGATATGGTGATTCACGATTTCGACATGGCGCGCTGGCTGCTCGGCGAAGAGCCGATCGAGGTCATGGCGACGGCGAGCCGACTTGTCGATCCGGGATTGGCTGAGTTCGACGATTTCGACACGCTCATGGTTCAGATGCGCACGGCTTCGGGTCGGCAATGTCATATCAACTGCTGCCGCGAAGCGGTCTATGGCTATGATCAACGGATGGAAATCTTTGGATCGACTGGAATGCTGCTGAACGAGAATCTGCGGCCGACCACGGTCCGGCGTTGGGGTAAGGCCGGGACAGAAGCGCGCGACCCGCTCCTGAATTTCTTTCTGGAGCGATATGCCGAGGCCTACAAGGCGGAATTCGATCAATTTGCCGATGCGCTCGAAAGCGGTTCGCCACTGCCTACGACCCCGCATGACGGGCGCCAGGCGCTTCGTTTGGCCGACTGCGCTCTTGAGTCCGCCCTGACGGGCCGAGCCGTCAAAGTTTGATCAGAATGGGATCGGGACGACATGCGGTATATTGGCGTAGGCGTCATTGGCACCGGCTTCATGGGCAAGGCCCATAGCTTTGCCTATCGGGCCGTTGCCGGCATTTTTCCGGACAGTCTGCGTCCGGTTCTGCAGTCGGTTGCAGATATCAATGGAGAAGCCGCAGAGCAGGCCGCCAAACAATTCGGTTTTCGCCGCTGGCGAACCGATTGGCGGGCGCTCGTAGACGACCAGGATATCGAGGTCGTCTCGATCACGGCGCCAAATGCCGTTCACCGCGAAATGGCGCTCGCGGCCATAGCGGCGGGCAAGCACGTCCATTGCGAGAAGCCGATCGCGCCAAATGCCGATGCGGCAAAGGATATGATGGAGGCCGCTGAAGCAGCCGGCGTCGTGACGCAAGTTGGTTATAACTACATCAAAAATCCGATCCTGAAACTTGCCCGCTCCATGGTTGCGGCCGGAGAACTCGGAGAAATCACCGGCTTTCGCGGCATTCACGCCGAAGATTACATGGCGGATCCGGAAGCTCCCTACAACTGGCGCCTGGATGCCAGCGGTGGAGCGGGTGCGATCGCCGATATCGGCAGCCATATTATCGGAATGGCCCGTTTTCTTCTCGGCCCCATCAGCCACGTCGACGCTGATTTGGAAACCGTCGTCAAAAGCCGCCCCGTTCGCGCCGGTTCATCGGAACGCCGCGCCGTCGAAGTCGATGATATTGCGCGCCTCGCCGTGAGATTTGAGCGGGGATGCCGCGGAACGATTGAAGCAAACTGGGTGGCGACAGGACGAAAAATGCAGCTCGGGTTTGAATTGACCGGCGCAAAGGGGTCTCTTGTCTATACGCAAGAACGCCTCAATGAGCTGCTGCAATACCGTACCGACGGCGACCCACGCCACAGCGGTTATACGCGCATCGAGGCAGGGCCCCAGCATCATCCCTATGGGCTGTTTTGCGTCGCGCCGGGTCACCAACTTGGCTTCAACGATCTCAAGACGATCGAGGTTGCGGAATTCCTGGAAGCGATTGCTGGTGGAGAGAGGCGCGGGCCGGATTTTCGCGAAGCCTGGGAAATTCAGAAGATCATCGATACGGCGGTTCGATCATCCAAATCGCGGACGTGGCAAGCGATCGAGTAGACGCGGCGACCATTGCCGCTGGAATGCCAGGGGCAACCCCGGCTATGATAAGATAGTCGAACTTGAAGCAGCCGGAAGAGCTGCATGACAGGGGAGGTGCTGCAGTGGCTCTGCTTGAAGTTCGTAACGTATCGAAGAGTTTTGGCGCTATTCACGCGGTCAACGACATCAGCTGGTCGGTCGAGCCCGGCGAGGTCGTGGGGTTGATGGGTGACAATGGTGCCGGCAAGTCCACTCTGGTCAAGCTGATTGCCGGGAATTTTCCACCAACCGATGGCGAAGTTCTTGTCGACGGCGAGGTCTGCCATTTCCATAAGCCCATCCAGGCGCGCGCCAAGGGCATCGAGGTCGTCTACCAGGATCTCGCGCTTGCGGACAATCTCACGGCCGCGCAGAACGTGTTCCTGGGCCGCGAGCTAAACAAGGGGTTTTGGCCCTTTCGGGTACTCAACAAGCAGGCGATGATCGACCGCTCGGCGAAATTGTTCGACGAGCTGAAATCCGAAACGCGGCCGCGCGATCTGGTCAGGAAAATGTCGGGCGGCCAGCGCCAGGCGGTGGCCATCGCCCGCACCCGGCTTTCCAACGCGAAGCTTGTCCTGATGGACGAGCCGACCGCCGCCATCTCGGTGCGCCAGGTCGCCGAGGTGCTCGAGCTCATCCGCCGTCTGAAGCACCAGGGGGTGGCGGTTATTCTCATCAGCCATCGTATGCCGGACGTGTTCGCGGTGAGCGACCGCATCATTGTCATGCGGCGCGGTACCAAAGTGGCCGACAAGGCAACCACATCGACCTCGCCGGAGGAAATCACCGGCCTGATTACGGGAGCGATCCGTGCAGCATGATCTCGTCAAGGCGGCCGACCCAGGTCATGCCGCAATTTCAGATGTTGCGGAGAACAAGGAGCAGACTTTCGCTGCGCGTGTCTTCGCGAGCCAGCCATTCTGGGTGACGATCGCGCTTATCGCGCTGGTCGTGATCATGGCCATCAATGAACCGAGCTTCGGCACCGTCGAAAATGCCGCCAACGTCACGCGCAACTTCGCGCCGATTGGAATCATGGCGATGGGGATGACCGTGGTCATCATCACCGGCGGCATTGACCTCTCTGTAGGGTCCGTGATGGGCCTGGTGGCGATTGTCGCGGGCCTGTTCCTGACCTGGCACTATCCCTGGTATCTCGCCTTCGCGATGGGGATGATTGCCGGGATTGCTTGCGGCGCGGTCAACGGCTTTTTCGTGGCCTATGTCGGTATGCCTTCCTTCGTCGTGACACTTGGCATGCTGTCAATCGCGCGGTCGCTTGCGGTGGTGTTTTCGGCCAACCAGATGCTCTATCAGTTCGGACCGGACGCGCCCATCGTTAGAGCCATCGGTCAGGCGAAATGGCCCTTGCGCGCGCCGGCCGGTTGGGCGCCGCAGTGGATGCCCGAATTGTCCTCGCATTTCTGGGTCATGGTCGGACTCGCCCTCATCGTCGGCTACGTGTTCAACTCCAAAGCCTGGGGCCGCCATCTCTTTGCAATAGGTGGCAACGAGCAGGCTGCCCGGCTCACCGGTGTTCCCGTCGATTGGATCAAATTTCAAGCCTATGTTTTTTCCGCATTCACCGCGTCGTTAGCCTCGCTTCTGCTGCTCGGTTACAACGGCTCGGCCATCAACGCCATGGGACAGGGCTACGAGCTGCGCGTCATCGCGGCGACCGTGATCGGCGGGGCGAACCTGATGGGTGGGGCGGGTACTGCCTTCGGGGCTTTCATCGGTTCGGCTTTTCTCGAGGTCATTCGCAATGCCTTGTTGATGGCGGGCATCGATTCCAATTGGCAGGGCGCATTTGTCGGCGCCTTCATCATTCTAGCGGTGCTTCTCGGCATGCAAACCGGAGGCAAGGCGATCGTTGCGGCAATTTTGGAGCGGTTGTTGCCGAAGAAGCATCGTTAGAAACCGAATTCACTGCGGGCAATCAGTGAAGGTCAATGAGGAGGAAACGAGATGAAAAGATTTCTTTTAAGCGCGGCTTTCGCTTTCGGCGCGATGTCGATAGCGATGTCCGGCGCCCAGGCGAAGGATGTCTTCGCTTTGGTGCCAAAGAACATGAACAACCCGTTCTTCGATCAGGCCCGTGACGGCTGCAAGAAGGCCGAAGCAGAATCAAAAGGTGCCTTTGAATGCATGTATATCGGCCCTGGTGAGCACGGCGGCGGCGAGGAGCAAGTGCAAATCCTGCAGGATTTGATTGCCAAGAAGGTGAATGGCATTGCCGTATCGCCATCCAATGCCGCAGCCGTCGCCGTGGCCTTACAAGCTGCCAAGCAGGCCGGTATTCCCGTTCTTACCTGGGACTCCGATCTGCTGCCTGACAGCAAGAGCCTGCGCGTTGCTTATATCGGCACCCACAATTACGAGATCGGCGTGAACCTCGCCAAACTCGCGATGCAGATCAAGCCGAACGGCGGCACCGTCTGCATCCAGTCGGGCGGCGCCGCTGCCGCTAACCACAATGAACGGATGCAGGGAATTCGCGACACATTGTCGGGCAAGAAATCGGCCGCTTCTCCTGGCGACCGCTTGACCGGCCAGAACGGGTGGACCGAGATTCAGGGGTGTCCGCTTTATACCAATGACGACTTCCCGGTATCTGTGCAGCAGTTCACCGACACTATGGCGAAGAACCCGAAACTCGATGCCTTCATCCCGACCGGTGGTTTCCCGCAGTTCATTCCCGACGCAAACCGCGCCGCGGTGGCACCGTATAAGGACAAGATTGCCTCGAAAGCACTTGCCCTCGTGGTGGCGGACACACTGCCGGTGCAGATCGATCAGATGAAGGAGGGCCTGTCACTCGGCCAGGTCGGCCAGCGGCCGTTCGAAATGGGTTACAAGACGATGTTGGCGCTGGAAGCGATGAAATCGGGCAAGCCCGCGCCTGCGGATCCGACTTACACCGGTCTCGATGTCTGCACGCCCGCGACCGTCGCCACCTGTATCGGCAAGTAAGTCTGTCCAATGCGACGGATGGGGCGGGAGGCAACTCCGGCCCCATGGTTTTGTCGCGGCGAATTTCCGGATCGGCTGACGATGGCTGCTCCGGATCGGATTCCGCCGCCCGCATTGGCGGTTACGGAATGACCGTTTGTGGTGCAGGCAGGCCCACGCATTTCGCGCCGGGTTCCGCGACGGTACGCACAAAAATGTTGCCAGGTTCTACTTGAAACCAGTCGTGTTGGCCGGCCAAGACGTGAACTCGCTTTTTGCATCCGGGGGTGTCAGTCAAGTCAAAAAAGTATCACGATTGGCCGCCAAATGTGGTGGTACGCGTCTATTTCGTGACCTACCGTGGCGGTCAAGCAAGAGCCGGTATCAAGAAAATCGGCCAGCTGGGAACGAGGTCGTTGCGGATATCTTGCCCGCGACCGGGAGGAAGGACATGGAGCCGGATCTTGAACTGGTCCAGATAAGGCCGGGGGAGTCGTTCGCCGCCTGGTCGCACGGTTATCCTTTCCGCACCGTACGATGGCATTTTCACCCGGAATATGAGCTGCACATGGTGGCGGCAACCACCGGCCGCTATTTCGTCGGCGATTTCATCGGCGATTTCGCGCCCGGCAACCTCGTGCTGACCGGGCCCAATCTGCCGCACAATTGGGTCAGCGACATTCCGCCGGGGACCAGCATTCCGCTGCGTTGCCGCATTATCCAGTTCAGCGAGGAGTTCATCGATGGCGCCATCAAGGCCCTGCCGGAACTCGCGGCGCTGCAGCCGGTGCTGGAATCGTCGCGGCGAGGTGTGCTGTTCAGCAGCGAAACCAGCCAGCGGCTGTTGCCGCTGCTCGAAGAGACGATGCAAGCCAATGGCATGCGCCGCATCGAGCTGTTCATGCTGATCGCCGGCGTGTTGAGCCGGGCACGGGGATCGCGCGTGCTGGCCAGCGCTAGCTATCTGCCCGATCCGTCCGGCTATATGTCCGCGGGCATCAATAAGGCGCTCGCCTATCTCCGCAAGCATCTGACCAAGCCGTTCAGCGAGATGGATCTCGCCGAGATCGCGGGCCAGACCACAAGCGCCTTCTCGCGTGCGTTCCGCCAGCACACCGGCATGTCGCTGACGCAATATGTCAAACGGCTGCGCATCAATCTTGCCTGCCAAATTCTGATGAGCGACGAGCAGGCTTCGATCGCAAGCATCTGCTATGAAGTCGGCTACAACAACATGTCGAATTTCAACCGACAGTTCCTCGCCGAAAAGGGAATGACGCCATCACAGTTTCGGCGGTTGCTGTTCGACAACATCAACGCGCCCAAAGCTGCATGAGAAAGCACCACGGCATAATCGCGTAGCTGCAAGCGCGGGAGGGAACGCAACATCGACAAATCACGGCCGACCGGCTTCCACCGGTTGCGCCAACGAAGACTGTTGTGTTCAGCGATAGACAACAAGAAGCGGGATCGTCCGGGATCGCCGGCGCCAACCCTACGCATTCAAAAGGCAACCGGAAAGGTTGCTCTTACACTAGGGAGAAGACCATATGACACGATCATCATTGAACGCGGTTGGGGTGGCGGCGCTAGCCTTGGGCGTCCTGACTGGAGGCTCCGCTTTCGGTCAGAATGCCAAGGTGTCAGGAGCGACCGTCGCCTTTCTGATGCCGGACCAGGCATCGACCCGTTACGAAGAACACGATCACCCCGGTTTCGTGGCTGAAATGAGCAAGCTGTGCCCGACCTGCAAGGTGCTCTATCAGAATGCCGACGCCAATGCGTCGCGCCAGCAGCAGCAGTTCAATTCTGTTATTTCGCAAGGCGCCAAGGTGATTGTCATCGATCCCGTCGATTCCACCGCCGCAGCGTCGCTGGTGAAGCAGGCGCAGGGCCAGGGCGTGAAGGTCATTGCCTATGACCGGCCGATCCCCTCCACGCCAGCGGACTTCTACGTGTCCTTCGACAACAAGGCGATCGGCAAGGCGATCGCCAAATCGCTGGTCGACCATCTCAAGGCGACCAACGTGCCGGCCGACGATGTCGGCGTGCTGGAGATCAACGGCTCACCGACCGATGCCGCGGCCGGGCTGATCAGGGACGGCATCCACGACGGTCTGGCCGGCAGCGGGTACAAGACGCTCGCAGAGTACGACACGCCGGATTGGGCGCCGCCAAAGGCACAGCAGTGGGCGAGCGGCCAGATCACCCGTTTCGGAAAGAAGATCGTGGGCGTTGTTGCTGCCAACGACGGTACCGGCGGCGCCGCGATTGCGGCGCTCAAGGCCGCCGGCGTCAATCCGGTGCCGCCGGTCACGGGCAACGACGCCACGATCGCCGGCCTTCAACTCATTATCGCCGGCGACCAATACAACACCATCAACAAGCCAAGCGAGATCGTCGCCGCCGCAGCGGCCAATGTGGCCGTCCAATTGCTGGCGGGGGAGAAGCCAAAATCTGAGACGACGCTGTTCAACACGCCATCGCAGCTGTTCACGCCGACGCTGGTCACAGCCGACAACCTCAAGGCAGAGATCGTAGACAAGCGGATCAACGGCAAGCCGATCCAGACTTCCGAAGTGCTCTGCGCGGGCCGCTATACCGAAGGCTGCAAGAAACTCGGCATTACGAAGTAGAATTTCGGCAAGGTATCATTTGGCCCGGCGATGCGGTTCGGTTCGCCGCATGGCCGGGACGATCACGGAACGCCCGCATGACCGACCCGGTATCCCAATCCAATTCGCGGAACGGCTTAGTGCTCAGCCTGCGCGGCATTTCGAAGAGCTTCGGCGCCGTCTCCGCTTTGACCAATATCGATCTGGATGTGCACGCCGGCGAGGTCGTCGCGTTAGTCGGCGACAATGGCGCCGGCAAGTCGACCCTGGTGAAGATCCTCGCCGGCGTTCATCTGCCGGATTCGGGCACGATCACCTTCTGCGGTGAAATCGTAGTCCTCGACGATCCGGCCGCGTCGCTGCGGCTCGGAATCGCGACCGTATTCCAAGACCTGGCGCTGTGCGAGAATCTCGACGTCGTCGCTAACATTTTCCTCGGACGGGAGCTTGATCCATGGCGTCTCGACGAGGTGGCGATGGAGATTCGGGCCTGGACCCTGCTCAACGAACTGTCGGCGCGCATCCCTAGTGTTCGCGAGCCGGTGGCATCGCTTTCCGGCGGCCAGCGCCAGACGGTTGCGATCGCCCGTTCGCTGCTGCTCGAGCCGAAGCTGATCCTGCTCGACGAACCAACGGCTGCGCTTGGCGTGGCGCAGACCGCCGAGGTGCTGGATTTGATCGAGCGCGTCCGCGATCGTGGTCTCGCCGTGGTGATGATCAGCCACAATATGGAAGACGTCCGCGCGGTCGCGGACCGGATCGTGGTGCTGCGGCTCGGACGCAACAACGGCATCTTCCATCCCGACGCTTCCAACCAGGAGCTCGTGAGCGCCATCACGGGGGCCTCGAACAATGCCGTGTCCCGCCGCGCGGAGCGGCGACAGGGCTCACGCGAACATTCAGGGGAGCCGCGGCCGTGAACGGCGACAAGGAACGTCGCGCAACGTCGGCGCCGCTCGATCGCGCGGACGAGCGGATTCGCCATGATGCGGGTCTTGCCGGCGCCACGCGCGCCTTCCTGGACCGGGTCCGCTCCGGCGATCTCGGTGCGCTTCCGGTCGTGATCGGGCTCGTGATCATCTGCACGGCGTTCCAGAGCCTCAATCCCGTGTTCCTGTCGAGCAACAATCTCGTCAACCTGCTGTTCGACTGTTCGACTGTGGGGGTGATCGCGCTTGGGATTGTCTGCATCCTGATGGTCGGTGAAATCGATCTGTCGGTCGGTTCGGTCAGCGGTTTCGCTTCGGCCGTGGTCGGCGTGCTCTGGGTCAACATGGAATGGCCCGCATGGCTCGCGATTTTCGCGGGCCTCGTCGTCGGCGGAGCCATTGGCGCACTCTACGCGGTGTTGTTTAACCGCTTTGGGATGCCAAGCTTCGTCTCGACACTGGCCGGCCTGCTCGCGGTTCTGGGCTTGCAGCTTTATCTTCTGGGCTCGACGGGCTCGATCAATCTGCCGTATGGCTCGCCGCTTGTGAATTTTGGCCAGACGCTGGTGATGTCGCCTGCTGTCGCCTACACGCTGGCTGCGGTGACCGGCGCGGTGATCTTCGCAACGGCCTTTCGAACGGCTGCCCGCCGCAAGCGGGCTGGTCTGTCGGCGAGATCGCTGGGCAGCCTGTTGCTTCGCGGCATCGTGATCACGATCGTCCTCGAGCTCGTCGTTTATTATCTCAACCAGGATCGCGGCGTGCCCTGGATGTTCGGTTTGTTCGTAGCCCTGGTCGTCGCGATGAACTATGCGTTGACCCGAACGAAGTGGGGACGCTCGATGAATGCCGTCGGCGGCAACCGGGAGGCGGCGCGCCGCGCCGGAATCAACGTGCGTCGGACCCACATGACGGCCTTCGTGCTATGCGCGACCTTCGCGGCCGCTGGCGGCATCCTTTCGGCGGCGCGCCTCGCGTCCGCGAGCCAGCAGGCCGGCACCGGCGATGTCAATCTCAACGCCATCGCTGCCGCCGTGATCGGTGGAACCAGCCTGTTCGGCGGTCGCGGCAGCGCTTATTCCGCGTTGCTTGGCATCATCGTAATTCAATCGATTGCAAGTGGTTTGACGCTGCTCGATCTATCATCTTCGCTCCGGTACATGATCACTGGCGCCGTGCTGGCCGTTGCCGTCATCGTCGATTCGCTGGCCCGCCGCTCGCGCATGTCCCATGGCCGGGCCTGAAATCACCCCAAGCAACAGGAATGCCATGACTCTCACGCTGTCCGGAAAAGTGGCCGCCATCACGGGAGCGGCCTCGGGGATCGGTCTGGAATGCTCCAGGATTTTGCTGCGCGAGGGCGCGCGCGTCGTGCTGGTCGACCGTGACGAGGATGCCTTGAAGTCGGCTTGCGCAATCCTCGGTCAGGAAGCGATCCCGTTGACGATCGACCTCACCATGCCTGAAAGCGTCAGCCGTATGATGCCGCGGATACTGGACCTCGCGGGCCAACTCGACATCTTCCATGCGAATGCGGGAACCTACGTCGGCGGCGATATCCTCGACGGCGATCCCGATATCTGGGACCGCGTACTGAACCTCAACGTCAACGCTGCCTTCCGCTCGGTACACGCCGTCCTGCCACACATGGTTGCGCGCGGGACGGGCGACATTATCGTGACGAGCTCGATTGCGGGTCTGGTGCCGGTGGTATGGGAGCCGATCTACACCGCTTCCAAGCATGCCGTTCAGGCGTTCGTGCATACGGTCAGGCGGCAGGTCGCCAAGCATGGGCTGCGCGTCGGCGCCGTGGCTCCGGGTCCCGTGGTCACGGCCCTGATCAAGGACTGGCCCAAGGACAAGCTCGATGACGAATTGGCCGCCGGAGGCTTGATGCAGCCGGCGGAAGTGGCCGAGGCCGTGCTGTTCATGCTGACGCGGCCGAGGAACGTCACCATCCGCGATCTCGTCATCCTGCCCCAGAGCAACGACTTGTAAGACGACTTGTAAGACGCGTCATCGTCAAACACGGTAAGGAAATCACGGAGCATGCCGGAAAAGAATTTCCTCGGCATCTATGTCGGCACGGGAAGTGCGCGGGCCGCAGTGTTCGATGAGGAATGGCGAAGAGATGCTTTCGCTTTTGGGGACTCTTGCGAGCGAAGAGGCCCCCGGAAGAGGGCATGACCATGCTGTGCGTCGCTCACGAGATGGGTTTCGCCCGCGAGGTCGGCAGGCGCTTGAGCGCACCTTGCGGATCGCCAGTGCGGGCTAGACTAGGCCTGGAAGAACGGATTGGCCGGCCGCGATAGGCCGAGGTGATCGCGCAGCGTGGTTCCCTCATAGTACGTGCGGAACAGCCCGCGCTCCTGCAAGATCGGTACGACGAGCTGGACGAAATCCTCGAAACCTTCGTGGAAATAGGGCGGCATGACGTTAAAGCCGTCGGCGGCATGCTCTTCGAACCAGAACTGGAGCGTGTCGGCGATGCGCTCGGCCGAGCCGCACAGCACCCAATGGCCGCGGGCGGCAGCTGTGAGGTTGTAGAGGTCGCGCAGCGTCATGTTCTCACGGCGGCCCTTGGCCAGCATGACGCTGGCAAAACTGTGATAGCTGTCGGACGGCGCAATGTCCGGGATCGGCCCATCGAGATCGTAGGCCGACATGTCGCGCCCGAAGCGGTCGGACAGGATGGCAAGCGCGTTGCTGCCGCTGACAAAGCTCTGGAGCACGTTGAGCTTCTCGAACGCCTCCTTGTCGGTGCGGCCGACGACGGGCATCACGCCGGGCAGCACCGTGACATCCTCGGCCTTGCGGCCGAACGCCGGCAGCCGCGTCTTCAGCGAAGTGTAGCCGGCTTTGGCTTCGTCGATGTCCTGCACCACGGAGAACACGATGTCGGCGGTGCGCGCGGCGAGCGCTTGCCCGGCCTCAGAGCCGCCGGCTTGCAGCACGACGGGGCGGCCTTGCGGGCTGCGGCCGATGTTGAGCGGGCCCTTCACCTTGAAGAACGCGCCGTTATGGTCGATCGCGCGCAGCTTCGCCGGATCGATGTAGACGCCGCTGGCGCGGTCGGCGACGATGGCATCATCCGCCCAGCCGTCCCACAGGCCTTTGACCACGTCGAGGAATTCGCCTGCCATCTCGTAGCGGCGGGCGTGGTCGGGGTGAGCGGTACCGAAATTTGCAGCCGTGGCCGGGTTGGCCGTCGTCACCGCATTCCAAGCCGCGCGTCCCTTGGAAATATGGTCGAGCGAGGCAAAGACGCGCGCGACCGAGAACGGATCGCTGTAGGTGGTGGAGACGGTGGCGCCGAGACCGATATGGCTGGTCGAGGTTGAAAGCGCGGCCAGCATGGTCAGCGGTTCGAGCCGCAGCGTGTAGGAGGGATGGGCAACGGCATCGGCATAGAGATTGTCGCCCATGAAGATCAGGTCGAACTTGCCGCGCTCGGCGGTGCGGCCGATCTCCTGGATCGCCGCAAAATCCTGAAAGCTGTCGACCGCGCCGGGATAGCGCCATCCCGCGACATGGCTGCCGGTGCCCAGGATGAACAGGCCGAGATGCATTTGTCGTTTCATGGCGTCATGTCCAGAACAGGATTTTTCGCTCGAGGAAGCCGATCAGGCCGAAGAAGGCGAGGCTCGCGGCGGAGGCGACGAAGATCGCCGACCAGACCTGGACGAAATCGATCTGGAGCACGGCCTGGTAGATCACCCAGCCGAGCCCCCCCTGGGCGCCGAGCATCTCGGTGACGATCGCCACGATCACGCTGCGTACCGTCGAGACGCGCATGCCGGCGAGCAGCAGCGGTAGCGCGGTCGGCAAGCGCAGGCGCCACAGCACGCCAAAACGGCTTGCGCCAAAACTCTTCATGAGGTCGACGGCGCGGCGGTCGACACGGTCGAGCCCGGACAGCATCGACAGCAGGATGGTGAAGCTCACCGCCATTGCCACCATGACGATCTTCGAGCTGACGCCGATCCCGAACCAGAGCAGGATCAATGGCGAATAGCCGACCACGGGCACCGAATTGATCGCGGTTGCGAGCGGCAGGATCGCGGCGCGAAGCGCCGGCACCAACGCGATGGCGACGGCGAGGCCAATGCCGATCAGGCAGCCGAGTCCGTAGCCCACCAGCGCTTCGAACAGGGTGTAGCCGGCAGCGTCGATGAGCGTTGCACGTTTCGACCATAGTCCGACGAGGATGTCGCTGACCGCGGGAAGAACATAAGCCGGCAGGTGCAGTCCACGCGCTGTGCCTTCCCAGCATGCGATCAGGAGGACGGCGCCCAAAATGCCGCGCTGGACGGCGAGCGAGGGAGAGGCGATTGCGCGGCTCATTGCTCGGCGTTCCAGAACACGAGGCGTCGCTCGACTGCGGCGACCACCGCATAGAAGCCGGTGCCGAGCAGCGCCGAAGCCAGCAGAGCGCCCCAGATCGCCACGACGTTCTCGGTGAACATGGCCTGGAGCAGCAACACGCCGAGCCCTGTGGTGTCGCCGAACCATTCACCGACGATGGCGCCGACGAGGCTCAGCGACGCGGCGAGCCGCAGCGCGACGAAGATCTGCGGCAGCGCGGTCGGAAGCTGCAAGCGGAGCAGGAGCTGGCCGTTGGAGGCGCCGAAGCTGCGCATCAGGTCGACCTGCCTGAGGTCGACGGTTTCGAGGCCGAGCAGGGTGTTCACTGTCACCGGAAAGAAGGTCAGGTAGAACGCGATGATGGCCTTGGCGAGCAGCGTGTTGCCGAACCACAGCACGACCAGCGCGCCGAAGGCGATGACCGGAATGGTCTGCGACACCACGAAGATCGGAAACACCATCTCGCGTAGTGCGCGGACGCGGAAGAATACGACGCCCATCAGCACGCCGAACGCGCCGCCGGAGGCGAAGCCGATCAGCGTCTCGGCGAGGGTGCGCAGGAAGGCGTCGACATAGGCGCGGGGCGTCGCCGCCATCGCCATCAGGATCGCGCTGAGGCGCGGCAAATAATAGGGCCGAATGCCGAACAGCAGCACCGCGCCTTCCCAGATCACCGCCGCGATAGCGAGGCCAAGCAGGAGTCGGATCAGCTTGCGCAACGAATCCGGCATCGTGATCGATCGCACGGCAGCGCGGCCGTCACTGAGCGATGTCGCCGCAGGGCTGCTCACGGCAGCCGGTCCGCCGCTGGGATGCTCTGGATGAAGCTGGCGTCATAGGCGGCGGCAAGATCGAGCGGCTTGGAGATCACGCCGTACTTCAGGAAGAAGTCGTGGGCGGTCTTGACCGCGTCGGCGTCGATCCAGAATATGCCGTTCTTCGCCGCTGCGCCCGCTGTCATCAGGCGCTTCACCTCGGTCAGCATGAACTCCTGCTGTGCGCGGTCGAGCGTCGGGGCTGCGGCCATCACGGTGTCGACGGCGCCCTTGGTATCTGAGAACGCGTCCTTCCAGCCCTTCAGCGACGCCCGCAGAAACGCCTTGACCAGCTCCGGCTTCTCCTTGGCGGTCGCCTCGGCCACGATCAGCGTGTCGCGCGGGAAGGTGATGCCGTAATCCTCGGCGACGAAGGTCTTCAGGCTGTCCTTCGGCATGCGCGACTGGATGGTGTAGAACTCATTGTAGTAGGTCGCCGTGATCACGTCGACGTTGCCGTCGACGAAGGGCGTCACCGAAACCTGCTGCGGCTGGATCTTCAGCTCATCCGGCTTGATGCCTTCCTTGGCCAGCATGCCGTTCAGCACATGGTTGGCGCCGGTGAACCAGGTGGTGACGGTCTTGCCCTTGAAGTCCTGGAGCGTCTTCACCGGACCGTCCTTGCGGGTGACGAAGATGAACGGCGTGATCTGGTGCGACACGCCGATGCAGACGATCGGCAGCCCCTTGTCGCGCGCCGCGAACACGCTGTCGGTGCCGCCGGACAAGCCGAACGTATCGGCGCCGGTCGCGACCAGATTTTCGGTCAGCAGATTGGGTCCGCCGGGATTGATGGTGAGGTCGATGCCCTCGGCCTTGTAGTAGCCCTTGGCCACCGCGACGTAGAAGCCGGCGAACTGCGCCTGCGGCAACCATTTCAGGCGCAGGCTTGCCTTCTGCAACTCGGCGGCGGGCGCAGCCGGGACAAGTGAGCCGGTCGCCAGTGCGAGTGCGGAGAGGACAGAGAAGGCGTAGCGTCGGCTCAACATGGTCATACTCCAGGCGATGAAAATCAATTGCGATAGGATGGATCGGTACGGTCGAGCTGACGCATCAGTGCCGGCCATTCGCGTTCGCCGGGCACGAGAATGTCGCCCTGCAATTCCCAGAATTGGCGGGCGGCCTTCTCGCAGACCTCGTGCGGTGGCATCACGAGCTTGGCGCCGGCTGCGGCCGCGGCCTGCATCTGGAGCTGGATCCGCGCGGCGCGCTCGAAATAATAGAGCAGCATGAAGGCTTCGCCTGGCGTCCGGCCGACAGTGAGGATGCCGTGATTACGCATCAGCATCACCTTGTGCTGGCCGAGATCGCGTACCAGGCGAACTTGCTCGTCCAGGTCGATGGCGACGCCCTCGTAATCGTGAAAAGCCTGGCGATCGTGGAAGCGCATCGCGAACTGGCTGAGCGGCAGCAGGCCCTTCTCCTGTCCTGAGACTGCAACGCTCGCGTCGGAATGGGTGTGCAGCACGCAGGCCGCATCATGGTTCGAGGTGTGGATCGCGGCATGGATGACGAAGGCGGCGACGTTGACGGCCTGCGGCGTGTCGTCGAGCTTGTTGCCCTTGGTGTCGATCTTCACCAGGCTCGAGGCTGTGATCTCGTCGAACAGAAGCCCATAGGGATTGATCAGGAACTGATCGTCATGGCCGGGAACGCGCATCGAGATGTGATTATAGATCAAGTCGTCCATGCCGAGCTTGGCGACCATGCGATAGCAGGCGGCGAGCTTGACGCGGGCGTCCCACTCCGCCGGATTGATCGCCCGCTGTTCTCTCGCTGACATCGCGTTCATTGCGAGTTCTCCTGCGCGATGGAGGATTGGAACGATTTCATGCTTTCCTCCTCGATCGCATCGAGCAGCACGCGCTTGAGGCGCACGAATTCAGGGGAGGTGACGATCTCGGGCTTGCGCGGGCGGGGAAGATCGACGACCTGTTCGAGCTTCACCGAGCCGGGACGTGCGGTCATGACCAACACGCGGTCGCCGAGGAAGATCGCCTCGTCGACGTCGTGGGTGATGAAGAGAATGGTGCGGCGGTACTTCTGCCAGACATCGAGCAGCCAGCGCTGCATCATCGCCCGCGTCAGCGCGTCGAGCGCGCCGAACGGCTCGTCCAGCAGCATCAGGTCGCGCTCGAACAGGAAGGTGCGCATCAGGGCGACGCGCTGGCGCATGCCGCCGGACAATTGATTGGGATATTGCTTCTCGAATCCCGCCAGCCCGAACTCGGGCAGCATCTTGAGCGCCTTGGCACGCGCCTGGTCGCGCGGCATGCCCTCGACCTCGAGCGCTAGGATGGCGTTGTCCACCACGTTACGCCAGGGAAACAAGAGGTCGCGCTGCGGCATGAAGGAGACGCGGCCGAGCAGGTCGGCGGCATGGCAGCTCTTGCCCTCGAAGCGCAGGATGCCGCCGGCGTCCGGCTCCTCAAGGCCGGCGACGATGTTGAAGAGGGTGCTCTTGCCGCAGCCGCTGGGGCCGACGACGGTGACGAACTCGCCGGGCGCGACGCTCGCATGAAGTCCGGACAGCGCCACGACGGAGCCAAAGGCCTTGTTGATCGCGCGCAGCTCGAGCAGCGGCTCAGGTTTTGGGTGAGCCTGCGGGACTTCGATGGTCGGTCCGGGATTGGGGAGGCGGGCGGCCTGCACCGGCATGTCCTTGTATAATGGCGGCGGCCATTCGCATACGAAAGCGGGCCGCGTCGAAATCTCTTAGCAACTCGTGTGCCAGTGCGATTTCCCCGCAAATCAGGCATAAGACTTGCGAGATCGACGGCGAGAAGGTCGGAGAGGTGCGCATCTCCGAGAGAGAATAGGGCATTTCACTGGGATGTGAGTGCCAATATGTATACTTACATTGGTATCGGAGAAACATGATGGCAGATATTAGTGCACAGAGTGGAGGCAAGCGCGTCAAAAATGGGCACGAAACCCTCGCTGCGAGCCCCGGCATGACGCTCGCCGAGAGCCTGCGCCAGAAGCTCGAAGGGGCGATCGCGGCGGGCCATCTCGACCCCGGCAGCCGGCTCGACGAACAGGAAATCGCCCAGCGTTTCGGCGTCTCGCGCACGCCGGTGCGAGAGGCGTTCCGCCTGATGGCCGCCAACAATTTGGTCGAGCTGCGCGGCCGGCAGGGCGCGACGGTCCGGAGCATCAAGGCGCAGGCGCTGATCGAGATGTTTCAGGTCATGGCGGAGCTGGAGGGGCTCTGCGCACGGCTTGCCGCCCGGCGTGTCTCGCAAGCCTGGGGGGCGGAAATTGACGAGATTCACCAGCGGCTTGTGGCGGCGGGCGAAACCGGCGACATCGACGTCTTCTACGACATCAACCAGGAATTCCACGAAGCGATCTACGAGGCCTCGCGCAATGCCTTCCTCGCGGATCAAACCCGCAAGCTGCGCAATCAGGTGGCGGCCTATCGCCGCCGGGTGACGCGCATGCCGAACCGGATCGCCGATACGATCCGCGAGCATGAGGCGATCATGCAGGCGATCCTGGCTCACGATCCGGAGCGCGCGCACAGCGCCATGCGGGACCACGTCAACCTGCTCGGCGACAACCTTCTGGACTTTCTCGCCGGCTTCGAATGACCCGGGGATCGGTTGGTATGCAAATTGCTAGACTTTGTATATCTGGATTGCATCCTGGAGACCCGGAGTGGACCTGAAGCTGACGAACAAGACCGCCCTGATCACCGGGGCGTCGAAAGGAATTGGACTTGCGGTGGCCGAGCTCTTCGCCGCGGAGGGCTGTCATTTGCATCTCGCTGCCCGCAACGGTGAGGCGATGCTCGAGGCCAAGAAGCAGCTCGAAGCCCGCCATGGCGTGAAGATCACCATCCACGCACTCGACCTGTCGAGCACGGCTGCGATGGAGAAGCTCGCGGCCGAAGTCGGCGACATCGACATTCTCATCAACAACGCCGGCGACATCCCGGCCGGCTCGCTGGAGATCCTCGACGATGCCGCATGGCGGCGCGGCTTCGATCTCAAGGTGTTCGGCTACATCACGCTGTCGCGTCTTTATTATCCGCGCATGAAGGGCAAGGACGGCGTCATCATCAACATCATCGGCAATTCGGGTGAGAACTGGGACGCGAGCTACATCGCGGGCTCGACCGGCAATGCGGCGCTGATGTCCTTCACCAAGGCGCTCGGCGGCCGCAGTCTCGATCACGGCGTGCGCGTCGTCGCGGTCAATCCGGGGCCGGTGGCCACCGACCGCATGCTCAAGATCATGAAGCGCAAGGCGATCGACATGCTCGGCGACGAAAGCCGCTGGGAGGAGCTGTTCGACAAATATCCGGGCAAGCGCCCAGCGACGTCGGAAGAAGTGGCCGATCTCGTCGCCTTCCTTTCCTCGCCTCGGTCGGGCTACGTCACCGGCACCGTGGTGACGATCGACGGCGGCATTGCCGCGCGCGGCTCGGTGATCTGAGGCGTCGATGTCGGGACCTCAATCCGCGGCGCTGGTCCGCAATCGCTATTTCGACGAGCTCTCGGCGACGCCGGAACTCTGTTGGCTCGGCCAGAACACCAACCATATCGAGAGCCATCCCGCCGTGCGCGAAGCGATGCTGCGCTCGATCGAGGCTGGCGAGTTCAATGCCTACGCCCCGCCGCTTGGCTTCGAGGCGCTGCGCGCCGCGATCGTCGCTGATCTCGGGACGCCCGGTGCCGAAGCGCTGGTGACTGAGGGTGGCGTCAACGCGCTGGCCATGATCTGCCGCGCCCGCTGCAAGCCGGGCACGACGTTTGTGACGACCGATCCGACCTGGAAATGGCCGTGCCTGTTCGCGCGCCAGCAGGGCGCCGAGGTGATCGAGATTCCGATCTACGATCCGGCCTGCAACTATCGCCTGACGGCTGAGGCGCTGAAGGCCCATGTCGATGAGCGCACCGCGATCATTTATCTGGTCGATCCCAACAATCCGCTCGGCATCCGCTACACGCGCGAGGAGATCGAGAGTTTTGCGGCGATCGCGCGCGACTGCGGCGCGCTGCTGGTGCACGACTGCACCTACCGCGATTTCGCCGACGGCCACACGCCGGCACTTCATGTGGCGCCGAAAGGCTCGGTGGTCTCGACCAGCTTTTCGAAATGGCTCGGGCTCGCCGGCCTGCGCATCGGTGCGCTTGTCGCAGCGCCCGACCTGTTCGAGGAGTTGGCGCACACCTCCACCAGCGTGCTCGGCGCAAGCGTCATCGCCCAGCGCGCCGCGCAGGCGGGCTTGTCGGTCAAGGCCGAATGGATGAAGAAGGTCCGCAGCACCGACCGCGCCAACAAGGCGATGATCCAGGAGGCGGCGGCCGGTATCGAGGGACTCGCGCTGCCGATCATGCCCTCGCACGGAAACTTCCTGGTGCTCGAAACCATCGCGGCAGGCATCCGCCCCGAGGCGCTGGTCGAGTGCTATCGCCGCCAGGGCATCATGATCCGCCAGGGCACTTATCACACCCAGCGCTTCGGCGACCGTTTTGTGAAGATCAGCACCTCGGTGCCGCAGGCCTGGGTCGAAAAGCTCTGCACGCTATTGCCGGAGATGGTCGCGCAGGCACGCACGCTGAACGACCTGCCGCCGCAATTCTAGGGACGATGCCGATGACGATGATCACAACGAAGGACGGTGTGAAGCTTCATGTGGAAGAAGCGGGCGAGGGCACGCCGATCCTCTTCATTCACGAGTTCGGCGGCAATCACAAAAGCTGGGAGCCGCAGCTTCGCTATTTCAGCCGCCGCTACCGCTGCATCAGCTACGCCGCGCGCGGCTATCCGCCGTCGGGCGTGCCCGACAGCGTGGAGGCCTATTCGCAGGCGATCGCTGCGGACGATGCGGTCGCCGTGCTCGACGCGCTCGAGATCGAGAAAGCGCACATCGTCGGCCTCTCCATGGGCGGCTTCTGCACGGTGCATTTCGGCCTGCGCACGCCGGCGCGCGCTTTGTCGCTCACCGTCGCCGGCGCCGGCTATGGCTGCGAGAAGGAGTTCGAGGATTATTTTCGTGGCGTCTCGCGCGAAGTTGCCGACAATTTCGAAAAGCAGGGCGCGAAGGAGTTTTCGAAGATCTATGCGCTCGGCGCGAGCCGCGTTCAGTTCCAGAACAAGGATCCGCGCGGCTGGCAGGAATTCGCCGATCGTCTTGCCACCCATTCCGATCGTGGTGCCGCCAACACCATGCGCGGCGTCCAGGCGCGGCGGCCGTCCTTCTATGACCTCGAAGACGACCTGAAAAAGATGATGGTGCCGACGCTGGTCGTCGTCGGTGACGAGGACGATCACTGCCTCCAGCCCGGCTTCTTCCTGAAGAAGACCATTCCGGCCTGCGGCCTCTCGGTCTTCCCCAAGACCGGCCACACGCTCAATCTCGAAGAACCGGCGGCGTTCAACGCACTGCTCGCCGAGTTCATTGCCCAGGTCGAGGTCGGACACTGGCTGCCACGCGATCCCCGCGCGCTGCCGGGCCAGATTATGCGTACGAAGTAGATCGATGACGAGCCAGCCTCTGATCAACGCCGATCGGCTCTGGATCCGCTTGATGTCGCTCGCCGAGATCGGCGCGACGCCGGCCGGCGGGGTCAACCGCCAGGCGCTGAGCGATGGCGAGATCGCGGCGTGGCGACGGGTCATCGGCTGGGCGCTTGAGGCAGGATTGACACCGTCGACGGATGATGCGGGAAACCTGTTCCTGACGCTGGCCGGCCGCGACCGCGCCGCGCCGCCGTTTCTCCTTGGTAGCCATCTCGATAGCCAGCCGACCGGCGGCAAGTTCGACGGTGCGGCCGGCGTGATGGCAGCGTTGGAGGCGGTGGTCTCGCTCGCCGAGCGAGGCGACAAGCCTGCGCGCGACATCATCGTCGTCGCCTGGATGAACGAGGAGGGCTCGCGCTTCGCTCCGGGCATGATGGGTTCGGAGGCCTTTACGGGCGAGCGCGACATGGACGCGATCCGCGCCGCGCGCGATGCAGACGGCATCAGCGTCGGCGAGGCGCTCGATCGCCTCCATCAGGCTTTTCCCGATATGCCGCATCGACCACTCGGCTTTGCGGTCGGAGCCTATCTCGAATTGCACATTGAGCAGGGACCATTGCTGGAAGCGGCCGCCTGCACCATCGGTGTCGTCACCGGCATCCAGGGCAAGAAGACCTTTCAGGTGGTGGTCGTGGGTGCCGAGGGCCATGCCGGCACGCTGGCGCAGTTGGAGCGGCGGGATGCGCTCGCGGCCTTTGCCCGGATGGCGACGGCGCTCCATACCGAGATCGGCACCATTGACGCAGACATCAAATTCACCATCGGCCGGGTTACAGTCTCGCCGAATGCGCCGTCCGTAGTGCCGTCGCGCGTCAGCTTCAGTATCGATCTGCGTCACCCTGACAATGCCGTGCTCGATGCGGCCGGTGCGCGTATCAAAGCTCTTTGCGAGGAGAACGCCTCGCCGTGCGCGGTCGCGGTGGCGCCGCTCGTCGATGCGCCGTCGAACGCCTTCGATGAGCGCCTGCGGGCGAGCATCGCACAGGCGGCGCGTGAGCAGGGACATTCCACCATGACGATCCTTTCCGCGGCAGGTCACGATGCCCGTCATCTCGCCAAAATCTGTCCCGCTGCCATGATCTTCATCCCGTGCCGCGACGGCGCGAGCCATGTCGAGCACGAATGGGCCGAACCTGATCACGTTGCCGCCGGCGCGTCCGTGCTGGTGCAGGTGTTGCGCAGGCTCGCCTTTGCGCCTGCCGTCGAGGCGTAAGAATACCGATGCAGGACGTCGCCCCTCAAGACTACCGCGACGCGATGGCTTGTCTCGGTGCGGCCGTCAGTATCGTCACGACCGACGGCGGCGCGGGCCGTGCCGGATTTGCTGCATCTGCGATTTGCAGCGTCACGGACGATCCGCCGACGCTGCTGGTCTGCATCAACCGCGGCTCCTCGGCCTATGCCGGCGTGACGCGCAACAAGGTGGTGTGCGTCAACGTGCTCTCGGCCCGGCACGAGCCACTGTCCCGCTTGTTCAGCGGCAAGGTGCCAGCGGAGGAACGGTTTGCCGCAGCCGCGTGGTCGACGCTCGAAACAGGCGCGCCGATGCTGGCCGACTGTGCTGCCGCGTTCGACTGCCGGATTGCCGATATCGTCAATGTCGGCACGCATGATGTGCTGTTCTGCCGTGTCGTGGCTGTGCAAAAATCCGGCTGCACCGACAATCTGATCTATTTCGGCCGCGCCTATCATACGGTCGGGGTGACCGATCCAGCCGAGCCTGGGTGCTCGTTTTAGGGGCGAAAGCTCCAAGCGGAATCTTGCCGCCTTTGGTCGTTCAATTCCACCCGTCTGATTTGTGCGGGCGCAGCAGATTGTTTGTCCAGGCTTCGGCAATGTGGGGCAGGGAGAGAGTTGGCCTTTGGTCGAGGAGGAGTTCGAGCACCCGCGGCGGAGTTAGTGGCAGCTCCAGGATCGGTTTTCCGATTGCGTTGGCGACGGCACAAGCGACGGCGGCTGCGACATTCAGGATCGGAACTTCGCCGGCGCCCTTCGTCCCGAGCGGACCGATCGACGGCGCACCTTCGTACAGGTTGATCTCGACCGGCACGACATCGAGGGCCAGCGGCACGCGGTAGGTCTCGAAGCCATTTTGACGGACGCGGCCATTGCTGCCGATCGTCACTTCCTCATGCAGGGCATAGCCCAATCCCTGCACAACGCCGCCCTGGATCTGGCCATGGATTGCGCGCGGGTTCAGCGCGCGGCCGACGTCCTGCACGACGCGATAGCTCAATACCTCGACGTGTCCTGTCTCAGTGTCGACGGCAACCTCACAATCATGGACGGCGAAGACGGGGATGTCGATCGCGTCGATGAAATGGCCGGCGACGCAGCCGGGCATCGCAGGCATACCGGCTCCTGTGAAGGCGCCGGTGCCGGAGATCGGGCCGATCTGCGCCTGGGCGCGGGCCGCAACCTCGGAGATCGGGCGGCCGGAGCCCGGTGCTCCGGCAATTTCAATTCGCCCCGAGCGCATGACCAGATCCTCGGGCGCGGCCTCGATCATCTCGGAGGCGACCTTCAGCAGCTTCGTGCGCACCTCGTGTGCCGCCGACAAGCTGGCCGCACCGAGCGACACGGTGGTTCGTCCTCCTCCGACACCGACATCGTAGCCGGCGGCGTCCGTATCGGCTGCGCGCACGATCACATCATGAGGGCTGAGGCCGAGCGTGCCGGCCACGATCTGAGGCAGAGCCTGCATCATGGAGCCTGACCCGATCTCGACCCCCGACGTCACCAGCGTCGCCGTCCCGTCGGCATTCATGTTCACGGTCGCGGCCGACGGGCCGACAAAGACGAACCATGTGCCGACGACGGTCGCGCGTCCATAAAGCCGGCCGTCATCACGCCCGGGCGGCGTTGCGGCGGCATCGCGCATCGTATCCATCCGGTCCAGCATTGGGCCGAGCACGTCGCCCTCGAACACCTGGCCGGTGGCCCCGAGATCGCCGTCGCCGAGCACGTTGCGGCGGCGGAAGGCAAGGGGATCCATGCCGATCCGGGCCGCGATTTCGTCGCTGTGCAGCTCGAGCGCAAAGGTGTTGTAGACGCCGTTGCAGGCGCGGAAAGCGCCGTTCGGAGCGGTGTTGGTATAGACCGCGCGCGAGACGAGCCGCACTGCGCCAAGGGAGTAATTTCCGCCAAGCGTGTGAGCGGTCATCGTCGTCAGGAAAATCTGTTCGCCACCATATGCGCCGCAATCCATCAGCACGACGGCTTCCCGTCCGACGATCTCGCCATCGCGCGTCACCGCCGAGCGTATGCGAATCTCGGCGTTTTCGCGAAAGAGACAGGTGAGCATCTCCTCCTCGCGCGAATTGACAAGCCGGACCGGCCGTCCGCTCGCGCGAGCGAGAAGGGCCGCAAAAGGCTCGATCGCGAGATCGAATTTGAGGCCGAAGCCGCCGCCGACCGGCGGTACCGTGACGCGGACCCGCGAGGCCGGCACGCCCAGCAGGCGTGCGGTTGCGTTGCGGATGGTCCAGGGCACCTGGGTGGATGTCTCGATGTGGAAGCGCCCGTCTTCATAACTTGCGACCACTGCGCGCGGCTCGAAGGCGACGTGGTTCTGGCGACCGACCCTGAAGGAGCTATCGATGATCTCGACGTCGCTCCGGGCAAATGCGGCATCGACGTCACCGCGAACGACGGTCGCCTCCCAGGCGATGTTGCCTCCGCGGACACCGCCCTCGAGCAGAACCTCGTAGTTGCGCCAGTCGGGATGCACGAGTGGAGCATCGGGAGCAAGCGCATCCGCCATGGTGAGAACCACGGGCAGTGGTTCGATCTCGACGTCAATTGCAGCAAGCGCGGCGTGAGCCTGCATCAGCGTGTCCGCCGCGATCGCGGCGATCGGCTCGCCGTCGTAGCGGATCACGTCGCGGGCAAAGAGCGGGTGGTCGGCGATGCCGATCCCGATCATGCCGGGCGCATCGGCAGCCGTCACGACGGCGCGCACACCGGGCATGCGGGCAGCCTTGGAGGTGTCGAGGCGGGCGATCCGGCCTGATGGCACGCCGGCACGCAAGATAGCCGCGTGCAGCATGCCGGGCAGGTAGCGATCGATGGTGTAGCGCGTGCGGCCGCGCAGTTTGTCCGCCGCGTCGCGTCGTCTAAAATTCATGGTTGCGGAAGCGTCGGACACTTTTGCGTCTCCCGTCATGTCGTCGCAAGCGCCAGCAGCGCGGCCTCGATGATGCGTTCGTATCCGGTGCAACGGCAGATGTTGCCCGTGAGAGCAGCACGAATATCGTCGCGCGTTGCCCCGGGGCGGGTTGTGAGGAGATGCGTCAGGCTCACCACCATGCCGGGAAAGCACATGCCGCATTGGACCGCGTCGCAGGCCTCGAGCGCGGCCTGGATCGGGTTCAATCCGCCATTGACGGCAAGGCCCTCGACGGTACGGATATCGCAACCCTTGGCGAGCGCGGCCGGCATCAGGCACGACGGGGTGGGATTGCCGTCGATCAACACCATGCAGGCGCCGCAGAAGCCCTCGCGACACACCGGCTTTGCGCCCGTCAGATGAAACTCCTCGCGCAGGACGTCGACGAGTGGCGTGATGGGATCGGCAGTGGAGGTGAGGTGATCGCCGTTGACGGTCAGGCTAAGGCCCATGTTCATCCCCGACGGTTCAAGAGCCAAGCGCGGCGGCTGCACGGCGGACGAGGCCGGGTAGGACGCGCACCCGGTACCAGGCAGGCACGTCGGTACTGTCGCGACCCGTAAATTCATCCGCCAGCCCGGCCGCTGCATGCGCAGCCTTCGCCGCGTTCAGCGGATGTCCGACAAGAGCGTCCTCAAGGCGCTCCCATCGGCGCGCAACCGGCTCGACTGAACCGACGGCGACACGTGCCGTCTGAACACGCCCGACATCGTCAAGGCTCACGGCGAGACTGACGATGGCGGTCGGATAGTCGCCGGCCTGTCGCAGCGGCAGGCGAGCGTGAGCGGTCTTGCGCTCCTGCCGCGGCACAATGATGCGTTGGACCAGCCACCCGGGCGCAAGTGTCGATCTCATTGTCAGAAATTGCTCCAGATCGATCCGCTCCCGGCCGCCTCGTCTCGCGATCTCGACTTCGGCATCGAGGCAGAGCAGCGCGGGCACGCAATCGGCCGCGGCAAATGCTGTCGTTGCGAGGTTGCCGCCAATGGTCGCCATCCCGCGGATAGCAGGATTGGCGGAGCGGCCGGCCGCCGCCGTGAGCACATTAAACTCCGAAAGCTCCGCCAGCGCTGCGGCCAGCGTGGCGTGCGTGACCGCCGCGCCGATTTCAACCGCATCGGCATCGATTTTAATGCCATGGAGCTCCGGAATGCTCCCGATTGCGACGTAACGGGGCTTGAGCAGCTCGTGCCGGATTGGGGCGCGCATGATCCAGGTGCCGCCGGCGAAGGGCGCGGCTGCGGCGCCGCCTTCGTCGAGCGCATCGAGCGCGGACGTCAGCGATGGCGCAACGTAGACGGACCTCGAAGCAGGCGTATCCATGTCGTCCGCGCTCTCGGTTCGATCGGTCAGCCCGTGCTCCACTTCGCCACTGAGCGCCGCTCGAACACCTCGCGAAACTGACTTGTGGATTTTGGAAGCAGAGCACCGGTGCCCCAGTCGAGGATCACGGCGTGCTGGCGGATCACGTCGAGCACGCCGATCGCGCCGTTGCGATAATTTTTCGCCACGATCTCAGGATCGAGCCGCACATTGGCGACACGCTTGGCCCTGATTTTGGCGCGAAGCGCCGCGGTCGCGCCCTTGTCGACCTCATATTCGCAAAGCTCGGCGTCAACGGTATGCACGACAACGCCATAATCCTTCGCAGCCCGCTCGACCGAGACATAGTCGTCCTTGATGTCCTCGATCACGAGGGCCGGGTCGCGTTCGAGCGGATCGCCGAACCCGCCGCCACCGGCTGTCGGGCGCGAGAAGATATCGCCTTCGCCGATCGGGACATCCGAGAAGATCGAGCCGAGCCGCTCTTCGGCTTGGCCACCGGCGCGGGTCAATGTCAGCCCGTGCGGCATGGACGGCAAGCCGCCCTCGATGCCCCACACCACCGCGCGCTCGCGGTCGCAGATATAGGAGATCACGGTCTTCTCGGCCTGGAGCATGCGGGAGGTTTTCACGACCCCGGCGCCGCCGCGCCATTTGCCCGGACCGGGCGAGTCCTTGAGGATTTCGCATTCGGTGGTCAGGATCGGATTGGCGCGCTCCTGGCCCTCGACGGGCTGCGACATCAGGCCGGTGCCGAAGCATGCCGTCGTGACATTGCTGCCGTCCTTGCCGTTGCGCCCGCCCCAGCCGCCGGGCAGCCAGTCGTAGAACATGAAGATGGGCTTGTCCGGGCTGCGGGCGTCGAGACCACCGGTGAGCAGATACTCGAGATTGAAGGCGCAGGCGAGCGCGCGCTCCGGCATCAGCTTCGACCACATTTCGTAGATCGAATTCATGATCTTCTCGAACGGCATCAGGAAGCCGGTGACCGCGATCGGCCATTTGGCATCGACGATCGAGCCTTCCGGCGCGATGATTTCAAAGCAGCGGTAGAATCCGGAGTTGAGCGGGAGATCGGGGAAGAAAGTCTTCATGCCGGCCGCAACGGCCGAGAAGGTCGTACCGAAGGCCGAGTTGTAGATCGAACCGATGGTTGGATGGCTGCCGGTGAAGTCGTAGATGGCGCGGTCGCCCTTGATCGTCAGCTTGATACGGATCGGGATCATGCCTTCGCCGCCGGCGGGGTCGCGGTCGATGAAGTCGACCGTCTCCCATTCGCCATCGGGCAGGGCCGCAATGCGCTGGCGCACCGAACGTTCGACATAGTCCTGCACGGCAGCAAGACCGGTCTCGACCGTGTCGCGACCATATTTGTTGACGAGACGCAGGATCTCGCGCTCGCAGACCTGGGTGGCCTGGGACTGCGCCTGGATGTCGCCGATGATCGAGACCGGGTCGCGGGTGTTCGAGGCGATCAGATGCGCGACGTCCTTGCAGAAGCGGCCCTTGTCGAACAGCCGTACCGGCGTGATGCGCAGCCCCTCGCGGAACATTTCGCGCGCGGAGACGTCGAACGACCCCGGCACGCTGCCGCCGACATCCGACCAATGGCCGTTCGACTGGCTGAAGGCGATGATCTTGCCGTCGGCGAAGATCGGCCGGATCAGGCGAACATCCGGGAAATGCGTGCCGCCGGCGTAGGGGTCGTTGATGGCGAAGACGTCACCTTCATGCATATCCCCGTCGAAGAAGCGCATGACGTCCTTGCAGGTGAAATGCAGCGTACCGACATGGACGGCGATGTCCTGATTGCCCTGTGCGGCGCATTCGCCCTTGGCGTCGTGCAGGGCGCTGGAAAAATCGCGGTTGTAGATGACGAACGAGTAGCAGGTCCGTAGCACCTGCTCGCCCATCTGGTCGACGCTGGTAATGAAGGAGTTCTTGAGGACCTCGAAGGTCACGGGGTCGAGCGGGAGATCCCCGGCCATGGTTCACTCCTTCACGCGGATGATGATGTTGAGATATTTGTCGACCTCGGCGCTGGCGCCTGGCGGTACGACGGTCGTCGCGTCGACCTGCTCGACGATCGCGGGCCCTTGAAAGGAGAAGCCGCAGGGCAGGTCGTCGCGCTCGTAGACGGGCGTGTCCAACCCGTTGCCGTCGAACCACACCCTGCGGCGGCCAACCGGCTCAGGGATCACACCGGTCGGTTCATGGATGGCGAACTCCGCCTTGGGGACGACGCCCACCGCCTTGAGATTGAGACGGAAGAAGCTGACCGGGGCGCTGTCACGGCGGAAATTGTACTCACGCCTGTGCTCGGTATGAAAGCTTTGGACGAGGTCCGCGATCGCACCGATGGGGCGCGGTGCATGGACCGCGAGCGACCGCCACTGGCCGCGGTACATCATGTCGATCGATCGCTGGAGCACGATATCCTGTGACGCAACGCCTTCGTGGGTGAGCCGGGCGAGCGCGTCCTTCTCCAGAGCGGCGAACTGTGCTTCGATGTCGGCGGCGTCGGCCTCATCGGCGCCGGTCATGCAGCTCTGCGAAAAATCGTGCTGCATGTCGACCAGGAGACAGCCGAGCGCCGAGGTCACGCCGGGGTTGGGCGGCACGATCACGACCGGGATCGCAAGCTCGCGGGCGACATCGACCCCATGCAGCGCGCCGGCGCCGCCGAAGGCAACCAGGGCAAAGTCGCGCGGGTCGTAGCCGCGGCTGATCGAGATCAGCCGTACGGCATCCGACATGTTGGCGTTGGCGACCTTGACGATCGCGTCGGCTGCCTCGTGCAGGCCGAGGCCAAAGGGCTTTGCGACGCCATCCTCGACCGCCTGGCGTGCCAGCGCGGAGTCGAGTTTCACCTTGCCGCCGGCGAGATTTGTGCCGAGCCGGCCGAGCGTGACGTTGGCGTCGGTATTGGTCGGCTGGGTATTGCCGTTGCTGTAGCAGGCGGGGCCCGGAAAGGCGCCAGCCGATTGCGGGCCGTTGCGCAGGGAGCCAGCCGAGTCGGTCCAGGCCAGCGATCCACCGCCGGCTCCGATGGTGAGGACCTCAATGGACGCAAAGCGGATCGGATAACCGAACTCGATGTGCCAGTCCTTGGTGATGCGCGACTGCCCCTCATAGGCGAGCGAGACGTCGGTCGATGTGCCCCCCATGTCGAGGCCAATGGAGTTGGGAAAGCCACAGAGGCCGGCGATGTAGCGGCTGGCGATGGCGCCGGCAGCAATTCCGGAACCGGCAAGGCGCGCGGCAAAATCCTTGACGCTGGCCGGCGTCATGACACCGCCGCCGGTATGCAGCAGCAGGAGATCGCGGGTATAACCCTCATCGGCGAGACGCTCGCCGAGCCGGCTCGTGTAGCTGACCACGACCGGGCTCACGACGGCATTGGCGACCGTGGTCGAGAACCGCTCGTGCTCGAAGATTTCGGGGAGCACCTGCGAGGAGATCGAGACGGGGATGTCGGGCATCTCCTCGACGAGAATATCGCGCATGGCGCGCTCGTTCGCTCCGTTGAGATAGGCGTTCATGAAGCAGACCGCGACCGCGGCAACGCCGCGGCGCTTGAGAATACGCGCGACGTTGCGTGCTGCCTCGACATCCAGCGGCTCGATCACGATGCCGCCGGCGTCGACGCGTTCCGGCACGGTCAGGCGGTCGCGCCGCGGGACGTATGGCTTGACGACGTCCTTGTAGGTGTCCCAGAGGTCTTCCTTGTTGGCGCGGCGGATTTCGATGACGTCGCGAAAACCCTTGGTCGTGACCACGGCGGTGCGGGGCAGGCGGCGCGTGATCAGCGCGTTGGTTGCAACGGTGGTGCCGTGGGAGAAGAGCGCCACTTCGGCGAGATCGACACCGGCCTTGGACACACCGCCCATGATCCCGTCGATGGGGTCGGGGGTCGACGCCGTCTTCTCGATGCGGATCAGGCCGGTTGCCTCGTCCATGATGCAGATATCGGTAAAGGTGCCGCCGACGTCGACGGCCACGCGAAGGTTCTGCACCATGCGACTTCCTCATCGAATTGCGATCGACGATCATAGGCAGATCAGGGGCGGCAATTCTTGACGCTGAGCGCAGGAAGATTTGTGCGAGAGAGCACCAACGACCGCCGCACGGGCGCCGGCTGCCGGATGCCTAAAGGTCGGTCAGGCGCGCGAATGAGCTTTCAGGCAAGGGGCGGTGCGCGCCGCCGCGCGAGCCTCGCTCGGGGTGCAGCCGAACCGGCTGCGGTAATTCCGGCTGAACTGCGCCTGGTCGCCGAACCCCCACAGGTAGGCGATTTCCGAAATGCTCTTGCGGCAGCCGGGATCGCGCAGCATGGCGTCGGACATTGACAGGCGTTGGTTCCGGATATAGGCGCAAACGGTGATGCCTTCTCCCTCAAAAACCTGATGCAGATATCTGAGCGAGATGCCACAGCCGTCCGCGATCATTTGCGGCGTGAGTCGCATGTCGTCGAGACGCGTGCGAATGAACTGCTCGCAGCGATGGAGGTGGCCGTTGCGAACGGACGAGGAATGGCCCACCAGCACGCGGTCATCCGACTCGATCACCATCGCCAGGAGATCGATGAGATGCTTGCCCATCACGGCCCGGGCCGCTTCGTCCATGTCCGCGATGCGGTCGCCGGCAAGCCGCAGCGTGTCGACGAACAGTGCACCCACGCTGCGGTTGGCGTCGAATTGCAGGGTTGCGAGGCGTTCGGGACGGGATATCCTTGCGCGCAAGACGGCGCTTGGGATCTTCAGCACCCAGAGCGCCGCCGGATCATCGTGGCTGAATTCATAGGGCAGATGGCTTCGCTCGATCACGAATGCGCCGGGCCGGCACCGGACATCCTTGCCGTCCTGCTCGAAGCGGATTTCGGCGAGCTCCGGGACCGTGATGAGGAAACATTCTTCCCGCTCGTTCACGAGGTGCCGTTCGTGGCGCCTGTAGAGCAGGCCATTCGAGACATTGCGGGAGACCGAGAGAGGGCCCATGGACCAGGCGCCCAGGCTCGCGTGGAAGTCGCGGCCGCCGGGAAAGACAAGATCAAGCGGGAAGTATGTCTTGGAGACAACGTCCTGCCAGAAATGCCGCCGATTTTGCGAGGGAACATTGCTGGTCGCATAAGTGGCCTGCATGCCGCACTCCGTCCCTGCCATCGCCCGTTCGGGCCTTGCGCTCTTTCATCGCGCCGACCGCCGTGATCGGCCCAAGCTTGGCGAGGACGACATGACGGCGTCAAATCGAAATAAGCGGGTGCCGATATCTCAGATTTCGATGGCCTCGTCCGATCGTTGTCGGTGGTCGGTGCCGACCGGAGGACGTGCCGGACCAACCCCCGCCACGGCAAAGCGCATGAAATCGCGATACGCTTTCGCAGCATCGGAAAATTCGCTGTCGCGGCGCCAGGCCAGTCCGACGTCCATGCTGGGCACTTCGTTCTCGATGACGCGGGTCTCGATCCGCTGGCCCTCGAGCGACCAGGGCCGGTAGACGAGATCGGACAGGATGGTAATGCCCATTCCGCCCGCAACCATGGATCGGACGGCTTCGACGGAGGAGGTGCGGAAGATCGTTCGCGGTTCGAGCGACAAGGCATTCCAGTAGCGCATCGACGTGTGCTTGGCTTCGTCGACGGTGAGCATAACGTAAGGGTAGGTCGCGATCTCAGCGAGATGGACGCGCTCGGCGCGTGTCAGTGGATGATCGGGAGAAAGCCACAACCGGCGCGGCGACCGCAACAACGTCTCGCTCGCAAGCATGGCGTTGTTGTGCAGGTTCGAGACCAGCATGACCGCAAGGTCGAGCGCACCGTCGACGACGGCGCGTTCGAGCACGTCGCGCGGCATCTCGAACAGCTCGACCGTGATCCCGGGAAAGCTTGCCTGGAAACGCATCTGATGCCGCGGCAGAAAATAACCGGAAACGGTATAGGTGACGCCAATGCGCACCGTTCCGAACAGCGGACCGGCGGACATATGCGTCCCGTGGACGGCTTCGGCGACTGAAGCAAGGATCTGGCGTCCTTGCGACAGGAACCGGTTGCCCTCCATGGTGACGGTCACGCCGGTCGGGGTGCGCTCCAGCAGGCGGGCACAGACGATGGCTTCGAGTTGCTGGATCGCGGCGGTGACCGCGGATTGCGAGACATTCAGGTCGATGGCTGCTTGGCTGATACGCCCCGTCTCGGCGGCGGCGACGAAATAGCGGATTTGTTTCAGAGAAACGGACATCACGGTCGATCCGATATTTTGATTTTACCTAACTCACGAGCGGTTGAGCGCTGCTTTTGGGCGCAAAGGATTTCAATGCAACTCCCGTGCCTAGTCTGCGCGCGGGCAACTTGAGCAACACAATAGTGGAATAGCGGACGGTCAGAGCGACCAAGCGCCGTATCGGAGCTTGGTCGACCGGGGGCGCAGATACCGTACGGCCCTTCAGCGCCTACGCCAATAGAGCACTGCGAAGCTTGCCCAGCAAGCCGGCCCGGCTCTTGCGCGCCGCAAGGGCCTCATCCATCCCGACCTTGACGAACTTCACCGGAGTGTTGGGCTGGAGCTGGCCGATCAAATCCATGTCCGCTGCGATGACCGTGCCGACCATGAAATAGCCGCCGCCCGAGACCGCGTCACGATGCAGCACGATCGGCTCAGTGCCGCCGGGAACCTGGATTGATCCGTAGGGGTAGCAGGCATCGGTGATGTTGGAGGGATCAGAACCGGCTCCGAAGGGCGGCTCGCGCGGCACGAATTCGAGCGGCTTGCCGCCCTTGAAGCGGTAGCCGATCCGGTCAGCTTCCGGTGCGACCTTCCAGGTGTCGCCGAAAAACCCCACGCCGGCCGTCTCGGTGATGCGGTGCCAGTAAAGCCCGGGCATCACGCGCAGTTCGGTCGGCATCGCCGCCGGCAGGCCGCGCAGCTCCTTCGCGACTGTGCGGCCATCCCTGACGGCTGCACCGGCTTTGCCGATCGGAAGTTCGTCACCGGCTTCGAGCTTCCGGCCCTTGAAGCCGCCGAGTGCGCCGAGCGCATAGGTGGAGCGGGAGCCCAGGACAAGCGGCACGTCGATGCCGCCAGCGATTGCAATATAGCCGCGGGCGCCCTGCTTGAGGAAATCGAAGGACAGCTTTTGGCCGCGCTTCACCTTGAAGCTCGTCCAGGTCTCGCGCGGCTCGCCATCGAGCTTCGGCGGCAGCTCGGCTCCGGTGATTGCGACCAGGGCGTCATCGGTGAATTCTAGCTCCGGCCCCATGAATACGGCCTCGAGGACCGCAGCGCCTTCCTCGTTGCCCACGAGCAGGTTTGCCGCGGCAAGCGCGAGACGGTCCATGCCGCCGGAGAGCGGGATGCCGATGTGATAGTAGCCGGGACGCCCCAGGTCCTGCACGGTGGTGGCAAGGCCGGGCTTCAAGACTTTAATTGCCATGGAGAACCCCCTCGAGCTCGCGGTTATAGGCGTCGATGTCGTTGTTGAACTCGGTTAGCGAAAACGAAACGTCGCGGATAACAGGCGCGAAACGGCCGGCATCGACATCGGCCACGGCAGCGTCATAGGCCGCTCGGTCGATCGGCTTCCATTTCACGATGTCGCCCGGCTTGAACAGGCACATGAAGTCGCGCAAATAGCTGATCTTCTGGTTGGGATCGTAGATCGGCATCGGCGTGATGCCGAACATCTGGTAGCCACCGGCGCCGCGTACCGAATAGATGCAGCTGAAGCATCCGCCGTGCCCGACGGTGAGTTTTGGCGTATCCGTGCGTGGGCGCAGATATTTCGGCGCCTGGATCTGCCGCTGGCGTTCCACCATCTGGTAGAGGAACGGCAGGCCCGCGACGAAGCCGACCATCGAGACGAACCACGGCGCGCTGGAGTGCGCCTTGATGAAAGCGTCGACCCCGTCGAGCCCGTTGATGCGCGCAGCATATTCGAGATCGGTGCCGTTGGGATCCTGGTGGCGCTCGCGGAAGCGCATCAGGGTCTCGTGCGTCCAGGGATCATTGTAGAGCACGGGGATTTCGATGATCCGCGTCTTGATGACCGGTGCGGATGTTTCCGATGCGGAATCCAGCCGTTTCAGCTCGGCAAGCAGGTCGTCGGGCTTGATCTGATCCGGATCGAACTTGACCTGATAGGACGCGTTGGCCGGGCAGATCTCGGTCACGCCCTTGATCCTGGCATCGCGCACCGCATTGGTGACGAACAGGCCCTTGAAGAAAGCCTCCAGTGACATGGACTCAGCGACCTCGGCGAAGATGTGCTCATCGCCGCCGTAGGAAAATCGGGTTTGCATGACTAGCGGCCTCCTGTTGCTGACGGGGCGGGTTCTCTCGCGGTCATTGCGCGACCTTGGCGGTCGGTGACGGCGCCGCGGTGCCGAGCGACGACGCATGGTTTTCCAGCCATGGCTCGAGCCAGGCGGTATGAAAGCGCGCGGCCTGAACGTCGGGATCTCGCGCGAGCGCCTGATGCAGGGGCTTTGTCGTCGCCAGGCCCTCGACGCTGAGCTCGGCAAGAGCGCGCTCGAGCCGCCGGATCGCACGCGGTCTGTCCTCGTCGTGCACGATCAGCTTGCCGAGCAGGCTGTCGTAGAACGGCGGCACCGTGTAGCCCTGATAGAGCATGCTGTCGAAGCGCACGCCTTCACCACTGGGCACGCTGAGCGCATTGATCGTGCCGGGGCTTGGGAGAAAGCCCTTCACCGGATCCTCGGCGTTGATGCGGACTTCGATCGAATGACCGCGGACGCGAACCTGGTCCTGGCGGATGCGGAGCGGCTCGCCGCCGGCGATCCGGATCATCTCGCAGACGAGGTCGATGCCGGTGACCATCTCCGTGACAGGATGCTCGACCTGGATCCGGGTGTTCATCTCCAGAAAGTAGAATTCGTGACTGCGGTCGTCATAGAGATATTCGAGCGTTCCGGCGCCGCGATAGTCCACCGCCTTGGCGAGCGCGACCGCCGACGAACACAGTCTGTCGCGAACCGCCGGCGTCAGCGACGGCGAGGGCGCTTCTTCCCAGACCTTCTGGCGGCGTCGTTGCAGCGAGCACTCGCGCTCGAAACAATGGATGACGTCGCGCCCGTCACCGAGGATTTGTACCTCGATGTGCCGCGCGCCTTCGATCAGCTTCTCGACATAGAGCCCGCCATCGCCGAAGGCGGCGAGTGCTTCCGCCTGTGCCTGAGGCATCAAATGATGGAATTCCTCGGCGGAACGCGCGATGCGGATGCCGCGTCCGCCACCGCCGGCCGCGGCCTTGATCATCACGGGAAAGTCGGTCTTCTCGACCAATGCGAAGGCTGCGTCGGCAGATTCCAGGCGTCCGGCGCTGCCGGGGACGGTCGGCACGCCGGCGGCTTGCGCAGCCTCCCGGGCCGCGACCTTGTCGCCCATCAGCCTGATCGATTGCGCGGTCGGGCCGACGAAGATCAGCCCCGCTGCTTCGACCGCGGCCGCGAACTCGGCGTTCTCGGCCAGGAAGCCGTAGCCGGGATGGATGGCGTCGGCGCCGGTCGTCCCGGCGGCGGCGAGGATCGTCGCCTGGTTGAGGTATGATTTTGATGCCTGCGGCGGACCGATCTCGATCGACTGGTCGGCCAGCCGGACGGCAAGCGAGTCCTTGTCGGCCTTGCTGTAGACCTGGACGGTCGCAATACCGAGCTCGCGCGCCGCACGAATGATGCGGACGGCGATCTCGCCGCGATTGGCGATGAGGAGCTTCTGGATCGTCATGAACGCGCGAACCGTCTCAAACGTCAATCTCGGCAATCGGCTGGCCCGCCATAATGGCCTCCTCGTTCTCGGCCAGGAAGCGCAGGATCTTGCCCGCCGCGCCGGCCTTCACCTCGTTGAACGATTTCATCACCTCGATGAGACCGATCGTGTCGTGCTCCGTGATGGTATCTCCGTCGGACTTGTAGTCCGGCTTGTCGGGCGCGGGCTTGCGATAGAATATGCCCGGCAGCGGCGAGAATATCTGTTGAGTTGCCATGGGGTCCTCCTGGTCGTTCGCTTCTTCGGGTCGTTCTCACCGCGCGGTGAGATAGGGGCGGACGGCTTCGCGAACCGCGTGCGCGATCGCGACGGCATTGGGCGTGTCGGAGTGGATGCAGATCGAGTCGGCTCCGACCAGGACGTCGTTGCCGGCCACCGACCGGGTCTTGCCTTCATTTACGGCTCGCGTGCACCGTGAGGCCGCGTCGGCCGGATCCTTGGCCTCGTGCTCGCGCGTGATGATGAGGCTGCCGTCGGCATTGTAGTCGAGGTCGGCATAGTATTCGGCGACGAAGGTATGGCCGCGCCGCTCGTAGACCATCTGATGCAGCGTACCCTTCATGCCGAGCAGCGGCACCTTATAGACATCGGCGGCATCCGCGACGGCCTCTGCGATGTTCTCGCTGCGCGCGGCCATGCCATAGAGGGCGCCGTGCGGCTTGATGTGATTGAGCGGCAGGCCCTCGGCATCCAGGAATGCCTTGAGCGCGCCGATCTGATAAAGCAGGCAGTTCGTCAACTCCTCGCGGTCGATCTTCATCTCCCGCCGCCCAAAACCCTGCAAGTCCGGCAGTGACGGATGGGCGCCGACCTTGACGCCGAACTGCTTGGCGAGTTGCACCGTTTGCCGCATGTGATTGAAGTCGGATGCATGGAAGCCGCAAGCCACGTTGGCGACATCGATGTGGGGCATCAGCGCCTTGTCGTCGCCCATCTTGTAGAGGCCATAGGCCTCGCCCATGTCGCAATTAATCACGACCATTCTCCTGTTTCCTCTCAACGGCTTGCGTTCGATCCAAGGGGGACGGCCGCCCGCAGGTGCGACAGGCACCGCGGGCGGCGCATTGCCGATTTACTTTGACACCAGATAGTCGACCGGGATCTTCTCCGAGATGGTCCACTGATCGACCATCTTCGGCTTGCCGGCCTCGGTGTCGATGATCAGGTAACGGCCCTGGTTTTGATGGTGGATGTCCTTGTTGAAGGTGCGCGGCCCGAACAGCGTGGCCTCGTTGTTCATCTTTTCCAGTTCCGCGACGACGGCCGGAGCGTCGGTGGTCTTGGCGTGCTCGACCGCCTTGGCCCAGACGTCGATCAGGACATAGCCGGGATAGACGTACTGGCTGGACGGATCGCCGCCCGTCACGTCCTTGTACTTCTTGTTGAACTCGTTGACCTTCGGATTGGGATCGTCGCCGTAGATCGAGCCCTGCACCGGAACGTAGAAGTTCGACAGATCCGGAATGGCGTTCAGCCAGTAGCTGCCGTCCATGCTCGAACCGTTGAGGATCATCGACTTGATGCCGGCGGCCCGGATCTGCTTGATGGCCGACACCGCGCCCGGCATCATCGTGCAGACCATGATGGCGTCGGGCTCCTTCGGCAGGCTCTTGATGCGCGTGATCTGGGACGCGATCGAAGCATCATCATTCTTGAAGGTGTCGCTTCCGGCCAGCGTCGCGTCCTTCAGCTTCGGCATCATCCAGTCGAAGCCGTCGCAGATGCCCTTGTTGTAGACGGTCCAGCTATCGAGCAGCCGGTAGAAGCTGCGGGCATTCTTCTTGTTGTAGGCCCATTCCGCCATGGTCGCGCCCTGCACGGCCGCCAGAACGGAGCCGGAGAACGAGTAGGGACCGACGCCGGGGATGCCGGCCTTGATCGACTCGGCGCAGAGGAAGAACGAGACCTTGCCGGCCGCCTGCGCCTGGAGGGCCGCCGGCGCGCCGAAATCGTAATCGCAGGAGACGACCACGAGATCTGCGCCCTGGTCGAGCACGGCAAGGCCGGCCTTGGCGCCTTCGGCCTGGTCGGTCTTGGTATCGGCAAAGACGGCCTTGATCTTCTTGCCGAGCAAGCCGCCCGCCTTGTTGATCTCGTCGATGCGGATCATTGCCGCATCTTGTGCCGGCTTGTCATAGGCCTGCATGAAGCCCGACGCTGCGGTCGCAAATCCGATGACGATCTCGTCGGCCGCCTTGGCCGGTGCGAACCAGAGTGCGGACACTCCAGTCAGGACACCCAGTATTCTCGCAAGACGCATAACCATTCCTCCAGTTGTGCAGTGAACTTCAGTTCAGTTCCTTCATCGCCGTCCGCACCGGGCGTGACAAACGTCGCAGCATCGGCCATCCGCGCCAGGAGAACTCCTGGTTGCGGGTGAGACCGGTCGGCAGATACATCAAGATGACGATGGTGATGATGCCGATCGCGATCTCCTGGACCCCGTTCGGCAGTGCGACCTTGATTGCGCCAAGGCTGATGCCTTTTTCAAGATTGCGGAACAATTCGATCAGCACCGAGATCGTGACGACGCCGGTGACGGCGCCGCTGAGGCTGTACATGCCGCCGACGACCAGCATTGAGAGGGTGATGAAGGTCGTCCGCAGATAGAAGGCACCGGGGTTGACGATGCTGAGGAAGTGCGCGTAGAGCGCACCGGCGATGCCGATGATGAAGGCGCTGACCACGAACGCGACCAGCCGTTCGCGGACAATGTCGATACCCGAGGCGCTGGCGGCAACGGACTCATCGCGTGTGGCCCGAAGCGCGAGCCCGGAGCGGGAAATCGCGTAGAGGTAGGCGATCGCGATCGCAACTGCGGCACCCAGCCAGCCGATCCACACGTTCATGGTCGGCGGTATGCCGACGATCGAACCTTGTCCGCCCGTGACCGAATCCCAGTTCGAATAGACGTTGTTGATGACGCCGAGCAGTCCGAAAGTCGCAATCGAGGCGGCAATCCCCGACAGGCGCATGATGACGCGTCCGACGACGAGCGCGAACAGGGCGGCGAACACGCCCGAAATCGGCGTGGCCACCCACATCGGCAATTGCGTGTGCAGCAGCCAGGTCGGCAGTCCCTTGAGCGTCATCGATTTCATCACGGGCGGAATCGCGAGCCAGGCGGTCATGTAGGCGCCGAGGCACATGAAGCTGATGTGCCCGAACGACAGCAGGCCGGAATTTCCGACAAACACGTAGAGGCCGACGACAACCATGATGTTGATGAACATCTCGACGGCGGTTCGGTTGAATGCGCGGCTGCCGAACTGATAGCTCAGCGCAGCCATGACGAGCAGGACGACGATCAGGACGATCGGTGTCAGCATCGTTTGCCGGATGACGGACGGCCGCTTTGGCATCGATCAGACCCTCTGCTTGGTGGATTTCGGTGCAAACAGGCCTTGCGGCCGCACCAGCAGGACGACGATCACCGCGCCATAGACGAAGGCATCGCGAAAGACGCGCGCGTCGTGCGGCAGTGTCGCCTGGAAGATGACGCTGGCGGCGCCGATGATGAAGCCGCCGGCGACGGCGCCGGGCACGCTGCCGAGACCGCCGATCACGGTGGCGATGAAGGCGATCAGCATGACGTTGGCGCCCATGTTGATGTCGGCGGTGCCGGAGATGGTGGCCAGGATCAATCCGATCGCCGCGGCCAGCATGCCGCTGATGGCAAAGGCCAGCAGGATGACGCCGTTGGCACGGACCCCGAGCATGCGCGCCATGGTGAAGTTTTCGGCTGCGGCGCGCATTTCGAGGCCATAGCGCGTGCGCTTGAGGAACAGCACCAGCACAGCGAGCGCGGCCAGCGTGATGACGATGGTCACGACTTGGAGCATCGGGATGTGGGCGCCGAGAAAATCGACCGGGAGGCCGAGGCTTGGCCACAGCGTGATCGACTTCGGGCGGCTCGAATAGAGCATCAGCATCAAGTGCCGGATGACGAAGCCGAGGGCGAAGGACGCGATCATCATCGTCGCCGGATTGGTGTTGCGGAAACGGCGGAATACGACGATCTCCGACAGGATGGACAGTGTCGCGCCGATGATCAGCAACAGCGGAATCAGGAGATAGAACGGCAGCATGCCGGCGAAAACGACCGCGGTTGCATCGATCGACGGCCATAGCATTGCGAACACGCAGAAGGCGATGAAGTCGCCATGGGCGAAGTTGACCAGCCGCATGACGCCGAAGATCAGCGCGATGCCGAGGGCGCCCAGGGCATAGAGACTGCCGAGGCTCAGTGCGTCGAAGATGATCTGCAGAACCGCCGTCATTCTCAGTGGTCTCCGAAGCCGAAATAGGCTTGCTTCAGACGTTCGTCCTTGATCATGTCGGCGGCCGCACCCTCGAGGACGATGCGCCCGCCGCGAATCAGGATCATGCGTCCGCCGGTCATCATGGCGCGCGTCGAGCTCTGCTCGACGATCAGCAGCGTCAGCTTGCGCTGCGCCCGTAGCCGCACCAGGATCTCGTAGACCTGATCGATGATCTTGGGTGCAAGTCCCAGCGAAGGCTCGTCGATGGCCATGATGCGCGGAGCCGTCATCAACGCACGACCGATGACAAGCATCTGCTGCTGGCCGCCGGAGAGCATGCCAGCCGCAGTGTGGCGGCGATCGGCCAGCATCGGGAATTCGGCGTAGACGGAGTCCAGGTCGCCGGCGATTCTGTGCCTGTCGGCTCGCATGCCGGTGCCGACCTTCAGATTTTCCTCGATGCTCAGTGCGCCGAAGACGTTGCGTCCTTCCGGCACCAGCGAAAATCCGCGCCGGGCGATGTCCTCCGGCGAGGCACCCGTCACGTTGGCGCCGTCCATGGTGATGGAGCCCGAGCCCGCCGGCACGACGCCGGCGATCGCGTTCAGCAGGGTCGACTTGCCTGCGCCGTTGGGGCCTGTCACGAACAGAACCTCACCTTCGGCGATCTTCAGCGTGACGCCGCGCAATGCCGTCAGGCGTCCGTAGCTGACGGTGATGTCGTCGACGGCGAGCAGCGTCATGATGCGGCGCCCATCTCGGTCGCGGGCGCCGTGATCACTTCGTCGCGCTGCGTGCCCATATAGGCGTGCCGGACTGCGTCGCTGTTGCGGATCTGCGCCGGTGCGCCGACTTCGATGATCTCGCCGGAATCGAGCACGAAGATGCGCTCGCAGAGTTCGAGCACGAGGCCGATGTTGTGCTCGATCAGCAGCACGCCGACGCCGAGTTCAGTCGCGATCCGCCTGATGATGACGGCCAGGTCGTGGCTTTCATGCTCGGACATGCCGGCTGCGGGTTCGTCGAGCAGCAAATAACGTGGCGTGCACATGATGGCGCGGCCGATGGCGACGCGGCGCTCGTCGGTGTAGGGCAGCGCGCCTGCGATCGTGCTGCCGAGATGCGATATGCCAAGCCAGGCCATCACGCGCTCGGCCTCCGCGATCGCCTCGCGCCGCGTCTGGCCCATGCCCACGCCCGTGACCTCGAGATTGTCCACGACCGGCAGGTCGCGGAAAAGTCGGCCGGACTGAAATGTGCGAGCGACGCCCTTGCGTCGAAGCTTGTGGGGCGGGATGCCATTGAGCATCTCGCCGTCCAGATCGACGGTCCCTGTGCCGACCGGCTGGAACCCCGTCAGCACGTTGATAAGTGTCGTCTTACCGGCGCCGTTGGGGCCGATCAGTCCGGTGATGCGTCCCCGCGGAACGTTGAGCGCGACTTTGGACAGTGCTTTCAAGCCTTCGAATTGGACGCTGACGTCGCGAGCGCCCAACTCCAAGCCACCGGAAGTCATCTCAACGCCTTCTCACTCGCCGCCAATCACAGACGGAGTTTTGCGTTGCGGGAGACGCTTGTAAAATTCGAAATATCGTTCGCGGATATCTGAAATTATGATGACGGTGACATTCCGGGAACGCATCGTGGCGGGGCAACGTCGATTGTCGTGCTCCGGAGTCCCAGAACAGCAAGACTGAAGCGACGGCAGGACTGGAGCTAAAAGACAGGGGCGAAGGCAAGACTTGAGTGAAGGCAAGACTTGAGTGAAGGCAAGACTTGAGAGGAAACGGCCGGATTGAAGGGAAATGAGCAATCCGGATCCGTTACGGGCGACGTCGTGTTCTCGGAATGGCTGAGGAAGGAGAGCGTCGATTGTGAAGCAAGACCCCAGAGCGGCAATGATGCGCCCAGCTGGGTCTGCATGCGCGCGATCAAGCTCGGAGTCATCATGAGAGTGGACCGGTCCGCATGGCCGTGGCGTCGAGCAGATCAAGAAGGCTCGACACGATGCGATCAGGGACGATATCTGCGGCCGTATTGAACGGGACGTCGCTGGCGAGCAGGATGGAGCGCAGGCCCGCGGCGTTGCCGGCCGCGATATCGGTTGCGCCCTGGTCGCCGATCATGATCGTTTCGTGCTTTGCGGTGCCGAGATGCGCGAGCGCCTGTTCGATCAGGGTCGGGGACTCCTGTGTCTTCAAGGCCGGGATTCCGCTCATTTCGAAACATGGGAATTATAGGCTCACCGTCACTGAGCGGCTGTTCCGTGCGTCCATCATTCCTGTCCTGCACAGTGGACAGGCGTGGCTGCCTCGGAGTTGGGCGGTGCGCTCCAGGTGATCAGGAGCCGCCGCGCGCAATCGTCGCATCCGGGAGTGTCAGCAACGGAATCGTGGAGCAGCAGGAATCGGGCAAGCACGGGCTTTGGTCTACGCTTTGCAAGTTGCGGCTAGGCAAGTTGCGGCAAGTTGCGCGACACGATCGAAACGGCTGAGTGCCCCGCGCCCTCGGCAGCAGTTTCAGCATTGGCAAAATCATCGAGGGATAGGACATGATCAACCGTAGAGACGTGATGTTAGGTGGGCTTGCCGGTGCCGCAGCGTTTGGCTTCGGACGGGTCAATCCCGATTTTCTAGTGAACTCCGCCTTTGCAGCCGAAGGCAAGGCACTGCGATTTCTCGGCGCGGAAGCGCTGTCTGGAAATTGGGATCCGACCACGCACACCAATCTCGGTCAGTTGATCGTCGAAGGATTCGTGTTCGGCTATCTGACGCGCGCGCCGATGAAACCGGACAAGCCGGACGAGCTGATCTTCGAATTGGCCGAGTCCATGACGCCGATCGATGCGTCCACGATGGAGGTCAAGCTTCGCAAGGGCGTGAAGTTTCATGATGGCACGCCGTTTACGGCAGCCGACGTCAAGGCGACCTACGAGTATGGCTGCCAGCCCGATCGGCCGGCGCAGTGGTATCCGGGCCTCGTCACCATTGACGTCGTCGACGATTTCACCTGCCGCATCAATACCAAGGCGCACGGTTATCCGGCGGCGCTCTACTACTATCTCTCTTCGTTCCTACCGATCATGTCTGCCAAGGACATCGCCAACAAGGCGCAGTTGTCGGCTCGCATGAACGGCACGGGGCCATACAAATACGTCGAGCAGAAGGGCGACACGACCGTTCTCACCGCCAACGCCGATTTCTTCCTCGGCGCGCCGAAGATTCCCGGCGTCGAATATCATTTCGTCGGCGACACCACGACCCGGACGCTCTCGCTGCTGAACGGCTCGGCGGACATTATCGAGCGGCTGGAGCAGGAGCAGGTCGAGACGATTTCCAAGGATGCTCGCTTCAACATCCACAAGGCGGTGTCGGTCGAGAACAAATATCTGTTCTTCCGTTGCTCCAAAAAGCCGTTCGACGATCCGCGCATCCGGCTGGCGGCGTGCCACTCCATCGATCGCAAACAGGTGCTGGAAGTGCTCGGCGTCTCCGGAACCTACTCCAAGGCGCACATCTCGCCGGTGAAGTTCGGCTATACGGAGGTCGCCGATTATCCGGAATTCGATCCAGCCAAGGCCCAGAAGCTGCTGGCGGAAGCCGGTTTCCCGAAAGGCCAGGGCCTTCCCGAGCTCACCTATTACACCTCGGTCGGCTTCTATCCGAAGACCAAGGAATATGCCGAACTGATCACTGGCATGCTTCAGGAGCAGGGCTTTAAAGTCAATCTTCAGACCCTCGAAGTCGCGGCTTGGGGCAATTTGCTCTATGACAAGCCGGGTGGCGGTGAAGGCAACATGATCGACTGCGGCTGGTGCACAGGGTCGCCTGAGCCGGATCTGGTGCTGCGCACCCACTTCCACTCGTCGTCGAAGCGTATTACCGGCATCGTCGACAAGGACATCGACGCGGTGCTCGACAAGGAGCGCAACGCCACCTCCATCGAGGAGCGCAAGAAGATCCTCCAGACCGAGACGCTGCCGACCATCGCCAAGAAGGCGCCGGCACTTGCGCTGTTCACGTCGGTCTTCATCCACGCCTACAGCAAGAAGCTCGACGGCCTCTACATCTACCCGAACGGCATGCAGGACATGACCAAGGCCACACTGGCATGATGGTTGCTGCGGCAGGTCGGACTTGTCCGGCCTGCCGGAACTCCCGACGAATGCAAGGGTAGCTCTTCCCGATGTTGATCCTGGAATTCCTGGTCAAGCGGATCGCGCAGGGCCTCCTGATCGTCTTCATCACCTCGTTGATCATCTTCACGCTGTTGCGCGTGGTTCCAGGCGATCCCGTCCGTCTGATCGTCGGTGGCATGGCGCCACCCGATGTGGTCGAGAAGGTGGCGACCAAGATGGGGCTGCGCGATCCCATCATCGTCCAATACGGCCGCTATATGCGCGGTCTGCTCCAGGGCGACCTCGGACAATCCTATCTGCGGCCGCGTAGCGGCATGATTGCCGCCGGCGGACAATACGTCGATCCGACCAAGTCGGACATGGCGCTGGTGACCGACCTCATTCTCGAGCGTTTGCCATTCACGCTGCAATTGGGCGGCATGGCCTTGTTGTTCGCGCTGTTGATCTCGTTTCCGGTGGGAATAGCCGGCGGCCTGCATCAGCATCGATGGCAGAACGCCCTGGCGTTCGGCATGCAATCGCTGTTCGTGTCGATCCCGAATTTCTGGCTCGCGATCGTTCTGATCCTGTTTCTGTCGATCAAGCTGAAGCTGCTTCCGGCGCTCGGCTACCAGGGCTTCTCTTATGTCGTTCTGCCGGCCTTGGTGCTGGCGGTGGAGATCGCGCCCTTCATCATCCGGACGCTTACGACGTCACTCGGCGAAGTGATGCAGGCGCCGTTCATCGATGAAGCCAGGGTTCGCGGCCTGTCGCGCCGCCGCATCGTCTATTCCCATGCTCTGCGCAATGCGGCGGTCCCGCTGGTCAACCTGCTCGGGATCCAGCTTTCGACCCTGATCGGCGGCGTGCTGGTGATCGAATACATCTTTGACTATCCGGGTCTCGGCAATCTGACCGTCGTGTCCGTCGTCGGGCGTGATTTCCCGGTCATCCAGGGCATCGCCATCACGACCAGCGCGGTGTTTGTCTTCATCAATATCATCGTGGATCTGGTCGCTTATCTCATCGATCCGCGCGTGGAGATCTGACCATGACGGCCACCACGGTCATTGCTGCGGAGCCCGAGCCTCGATTGGCGCGCATCCGGTCCGTCAATCGGAGGATACTGGCTGCAGCCTGGGGCATGTCGAGCTTCAAGGTCGGCTTCTTCGTCTTCATCGCACTGCTGCTCGCATCCGCGATCTATCCCGAGGTGTCCTCGGTCAGCGCCACCAAGATGGTGGTGAAGGACAAGTTCCTGGCGCCGGTCTATCTGGGCGACAAATGGACCTGGGATCACGTGCTGGGCACGGATCAGCTCGGCCGCGACATCCTGATGCGGAGCCTGATCGGGCTGCGCTATTCGCTGCTGGTCGGCATCGTCACTGTCCTCCTGATCTTCATCATCGGCTGTGGTCTCGGCCTGTTTGCAGGCTTCAAGGGCAAATGGTGGGACACCATCATCATGCGGATCACCGACGCCCAGCTCTCGATTCCGATGATTATCCTGGCGATCACCATTCTCGGCGTGTCGCGGCCGACTGTCCCGACCATCATCATCGTGCTGGCGCTGTCCGGCTGGCCGCTGTACGCGCGCGTGGCCCGCAGTGCCGCGGTCGCCGAGCGCGGCAAGGAATATGTGCGTGGCCTGCGCGTGCTTGGGGCCGGAGATTGGCGCATCCTGTTGCTATTCGCAGCACCCAACATCCTGCCACCGATTGCCTTCGTCGCGGTGCTCGATGTTGCCCGCATGATGATCTTCGAGGCGATCCTGGGCTTCCTTGGGCTCGGCATTCAGCCGCCGACTCCGAGCTTTGGCAGCATCATCGCCGATTCCCGCAAGTACCTGCTTAACGCCTGGTGGATCGGGACCATCCCGGGCATCTTCCTCGCCGTCGCGCTCACCTCGATCAATCTCATGGGCTCGGCGCTGGAAAAGGCGCGCAACCGCATCTATGGAGGTCTCTGAGATGGATCTCTCGCGCATTCTCGAAATCGACGATCTGACGGTCGGTGCCACGACGCCGGGCGCGGCTCCAATTCTCGATCACATCAGCTTCAGCCTCAGCACGTCGGAGATTTTCGGCATCTACGGGGAGAGCGGTGCGGGCAAGACGGTGCTCAGCCGCGCGCTGGCGAACTGGTTGCCGGAGAGCCTGGAATATCGCGCCGGACGGGTCGCCTTCGCCGGACACGACATCCTTGGCGCCGGTGCGCGCGAAGTGCGGATCGGACGCGACATCGCCTATATCGGCTCCAAGCCGCAGAGTTCGCTGGATCCGACGGTGCCGGTCGGGGTCCAGATCGCGGAGAAGCTGCACAGCGTCAGGCCTGAATGGAACGGACGCGAGTGTCGTGACCGGGTCATGCAGCTGCTCGGCGAGGTCCGAATCCCGTCGCCAAAGGAACGTTACTGGGACTACCCGTCGAAATTCTCCGGCGGCATGATGCAGCGCGCGATGATCGTGGACGCCATTTGTGCCGAACCCGCCGTGCTCATCGCCGACAACGTCACCCAGCCGCTGGACGTCACCATTGCCGCGCAGATCGTGGCTTTGCTCCATGACCTCTGCACGCGGCACAAGATGGCGACGATCTATCTGTCCTCCTCCTTGCCGACACTCGGGCAGTTCGGCGATCGAACGGCGGTGCTGTACCAGGGCCGGTTCGTCGAGCAACAGGCGTTCGCCGAACTGCTGGCGTCGCCGCAATCCGACTACACGCGCAAGGCCATCGCGAGCGTGCCGCGGATGTGGGAGACAGCGGAGGGGCCGCTTGCCCGCCGTCGGGATCAAGGCGAAGCCCCGTTGATGAAGGTGGAGAATGTCCATCGTACCTATCGCGCCCGCAAGCGCGGCACCTTCAACACTTACAGCAATGTGCGGGCCGTGCGTGGCGTGACGCTCGACATCATGCCGCGCGAGAATTTCGGCATTGTCGGTGAATCCGGCTGTGGCAAGTCGACCCTGACCCGCCTGCTGGCCTGGCTGGAGACGCCCGACAGCGGCAGTATCGTCTTGAATGGGACCTCGCTCGGCGCGCTGTCATCGCGGGACCTGATCCGCAAGCGCAACGAGTTTCAGCTTCTTTTGCAGGACCCCTACAATGCCTTGCCGCCGCGTACCACGGTCGGCCGCATGATCGAGGAGAGTCTCCTGATCCGCGTCCGGGTCCCGCGCGCCGCTTTGCGGAAGCGGGTGATCGCCGCGATGGCCGAAGTCGGTCTCGCCGCCGAGCTCTACGATCAGCTGCCGAACGCGCTCTCGACCGGCGAGCGCCAGCGCATCTCGATCGCAAGAGCCCTGATTCTCGATCCCAAGCTCCTGATCCTCGACGAGACCTTGTCGGCGCTGGACCAGCGCGAGCAGGGCAGGCTGATCGAGTTGTTCTCGAAACTGCAGGAAAAGAACGACCTCACCTATGTTTTCATCTCGCACGATCTGGCGATGGTGCGGAAGGTCTGCACGCGGATCGCGGTGATGTATCTCGGCGAGATGGTCGAGATCGCCGACAACCATGATCTGTTCTTCGATCCGCAGCATCCCTATACCAAGGCGTTGCTGTCGGCGGCTCCGACTCTGGAAGAGAAGCCGTTCGATCCCTCCGATTTCCTGCTGGAGGGCGAGCCGCCCAGCCCGATCGACATTCCGGCAGGCTGCAGCTTCGCCTCGCGCTGTCCGAAAGCATTCGGCCGTTGCCGGGTGGAGACGCCGAGGCTCGTCGAGCATTCGCCCGGGCGCTTCGCTGCTTGCCATCTTCTCGACGGCGATCACGCGCAGGCGGCGGCTTAAAGACGAGGCCGTGAACTCATAAACCCGCTGGACGGACAGCTTGTCAGTGTCCGCCATGCCCCGATAGCTGACGTATTGTTGCGTAGCAGCGAAACGACGCTATGGGCCACAAGCGGACGAACGTCGCTTCCAATTGACAGTCGCAGAGTGATGTTTCCTTAATGTCGTATGAGAGACACTCCGCACGGACAATAGAGGCATTGGTTAGAGCGTTAGCCGATCAGGTTGCAAGTACCCTGCGGCCACGAAGTAGTTTGTGGATTCTGCGGGCGTGTAGGTGTCGACGATGCGACCAATA
>NZ_JBEPOT010000012.1:0-275840 GCF_040546905.1 Bradyrhizobium sp. S3.3.6 | reverse complement strand
GGCGCTGCGCTAGCGCAGCGCCGGAGCCGACCAAATCATGAACAGTGTCACCCATCCATCCGGTCTGTTCTGTTACCAATCCATCCGCTGGACAGGCCGCAATCACCGAGTTTCAATTAAACGCCATCCCGCCACTCAGCGCGATCGTCTGCCCGGTCATGTAGGCGTTGTCGACCAGCAGCATCACGGCCTTCGCCACCTCATCCGCCGTGCCGAAGCGGCCGAGCGGGATGCGGCTGATGAGTTGCGGCTGGCCGCTCATCATGTCGGTCTCGATCAGCGACGGCGCTACCGCATTCACGGTGATGCCCTCCTTCACCAGCCGCGCCGCGTAACCGCGCGTGAGGCCCTCCATGCCGGCCTTGGAGGCGTTGTAGTGCGGGCCGATCGAGCCAGCGCCGCGCGCGGCACCCGAGGAGACGTTGACGATGCGGCCCCACTTTCGCGCGCGCATCGACGGCAGCACGGCCTGTGTGCACAGGAAGACCGATTTCAGGTTGACCAGGATGGTGCGATCGAAATCGTCCTCGGTGAGATCGTCGACGCCGCGCGTGATGGTGATGCCGGCATTGTTGACGAGAATATCGATCGGCCCGAGCCCGGCTCCGGCGCGCGCGACCATGTTGGCAACGGCCTCGCGCTGCGAGACGTCGGCGGCAACGACGATGGCACGGCCGCCATGTTGGCCGATCTCGCCTGCGAGCTGCTCGGCCTGTCCGATCTGCTCGCGGCAATTGATTGCCACGGCTGCGCCGGCCTCGGCCAGCGCGCGGCAGACGGCAGCGCCGATCCCGCGCGAGCCGCCGGTGACGAGCGCTACGCGCCCCTCCAGATCGTGCGCCATATCAGGATCTCCCCATGATTGCGTTAGTCGAAGTTTACCACGCCTGGCCGTGCGGGCGCGTTGAACTCATCGCGAGATGAATCCGCCTGTCAGCACTTGCAGCGGGAGGAACACCCCAGCGCGCCGCTGCCAAATATGGATAGCCATTTCATTGACCAATCGCGCCAATCGCTCGATATTCGAAGCATCGAAACTGCTCCTCGAGCTTGATGCCGCGATATGAGAACCGATCACCAGCGTAATCCTGACGACATGCACGCGTGCATGACGCGGCGCTGTTTCTCCGCGGCCACCGGCGCCTGTTGTTGTTGCTGACCACATCCTGGCAACGCCTCACACCGCAAATCCAAGACAGGAACGCCGAGATTTCGGCGAGCGAGCAGTCATGTCCCAAGCCCAGTTTCAAGCCCAGTTTCAGGCCCGGTCCAACGCCTACATCATCGAAATCCACGATCGCGCCGCTGGCATCATCACAAGAGATGAGCGCGGCTTCCGCTTCTTCTCCTCCGAGCGCCTGTTCGACAGTCTCGAAGGCCGTCAGTTCCGCTCGGCACGCGAGGCCGAGCGCGCCGCGCGTGCCGTGTTCTCGGAGCGGAGCCGGCGCGCGAGCTAGATCAACTCCGGCGGTGGGCCCTGGTGCGTGCCGCCTTCTTTGCGGCCGTGGAGCGGACCTTGGCGCCCTTGGTGTGGCTCGCCTTCCGTGCAGCGGCCGAGCGTGACGCAGCGGTTCGCCGGCTCGCGGCGCGCTTGCCCTGCTTCGACAGCGCACTCCGCGATGCGGTCGAGCGCGGCTCCTTCTTCAGGACGCCTTCGACGGCCCGCGAGACGCGCGGACGGCGCTTCGGGGTGCGTTTGCCCTGACCGGCCTCATAGGCGTATTTGGCGCTGCGGCGCGTCGCCTTCTTGACGCGTCCTTTGCGCGGCGGCGGCAGATCGACGCCGGCGCGGCGCGCCTCGGACAGGCCGATGGCGATGGCCTGGCGCGCCGAGCGGGCGCCATGCTTGCCTTTCCTGATCTTGTCGATCTCGTCCTTGACGAATTCACCGGCCTGCGTGCTGGCGGATTTGCCGGCGCGCTTGTCCCGCTTGGCTTTACGAATGACTTCCTGTCTTGGCATGGGTCGAGTTCCCTCTTGCAATCGCAAAGGTGTCCAACCGCAACGCGCGACGCGGAAGATTGATCCTATCAGCCCCTCAACGCCGCGAGCAATTCATCGGGCCGCTCGGCCATGATCATGTGGCCCGCGCCCGGCACCACGATTGTTTTCGCATGCGGGATCGCGGCGGCGAGCGCCTTGCCGGCCTTCGCCGGCGTCATCATGTCCCGCTCGCCGAGGATGAGGGTCGCAGGCACCTTCACGCTCGCCGCCGCAGCAAGCGCATTCGCGTAGGCATTGCAAGCCGACAAATCCTTGAACAGCACGCCCGGCTCGCAAGCTTGAAGCACCGCCTGCGCGCCGCCATGCATCCACAGGCCCGGCGCGAGACTGCCGCCGAGCTCGGCGTTGAAGCCGAGGCCCCAGATCGAGACCATGTCGAGCGCGTCCTGCTCGTTGGCTTCGGCCGCTTTCAGCAGATCCGGGCCGACCGTCATGGTCGCGGCCGTGCCGATCAGGCTCAGCGCCGAGACCTTGGCCGGGTGCCGTGCCGCGGTCTCCAGCGAGATCAACGATCCCATGGAATGGCCGATCAGGTGCGCCTTCGCTGCGCCCGCCGCACCGAGCAACGCCGCCGTCCAGTCGGCCATGTCAGCGATACTTGTGAGTGACGGCCCGGCCGAGCGGCCGTGGCCGGGCAAGTCCGGAGCGAGAACGCCAAACCCGTGATGGGCGAACCAGCGCGTGTGCAGCGCCCAGGTCGAATGATCGAAGCCGGCGCCGTGGATGAAGGCGACCGTGGGCAGCGCCTTGTCGAATTCGCGGCCGCCGGTTGCGGCAAACACCTCGGCGCCGTTGACGGAGAGCTTCATCGTGTCAAACCTTCTGCGAGATGCGCAGCGCCTGCGCGAGATCGTCGATGATGTCGCTGGCGGCCTCGATGCCGACCGACAGCCGCACCAGCTCCTCGCCGATGCCGGCAGCCCTAAGCTGCTCGGCGTCCATCTGCTGATGCGTGGTCGAGGCCGGGTGGATCACCAGCGTCTTGGCGTCGCCGACATTGGCGAGATGGCTGATCATGCGCAGCTGTTCGATGAACTTGCGGCCCGCAGGCCGGCCGCCCTTGATGCCGAAGGAGACGATCGAGCCCGCCCCGCGCGGCAGCAGCGTCTTCGCGAGCTGGTAGTCGGGATGGTCCTCCAGCGCGGGATGCAGCACCCAGTCCACGGCCTTGTTGGATTTCAGCGCCTCCAGCACGAGATGCGTGTTCTGGATGTGGCGATCCATGCGTACGCCCAGCGTCTCGACGCCTTGTAAAAGCTGGAACGCGTTGGTCGGCGACAGGCAGGCGCCGAAATCGCGCAAGCCTTCGGTGCGCGCCCGCATGATGAAGGCCGCCGTGCCGAACTGCTCGTCGAAAACGATGCCGTGATAGCCGCCATAGGGCTCGGTCAGCACGCCGAACTTGCCCGACGCGCGCCAGTCGAAGCGGCCGCCATCGACGATGGCGCCGCCGATGGCGATGCCGTGACCGCCGATCCATTTGGTCGCCGACTGCATCACGATGTCGGCGCCGAGCTCGATCGGCCGGCTGAGATAGGGCGTCGCAAAGGTGTTGTCGATCAGCAGCGGAATCTTTGCCTCATGCGCAATCGCGGCGACCTTCGGGATATCCAGCACCTCAAGTCCGGGATTGCCGATGGTCTCGCCGATCACGAGCTTCGTGTTCGGCTCGATCGCCTTCCGGAACGCATCATGATCGCGCGGCTTCACGAAAGTCGTGGTGATGCCGAAGCGCGGCAGCGTGTGCGCCAGCAGATTGATGGTGCCGCCATAGAGCGAGCTCGACGCCACGATGTGGTCGCCGGCATTCAGAAGCGTCGCGATGGCGAGATGCAGCGCGGCCATGCCGCTCGCGGTGCAGATCGCGCCAACGCCGCCCTCCAGCGCCGCGAGCCGCTCCTCCAGCACGCCGGTAGTGGGGTTTGAGATGCGCGTATAGATGTGGCCGGCGCGCTCCAGATTGAACAGCGCCGCCGCGTGATCGGAATCCTGGAACACGTAGGACGTGGTCTGGTAGATCGGCACTGCGCGGGCGCCGGTCGCGGGATCCGGATGCTGGCCCGCGTGCAGGCTCAGGGTCTCGAAGGCAGGCGGTTTTGGCGCGGGCATGCGTGGCCTCGTTGGTCGATCGGCGATGGCGGCCGTTGTGCCACAAAAACGCGCGCCACGTCAGCCCATTGACAGTCTCGCGCGGGCTCGCGCAGCGCTATGCACTCGCGCGGATGGCCTGCTCGATGCTCCGCGCCTCGCGCAACAATATCTCCGCAACCTCCTGCTCGCGGCGGGGGCCGAGCCTCGTCCGAACGGCGGACACGGTCATCGCCGCCGCAGGGCGCCCGTCCGGGGTCTTGATCCAGGTGGAGATCGACGTCGTGCCCTGCACGAGACCGATCTCCCGCATGCCATATCCGCGCCGCCGCGCCGCGGTGACCTGGCCGAGCACGGTTGCGGCGTCGGTCCGATAGGCCTCGAACCGCTTCTCGTTCGCTGTGACAATTTTTCGCGCGTCTGGCGCCGGCAGCGCGGCGAGGATGGCGACGCCGGCGCTGGAGACGCCGAGCGGGCGGCGCGCGCCGACCTCGATCGACAGCACCTGGATCGGATAGGCGCCGATCCTGCGATCGACGCACAGCGTGTCGTTGCCGGTGCGCACCGTCAGGAACAGCGTGTCGCCGATTTCGGCGGAGGCGCGTCGCAGCGAAGGACCTGCGGCCACCAGCAAGGGCGAGGGCCGGGAACGCGCGAGCGCCAGCTCCGGCACCTGGTTGCCGATCGCGTAGCGGCCGGTTCTGTCGTGCCGCTCGACGATGCCTTCCTCGATCAGCACGTGAACAATGCGGTGCACCGTCGGGCGCGTCAGCCCGGTTGCCTGCACCACCTCGGCCAATGGCACACCGTCTTCGCGGCCTGCGGCAAGAATACGCAGCACCGACAATGCGCGACGGATCGCTTGCGCACCCTGTCGCGGTTCCAGCGCGTTGCGCGCGGATCTTGAGGAATGGGCTTGGTCCATATTATGGACAAGAACGCCACAATTCACTCGACAGGTAAAGCGCTCATCTGGAGATTGCGCGCCGATCGAGCGCCGTGCACAACGGCGAAGCGCTCGAAGTGGGTTGGAAGCGCCGCCGGGAGGTTAACATGAAATTAATCGCGATTGCCATGGCCGTCGTCACTGCGATGCTGGCGGGGCCCGCGTCGGCCCAGCAATGGCCGGCGCGCAGCGTCAAGCTGATCGTGCCGTATCCCGCCGGCGGCAATGTCGACAGCGCCGCGCGCATCATCGCCGACAAGCTCCAGGAAAAGCTCGGCCAGCCCTTCATCATCGAGAACAAGGCCGGTGCCGGCGGCATGATCGCGGGCGAGGCCTTCGCGAAATCGGCGCCCGACGGCTACACGCTGTTCGTCGGCGCCAATGGTCCGGTCCTGTTCGCGACCGAGATCAACAAGCGCGACGCCTATCATTGGAAGAAGGACTTCCTGCCGATCTCGACCATCTCGATGACACCGCTGGTGCTTGAGGTTCATCCGTCGGTGCAGGCCACAACCTTCAAGGAATTCATCGAGCTGGCCAAGCGCGAGCCCGGCAAGCTGACCATGGCCTCGCCCGGCCCCGGCACCACCAACCATCTGCTCAGCGAGCTGATGCAGTCGAGTCTCGAGCTGCAATGGGTCACCGCGCATTACCGCGGCAACGCGCCGGCCATCAACGATTTGCTTGGTGGCCAGGTGCAGTTCGCCTTCGACCAGCTCACGGTCAGCCTCCAGCACATCAAGGCCGGCCTGTTCCGTGCGCTCGCCGTCACCAGCCCGCATCGCCTCAAGTCGCTGCCCGACGTGCCGACCTTCGCCGAGCTCGGCTACAAGGACTTTGACGGCCAGACGTTTACGGGCCTGTTCGCGCCCGCAGGCACGCCGGCGCCGATCGTGGACAAGCTGCACGAGACGCTGGTTGCGATCCTGAAAGATCCGGGCGTAGTCGATAAGTTCGACAATCTCGGCGGCGAAGCCGTCGCGATGACGCCCGACGAGTTCAGGGCATATCTCGAGCGCGAGGACGCCAAATGGATTCCGGTCGTGCGCAAGGCCAACATCAAGGCTGACTGAGCGATGCGGATCGACCCCACCGAGCTCGGCGCGGAGCGCATCTACCGGCTGATGACCGGCATCGTGGTGCCGCGCCCAATCGCCTGGGTGACGAGCCTGTCGCGGAGCGGCGTGCTCAACCTCGCGCCGTTCAGCGCCTTCACCTTTGTCTCGCAGAAGCCGCCGATGCTCGCCATTAGCGTCGGTCGCAAGGGCGCTGATTACAAGGACACCGCGCACAACATCCTCGACACCGAGGAATATGTCATCCACATCGCCGACACGCCGCTGATGAATGCGGTGCACGACAGCTCCATCGAGCATCCGCCTGAAATCAGCGAGGTCGAGCAGCTCGGGCTGGAGACGCTTGACTGCGAGCGCATCAAGGTACGAAGGCTCGCCGCTGCGCCGGTTGCGATGGAATGCCGCTTTCGCCAGTGCCTCGAATTCGGCGAGGCGCGCAGCCGGCTGATCGTCGGCGAGGTCGTGATGTTCCACATCCGCGACGGCCTCGTCACCAACGGCAAGGTCGAGACCGCGGCACTCGATCCGATCGCCCGCATCGGCGGGCCCCGTTATGCCCGCCTCGGCGAGATCGTGACGCTGAACACCGTGTTCCAGACGTCCAAATCGAAGGACTGAACGTGCGGACGCTTGGCATACGCCGCCTGAAGACCATTGGAGAACGACGATGCGACTGTTGAGCTATCTGGTGGACGGAGAGCCGCGCTACGGCGCGGCGATTGATGGCGGCGTGGTCGATCTGACCACGCGGATCGGCCGCGATTTCTCCGACCTCAAGGCGCTGATCGCGGCCAACGCGCTGGCCGAGGCGCAGGATGTGGTGGCCGGCCAGAAGCCCGACTATATGCTTGAGAAGCTCACGCTGCTGCCGCCGGTGCTGTCGCCCGAAAAGCTCTGGTGCATCGGCGTCAATTACGCCGAACGCAATGCCGAATATAAAGACAATTCGGACCTGCCCAAATATCCGAGCCTGTTCGTTCGCAGCATGTCGTCGATGACGGGCTCCGGCCAGCCGCTGGAGAAGCCGCACGTCTCGGATCAGCTCGACTACGAAGGCGAGCTCGTCATCGTGATCGGCCAGGGCGGCCGTCATATCCAGCGCGAAAAGGCCTTCGCGCACATCTTCGGCATGACGCTGTGCAACGAAGGCACGATCCGCGACTGGCTGCGCCACGGCAAGTTCAACGTCACGCAGGGCAAGAACTTTGACCGCTCCGGCAGCATCGGCCCGTGGATCGTCACCGCGGACGAGCTCGATCCGCGAGGGCCGCATGACATCGTCACCCGCGTCAACGGCGAGGTGCGGCAGCAGGACACGACCGAGCGGCTGATGTTCCCGTTCGATGTCCTGATCTCCTATCTCTCGACCTTTGCGACCCTGAAGCCCGGCGACATGATCGTGACGGGCACGCCGACGGGCGCGGGTGCCCGCTTCGATCCGCCGCGCTGGCTGAAGGTTGGCGACGTCGTCGAGGTCGAGTCCAGCCGCATCGGCGTGCTCAGGAACACCGTGGCCGCGGAGCAGTAAGTGATGCTTGATACCGTCACGATCGAGCGCCTTGCTGGGCGCCTCGATGAGGCCGAGCGCACCAAGGCGCTGATTCCAATGTTCTCAAAGGACTATCCCGGCTTCAGCATCGAGGATGCCTACGCCGTCCAGCGCGCCTGGACAAAACTTCAGCTCGGTCGCGGCCGCGTCATCAAGGGCCACAAGATCGGCCTGACCTCGAAGGCGATGCAGAACGCGGTCGGCATCTCCGAGCCCGATTACGGCGTGCTGTTTGCCGACATGTTCTATGCTGATGCCACGCCGATTCCGTTCGATCGCTTTCACGCGCCACGGATCGAGGTCGAGCTTGCCTTCGTGCTGAAGGCGCCGCTGCGCGGTCCGGATTGCACCATCTTCGACGTGCTCAACGCTACCGATTACGTCACGCCCGCGCTCGAAATCCTGGAGACGCGCATGCATCGCGTCGATCCCGAGACCGGCAAGGCGCGCAAGGTCGTCGACACGATCTCGGACAACGCCGCCAATGCCGCGCTGGTGCTCGGCGGCCGGCCGTTCCGCCCGCTAGACGCGGATTTGCGCTGGATCGGCGCGCTCTTGTTCCGCAACGGCGAGGTCGAGGAGACCGGCCTTGCCGCCGGCGTGCTCAACCATCCCGCCAACGGCATCGCCTGGCTCGCCAATCGCCTGGCACCGCATGACGAGCATCTCGCCGCCGGCGAGGTGGTGCTGGCGGGATCGTTCACGCGTCCGGTCGATATCCGCCGCGGTGATACCTTTCATGCCGACTATGGCGCCTTCGGCTCCGTGTCGTGCCAGTTCGTCTGAACCAATAAAAAAGGAGGAAGCGCACATGACAGGCCCAACGCGGCGCAAGAGCATCCATATCGGCGGCTTCAAGCACGCCAATCCGATTCCGAACGCCTGCCGCATCGGCAATCTTGTGATGTCGGGCGTCATCCTCGGTCGCGACGGGGCTGGCACGATGCCGGAGAGCCTGGACGCCCAATGCGCCAACGTGTTCGCGCATATGAAGGCGACCGTGGAGGCTGCGGGCGGCACGACGGACGACATCATCAAGATGACGGTGTGGTTGAAGGACCGCACGCAGCGCGGCCCGGTCAATGTCGAATGGCTGAAAATGTTTCCGGACGAGCATTCGCGCCCGGCGCGTCACGCGCTGCCGATGGACAACATGGACGGCGGCGCACTGGTGCAGTGCGACTTCACCGCCGTGATCGACTGAGGGAGTTTTTGCACATGCCGACCTATCTGCCGTTCGATCCGAACCCGCGCCGTCCGGTCAAGGCGCCGCCGCCGAAAACCGTCGACAGCCAGTTTCACGTGCTCGGCCCCGTCGACAAATATCCGGAACGTCCGGGCGCGGCCTATCGGATGCCCACGGCCACCTGGGAAGCGGCATTGCGCATGCACAAGACGCTCGGTATCGAGCGCGGCATCATCGTGCAGACAACGACCTACGGCGCCGATCATTCCGTCGTGCTCGACGGTCTCGCCGCGATGGGCCCGAACTATCGCGGCTGTGCCAATGCCTTGGTGTTTGCTGAAGCGAACGATTCCTATCTCGCCAAGCTGCATGATGCCGGCGTGCGCGGCGCGCGCTTCAGTTTTCGACAGGAGCTGGGCGCGGTATTGTCGGACGCTGATTTCGCCCGTGCGATCGCAAGGATTCGCGAGCTCGGCTGGTACGTCAAGATCCAGCCGGAGAAGGACGGCATCGTCTCCAGCGTCGCCAAATACGAAAATCTCGACGTGCCCGTGCTGATCGACCACATGGCGCGCCCCGACCCCTCGCGCGGCAAGGACGATCCGAACCTGCGCAAGATGCTGGAGCTGCTCAAGAAGGGCAATTTCTGGGTCATGCTCTCGCTCGGCGAGAAGACCTCGCAAGCGGGCCCGCCGTATGACGATGTCATTCCGATCGCGCGCAGCTATATCGAGGCCGCGATCGACCGCTGCGTCTGGGCCAGCGACTGGCCGCATCCGGTCTCGGTGAAGCAGCCGCCGAACGACGCCGATCTGCTCGAATTGATGTTCCGTTACGCGCCCGACCAGGCGGAGCTGGAGAAGATCCTGGTGCACAATCCGGCGAAGCTGTTCGGGTATACGGATTAGAGGCTCGGGACTCGCCAAGAGCGCACCTTCGTCGGGGTGCGCACATCGCGCTCACAGCACCGGCTGCCTCGCCAGCCGATCCCGCACCTCGGCCGCGATCTCGAACGAGCGCAGCCGGGCGGCGTGATCGTAGATCTGGCCCGTGGTCATCAGCTCGTCGGCTGCGGTGTCGGCAATCAGCGCCTTCAGCTTCTCTTCGACGACCGCGGGCGAGCCGACTGCGGAGCAGGCCAGCGATTGCGCGACGCCTGCCTTCTCGGTCGGCGACCACAGCGCGTCCATGTCGTCGACCGGCGGCGGCAGCTGGCCGGGCGTGCCGCGGCGCAAATTGATGAACTGCTGCTGCAGCGAGGTCAACATGCGCTGTGCCTCGCCGTCGCTGTCGGCGGCGAACACATTGACGCCGACCATCGCATAGGGCTTGTCGAGCTGCGCCGATGGCTCGAACCGCGCGCGGTATTCGCGCAGCGCCGGCATCATCATCTGCGGCGCGAAGTGCGAGGCGAATGCGAAGGGCAGCCCCAGCATGGCCGCGAGCTGCGCGCCGAACATGCTCGAGCCGAGGATCCAGAGCGGCACTTTCGTCCCCATACCGGGCACGGCACGGATCGCCTGGTTCGGCTGCAAATCGCCGAGCAGGGCTTGCAGCTCCAGCACGTCATGCGGAAAATTCTCGGCAGCCGTCGCCAGATCGCGCCGCATCGCCCGCGCCGTGAGCTGGTCGGTGCCCGGCGCGCGGCCGAGCCCGAGATCGATCCGCCCGGGGTAGAGCGACTCCAGCGTGCCGAACTGCTCGGCGATCACCAGCGGCGAATGGTTCGGCAGCATGACGCCGCCCGAGCCGACGCGGATCGTCCTGGTCCCGCCCGCGACATGCCCGATCACCACGGATGTCGCCGCGCTCGCAATGCCCGTCATGTTGTGGTGCTCGGCCAGCCAGAAGCGCTTGAAGCCCCAGGCTTCCGCATGCTGGGCGAGATCAAGCGAGTTGCGAAACGCCTGCGCGGCGTCAGCGCCCTGCTTGATAGGCGCGAGGTCGAGCACGGAGAAGGGGATCATGGGAGGGCTGCCGGTGTGGGGGATCTGCGCGTGTGAGAAGATCACATGTAATGTCAGCGCGTTTGCGTCGCCACCACCCCGGTCACAACCCTGTTATTGCGGCCTATGGCGCCCTATGACTCAACTGGGCGTTTCGCACCTGTTGGTGTACCTTGAGCGTCGCATAGCGGTCTCGTGTCCCGGACGCGGTGCAGCGTGGAACGCTGCGCCGCAGAGCCGGGACCCATGCTCCGAATTGTGGGCCCCGGCTCTGCGACGCATCACTGCGTGCTGCATCGCGTCCGGGGCACGAGAGTAGCCGCACGTCGCCGCCACCGCACCGTCGCAGGAGGAATCGACATGACCATCGTCGTACTCAGCCGCCGCAATCTCCTCGCCGCCGGCGGCACCGTCCTCGCAACCGGAGTTTTGACAGTCGGGGCTTCCAGACTCCTGCTGCCGGCCCGTGCGGAGGGCCTCGCGCCGACTGAGTCGATGACGGGCGGGGCGAACAACTACCGCAAGGGCGCGGCGGTCGTGGAGCGGATCGGCAAGGGCGGCTTCTGGATGAGCGGCACCGTTCGCCGTGCCGGCGACGGGGCGCCGCTTGCCGGGCAGCGCATCCAGATCTGGGCGCACACGGTCGAAGGCCAGGAGCACGAGCCGCAGAGCCACGGCGCCACGCTCACCGACAAGGATGGGGCGTTCCGGCTCGAGATGCCGCAGATCATTCCGATCTTCGGCCAGCCGCACGGCCACCTCGCCTATGACAGCGGTGAGTTCAAAACCGTCTTTCTGCGGCCGATCATGCGAAGCGCGAAGGAAACCAGCCTCGAGGCGCACTTCGTGCTTCAGCCGGCTTGACCGCGTTGCAAGTGAAGGCGTGGAGATCGGCCCGGGTGCACTTGATCTGGGCCGCCCTTGCTTTGGCCATCGGCGTGCCGATCGCGCTCGCTGCGGCAAGCGAGCAGCTCGCATGGCGCGGTCCTGTCTACATCCTCGCTGGATTCGCAGGCATCGTCGCCCTCGGTCTCGTGCTGGTTCAGCCTTTGCTGATCGGCGGATATTTGCCGGGCCTGTCGGCCTATCGCGGGCGGCGTGCACACCACTGGATCGGCGGCGCGCTGGCCTTCGCGGTGGTGATCCATGTCGCCGGCCTCTGGATCACCAGTCCGCCTGATATGATCGACGCCCTGACCTTCGCGTCGCCGACGCCGTTCTCCCCCTTTGGCGTGATCGCGATGTGGGCCATCTTCGCTGTCGCGCTTCTGGCGCTGCTACGCCGGCGGCTGGGCCTGCGACTGCGAACCTGGCGCATCGTCCATCTTCCGCTCGCGATCGTCATCGTCGCGAGCGGCGTGGTCCATTGCCTGCTGATCGAGGGGACGATGGAGACAATCTCGAAAGCGACGCTCTGTGCATTTGTCCTCGCTGCAACCGCCAAGGCGATGATTGATCTCCGGCGAAAGCGGGCGTTGCGCGGCGAGAGCATTGCGAGGTAGTGAACCGGGCAGAATCGATTGCGATTTCGGGTTGGGGCGATGACTGAAAGTTCTTCCGATCTGAAAGCATTCCTGCTCGCGACGCCGTTCTTCGGCGGTCTCACGGACCCAAGTCTCGACCTCCTGCTATCGATGCTGGTCGAACGCAGCTTCGACGTCGGCGCGACCGTCGTGGCGGAAAGCGAGCCGGGACGCTCGATGTTCATCGTCAAATCCGGTCGTCTCGCGGTGAGCAAACGGGCGAATTCGGGGGACGCCATCCCGATTTCCACCCTTAGGCCCGGCGATTTCTTCGGAGAAATGACGCTGATCGAAATGCAGAACCGCTCCGCCACGGTGGTCGCGGAGGCCCCGACCGTGCTGTACGAGCTGACCGCGCAAAAGCTCTACGTCTGCTACAAGGCCGATATCCACGCCTATGTGATCGTCCTGCAGAACATCAATCGCGAGCTGTGCCGGCGCCTGCGCCGTTCCGACGATCGCCTCACTAGGCATCGAATGGATGAAGAGGGAAACTCTGCGAATTGAATGTGCGTCTCGGCGATGCCGCGAGTTCGTAGCCCGTAGGATAGGTAGAGCACTTGCGAAACCCATCATGTTTCGTCACCGGGGAGGGAAGGCTTGATGGGTTTCGCTTCCGCTCTACCCATCCTACGAGCTACAGCAACGCCAATGAGTGCAGCGAATTTCTATGAAGCCCGAAGGCAACCAAGCCGGAGAGAAGCAGCGCAGTCCCAGTCACGATCAGGCAAAACGCAAACACTATTGAAGCCTTTGGTTCGTCACGAATGACAAGGACGATAATAGATAAAATTTTACCGACAATCGAAAGGAAGAATTAACCTTACTTCCGCAGCCCGACAGGTATGAACCTCGGCATCTTGGATCCGATGTCCGCGCAGATTTAGCCCGTCGGGCAAAACACCCGGCTCCCACCAAAATCCCGTCAACCCTCCTTCATAAAAATATTCCACTTTACCGAAATTCGGATTTGCGGCACACTCCCGCCATCCCGACCCCTGGAGAGGGGCGATCGTACGTCGTCACGAACGTGGGTTGGGGGGCGGTGGACGCGGCAGCGCCGGCGCGGATGTGGGAGCAGGGCGGGCAGAGGATTGAGCCGAACCCCGTGAGCTCTCTGCAAGCCGCGTCGAACGAACGGCGCCTGTATCCCGCGAAGCCCTCGGGCGAAGCGGGATCGCTGCGTACGGCTAAACCGTGTGGTCCTGGCTGTCGTCGCTACAGCCAAGCTTTCGCGGAGGTGTGGAGCGCCCAACCGGGTCAACCACATCGTCAATTCGCTGAAAGCGAGGGAGGCCAGAAGGAACTCGGCTCCCGGGAGAGCGCGGCATACGCCGTCAACCCATCGCGCAGGGAAGGCCGAGTGTTCGGCGTCACCTGTATGCTGCTGTGCGGTTTCCTTGCGCTACACTTTCGCGCAGCGGACCGCGGGTGCCCGTCGGCACCCGGTCTTCCCTGCGCCCTCTTCACAGAGGAGGGCGACGGAAAACAGCATAACTCGGGCGTTTCGTGCCGCGAGAATGCTGATTCATGCGTACTTCGAGAGATGAAATGGTGCTGCCAGACAGGATTGAACTGTCGACCTCTCCATTACCAATGGAGTGCTCTACCACTGAGCTACGGCAGCATGTGCTGGGATAAGAATCGGCCGCCCAAGGGGCCTACCAAGCGGGCCGATATCTGCCACAGGCCTCCCCGCTGTGCAAGCTTGCAGGACCTGCCAAGATGAGAAAATCGGGACGATATCGGGGGTATCACGGCTGCTTTGGCCCGAAACGACCGACTTTCCGTCGATTTTGGTTCCTACTCCCCCGGCCAACTGGCCAGTTGGCCGGTGCGGCGGATTCGACCCATTTTGAGTTTCCACGATCGGGACCGCAGGGCCCTCTTGAGCTGCCGCATTCTCCGGGCATGTTATCGCCAACCGCTGTATGGACCCGTGATGGCTGACGAGAACGACAGAAGCGCGAGACAGGCGAAGGGATCGCGGGACGACCGCCTGAAATCGGCGCTGCGAGAGAATCTGAAGCGGCGGAAGCTGCAGGCGCGCGAACGCGCCGCAAGCGCCGACCCCTCGCAAGTCGACGATGGTTCCCTAGATGAGGGGACCGTCGGCAAGACTGGACCAATAGACAGGACCGGCCGCTAAAATCGAGCGGCCAGAATTTTTGGAGTGCATGCAGTGACCATGGGGCAGGACAACTCACACCAAACCGAACGCGATGCGATGATGTCGCGCTTCACCCGCCCCGAGCAGACATTTCCCGCGCTGACATCCGCCGAAATCGAGCGCATGAGACATTTCGGCGAGCTCTGCACCTACACAGACGGCGAGCTGCTGTTCGAGACCGGCAAGCCGGGGCCGGGCATGTTCGTCGTGCTGAAGGGCCATGTCGCCATCACCCAGCGCGACGGGCTCGGCAATATCACCCCGTTAATCGACCAGGGACCGGGGCAATTTCTGGCCGAGCTCAGCCAGCTCTCGGGCCGTCCGGCGCTGGTCGATGGTCGCGCCAAAGGCGATGTCGAGACGCTGCTGTTGCCGCCGGAGCGGCTGCGCGCGTTGCTGGTTGCCGAGGCCGAGCTTGGCGAGCGCATCATGCGCGCGCTGATCCTGCGCCGGGTCAATCTGCTGCAGGCCGGCGTCGGCGGCCTTGTGCTGATCGGTCCGTCGCATTCGGCCGGCGTGGTCCGCTTGCAGGGCTTTCTCACCCGCAACGGCCAGCCGCATCATTTGCTCGATCCCGAGCGTGACCGGGATGCCGCCGAGCTGATCGCGCGCTATTCGCCGAAACCTGAGGATTGGCCGCTGGTGGTCACGTCCGACGGCGCGGTGTTGCGCAATCCCGGCGAGACCGAGCTTGCGCGCGCCATCGGCATGATCGGCGGCCCGCGCAACGACCGCATCTACGACGTCGCGATCGTCGGCTGCGGACCGGCCGGGCTTGCGACCGCCGTGTATGCGGCGTCCGAAGGGCTCTCGGTTGCCGTGCTCGACACCCGCGCTTTCGGCGGCCAGGCCGGCGCCAGCGCGCGCATCGAAAACTATCTGGGTTTCCCGACCGGCATTTCCGGCCAGGCACTGACGGCGCGCGCCTTCAACCAGGCGCAAAAATTCGGCGCCGACATCATGATTCCTGTCACGGTGAAGTCGCTCGACTGCACGCGCAAGGACGGTGCGTTTTCCGTCGCGCTCGACGGCAGCGATCCCCTGCGCTCGCGCTCGATCGTGGTCGCGAGCGGCGCGCGCTATCGCCGGCCTGACATCGAGAACCTCGACAAGTTCGAGGGTCGCGGCGTCTGGTACTGGGCCTCCCCGGTCGAGGCGAAGCTGTGCGCCGGCGAGGAAGTGGCGCTGGTCGGCGCCGGCAATTCGGCGGGGCAGGCGGCCGTGTTCCTGTCGGGACACGCCAGACGCGTGCTGATGATTATCCGCGGCGGCGGCCTCGGGGCCAGCATGTCGCGCTATCTCATCGAGCGCATCGAAGCGACGCCGAACATCGAGCTTCTCTTCAACACCGAGATCACCGCGCTCGAAGGCGACGAGGCAACGCTGCTGCGGCGGATCCGCTGGAAGAGCCGGCTGTCCGATGACGAGGATTCCGCCGACATCAAGAATCTCTTCTTGTTCGTCGGCGCCGATCCCGCCACCACCTGGCTCGATGGCTGCGGCGTGACGCTCGATCGCGGCGGCTTCGTCGTCACAGGCGCGCAGTCCGAGCTGAACCAGGGCAAGCTGGTGGCGCCGCTGGAGACCTCCGTGCCCGGCGTCTACGCCGTCGGCGACGTCCGCTCCGGCTCGGTCAAGCGCGTCGGTGGCGCCATCGGTGAAGGCGCGCAGGTCGTGGCCTCCCTGCACGGCTATCTCGGCGACGCCGCAAAACCGGCGCTTTAAAGCACGATCTGGAAAAGTGTGAAGCGGTTTTCCGAAAAGATCGTGCTCAAACAATAAGTCAAGGACAAGACAAGCGAATGGCAAGCCGATTGTGACTTGCCATCTTGCCGTGTCCCACGGACTATCGCCTCGTCGCGACCAATCGCGCGTGGAAGAAAAGATTCACAAGGGAGGACTAAATGGCCGAACTCGTCGTGCTCTACAAGACGCCCAAAGACGTTGCCGCCTTCGACAAGCATTATGCCGAGACCCACATTCCGCTCGCCAAGAAATTGCCCGGCTTGAAGAAATACGCCGTCAGTACGGGCGCTGTCGGCTCGCCGGCCGGACCTTCAGGCGTTCATCTCGTCGCCATTCTCTCCTTCGACAGCGTGGGCGACATCCAGAAGGCCTTCGGCAGCGAGGCGGGCAAGGCTGCAGCCGGCGACGTTCCGAAATTCGCCAGCGGCGGCGCCGACCTCTTGATCTTCGACACCAAGGAAGTGTGATCGCGACGATCGATTCAACTTTCGTCGAAAGCTGCCATCGTTTGTGACAGCGCTGCAAAAAAATCAGCCATGCGTTTGTCGATTCGCACGACGACGCATGGCTGCGCCCGCATATGTGACGTCAGCGCAGGTAGCAATCCGATGAGGAGCGTAATAACAATACTCTGATCTCAATGCTGAGAGTAGGAGAGATGCCATGGTACTCGGGATGAGCCTGCAAGCCTTCACACTGGTCCATGTCATCATCAGCCTGATCGCCATCGCCGCCGGCCTGATCGTGATGTTCGGCTTGCTCGGCTCGAAGCCGATGCCCGGCCTCACCGCGATCTTCCTCCTCTTCACCATCCTGACCAATGCGACGGGCTTCTTGTTTCCATTCAAGGAGCTGCTGCCCTCGTACATCATCGCTGGCATCTCGCTGGTGCTGCTCGCGATCGCCTGCATCGCGCTGTATGGCATGAAGCTCGCGGGCGCGTGGCGGCCAGTCTACATCGTGACCGCGATGATCTCGCTCTATTTCAACGTCTTCGTGCTGGTGATCCAGTCGTTCCTGAAGGTGCCGGCGCTGGCCGCGCTCGCGCCGGCCGTGCCGCCCGCGCCGCCGTCGGGCCCTGTGTTCGCCGTGGTGCAGGGCATCGTGCTGGTGTTCTTCGTGCTGGTGACCATCGGCGCCTGGCGCCGCTACAAGCCGATGGCGTTCGCCTGATCGTTTCTGACTAAAGGAGTCCCCCCCCAATGCCCATCATCACCACCAAAGACGGCGTCGAGATCTTTTACAAGGATTGGGGTTCGGGCCAGCCGATCGTGTTCAGCCATGGCTGGCCGCTGTCGTCCGACGACTGGGACGCGCAGATGATGTTCTTCGTCACCCGCGGCTATCGCGTCGTCGCCCATGATCGCCGCGGCCACGGCCGCTCGGCGCAGGTCGCCGACGGTCACGACATGGATCACTATGCCGACGACCTCGCGGCGGTGAGCGCGCATCTCGACCTCAAGAACGCCATCCATGTCGGCCATTCCACCGGCGGCGGCGAGGTCGTGCACTACATCGCGCGCCATGGTGAGAGCCGGGTGGCGAAGGCCGCAATCCTCTCCGCGGTGCCGCCGCTGATGGTGAAGACCGAGGCCAATCCCGGCGGTCTGCCGAAGAGCGTGTTCGACGGCTTTCAGACGGCGCTCGCGGCCGGCCGCTCGGCGTTCTACCGCGACGTCGCCGCTGGCCCGTTCTACGGTTACAACCGTCCCGGCGCAAAACCGTCGGAAGCGGTGATCCAGAACTGGTGGCGCCAGGGCATGATGGGCGGCGCCAAGGCGCATTACGACGGCATCGTCGCGTTCTCGCAAACCGACTTCACCGAGGATTTAAAGAAGATCAACGTGCCGGTGCTGGTGATGCACGGCGACGACGACCAGATCGTGCCTTACGCCGATTCCGCGCCGCTGTCGGCCAAGCTGCTCAAGAACGGCACGCTGAAGACCTACAACGGCTTTCCGCACGGCATGCCGACCACGCACGCCGAAACCATCAACGCGGATCTGCTGGCGTTCTTCAAGGGCTGAGCGGATCGCTCACGCCAGGATCGCCCTGATCGCGTCGAAGGTCCGCTTGACGAAGGCCTCCGGCTTGTCGCGCGTGCCTTCGCTGAGCCAGCTCTCGCCGCCGACGCGCATCGCGCCGGTGGCGATCATGGCGACGAGGCGGGCGTTCAGCCGGTCCGACTTGTGCCCCGAGCGTTGCGCAAGTCCGTCCGCGAGCGCGCGCTCGAGCTTTTCGTATTTGAGCTGGTCGCGGGCCTGAAGCGCGGGATTGTCGCGCTTGAGCCGCGACATCGCCGCTGCCTCGGTCGGGTCGATCCGCTTGACCGCGGCTGCGATCGCGTTTTCCGCCGCCGTGAGCATGGACTCATCCGCAGGCCGCGCGAGGATCCCGGCGACCAGCGCGGCGGCCGCATCCTCCTGCCAGGCGGCGACGACGTCCTCCTTCGACGCGAAATAATGGAAGAAGCTCCGGCGCGAGACGTCGGCAGCGGCAGCGATGTCATCGATGGTCGTGGCCTCGAAGCCGCGCTCGAGGAACAAGCCCATTGCCGCGCGCTTCAGCCGCTCGCGGGTTTCCTGCTGCTTGCGCTGGCGCAGGCCGGGGCTGGCAGCGGATTTTGCTCGTGCCGGCAATGGCTTGGCGGCTTTGCTGGCCGATGTCGCGGCGGGCTTCGAAGCCTTCAAATCATTTCACCTCTTGCAAACTTGCACTCAGTGCACATTTAGACCCGTCGCTGGCCTCATTCCAGCCCTGAACGGAGATATGGCATGACCGACTGGACCACGGCAGACATCCCCTCGCTCAGCGGCAAGACCGCCGTCGTCACCGGGGCCACCGGCGGCCTTGGCTACGAGACGGCGCTGGCACTGGCGGGCGCCGGAGCCATCGTCATACTCACCGGGCGCAACGACGCAAAGGGTCTGCGGGCGATCGAGGGCATTTGCGCCCGGTTTCCCAACGCCCTGATTGCCTATGAACATCTCGACCTCGCAAGCCTTGCCTCCGTGGCCGATTTCACCCGGCGCTTTGCCGCCAGCAACGAGCAGCTCGATCTCCTCGTCAACAATGCCGGCGTGATGGCGCTGCCGAAGCGGCGGCAGACCGAGGATGGTTTCGAGCTGCAGCTCGGCACCAATTATCTCGGCCACTACGCCCTGACCGCCCGCCTGTTGCCACAGCTTCGCCGTGCGAAAGCTGCGCGCGTTGTTAATCTCTCCAGCCTCGCGCATCGCTCCGGCGCGATCAATTTCGACGATCTGCAGAGCCAGCGGTCCTATCGTCCCTGGCGTGCGTACTGCCAGTCCAAGCTCGCGATGCTGATGTTCTCGCTCGAATTGCAACGGCGTAGCGATGCGGCGGGCTGGGGCTTGCGAAGCGTTGCTGCGCATCCCGGCTACGCGCGCACCGATCTCATTCCGAACGGACCTGGCACCAACACCCTGCAATGGCGAGTTGGCCGGTTGCTCCAGCCGTTGATCAGCCAGTCCGCTGCGGAAGGCGCGCTGCCCACGCTATTTGCGGCGACGTCGGCGGCCGCTGAGCCCGCTGGCTATTACGGCCCGAACTGGTTCTACGAATTGAAGGGGCCGCCCGTGCCGGCGCGGATCATGCCGCAGGCGAAGGATTTCGCTTCGGCGGCCATGCTGTGGGATGTCTCGGCGACGCTGACCGGTGTATCCTTCGACGAGATCGCGGCCGCCGCATGAGCCGTGACTTCGGTGGGGACGTCCCGATGCATGTCATCATTTTCGGCGCGACCGGCATGGTCGGGCAGGGTGCGTTGCGCGAGTGCCTGGTCGATGCCGGCGTCGAGCGCGTGCTGGTGGTCGGGCGCAGCCCGACCGGCGTGCGCAACGGCAAGCTGACCGAGATCATCCACGACGATTTCACCGATTATTCGGCGATCGAGGCGCAGCTCTCAGGCTTCGACGCCTGCTTCTTCTGTCTCGGCGTCTCCTCGATCGGCATGAGTGAAGAGCGCTACCGCCATCTCACCTACGACATCACGCTCGCCGCGGCGACGACGCTGGCGCGGCTCAATCCGCAGATGACCTTCACGTATGTCACCGGCGCCGGCACAGATTCCACCGAGCAGGGCTCGCGGATGTGGGCGCGCGTCAAGGGCAAGACCGAGAACGATCTGCTCAAGCTGCCGTTCAAGGCCGCCTATATGTTCCGGCCAGGCGCGATCCAGCCTCTGCACGGGATCCGCTCGAAGACGCCCTGGGTGCAAGCGGTCTATGATGTGACCTGGCCGCTGTGGTCGGTGCTGCGCCGGATCTCGCCTGGGCTCGTCACCTCGACCGAGCAGATGGGCCGCGCCATGATCCATGTCGCCCGGGTCGGCTATCCCAAGAAGCTGCTGGAGATGAAGGATATCAATAGCCTCTAGTCCGCGTGATCGCTAGCTTGCGCGGAAATTTCGGCAGCCCGGCGCGTTGAGCCGTATCAGCCCTCGAGGAGAAGTGTCGGTGATGTCTCCCCAGCTCAAACTGATCGCGCTCGATGCCGACGATCTCGCGGTGATCTCGACCCATGTGCAGGACGCCCGCGTGCAGCCTTCCGACATCATCTGGCGGCAGGGCGAGAAGCGCCTCGTGGTCGGCATGAGCCGGCTAGACTGGGAGCAGACGCTGGCGGGCGAGACCGGGCCGCGCCGGCTGGTCTCAGCGCTCCGCTTCGACCGCGTGCTCGCCTGCAAGTCGCGCAACATCGATCTCGCGATACCCGAGGCGGTCCTGGACCTCGTCGGCATCGAGTTTCATCCCCGGGACGGCCGCGATGAGGAGCCCAGCGGCAGCGCGCTCTTGCTGTTCGCCCAGGGCGGCGCCATCCGGCTCGACGTCGAATGTCTGGAATGCGAGCTGACCGATCTGGGCGCGGACGAATTGGGAACGGGGCTGGGGATCGAGGGGGAGGGGTGAGGTTGCCTGTATACCTACCGAACCGGCTCAGGCCCTCGCCGGAACGGTAGCTTCCAAAGGGGGCTGCCAAGGGTTGACGCAGCTTCCCCGCCGCGCCATTGAGCAGGGGGCCGGTGAGCCAGACGGCGCCCCCTCAACCAGCAGAAGCCAAGCCCAAAATGCCCGTTCGTCTCGACCGCAGCAGCGCCGATTTTGACCAGCGATTCGCGGCCTTTCTCGCCGCCAAGCGCGAGATCTCGGCCGATGTCGAGGCCGCCGCGCGCACCATCGTCGATGACGTGGCCAGGCGCGGCGATGCCGCCCTGCTCGAGGCCACGGCAAAGTTCGACCGGCTGACGCTGGATGCTTCCGGCCTTCGCGTCTCGACCGCCGAGATCGAAGCCGCGAAAAAGGCCTGCGATGCCGCAACGCTGGATGCGCTCAAGCTCGCGCGGGACCGCATCGAGACCTACCATCGCCGTCAGCTGCCGAAGGACGAACGCTTCACCGACCCGCTCGGTGTCGAGCTCGGCTGGCGTTACACCGCAATCGAATCCGCCGGCCTCTACGTGCCCGGCGGCACTGCGGCCTATCCGTCGTCGGTGCTGATGAATGCGGTGCCGGCGAAAGTCGCCGGTGTCTCGCGCCTGGTGATGGTGGTGCCTTCGCCCGACGGCAAGCTCAATCCGCTGGTGTTGGCGGCAGCGCATCTCGGCGGCGTCACCGAGATCTACCGCGTCGGCGGCGCGCAGGCTGTGGCCGCGCTCGCTCATGGTACCGCGACGATTGCGCCGGTCGCAAAGATCGTCGGTCCCGGCAATGCCTATGTCGCCGCCGCAAAACGGCTGGTGTTCGGTAAGGTCGGCATCGACATGATCGCGGGCCCCTCCGAGGTGCTGGTGATCGCCGACGACACCGGCAATGCCGACTGGATCGCCGCTGATCTCTTGGCGCAGGCCGAGCACGATGTCAGCGCGCAATCGATTCTGATCACTGACTCGGCGCGCCTCGCCGCCGATGTCGAGAAGGCTGTCGAGGCGCAGTTGAAGACGCTGCCGCGCGCCGCAATTGCCGGCAAGTCCTGGGCCGATTTCGGCGCCATCATCATGGTGAGCTCTCTCGCCGACGCCATTCCGCTCGCGGACGCGATCGCTGCCGAGCATCTCGAGATCATGACCGGTGATCCCGACGCGCTCGCCGCTAAGATTCGCAACGCCGGCGCCATCTTCCTCGGGGCGCATACGCCGGAGGCGATCGGCGATTATGTCGGCGGCTCCAACCACGTGCTGCCGACGGCGCGCTCGGCGCGATTCTCCTCGGGCCTCGGGGTCGCCGATTTCATGAAGCGGACCTCGATCCTGAAATGCGGCCCGGACCAGCTGCGTGCGCTGGGGCCGGCTGCGATGACGCTCGGACAAGCGGAGGGGCTGGATGCCCATTCGCGCTCGATTGGATTGCGCCTCAATCTGTCATGACCCAGCCGCCCGAACAGGACGCCTCGACCAATCGCATCGTCGCGGTCACGCTCGACGAGGACTCGATCGGCCGTTCCGGGCCCGACATCGAGCATGAGCGCGCGATCGCGATCTACGATCTGATCGAGCAGAATTTGTTCGCTCCCGAGGGCGCCGACGGCAAGGGCCCATTCACGCTGCATATCGGCATCACCGGCAGCAGGCTGATGTTCGACATCCGCCGCGAGGACGGCACGCCCGTGGTCGCGCATCTGTTGTCGCTCGGACCGTTCCGGCGGATCGTGAAGGACTATTTCATGATCTGCGATAGCTATTACCAGGCGATCCGCACCGCGACCCCGGACAAGATCGAGGCGATCGACATGGGCCGCCGCGGCATCCATGACGAGGGATCGCGCACGCTGCAGGAGCGGCTGAAGGGCAAGGTGCGGGTCGATTTCGAGACCTCGCGCCGCCTTTTCACGCTCATTACTGTCCTTCATTGGAAGGGTTAGGCGCGATGGCGGGTCCGCCACGCGCACGCGATCCGCAATCGGTGCTGTTCGCCTGCGCCATGAACAGCGTGCGCTCGCCGATGGCCGAGAGCCTGCTGCGGCACATGTTCGCGCAGGGTCTCTACGTGAAATCGGCCGGTGCGAGGAAGGGCGAGCTCGATCCGTTCGCGATCGCCGTGATGGCCGAGCTCGGCCAGGACATCTCCACCCACAGGCCGCAGACGTTTGAGGAACTGGAGGACTGGGAGGGGCTGAATTTCGACCTCATCATCACGCTCTCGCCCGAGGCACACCACAAGGCGCTGGAGCTGACCCGCACGCTTGCCGCCGACGTCGAATACTGGCCGATGCAGGATCCCACCACCATCGAGGGCAGCCGCGACCAGAAGCTCGCCGCCTATCGCGAGGTCTGCGACCAGCTCCTGATGCGGATTCGCCGGCGTTTCGCCAAGGTCGGCGCGGCGAGCGGGTAGCATTGGGCAGGCGTAACACCCGCGTCACAGACTAAGGGCACACGCATGTCGGACACCTCGAATCACCAAAGTCCGGGTTCCCGGGTTGTGAAATCAGCCCCCTTCCGATAGGTTCCGCGCGCAATTCACCCCCTGCCTCGTCTCCCAAAAATCACCTGATGCTCGGCCGCCCCAAATTCGTTCTTGCCTCCGGTTCGCCGCGGCGCCTGTCGCTGCTCAACCAGGCCGGCATCGAGCCGGACGCGCTCCGGCCGGCCGATGTCGACGAGACGCCGAAGCGGGGCGAGCTGCCGCGTGCCTGCGCCAATCGCCTCGCGAGGGCCAAGGCCGATGCGGCGCTGAAATCGGTGCAGCTCGATGACGAGCTGCGCGGCGCCTTCATCCTGTCCGCCGACACAGTGGTGGCGGTTGGCCGCCGCATCCTGCCCAAGGCCAATCTCGTCGACGAGGCCGCGCAGTGCCTGCGGCTGCTGTCCGGCCGCAACCACCGCGTCTACACTGCGATTACGCTCGTGACACCGCGCGAGGCCTTCCGCCAGCGTCTGGTCGAGACCCGGGTCCGCTTCAAGCGGCTGTCGGAAGACGACATCCAGGCCTATATCGGCTCCGGCGAATGGCGCGGCAAAGCCGGCGGCTATGCCGTGCAGGGCATCGCCGGCTCCTTCGTGGTGAAGATGGTGGGCTCCTACAGCAACGTGGTCGGCCTGCCGCTCTACGAGACCACGACGCTGCTCGGCGGCGAAGGCTTTCCGATCCGCTTCGGCTGGCTCAACGCCACGGCCATTTGACCACGGCCCGACAAAAATCTCGAAAACAACCCCATGCACAGTAGAATCGGCAGGCGGCGCGCCTGCGCCTCCGCCGCAGGAACCCGTTTGCCGAGAGGCTCTTGAACCCTTTCACCTCGTGTAAGTTGCCGCCATCAAGGACGACCACATCAAAAAGCCCGCTGCGCCCCTCAAAACCTGCCCGATCTGCGGCAAGCCGCAGGCGGAGGCCACCCGTCCGTTCTGCTCCTCGCGCTGCCGCGACGTCGACCTGAACCGATGGCTGAAAGGGTCCTATGTCATCCCCGGCCGCGACGACGAAGCCGACGGCGAAGAATAATTAGTTATATCAATAGCTTGCATGGAAGTCCGATGCATCGCGCGCCAGCCGCGGCAATGGCGCCCGACCTTGTGCACAGCCGGCCCGCACCCGGCGAAGCCTCTTGGCGAAGCCGGGTGGACAGGCCGCTTCCAGCCCACTATAAACCGCCCGCTCGATGGGCTTTGGCCCCTCTTTGGAGCACGCCCAGGTAGCTCAGTTGGTAGAGCATGCGACTGAAAATCGCAGTGTCGGTGGTTCGATTCCGCCCCTGGGCACCATTCCTGAACAGATTTACGAAACCTCGCAATGGCTGGAGTGCCGGTCTCGGTTGCTCGGTCATTTGCCAATGACTAGATAGGACATCGTCGTTCGCGCCTATTCTCGCGGCCCGACCGCGCTGATTGCTTCTGTTCCCCGCAAATCGTTGAGTCGGACGCCCGTCGTGGCATGCTTGAACGCCAGCTCCACCACACCGACGATCTGCGCAGCCGCGTCTTCCGGCGACAGTCCAGCGGGACGGATATTGGATATACAGTTCCGGCTCGAATCCATCATGCCGACCCGCGGCCGCCACGTGATATAGGCGCCGAGCGAGTCGGCTGCCGACAGACCCGGACGTTCGCCAATCAGGACGACGGCTAGCTTTGCGCCTAGCAATTCACCGATCTCGTCACCGACCGCGACGCGCCCCTGCCCGACAAGGACAAGTGGTCCCATCGTGAGGCCTTGAGCCAACAAGAGCCGGCGCAGCTGATCGACCAACGGCAGAAGGTTGATCTCGATAGCCGATGCGGAGAGGCCGTCGGCGGCGACGATCGCGACATCGCTGCCGCGTTGCTGGCCGTCGATGGCCAGACGCCCTGCGGGCGATAGGCGGCGTCCCAGATCCGGGCGGCGCAGATATTCGGCGCGATCGGCCGCGGTGCTCTGGACATGGACGACGCTCCAGTCTCGCTCGCGAAGCGATTGCCCGATGGTGTCGAAATCAAGCGCGGCGTGAACGGCGTCACGCGCGCGCGCATGATCGAGCATGAACCGAAGGCCCGTAGCCGTCAGTTGCCCGGATCCGGCGCGCCCGAGCGCGATGCGCGCCGGCGTGAAGCGTCGCAGGCGCGCGAGTTTGTCGGTCACTGCGAGCTGGTTGTTCCGATCTGGCGGCTCGTCCGGCATCATCAGGCTTCCATCGTCTCGATCAGCGCAATGGCCGGACCGATCGCTCCAGACGCGGCTTTCTCAAGCAAACGGCCGTCCACGTCGGCGAGGCCCGTCCGCTGCAGCCAATCCTCGAACTCCGGAGCGCATCGCCGACCGAGAGTCTGACGGACGTAGAGGATGTCGTGAAACGCCAGACTCTGATAGTTCAGCATGACGTCATCGGCGCCGGGAACCGCAATGACGAAGGTGACGCCTGCGGCGGTCAGCAGCGTCAGCAGCGCATCCATGTCGTCCTGATCGGCTTCGGCATGATTGGTGTAGCAGACATCGCATCCCATCGGCACGCCGAGCAGCTTGCCGCAGAAATGGTCCTCGAGTCCGGCCCGCGTGATTTCCTTGCCGTTATAGAGATATTCGGGACCGATGAAGCCGACGACCGTGTTGACGAGCAGCGGCTTGAAACGCCGCGCGATGGCGTAGGCGCGCGCTTCCATCGTCTGCTGATCGATTCCAAAATGCGCGTCGGCGGATAGTGCGCTGCCTTGCCCGGTTTCAAAATACATGACATTCCTGCCGACGGTGCCGCGAGCCAGGGAAAGCGCCGCATCATTGGCCTCCGCCAGGAGGGACAAGCTGATCCCGAACCCTCGATTGGCTTTTTCAGAGCCAGCTATGGATTGGAAGACGAGATCGACCGGGGCGCCGAGATTGATGGCCTGGATCGCGGTCGTGACATGTCCCAGACAGCAGGTCTGCGTCGGAACTTCGAGGCGCTCCCGGACATTGTCGAGCAGGCTGACGATGCGCACATAGTCTTGCAAACTATCGGTCGCGGGATTGACGCCGATCACCGCGTCGCCGACGCCGAACAAGAGTCCGTCAAGCAGACTGGCCGCAATTCCTCGGGAATCGTCGGTCGGATGGTTCGGTTGCAGCCGCGTGGAGAGCCGGCCGGCAAGCCCGATCGTGTTGCGGAAAGCGGTAATGACGCTGCATTTGGCCGCCACGACGATGAGGTCTTGCGCGCGCATGATCTTGGACACGGCGGCGGCCATTTCCGGGGTCAGGCCGGGGACCAGCGCGGCCAGATGGCTGGTCGTTGTCCGCGTGTCGAGCAGCCATTCGCGAAATCCGCCGACGGTCAGATGGGACACCGGTTCGAATGCCGTCAGATCATGGCTATCATGGATCAGACGAGAAACCTCGTCCTCCTCATACGGCACGAGATCGATATTCAGGAAGGTCTTGAGAGGAAGATCGGCCAGCGCCATCTGGGCAGCAACACGCTCGATGGCGCTCTGCGCCGCGACGCCGGCTAAAACATCACCCGAGCGGGCTGGCGATGCTTTGGCAAGCAGCGTCCTGAGATCGTGAAAGGTCCAGCGTGTACCGTTGATTGTCGTGTGATAGCACATGCAACAATGCCTCACTCGGCCAGGGCGCTGGCGCTTTGCCGCGATCGACGGGCGAGCAGATTGGCTACGATCAACAACAGGATCGACAGGCCCATCATCAAGGTGGCGGCCGCCGTGATCGCCGGACTCAATTGCTCTCGCAGGCCCGTGAACATTTCGAGTGGCAGGGTGCGCTGCTCGGCGTTGGCGAGGAATTGCACCACGACCACTTCGTCGAACGACGTCACAAAGGCGAAAGCGGCGCCTGACAATACGCCTGGCAGGATCAGCGGCAGCATGACCCGAATGAATCCGGTCAGCGGTCTCGCCCCGAGAATGGACGTCGCTCGCATCAGGTTGCGGTCGAACCCCGTGAGGCTTGCGCCGACGGTCACCACGACAAAGGGGCTCGCCAGAACGGTATGCGCGAGGATGATGCCGAAATAGGTATTGGCGAGCCCGACGCGGGCATAAAACAGATAGGTTCCGACCGCCGTCACGACGACCGGGACGATCAGGGGCGAAATCAGCAAAGGCACGACGAACCGCCGCGCCGGGAATTTCGGATCCGACAGGCCGATCGCGGTCAGCGTTCCCAGCACGGTCGCCAGCACGGTCGATCCCAATCCGATCAGCAGGCTGTTGCCGATGGCGGCGCGCCAGCGCGGCGTCCCGAGCACGACTTCGTACCACCGCGTTGAAAGCCCGGCGAGCGGGAAGGTGAAGAATGAACCGCTGTTGAAAGACAAGGGCACCGGCACGAAAATCGGCACGACGAGGAAGATCAGCACCAGCACGCACCAGAACCAGAGCGCGGTGACGCGGACCCATTCGGCGGTCGTTGGGTATGGCGACAACATGGCGTTCATCCCATCTTGAAGAGATCGAGACCGAGGTACCGCGTCAGGGTGACGTAAAGGCCGAGGGTAGAGGCGAGCAGCACGAAGCTCAACGCCGCCGCCATCTCCCAATTGAGCTCGACGTTGACGTAGTTGGCGATGAAATTGCTGATCAACTGGTCGCTTGCCCCGCCGATTAGCACCGGCGTGATGTAGTAGCCGAGGCACAGGATGAAGGTGAGCAGGCAACCGGCGAGAACGCCGGGCATGACTTGCGGCAGATAGACCCGCCAGAACGCGGTGAAAGGCCGGGCTCCAAGTGATTGGGCGGCTCTGACCAGCGAAGGCTTGACCGAGCGCATCACGCTGTAGATCGGCAGCAGCGTAAAGGGCAGCTGGATATGCGTCATCGCGATGATGAGCCCGGTGCGGCTGTACATCAATTCGAGGCGATCCGACGTCAGGCCGAGCCAGAGCAACAGGTCGTTGAGCAGGCCGAATTTCTGCAGGATCACGGTCCAGGCGGCGGTACGCACAAGGATCGACGTCCAAAACGGCAGCAGCACCAGAACGAGGACCATGCCGGCAACCGCGGGGCGCAGATTGGTGATTACGAAGGCGAGCGGAAAGGCGAGCGCCAGCGTTGCGAGCGTGACGATCGTTGCGATCAGAAACGTCCGGCCAAAGACCCGGAGGAAGACCGCCTGGTCGGCCGGAACCGCGCCGATGGTCCCCCGCTCGGTCCATCGCAGGTCAAAGGCGCTGAGGAGATAGAACGAGGTGAAGCGGTTTGTGCCGGTGCGAATAGCCGCCCAGCTTTGCTCTTCGCCGAGCAGCGGAGCCGCCTTGATCATCGCCTCCTTGCCCGTCGCCTGATCCTGCGTGGCGATGCGCGCTACGCGGAGCACCTGGCTGCGGGCGCCGGGCAGGCGGGTGTTGAGGGCCTTGGCGAATTCATAAACGGCGCCTGCCGCCTGCGCCTGCTTCAAATCGGCCGCCAAGGCGAGGAAGACGGGCTCGCCGGGCACGCCGGCGCCGCTGTCCTGCCGGAGCGCCGCGATGGTGTGAGGCAGCGCATTGGCAATTGTCGGCTCGTAGACGGCCCGCGACAGCAGCGCGACGATCGGCGCGCCGAAACTGAACAACAGAAGCAGCAGGAGCGGGGCCGCCAACGCAAGCGGACGCAGGCCGTCCCATCGGTCCGTTGTGCCGATTTTCGGTAAGGCGATCGATGACATGAGGCACCCCTCGCGTGGCGTTAGGACCGGGTGGTGCCCGATCGGCGTTCTCGTCGCGGCCTATTCTATTGGGCGAGCCAGGCGTTGAAGCGCTTGACCAAGTCCTCGCCATGGTCACCCCAGAATTCGACGTCGCCGACCAGGTAGCTCTTCATGTGATCGGGCGCGGTGGGGAGTTTCGGCAGGACCTCCTTGGGAACGAACGGCGTCGCATCCGTCACCACCGGACCATAGGGAATGAAGCGGCCGAGCCGCGCGCCGACTTCAGGATCGGCCGCATAGGCGAGATATTTGTAGGCGAGGTCGAGGTTCTTGGCGCCCTTCGGAATCGCGATCATGTCATATTCGACGATCTGGTTGTCCCAGACGATCGCGAAGGGGCGCTTGTCCTGGTCGATCGCGTTTTGAATGCGCCCGTTCCACGCGGTCGTCATGACCACCTCCTTGGAGGCAAGCAGTTGCGGCGGCTGTGCGCCGGCATCCCACCAGACGATATCCTTCTTGATGGTGTCGAGCTTCTTGAAGGCGCGGTCGACCCCGGCCGAGGTTCCCAGCACTTTGTAGATGTCGGCGATCGGCACGCCATCGGCCATCAGAGCCCATTCCAGATTCTGCGCGGGCGCCTTGCGCATGGCGCGCTTGCCGGGGAATTTCTTGGTGTCGAAAATATCGAGCACGGAAGTCGGCGCCTCTTTCAGCACGGTCGTGTCATAGGCCAACACGTCGCCATAGACATCGATGCCGACGCCGCAATCGAGCGCCGTGCCTGGCAGGAATCGCGAACGATCGGCGACCTTCGAATAATCGAGGCGGATCAGAACGCCGGCGTCGCAGCCTTGCAGGACCGTCGAGGTTTCGACCGTCACGAGGTCGATCGGCACATTGCCGGTCTCGACCATCGCTTTGATCTTGCCGAGCTCGCCGGTATATTCCTGCTCGTTGAACTTGATGCCCATCTTCTTGGCGAACGGCTCGAACCAGGCCTGCCGCAGCGCCGCCTGCCACGCGCCGCCGGTGGCCATGACGGTGAGTTCTTCGGCGCTGGCGGGTTGAAGCTGGCCGACGATCGCGGCGCTCGCCAAGGCAAGCAAGGTCGTCCTGGATACTCGCTTCATGAAACGCTCCCTATGTTCGCTGAGCTGCCGTCCGGGACGGCGCCTGCCGGAAAAGCCCGGCAATCGGATATAGGCCAGCAAAGGTCGATCGCTTCGCCCGCCGCCATCGTTGCTTCAGGTCCGACTTTTACAGTCAGGATCTGCCCGCTCGCCAAACGCGCGAGTAGGCGCTGATGGTCGCCGTGATAGATTCGGCCATCGACCGTCGCCTGAAACCGGTTGTCCGAATCCGCGCCGGCGCCCGACAGCCCGATCCGCTCGGGCCGGATCGTCAGATGGACCGGCGCGCCCGGACGAATATCGCCGATCGCCATCGCGGTCGTCTTCAATCCTGTTGGCAGCGCGACCAGACATTGATTGCCGACGACGCGTTCGACGACACCATCCAGCGCATTGTTTTCGCCAATGAAGCCTGCGACGAACGCAGTCGCCGGCTTATTGTAAAGCTCGTCCGGCGTTCCGATCTGATCGATGGCGCCGCTTTCGAAGATGGCGACGCGATCCGACATCGTCAGTGCTTCGCTCTGGTCGTGCGTCACGTATACGATGGTGACGCCGAGCATCTGATGGATCTGCATCAATTCGATCTGCATGTGCTCGCGCAGCTTCTTGTCGAGAGCGCCGAGGGGTTCGTCCATCAGAACGAGGGTCGGCTGGAAGACGAGCGCGCGGGCGAGCGCGACACGCTGCTGCTGACCGCCCGAGAGCTGCGCCGGCTTGCGGTCCTTGAAGCGCTCCAACTGCACCATTTCGAGGGCGCGCACGACGCGCGGCCCGATCTCCGCCCTCGGCAGCTTTCTCACCGACAAAGGGAAGGCGACGTTGTCCGCTACGCTCATATGCGGAAACAGCGCGTAGTTCTGGAACACCATGCCGATGTTGCGTTCATAGGGCGGCAGGCGGTCGACCGACTTGCCATCGAGCGTAATGACGCCCTCGCTCGGACGTTCGAAGCCCGCCAGCATGTTCAAGGTCGTGGTCTTGCCGGAACCTGAGGGACCGAGGAACGTCAAAAACTCGCCCCGGCCGATGCTCAAATTCAACCGGCGGACCGCATGAAAATTGCCGTACGATTTCTCGACGTCAATGAATTCGACAAATTTGGCGTCGCCTTGGCCCGTTGCGAGTCGCGCGCCTGCCGCAAGGGGACTACGAAGCGACGAACTTTGTCCGGTCGAAACCATCGCTCCACCTCCCAAGGTTGCCCACAATTATGTGACCACACAATAGACGATTGAGTGACCGTACAATGCGGAAATCTGAGCGTCAAGGCTATCAAATGATGCAATTTACGGCGTCGACCATGTCATATAATAGGCAGTTGAAGCCGTAAGGAATGCATACAAGTCGGATTGTCCGATTCTTTTCTCCATGTTAAGAATGCCTTGGCCAAGACAAGAACGCTCGGGGCACCCAGCCGAAATGCTCGAAAATCTGGAACTGCCGGACAACGATCGACCGATTTATCAGCGTTTGGCGGATGCCATCGGTGAACGAATTGCTTGCGGCGAACTGGCTGAGGGCGACAGGTTGCCGCCACATCGAGAAATTGCGCGCCTGCTCGGCATCAATGTCACGACCGTCACCCGCGCCTTCTCGGCCTTGCAACAGCGCGGACTCGTTGAGGCGCGCCCCGGCCGCGGGACACTTGTCGCCGCGAAGGAGACGGAGGAAGGTGGATTCAAATCCGCGCCCAGCGATGAGGCCGGTCTGATCGATCTGTCCGTCAACAGGCCGGCGACGTCGGCTTATCGCGACGCGCTGGCGCTTCTTCTGCCGCACATCGCCAAAGATCGCCGATTTGGCGCGTTGCAAGACTATCATCCCCCGGAAGGTCCGCTATGGGCGCGCGCCGCGGCTGCGGATTGGCTCAATGGCGTAGCGGGCGATGGCGATGCCGGTCGCGTTGTCCTGACCGACGGCGCTCAGCATGGCCTTGCCTGCGTGCTACGGGCCCTGACGCAGCCCGACGATGTCGTCCTCGCTGATTCCATCACCTATCAAGGCATCAGCGCGCTTTGCCGGTCACAAGGTGTCGACCTGCGTGGGGTGTCGATCGACCGAGAGGGCATGCGGCCGGATGCTCTCGAGGCGGCTTGCGCGACCTTGCGCCCTCGCGCGGTTTTCCTCGTACCCAGCTTGCACAATCCGACAACGGTTACATTGAGCGAAGAGCGCCGCCGCGCGCTCGGGGCGATTGCGCGGCGCCATAACGTGCTGATCATCGAGGACGATGTCTACCGTCCGTTGCTCGATCGCGCCATTCCATCTTTCGCGGCCCTCGAACCTGAACTCACCGTCCACATCAGCGGCCTATCGAAATGCATCGCACCCGGCCTGCGCTACGGATTTGTGGTCGCGCCACGCGCAGTCTTGGGCAATGTCGCGGCGGCGCTGCGGATTGATTGCTGGAGCATCAGCCCGCTCACGGCATTGGTTGCCACCGTTTTGCTGGAAGAGGGGACCGCGAAGCGGATCATCGAATTCCAGCGCGAGGAACTGCGCCGGCGGCAGGCCATTTTGCGCGACGCCCTCGCGGCATTCGATGTTCAGACGGACGAGACGTCGCCTCACGCCTGGCTGCATTTGCCCGAACCGTGGCGAGGCGCTGCTTTCGCGCGCGCCTGCCGTCAGCGCGGAGTAGGCGTGCTTCCTGCGGACGCATTTGCGGTAGGACGCGAAACGCTCGCCCACGCCGTGCGCATCAATGTGGGCGCGGCGCCTTCAGCCGGCGAATTGCGGCAGGCGCTTTCGATCATGGCTGAACTGCTGAATGCCGGTCATCTCGAAATCTCGGGCGCGGTGTGAGGCGCCGTGGCGGAGTTGATCAAAACAGACGTCGCGATTGCCGGAGCCGGAATCATCGGCCTTGCGATTGCATTTCGGCTGGCGGGAGCTGGCCGTGAAGTCGTTGTCGTCGATCCGAACGAGGCAGGTTCGGGCGCCTCGTACGGCAATGCCGGGACATTGGCTCCTTACGCCTGTGCGCCGGTCGGCAACCCCGACGTTCTCTGGAATCTGCCGAACCTGCTTCTCAAGGCGGACAGCCCTCTCACCGTCAGGCTAGCCGCCTTACCCGCACTCGTTCCCTGGCTGTCGCGGTTCGTTTGGCAATCCGCGCCGGCTCGAGCGCGCCGCAACGGACACGCGCTTGCGGGCTTGCTCAAGGATGCGATGCCGGATTGGCGAGCGCTCGCCGAAGAGGCTCGACTTGCGGACCTGCTTCGCTATGAAGGCTGCCTCTATTACTATCGGGGAAAGCTTCCGCAAAAAGATAGCGAGTGGGGCGCCCGGCTGCGGAACGAGCTCGGCGTCCGACAGGAATGGCTGACGTCGGCAGAGGTCGCAAGGCTGGAGCCCGCGCTTCCTCCCGCGGCCGGCGGCGTTTTTTTCCCCGATGCGGCCCATACCGTCGATCCAGCCGTGATGACCCGCCGACTGGCGGCCGCAGCCGAGGCCAAGGGTGCTACGTTCGAACGCGCCCGCGTGGATCGGCTGGAGCCGCAGGACAGCGGACGCATCCGCTTGATCTGCCGCGACCGCACGATCGAAGCGCATACGGTCGTGCTCGCCGCCGGCGCCTGGTCGCAGTCTCTGGCTGCGCCAATTGGAGAGAATATTCCCCTCGATACGGAGCGCGGCTACCACATTGAATTCGCGATGGATGTCTGTCCGATCAACAGGCCCGTCAGCCCGGTCGATCTGGGCTTCTATATCACACCCATGGCCGGTCGTTTGCGGGTCGCGGGAACGGTCGAGCTTAGTGGCCTCTCGGCACCGCTCAATCAGAAGCAAATTGCTCTCCTGGAGCGAGGCGTCCGCAAGCTTTTCCCGAATCTCGGACCCGTTCAATCGCAGTGGCTCGGCTTTCGCCCCTCGCTTCCGGATTCGCTGCCCGTCATTGGACCGAGCCGACGCTATCCGAACCTGATCCACGCCTTTGGACACGGACACCTCGGCATGACCTTGGCCGGCGTAACCAGCCGCGTTGTTGTAAGCCTGATCGAAAGGCGCAATGATGTTCCGGACCTTTTCGCATTCCGACCTGACCGGTTTGGTTGAGTGATTTTTCGCGGCCGGATACCTCGCTCCAAAACCGCGCGCTGTCCACGGCTGCCGGCTTGGTGATGTCGTCGATCAGCGGGTGCGGCCGAGCGCGCTGGCCGTTTTGATCCGAAATAGTGCTTTTCTACTAGCGGCTTAGTCGGGAGGAACCACACTTCTCGCACGGCGTTGTCAGGGCGAACATTTCAAAGTTCGTCAGCCCCATCACCAATCGCAAAGGGGAAACGCCATGGATGACGTGGTGAATGATCGTTCGCGCCCGCAAGAACAGCTCGAGCGCGTCGTGACTGCACTCGGAACAGGAGCGGTGCTACTCGATTCCAATCGCGAGATCGCGTGGATCGATGAGCGCACCCGCGAGCGCCTGAACGGAGGCATCGACGAGCTCGCCGCGTCGTTGCGCACGCTCGATGCCGGCGCCGCCGTTCATTGTTGTCTCTCCGCCCAACAGATCGTGATCAATGGAGATGCGGTCACGATATGCCTTATTCAGGAACGCGAGCTTTCCGGGGACGAGCATGGACGTGATGCGGTCACGGCACTCGAGGCCGCGTTGGCCGATCCATCCCGGTTTACGCGCTCGATCATCGAAGCGCTCAAGGCGTTCCGTAAAGCCAAGCCGGCGCCAAGAACCTCGGATCTGGACATTCTCTCCGATCGCGAGCGCGAAGTCTTGGGCCTGATCTGCGAGGGCCGCAGCGATACCGAAATGGGGACCATGCTCAATCTTTCACAGAATACGATCCGCAACCACATCGCCTCGCTGTATCGGAAGATCGGTGTGAACCGCCGCAGCGCCGCTATGATTTGGGCGCGTGAGCGCGGCATCACGCCTCAAGATGCCTTGTCCGGACGGCGGCGGACGTCGCCGCGCCCGAGTCCCTCGGTTGAATAAGGCTTACTAGAAGGTTGGTATTTCTCTCTCTCTTGCGCACGAGGCGAGGAAACGCTCTTACTTTGCGATCCATCGCGCGTGCGGATGAAATCGATCATCCGTACTGAAAGGGGTGGCCGCGGGTCTGCCGTCGCCCGCTGGCGCCCCGCGATGTGCAACCAGGGCCACGCCCCGTGATCGACCCAATTCTACGCCTCTACGTTGCCGGAACCTCGGCAACTGCCCGGCGGGCTGAGAAACAGCTTGCCGAGCTTCAGGCGCGCATCCATCCGGCGTGCAAGGTCGAAATCATCGACGTTCAGGAGAGGCCGGAACTCGCTGAAAAGTCAGGCATCCTGGCGACGCCAACGCTCGCGTATGAAAGCCCTGAGCGCTCACGGCGCATCGTCGGCGATCTCGGCGACACCAGGCGTGTCCTGGATTTTCTCGGCATAGAACTGAAAGGGAAGTCCGCATGATCGCGCAAGACGAGGACATGGAGGTCTCGGATGTCCTGGACCGGGTGAAGACCGGTGTGAATGCCTTCGATGAGCTGGTGATGGGCGGCCTGCCGCGTGGGCGCACGACGGTTGTCGGCGGGACGCCAGGTAGCGGCAAGACGGTGTTCGCGACGCAATTTCTCGCTCATGGCATTACTCACTACGGCGAAAACGGGGTTCTGGTGACGTTCGAAGAGCCGCCCGTCGATATCGAGGCCAACATGCGCAGCTTCGGCTGGGATCTTCCCGCCTGGCGCAAGGAGGGGCGTCTGGCCTTTGTCGATGCGAGCCCTTCGGCGAGCGACGAAATGGTGGTCGGCGATTACGATCTGGCCGGCCTGCTGGCGCGCATCGATCATGCGGTCAAAACCGTCCGCGCCCGTCGCGTGGTGCTGGATTCGCTGACGCAGCTCTTCGATCACTTCATCGGCGACCCGAAGATATTGCGCCGCGAGCTGTTCCGCATCAGCAGTGCCCTGAAGAAATCGAAGCTCGCGGTGCTGATGACCGCAGAGCGCAACAACGAATACGGCGAGATCACGCGCCATCGCCTCGAAGAGTTCGTTGCGGACAATGTCGTGATTTTGCGCAACGTGCTTCACCGCGAAAAGCGCCGCCGTACCATCGAAGTGCTGAAAATGCGCGGCAGCCATCACGCCGAAGGCGAGGCGCCGTTCACCTTACTGGAGAATCGCGGTGTCGTGGCCGTGCCTCTGTCGTCGCTGCGCCTCGAACAGCAGTCGAGCATGGTGCGGGTGACCAGCGGCAATCCCGCGATCGACGAGATGTGCGGCGGCGGCTTCTTCCGCGACAGCGTCACGCTCGTGAGCGGCGCCACCGGGACCGGCAAGACGCTCTTGGTGACGAACTTCCTCGCCGGCGGCGTCGCCGCGGGCGAAAAGTCCATCCTGTTTGGATACGAGGAGAGCAGAGGCCAGTTGTTTCGCAACGCAAGCGGCTGGGGCGTGGACTTCGCGCAAATGGAGGCGGAGGGCAAGCTCAAGATCATCTGCCTCTATCCGGAAGCGCAAGGCTTGCCGGATCATCTCCTCACCATCCAGGGCCTGGTCGATGAATTCAAGCCGAGCCGGATTGCGATCGACAGCCTCTCTGCGCTGGAGCGAATCGCCCCCGACGCGGGCTTTCGCGAATTCCTGATCAGCCTCACGTCCTTTATCAAGAAGCGTGAAATCGCCGGCCTTTGCACGGCGACCAGCAAGTCGCTGGTCGGTGGCGAAAGCGTCAGCGAACAGCACATTTCGACGCTGACCGACTCGATCATTCTGCTGCGCTATATCCAGGAGCAGGACAGGATGCATCGCGGTCTGATGATCCTGAAGATGCGAGGCAGCGAGCACGCCAAGGAGATTCGCCGTTTCACCATCGACAACACCGGCATGCATCTCGGTGATCGTTTCGAGGACGCACCCAACGTGTTCACCGGCGGCGATCCCGAGTACAGACGCTGAGGTCCGGACCGCCGAATAATACCCCATGCGAGACATCACGATGAATGCGGCAAGTCCCCGAGGAAGCGGTGGTATCGATCAGGCGGACATCCGCTTCCTGGTCGAGAAGAATGCCGACGGAATCATCGTTGTCGACGAAGACGGCATCGTGTTGTTCGCCAATCCGGCCGCGGAACAGATTTTCGGCCGCGCGCGCGAGACGCTGACCGGTTCGCCGATCGGCATACCTCTGATCGGCGGCGACACGACCGAGATAGCGATTCATCGTCCGGGCGGCGGTTCGATCGACGCCGAGATCCGAGTTGTGGATACGACGTGGGATCGCCGCCCGGCGCTTCTGGCGAGCTTGCGCGATATATCGGCGCGAAAGGCGATGGAAGAGCGGATGAGGCAGTCGGCCAAGATGGAGGCGGTCGGCCGGCTGACCGCCGGCATCGCGCATGACTTCAACAACCTGTTGACGGTCGTGCTTGGAAACCTGGAAAGCGCGCGGCGGCAGTCCGCCGTGGCGACGACCGAACGGGCTCAGGCCCTTGACAACGCGACGCGCGGCGCACGCCGGGCCGCAGTTCTGACCGAACGGCTGCTTGCCTTCGCGCGTCAAAAGCCGCTGGAGCCGGTCCTCCTCGATGTCAACGAAATCGTGTTGAGTATGTCCGATTTGCTTCAGCGCACTCTGGGCGAGAGCATCAATGTCCGTACCGTGCTCGATCCCGAAGCCTGGAACATCGAGACCGATCCGACCGAACTGGAAGCAGCGATGCTGAATCTCGCCGTCAACGCGCGTGATGCGATGCCGGATGGCGGTGAACTCGTGATTGAAACCTCGAATGTCGAGCTTGAAGCCGCCTATGCCGCAGCCAACGCCGATGTGACGACCGGACCGAATGTGATGATCGCGGTCTCCGATACAGGCACGGGGATGACGGCCGATGTCCTCAAGAAAGTGTTCGAGCCGTTTTTTACGACCAAACCCGACGGCCGCGGGACCGGTCTCGGACTCAGCCAGGTCTACGGCTTCGTGAAGCAGACCGGCGGCCACCTGAAGCTTTATAGCGAGCCCGGGCTCGGAACGACTGCGAAGATTTACTTCCCAAGAGCATCGAAAACGCCGCGCAGCCCTAAAGCCGATGGACCGAAAAAGCTTGACCATGTTCCGCTCGCCTGCGAGGGCGAAGTCATCCTTGTGGTCGAAGATGACGAGGATGTTCGCAACTACACCGTCAGCAGCCTGCGCGAACTCGGCTATGTCGTGTTTGAAGCCATCGATGGGACCTCTGCGCTCGAGATCGTAGAACGCGAAGCACGAATCCATCTGCTCTTTACCGATCTCGGCCTTCCGGGCGCCATGGACGGAAGGGCGCTTGCGGACCGCGTTCGCGTCATCAGGCCGTCTTTGAGGACACTCATCACGACAGCATACGCCGGCAGTGTCCTTCTCAGCGAGGGAAGGCTTGCTCCTGGCGTCGAACTACTTAGCAAGCCTTTCACTTTGACCGCTCTGGCCATGCGTATCCGGGAATTGCTCGATCGGGACGAAGAAGGTCAGGGCGGCCGCATTCTTGTCGTCGATGACGAAGTCCTGATTCGCATGTTGGTTGTGGATACTCTCGGGCGCGAAGGGCTGCAGGCTGAAGAAGCCGGCAGCTTCCATGAGGCTCTCGCGAAGATTCGAAACATCGGCGACAAACTGGTCGGGGCAATCATCGACCTCGGTCTTCCAGACAAGCCCGGCGATGGACTTGTCGCCGACATCAGGGCTTTGCAGCCACATTTGCCGATCATCTTGGCAACCGGCTATGCCAGGGAGAATGTCCGCCAGCGGTTTGCGCAAGATGCGTTGCTGCAGATCGTAGCAAAGCCGTTTGATATGGAAACTCTCATGGCTGCGCTAACAACGATGGGAGTACGAACGCGGAGGATCTGATACGATGGCGTTGTCAGATGGCGCGAGAGCGCTCTAGGTGCAAAACCTGCGCTTCGCGGCCGCAGCTCCAACGTCACAAGCTCGCGACTACGCAGAAACACCGGGCGCGGTCCTAAGCCTGAGGAAGCGCGATGCCCGTTAGCTCCTCCAATTTGGCGATGAGCTGCTCCTGGAATTGGAGATCGAGGGTCTCACCGGCCGGCTGCTCCTGCCGGAGATGGTGCCAGTAGCGTCCGCTGACCATTGCAGCCGGTTCGTCGCTGATGGCAAGCCAGGTCTGGGTCCTTTGGCCGGTATCGAGGTCGACCGGCGCACCCGGGCCGCCCATTCTCGTGCGCGCCCAGCCGGGATCGACGGCATTGCTCAAGACCCGCGGCCAGCGTCGCGCCAGGGCGAAAGCGAGCGCGACGAGCTGCAGCTTGCTTTCGGCGTAGGCCTTAGCCGGATCCCAGGTCCGCTTCGTCCAGTCAACGTCGCCCAGCGAACCCTCTCCGCCGCGGTGCAGGCCGCTGCTGAGGTAGACCAACCGACCGGGACGCTCGATCAGCGCAGTCAGGATGTACGGCGCCAAGGTGTTCACCGCCAACGTGGAGGCATGGCCCTCGGGCGTCGCGCCGCGACTGCGCTCCGTGTAGACGCCGGCGTTGTGGATGATCGCATCCATTCGCCCGATCGCGTTGACCTGATCCGCGATACCTCTGGTCTCAGCGGCGCTGCGGAGATCGCCGATGACGATTCCTGCGGCCCGCGAGGAGAGCTTGCCGATGGTCGCGACGCGATCCGCCGATCGGGCATGCAGCACCACGCGGTGTCCGTGGTCGAGAACCGACTCCGCCGCCGCCCGCCCGAGTCCGTCCGTGCTGCCCGTAATAAAAACAATCGCCACTCGCTCCTCCTCTCGATGTCCAGAAGCTCCCAGGATCGCCGCCCTCACGCCAGACCGACGCAAGGCAATGTGTTCGCATTCAGCTGCCCTTGGCTTTCCGCCCGCGGCCGCTCGGCTTTACGGGCACGCTCTTTCCGTGCTCCTTCCACCAGGCGGTCAGTGCCTGCATCATGGGACCGAGCCCCCGCGCCTTGGACGTGATCTCATATTCGACGCGGGGCGGCACTTCCGCGAATACAGTGCGTGACACCAGACCGTCCGCTTCGAGCTCACGGAGCTGTGCCGTCAGCATGTGCTGGGTGATGCCCGGGATCGCCTTTCGCAGCTCCCCGAAGCGGTAGACCCGCTGATTGAGCAGCCACATGATCTCCAGCTTCCATTTGCCTGAGAGCAGCGCGAACGCGCGCCGCATCTCTTCATGCATGTTGATCTGTTTATCGGCCATAGTCTGCTTTTCCATACTAGCAACAGGTTATTCATCCTACTTGCGAATACAGATCTTAGCCGACATTTTCGATGTGCGCTGCGGATGCAGAGACAATCACGCATTTCGAGCAGCCGCGAAGTCGAAGGAGCTGTTGCTGCCGCAACCGCGCTCAGGAAGAGATCATGGCATCGGTCTACATATATTGGGTCAGCACCACGCTTTTGTGCCTGCTGTATCTGACCTCGGGCTACATGTACGCAACAAAAGGGGACTGGGTCCGGAAGGCACTCGCCGACCTCGGTTACCCAGCCTACCTCGTGCCGTTCATGATCGTGGTGAAGATCGCAGGCCCAGTCGCCATCGTGTCGCGTTTCAACGTGGCGCTCAGCGATCTCGCCTATGCCGGTGTCTTCTATCACCTCCTGCTGTCTGGAATGGCGCACATCGGCGTGCGCAGCCTCAAGGGCGCTCTGCCGGCGGCCATTGGCCTGATCTTGCTGGCCGCTTCCTTTGCAACGCAGAACGTCGCTCGTGAAGTCCCGTCACCCTACGTGCAAGCGGCGATGCTCTGACGCACCAGGAAAATATCGAGCACACCATCGAATGGAGACAAGAGCGCACGACGGAGCATTCTGGAAAGTTTGCAACGTCAGCGAACTCGCCCAAAAAATCGGGGACGCGAGAGTACCCGCACCTTCTCCAGAGCCGCAACGGACGCAATGGGCGCAGAGCTCGTTCGAGCTGACGCGCGTCGTATCGTGACAAACAACTTGTTCCTACCGAAAGAGGATCACTCATGAATGAGCGACGGGTATCTGGTGGCAATTACGTGTTTTTCGGCGGTTCCACGGGCATTGGTCGTGCTGCGGCCGTGGGGCTGGGGCGCCGCGGCGCGAACGTGCTGATCGTCGGTCGGGGACGAAAGGCCGGCGAGGTCGCGATCGAGGCCGTTCGCGCAGCGGGCGGCGCGGCCGCCTTCCTGAGCGCCGACCTATCGACCCTCAGGGGCGTCAAGGCGGCGGCCGAGGAGGTCATGGCGTGGCGACCGGTCCTGCACGGGGTGATGCACACCGCCATGGCCGCGTTCAAGGGCAAGACCTTGACGGCTGACGGTCTGGAGTTCGCCTTCGCCCTGCAATACATGGCGCGCGCGGCGCTCAATCGGGCGCTGGCCGAACCGCTCGCCGCCTCGGGCGATGGACGCATTGTCAGCATCTCGGGCAATGTCCCGTTGTCTTTCATGCCAGATCTGGATGACCTGCAATTCGAGCGCCGCAAGTGGAGCTTCTACAAGTCGATCCTGGGTACCCACCTCCTTGGTCATCTGCATGTCCAGGAAGCTGCACGGTTGTGGCGCGACCGTCCTGTGACCATCGCGGCGGCCTGTGTCGGTTCCACCAAGACCAAGGTCATGGCCGATCCGCTCATGCCCTTGAGCATGAAATTGTTGGGGCTGTTCGGTACAACGCCCGAGGTTTCCGCAGTCAACGCAGTCCGCATTTTGACCCAGGCTTCGCCGGCCGACCTGGATGGAGCCGTCCTGCGCAACCCCAAGCGTTTCGAGCCGGAGCCACTTGCAATGAACTCCGATGCCGCCAGGAAGCTATGGGCCCTGACGGGCGACATTGCGGCCAAGCACGGCTTATCGTTGGAATAACGAGCCAATGAAAACGAATGTCATCGTAGGGGCCAGTGCTGTCGGAAGCGCTGTCGCGTCCCTGCTCGCTGAACGCGGCGAGAATGTCCGGCTCGTGACACGCAGAGGCGGCGGCCCAACTCATCCTTTGATCGAGCGCATCGCGGCGAACGCGGCCGATGCCGATCGGCTGAGCACAATCGCCGAAGGTGCAGCCGCTCTCTTCAATTGCGCCAGCCCGGCCTATGATCGTTGGCTGATCGACTGGCCGCCGATCAGTGCGGCAATATTGAAGGCTGCGGAGCGCAGCGGCGCGGTCCTCGCGACACACGCCACACTATATCCCTATGGTCCGGGCTCCGGCGTCATGTCAGAAGCCACGCCGCTCGCTGCCACGCATCCCAAGCTACGCATGCGCGGCGAGATGTGGCAGGAGGCGCTCGCGCTGCACCGCGCCGGCCGCATCCGCGCGACTGAAATACGCGCCAGCGATCATATCCAGCCCCAATCGTTGGTCAGTCTGGCGATGTTCAGACCCATGCTCGCCGGCAAGCGCGTGAAATCGCCGATACCAGTCGACGTGCCTCGAACCTGGACGTCGACCGGGGATGCGGCCCGCCTTCTGTCGACGGTGGCAACCGACAAACGCGCTTGGGGCAGAGCATGGCACGTGCCGAGCCATGAGCCGATGACGGCACGCGAGCTCCTCACCCGGTTCGCGAAAGCCAACGGTCTGCCGGAACCGAAGATAACGGTCATACCCTGGGGCTTGGTCTGGACAGTCGGCATTTTCGTCCCGATGGTTCGCGAACTCCGCGCGACACGCTATCAGTTCGCCGACCCCTTCATCATGGACTCTCGTCTCGCCCGAGAGACTTTCGGGATGGAGCCGCAACCGCTGGAGACCGCGTTGCGCGATGCCGCGCGGATGCTGGAGTGAGATCTCCTTTCGCGCCGGAAACCGTACGCTCTCAAATGCGTCGAGAAGACAGTCGCCGGATCGCGCTCAATCCGTTAGCGCCGGGTGCGATCGAGACCGGCTTCGGTCGCGCGCGCGGCTCACTCTGTCGTGCCGGCAAGACGCAGATTCGGCACGCCGACGCCGCGGGCACGGATTGGTGCGGCCAACTTTCCTCCGCTGACATCGAGAACGAAGCCGGTATCGTCGGGGCGCAGGCGCAATTCAATGGCCATGCCGGTCTTGCGCCAATCTGCCGTCTCGCCATCATCGACGTAGACAAGGCCGAAGCCACCATGATCGGGCGCTCCGAACGCGATCGCCGTCAGCCCCTCCTTGTCTTCGACCGGAACGATCGCGCCCGCGCGTGCGAAGAGCGGTAGCCGGCCCAGAGGCGCTGCGACAGTAATGGTTCGCCCGCCCTCGAATGGCGTCCCGTCATGCCAGTCGTACCAGCCACCGGGATGGGCGGGCAGGTAGACTTCGCGCGTCGTCGCGCCTTCTTCCAGCACCGGAGCGACGAGGAGATCGGGGCCAAGCATGAAAGCATCCTCGACGGCTCCGGCGGTCGCGTCGGACGCGAAATCCCACAACAGCGGGCGCACCGCCGGCACGTCGTCGGCCGCCGCACGCCACATCTGGGTGTAGAGATAAGGGATGAGGCTGTGACGCAGGTTCATGGCGGATCGGACCTGCGGAAGTACGCCCGGATGCATCCAGGGCGTGTTGACGATGCCGCTCGTCTTCCAGGAATTCATCACCATGCGCGGCCACAACGCGCAGAACTCGACAAACCGGCAGAGCAGCTCCGGGCCTGGCGACGGGCCATGGAAGCCACCGACGTCGTGGCCGATGTTGTAAAGCCCCGACAGGCTCATGTTGAGCCCCTGGGTCAGGTTGTAGCGCAGCGTCTTCCACGAGGTTTCGTTGTCGCCGCTCCAGGTCTGGCCGTAGCGGGCGATGCCGGCGCTGCCGGCGCGCGTGATGGTATAGGGGCGTTTGTCCGGTGCCTGTGCGGCCTGGGTCTCGTAGGCGAGCTTGTGCATCAGGAGCGCCTGCGCGGGACGGGCGAGCCCTTGCGGAAACGGCCGTCCGTCGCCGTCGCAGACCGCATCCTCGTCCCAGATCTCGTATTCGTTGTTGTCGCTCCACACCGCCGTCACCCCATAGGCGAGCAGCGCGTCGCGGATGCCGTCCGCCCACCACTGCCGGCCCTTCGGGTTGGTGAAGTCGACATGGAAACCGAGGCCGTCCCAGAATTGCGCGACCGCCGGATCGCCGGTCTCGCCGTCAGCGACCAGAATGCCGCTCGCCCTGGCTTCAGCGAGCCGTGGATGATCGTCGAGCAGGCAGGGCTTGATGTTGGTGACCGGCCGCATGCCGGCCGCCTTGAGCCGCGCCATCGTCGCCGACGGATCCGGGAATTTGTCGCGGTTCCAGTTGAAGACGTAGCGGCGGTCGCCGATCGAGGTGTAACCCGAGCCGAAGTGAAAGCTGTCGCAACGAATGCCGTGGCGTTTGCAATCCTCGATGAAGCCGGTGATGCGCGCGTCCGCATCCGGCGCGTCGGCAATCGTCATGGTCGTCATCGCGAATCCGAGCGTCCAGCGGGGCGCAAAAGCCTGTCCGCCGGTCAGCCAGGAAAACCGGCGCGTGACTTCCGGCACGGTCGGGCCGGCGAGCACGTAATAGTCGAGGTCGCCGTCCTCGGCGCGATAGCTGCGGAACAGCCCATGGTAATTGTCGATCGTGCAGCCGAGGTCGACCGAGCCGAGGGCGAGATTGTCGTAGAACACGCCGTGCGCGCCGCGTGGGCCATCGACGATGAAGAACGGCAGCATCTTGTACAGCGGATCGGAAAGCTCGGCATCGTAGCCGCAGGGGTCGACAGCGTCGATCGCGAAGCGCCGGCCTGTGCGATCGAGCGGACCGGCCTTATCTCCGAGGCCGTAATGGCGTTCGTCCTCGTGCCGTTCCATCGCGTGCAGCGACGCACCGGTCTTGCGCGACAGCAAGTAGGCCTGGGTCGGACGGTCGCGCAGCAATGGCCGGTCCTCGCCGTCGCGGTACCAGGCGATGCCGAACGGATCAAGCTGCACTTGCGCGCTGAGACCCGCGGCGGCGAGCGTGACGATGCCGCCGGCCTCCGACACCGTCGAAGCCGGATTGGCAAAGCCGGAGAAATCGTCGCGCAGCCGTCCTTCGAACGGCGGCTCGGTGCGACCAGGCGCAATCGCCCAGCCGCGGTCGAGGCGATAGCCATCCTGCTGGCGCAGGGTGACGCGGCCGATGTCGCTCTCCAGAATCGCGACGCGCAGCGTCGCGAGCGGAGCCGCCGCCGGTCCGGTCGCGAGGTCGAACAGCGCGGCTTGGCCGTCGAGACCGCGGAAGCGGCCGTGGGTCAGGGCTTTCATGAAATCAGGCTCCGGGTCGGTCAGGGCCGGGCGAGGGTTGCGCCGGCTGCGTCGAAGATGTGCAGGTGGTCGGCGGCGAAGCGGATCGCGACCGCATCGCCGCGGTGGAACTGTGACTGGCCATCCTCGCGCAGCGTGATCTGCGGCAGGCCGGGGGCCGAGGCATAGATGAAGGTCTCGCCGCCAAGCCGTTCGACGAGGTCGACTGTTGCTGTGAGCATGCCCGTGTCGGGCGTGGCGTCGATATGCTCGGGCCGGATGCCGAGCGTCACGGCCGCGCCGGCGGCGAGGCCGGAAGGGGCGCGAGGTAACGCGACGTCACGTTCGCCGACCGTGAGGCGGAGCATGCCGTCGTCGGAAACCACCACAGCCGGCAGGAAGTTCATCCGGGGCGAACCGATGAAGCCGGCAACGAAGGCGTTCGAGGGGTGATTGTAGAGCTCGAGGGGCGTGCCGATCTGCTCGATCCGGCCAGCTTTCAGCACCACGATCCGGTCGGCAAGTGTCATGGCTTCGACCTGATCGTGGGTGACATAGATCATGGTGCCGCCCAGCTTGGCATGCAGCGCGGCAAGCTCCTTGCGCGTCGCGACGCGCAACTCCGCGTCGAGGTTCGACAACGGCTCATCGAACAGAAAGATCTTCGGATCGCGCACGATGGCCCGGCCGATGGCGACGCGCTGGCGCTGTCCGCCGGAGAGCGCCTTGGGTTTGCGGTCGAGATAGTCCGTGAGCCGCAGCATGGCGGCGGCGCGCTCGACCCGCTCCTCGATCTCCGCAGGCTTCAGCCTCATGTTCTCGAGCGCAAAGGCCATGTTCTTGCGCACGCTCATGTGCGGATAAAGCGCATAGGACTGGAACACCATGGCAAGCCCGCGCTCGGAGGCCGGCAGATGGGTGACGCGCTCGCCGTCGATATGGACCTCGCCGCTGGTTACGTTTTCGAGGCCGGCGATGACGCGCAGCAGCGTCGACTTTCCGCAACCGGACGGCCCGACGAAGACGACGAATTCGCCATCCTTCACGGCGAGATCGATGCCGTGCAGCACGTCGATGCTGCCGAAGGATTTGCGTGCGCCCGTGAGTTTCAGCTCAGCCATGGTGATAGCCCCGATCGGTCATTTCATTCCGGTCGAGCCGATGCCCGTCGTGATGAAGCGCTGGAGGAACACGAAGACGAGCGCGACGGGAATGAGCGTCACGACCGTCATCGCAAGCAGGTAATGCCACTGGGTCTGGAGCTCGCCCTGGAAGGCATTGAGCGCGATCTGCAGCGTGTAGACCTCGGTCTTGGTCAGCACCGCGAGCGGCCACAGGAATTCGTTCCAGCGCCACATGATCGAGAAAATTGCCAGAACCGCCAGCGCCGGCAGGGTCAACGGCATGACGATGCGCCAATAGATCTGCCACTCGGACGCCTTGTCCATGCGCGCGGCCTCGATCAGATCCTTCGGCAAGGTCAGCATGTATTGCCGGAGCAGGAACACGCCGGTCGGCGTCGCGGCACCCGGCAGGATCACCGCCCAAAGCGAGTTGGTGAGGCCGAGTTCGGTCACCACCAGATAGACCGGCACGAGGATGATGGTCACCGGGATCATCAGCGTCCCGATCACCGCCAGGGTGGCCGCCTGCTTGCCGGGGAACTGATAGACGGCGAGCCCATAGGCGGCCATGGAATTGATCAGCAGCGTGATCAGCGTGGCGATCACCGTCACGAATACCGAATTGTACAGGAAGCGCAGGAAGGCGAAGCGCTGCAGCGGCTCGCTGTAGTTCTCGGTCGCAAGCGCGACGCGGCGCACCGGTTCGCGCTTGTCGATCGCGACGCGGAACTGTTGCGAGGGATCGGCGGGATCGACCATCTGGGCAATGAGGCCGATGCGCCGGACCTGCGCCAATTCGCGGACCGTGCCGTCGGGAAGCTTGGCGCGGAACAGCGGCAGCTTCTGCGGCTGACCTGATACCGTCACTTCGACCTGTGCGAACGGGAGCAGCGACGGGGGAAATTCCAGCAGCGCGCTCTGGGTCTTGAACGATGACAGCACCAGCCATAGCACCGGTCCGAACATCAGGACGACACCGAGCGCGAGATAGACGTAGGCCGCGATGTCGGTCCAGTGCAGGGGACGTCCGGGCCCGTTGCGACGCTGACCGAGCATGCTTGAAAGGCGGATGGTTGCCATCTCAAACCTCTTTGCGCCGCGCGGCGGCGAATTGCAGGAGCGTCAGGACAAAAAGCACGACACCGAGCACGACGGACGCTGCGGCAGCGAGGCCGAAATTCTGCACCTGGCTGGAGAACGCGGTCTCGTAGATGTACTGGACCACCATCAGCGTCGCGGTGCCGGGACCGCCGCCGGTCAGCACGAAGACCTCGTCGAAGGTCTGCGCGCCCTTGATGAGCGCGAGCACGATGACGACGATCATGTTCGGCCACAGCAACGGCAGCGTGATGCGCAACAATACGCGCCAGCGTGGCGTCGCGTCCATCTCCGCCGCCTCGTAGAGATCGGCGGGGATCGCTTGCAGACCGGCGAGCAGGATCAGGGTGTAGAAGCCCATATGGGCCCACACCGAGACGAATACTGCCCAGAACATCGCCCAGCCCGGATCGACGAAGAACAGGATCTTCTGACCGCCGAGCGTGGTGATGGCGGCGTTGAGGAGCCCGTCGCGCTGCAAGATCCATTTCCAGATCAGTGCGACCACCACGGGCGACAGCAGCACGGGAAAGAAATAGACCGCCCGGAAAAAGCCCCTTCCACGGATCTTCATGTTGAGAACGAGCGCGGTGACGAGCGAAAACAGCACCATCGCCGTCACCTGAAAAACGACGAACTTTGCGGTATTGGCGACGCCGCGCCAGAAGTGGTCCTCGCGGCAGCTCGATGGATCGAGATAGGAGCCGCAGTCGAGCAGATAGGCGAACTGGTCGCCGCCGACATAGGGGCGCTGCGAGGGAAACAGCGCCGTACCGCCGGTCACCGAGAACACGACGTTGATGCCGATCGGCAGGAATACGAACAAGCCGAAGAAGACGAAGTTGGGAAGCAGGAACACGTACGCCATGCGCCGCGCACCGATCATGCGCTGCATCCATCGCATCGGCGGATCGAGCAGCCGCAGCGCGACGCCAACCGGCAGGACCGCGACCTGTCCGAGCCGGGCGAGCGCGCCGGTTGCTATGCCGCGCTCAGGTCGGATCGTGGACGAGATGCCCGACATCACACTGATCCTCCGGCCCGATGAAGGCGTTGCCGTCACTTCTTGTTGCGTTCGGCTATCTGCTGCGCGACGTCGGCGGTGATGCGCTTGTAGGCGTCCTCGAGCGTCGTCTCGCCCGAGACCGCCTGCCCGAGCCGGCTGATGACGGCGTTCAGGACGATTCGGCTATTGCTGTAGCCCTGGATCCGGTAGGCGATCGGAGAAATCTGGGCCGCGCTTGCGGTGAAGACCCTCAGCGCGGCGGCGGCTTCCGGGCTGGCCGTCGGATAGTCGAGGCCCTTCTTCGCGAGCCCGAGGTGGCCGGGCACGAACAGCGAGCGCGAGTAGAACTCCGCCAGCACCGGTTCGCTCGCGAGATAGTCCATCACCCGCGCGACTTCTTTGGGATGCTGGGTCGTCTTGAAGGCCACAAGACCGGCGCCGCCCAGCATGCTGCTGCACCCGCCGGGCCCGCAGGGATTGGGGACTGCCACCCAGTCGAAGGCATCGCCGACGGTCTTGGCGAACTGACTAATCTGCCACGATCCGGACAGATACATCACGACCTGCGCATTCTTGAATTCGTCGTTGGCGCCGCGATAGGCCGTGCCGGAGACCGAGCCCCACAGCTCCTTCGACATCACGCCGGACTTATGCCAGTCGTAGACCAGCTGCGCCGCGCGCTTGAAGCCTACGTCGACGACATCGGGCTCGCCATTCGCCCCGAACACCTGCGTGCCTTGCGAGACCGCCAGTGCATAGAAACGATGGCCCGAGCGGTCGAGCGCCAGCGGGAACGGCGCCTGGACCTTGTCCGCCACCTGCTTCGCCGCCTTCGCCCAGTCCTCCCAGGTCGACTTCTCGCCCGGCATCGCGACCCCGGCCTGCTCGAACAGGGTCTTGTTGACGAACGGACCGGTGACGGTGAGCTGGGTCATGAAGCCCGGGATTGCCTTGGTATCGCCGGCCGGGCGCATCCATTCGAGGAAAGGGCCGAAGTTCGTTTCCCAGTAGCCGGGGTCCTTGAGAAAGGGGCGCATGTCGAGGGCGAAGCGCGACAGGCCGCCCATGTCGACGACGCGCGCCATGTCCGGGCCCTGGCCGGAGGCCAGCTGCACCGGCAAGGTCTCGTTGATGGCCTTGAAGGGCACCTGATCGAGGACGATTTCGATGTCGTTGTTCTGCTCGTGGAATCGCTTGAGCAGGTCAGCCATCACCTCGCCCTCGTTGCCGTCCGAATACCAGGTCATGCGCAGCGTGGTGGTCTCGGCCGCGACCGGCCCGCCGAATGCAGTGGCGGCCAGCAGGGACAGTGCAAAGGACGCGATGACGGGCGTGGCGGCACGCATGGTCGAATCTCCTCTCCGCTCGCTGACCCGATGCGGGTCCGCGCGAGATCTGGCGCATGGGTCCGTTCTCGGACGGATCCTCAGCGCTGGCGTTTCCTTCAATATCGGCACCTGCTCAGGCGGATGCCTTACTCACGAATTGGGGCGCGTTATCCACAGACTGGGCAGCAGGTGGATAAACCGACATCCCCTTCCGCAAGAGCAAAAACATCTTTGGCAAACGTTTGCCAATCTGTCAATCTTCGTTTTGACGGCCTCCTTGCTTTCGGGGGGACGCCCGGGGGGAACCTCGACAGCGGACACTGCGGATGACTATGAAAAGACAGTCGGATCAGACCCTGGGGAGGCCGATGCGGGAAGACGTCTCACTTGCCACCGTTGCGGCCCGCGCCGGCGTTTCGGTTTCGACCGTATCGCGGATCGTCAACGGCCAGACCCGACGCGCCTCCCCGGCCACGGTGGCGCGGGTCCGCGACGCGATCGAGGCGGTCGGCTACCGGCCAAATCCGGTCGGACGCGCGCTCCAGCGCGGCCAAAGTCAGCTCGTGGCGATGATCGCGGCCAATCTCGACAATCCGGCGATGGCTACCATCGCAAGTTCGACCGAAACCGCGCTGCGCGAAGCCGGCTACGTGATGATCCTCTGCGACACGCACGACCGCGCCGAACTTCAGGACGAGTATCTCTTTGCGATGCGGGCCCAGATGGTGCGCGGCTATGTCCTCGTCGCGGCGGTGCCTAGCCCCGGATTAAGCGAACTTTCCACCTCGGGCGCGCCGACAGTGTTCGTGAATCGTCGAAATCCGAGCGGCAGCGGCCCGTTCGTCGGTATCGACGACGCCGCAGCGGGTGCCGCCGTCGCCGACTATTTCGCCGATCTCGGTCGGCGCGTCCCGGCCGTTGTTTTTCCACGGCTGAGCTCGTCCGCATCGCGGGACCGTGTATCGGGCTTCCTCGCCAGACTACGCGAGCGCGGATGGTCCGACGAGGCGATCGTCCGGGCCGACGGGGAGGGACGATCGCACCTCCAGGTCGGCTACGATGCCGGCGCGCGAATTTTCGACGGCCGCGACAGGCCGGACGCCATTCTCTGTGTGAGCGACCAGATTGCCTACGGCGTGAATCGTCGCGCGCTCGAATGCGGCCTGAAAATCCCTGGCGATTGCGAACTGGTCAGCATCGACGGCACGCCACTCAACAAGTGGGTCGCGCCCTGGCTGAAGTCGATCGAAATTCCCTACGCCGTCTACGGGGCGGAGATCGTCTCGGGCTTGCAATTGATCTGGCGAGGCGAACCCTTTGGCGAACGCCTGCTGCCCTGCAAGTTCGGCTGACACACAACCGTTCGCGGGGGAGATCTGGCTGCATCTGCGAGCGGCGCGGTCGTGCCGCCTTTCGTCCGCTCAATCAGCCGGCGGATGGATAACGACACCGTACTGCTCGGCAATTGCAGCAATGGTCTCGATTGCCGGCTTATGTCCGCTCCGTTTTCCCAGCTCGTCGAAGGCGGCGAACATCCGATCGAGACCGGCGCCTGGCATCGCGAACACCAGGAGGCGCGCCGTATCGGTGCCCACATTGCGATAGCCGTGACGCCGATGGCGCGGGGCAAAGAGAAATGCGCCGGTGCCGAGACGCAACGGATCGGTCGCGCCTTCGACTTCAACCAGCACTTCGCCACTCAGCACATAGAATGCTTCGTCCTCACGGGTATGCGTGTGCGCCGGCGCGCCGCGGCCCGGCGGCACGATCGATTCCCATACCGAGAATTGCTGACCGGTATCGCTCGCCATTGCCTTGTAGCTGTGAGTCACACCGAGCACGTCGAGCGTAGGTCCGGTGCCCGGCGCCCGAAAGAGCGGGCTCAATTGCGAAAAATCGTAGCTTGCATCGCTGTTCATGGCAGTTCCCTCCGCGATCGGGTTGCGATGCGTTGTCGTCAAGTGGCAGTGAACCCGCCTGACGCGGCAACGTTCCTCGCACAAAGGATGTGATGCGCCTGCTGAGGTTGCGCGATGGTGGAACCGGCCTTGCCCCTTGCTGGAGCACCACTTGTCGCAGCTGCAGCACCTACCAAATGAACGGAGGTGGTCGCACCTGCGCGTCGGTATCCATACTGGGCCGGTCATTTCCGGTGTCGTCGGCAACCGAAGGATCACCTTCGATATCTGGGGCGATGCGGTTAACACCGCGTGGTTCATGGGAGCGTTCGGAGTCGCGGGGCGGATCAACGTCTCGGAAACTGTGGCCGGACACGGCCATGGGCTATTCGAACTCGAGTCGCGCGGTCCGATCGAAGCCAAGCACGAACGCGCGCACGAAATGTTCTTTCTCAATGGCTTGAAGAAGGAATATTCGCCGTCCCAACGCTGCTGGTTGCTGAGCGCAGGCTTGCCGAAGATCGGGAAGATTTCCCAACGCGCTGTGGGCATGGCTCCTTGGACTGCGCTTGTCCGCTCTGATCCAATCCGGTCGACACTTTCGCGCGGGCTGCGTGATGAGCTCGGTCCTCAGCCAGCGAAGGAGCAAGTTCCGCTCCAGTGACGAGGTTGCAGCGATGAGCAGGAGCTTGCGCACGAATGCTGCCAGAGCGGCAATCCTCGCTGCCGGACTTTTCGTCACGGCTCCTTTGCTCGCGAGTGATCGTCAGCACGGTCAAGGCGCAAGCGATACCGAGATCAGGATCGGCCAGACGATGCCCTATAGCGGCCCGCTTTCGGCATCCTCCGTGATCGGCAAGGTACAGGCAGCCTATTTCCGCATGATCAACCATCATGGCGGCGTCAATGGACGCAAGATCAATTTGATTTCCTACGACGATGCGGCGACGCCGTCCAAGACCGTCGAGCAGGTCCGCAGGCTCATAGAGAACGACGAAGTGTTGTTCACATTCCAGACGCTTGGCAATGCCTCGAACATCGCGGTCCAGAAATATCTCAACGACCGCAAGATCCCCCAGCTTTTCGTGGCCGGGCGGTCGACGCGTTTCGAGGATCCGGTCAACTTCCCCTGGACGACGGGATTTGCTCCCAATCTGCGCACGGAGATTCGCATCTACGCGCGCTTCATCCTGGATAACTATCCGAATGCCCGAATCGGCCTGCTCTATCAGAACGATGAGAGCGGCAGGGATTATCTGACCGGGTTGAAGGAAGCGCTCGGCACAAGAGCAGCCGAACTCATCGTCAGTGACGTTTCATACGATGTGTCGGACCCGACCGTCGACTCGCAGGTCGTGCGCCTCAAGGCGGCCGGTGTCGACGTCCTCGTCAACATGGCTGCATCGAAATTCGCCGCCCAGGTCATCAGAAAGATGGCAGAGCTCGATTGGAAGCCCGTTCACCTCCTTGGCGTCGGCTCGTCCTCGATCGACGCGGTCCTGAGCCCCGCGGGCATCGAGAACGCAAAGGGCATCATCTCGGCGAGCTCGTTCAAGGAGGCCGATGATCCGAGCTGGCGTGATGACGAAGGCATGAAGCGATGGAGCGTCTTCATGGACGGCTATTATCCGGGAGGCGACCGGAAAAGCATCTTCACGGTCTACGGCTATAGTGCCGCCGAGCTGCTGGTGCAGGTCTTGAAGCAATGCGGCGACAATCTCTCGCGCGAGAATGTCATGGCGCAAGCGACGAGCCTGAAAAACGTGAAGCTTGATCTGCTGCTCCCGGGGCTCTCCGTCAACACCGCCCCGACCGACTATCGTGTGGTCAAGGAGTTCCGAATGATGCGTTTCACGGGCGATCGATGGGAGGCGTTCGGACCGATCGTCACTGATTGATCCGCGCGGCTGCGAGCGATCGCGGTTCGCGCGATGTCCCGGCGATTGCCGCAGTACTTCATGCGTCGCTTTCGCGACGAGCCCGCTCTCTTGCGTCTGATGGGGTCATGCAGAAGCGGCGGCGGAAGGTGCGCGTGAAATAGGAGAGGTCGCCGAAGCCAACCTTGAAAGCGACGTCGCTGATGGCGCGATTGGAAAAACGGGGATCGCTCAGCATCCGGTTGGCTTGGACTAACCGTTGTTCAAGGACATATTCCGTGAACGTGGTGCCTTCGCTCTCGAACAGCTTCTGAATGTAGCGCGGCGTGACGCTATGGTGCAAAGCGACATAGGTGATCGACAGCTCGCGCCGGCCGAGATTTTCGACAATGTTCGACATGATTGCTCGCAGCCTTGCCGAGCGTATCCCACGTCCTTCAACGAGAATTGCCGCGTCCTGTGTGGCGCCGAGTGCGGATGCGAGCAGGTCGTGGATATGCGTGACAGCCAGGCGCTGTAACTCGGGGTCGCAAAGCTTGTCAGCTTCGTTGACAATGCCGAGATAGCTCGTGAGCAGCCGCAGCGCTTCGCTGTGCTTCGAAATCGGACGGACGATCATTGAACCCGCCTCGACGACCATCGGCGATATGGCGTCGCGCGGCACCGAGAGGGTCAGAAAGCGACCTCCCGAATGCAAGGTGCAAATGCTTGGTTCGGTCGCCGACATCAGCAACGCTTCCCCTACTCCTATGGTGGCTTCGCGGCCTCGTTGCGAGATGATGCCCACGCCGTTCGTGACCACGGCAAAGATGAGATTGTCGGCGGATTTGGTTGCGAGCTCGCGCGTCATGCGGTAGTGCGAGTCCGACCTGTGGCCGGCAGCCACTCCCAATCCCGGAAGCGAGCGCAACGTCACGCCAGCGCGAAACGGAGTGTCGTTAATCGGCTCGATGTCGAATTTTGCGATCGTGCGGCCATAGATCTCGCGCCACATCGCCAGACGCCGATGAACCGGAAAGGCGTCGGTCGAAATGTGCAAGGGCGCGAACGGGACTGGCGCGTCGGTCATGGCCCTGTTTGTTACATAAGATCGAGCGGGGAGCGAGCCTTCCGAAAGGGCCGTCGGGTATTGAGGCGTCACCACCCAGTGTTGCAGGATAGCACCACGCCGCTGGGGAATGACTGCGAGTACGCAGGGGTCCAGACGTCATTCGCTCCAGACCAAGCCGAGCCTCCGCCGGGGCTGCTAGCTTGGGATTGCCGCCTTCCTCCCACGCCCGAGCGCAAACTGCCCGACCGGCCCCTCGACATAAAATTCCAGCCCCGTCATTTTTGCGAACAGATCGATATTGCCGGTGCCGATGGCGCAGCCGCCGAGGCCCATGTCGGTGGCGGCCAGATAGAACGTCTGGATCAGGCAGCCGACGTCTTTCAGGATCAGCGAATAGGCGATCGAAGAGTATTTCCGGGAGATCCGGCCGAAGCGCGCGGCGATCGTGATCAGGATCTGCGGCGGACCGGATGCTCCCATGGCAAATTCGGCGGCCATCGAAAGCGCCTGGAGTTGATTGGCGGAGGCGTCGATTGCGACCAGTGCGTGGCCGCCGGCGTCATAGTGATAAAGCCCGGGCGCAAGCCCCTCGCAGTTCGAGACCGTCAGGTACAGCTCCAGCTCATAGGCGCTGCCTGCGCCCGGATACGGTCTCGAGCTGTAGGTGACCTCCGGGCCGCCGTCGACATCGGCGCCGCTCTTCCATTCCGACAGCACGCGGGCGGTGGCGTCGAGAAACCGCGCGAGCTCGGCGAGCGTGACGGGATGCTGATCGTCGAAATCCCGTGTCGAGTGGCGCGCGCGTAGCAGTTTTGCGAAGGGCGACGCGGGCTCCGGCGTGGCGAATTTGCCGAGGGAGATTTTCTTGCCGCGCCAGGGCGGGCGCACGGCAGGCAGCGGCGGAATAGCCCCCGCATGCGCGTACGTGCCGCCAACCGGATTGGCGTGCCGGCCCTCCGTGCTCCGCGCGTGAAACACGAGGTCGTGGAAATCCCAGAGAGCGAGGTTGCTGTCGTCTTCGTTCGCTCGAAGGCCGTCTCTGTCTTTCGCATCGCGCTTGATCAGCATCTCGCTGTCGAGCAGCAGTCCGAGCAGATCGAGGTTCAGCAAGGCCGTCTGCTTGCGAAGCTTGCTGATCATTTGCGGTTGCGACAGGGCAGCCAGCGTGGCGGCGATGGCGGGATCGCAAATCCGGAACAGCGCGCCGGCGCGCGGCGATTCCAGCACCATCTCGTTGCCGCGCCGGCGCAGGTAGGCGAAGCGCGACAACACGATCGTGTCGGCGCTCGATAGCTTGGCGCGTTGCGGCCAGTATCCGGCGGTCTGGGGCTCGATGACCACCAAATCTTGCGCGTCACGGGGAGAGAACAGGCGATAGTCGAGCAGCCCATGCTGCGCCAACCGCCGCACCAGAGCATGAAGCTGCCGCGCGAGGGTGCTCTTGCCGGCAAGGGAGGTGAGCGGCAGGCCGGTGGCCAGATGCCCCGCGCGCGCGATTGCCGCGGCGCTGAATTGTCCGAGGCTGACCGAATAATCGCCCGAGACCGCGGCAATGCTTCCGTCGGCCTGCATGTGAAGCGAGAAGCGGCCGTTCAGCCGGGCGGCGATGATGGGCGCGATTGTCCTGCTCGGCTTTTTCAGGGGAACGCGCAACGAGACCAGCCTTCAGGTGTGTGGCAGAAACGGAGTGAGCTCGCTTTCCAGCCGCGGGCGGTCCAGCAGCCCAAGCTTCACCGGGACGTCGTAAAGCCGGCCGGGCCCGAAGCGGCGATAGAAATGCCGCAAGCCCGGAACGAGCACCCTGACGACGGGGACCTCGACATCGGGCCGCGTCTGGTCGAGCACGAGAAAATCATATCCTGCGCGGCCCGCGATCTCCACGCAGGCATTGACCTGGTCGCGCGTGTTGTCGTGAACTGTGATCCCAGGCGCCGGCGGGAGCAGCGGATTGTCGCTGGGGGTCAGGAACGGATAATCGTCCAGCCGCAGCGGCGTGACACCGTCAAGCGACGGCTTCTCGCCGCTTCCGCCGCTCATCATCCCGATCGACATGAACTGGGTCAGCTCGGTGAGCGAACGCAGCAGGGCGATGCGGCGATCGAAATGCGAGCCGGACCCGAACTCGATGTTCTCGTGTCCGTTCTGCATCCAGTGCATGATCGCAACATAGGAGGGAATGCCGAGATCGCTGGTGATGTCGAGCACCCAGAGCCGGCGGCCCGCATCGGCAAACTGGCTCTGGAGATCCCGCACATAGGAATCCTCGAATTGCGAGAGATCGAGTTCGGCACGCTGCACGCGGTTGTACCACCAGATCGCGTACGCATCGCGTTCGACCAGTTCGAGGAAACCTTGAACGATGGCCTCCTCGCGGGTGTTGCCGGCAGCGCATCCGTTCGAATCGGTGTGGAAGCCGCCATAGAAGAAATACAAAAGACCGGTCGGAAGATATTTGAAACGCTTGTCGCGCAACGACCAGACCGGCGACCACTCGGTTTTGGTCGCGGGATCGAACGGCTCGGGAACCGGATGCGAATCGTCCGGCAGCGGGACATGCCGGTTTTGAAATTGCATATCGCTGAAGAACTGGACGTCGTTGGGAAGGAGCGCGTCACCGGGAGCGAAATCGGCAAAGCGGCGCGTCGTCCTGATCTCGTCGCCCTGGAAGATGCCGGAATAGCGCTCGATCGCCTCCATCAGTGCACTGGCCTCGCCCTGCTCGGCCGTGGAGCCCTTGCCGAAGCTGCCGCCGCTCAGGCCGGACCTGAGCTGGTCGACGTTCCAGGCCGGCGCGGAGAAATTGTGGTGCGCAAAAAAATTGGTGTTCATCGGCAGGTCGACCTCGATCCGCTCGAGCCGCGACACCACGCCGGTCAGTGGGCTGACGTGCTTGCGGAACCGCGCCACGGTCGCTCGCGACGTCACGGTGCGGTATCCGCCGCTGGTCATGACCAGCTTTCTGCCCTCGGCAAGCTCGATCGGCGCTGCTGTTCGTCGCGGATTCCTGAGCTTCCTGCTGCCGCAGGTCGCGCATTGCGGGCGCTTCGCGACGTAGTGCTTGGCGATGGCCGCCCCGGTCAAATCGAAGCTTGCGATGTGATTGGTGAGATCGGTGCGAAATCCGGAGGCGATCGCCTTCGCGATTTCAATAGCAGCGAAATGGATCGCGGTCTCGCCCACGGTGTCGCTGACCAGCGGCGATATAGCCACCGCTTGCGCCGCGCCGCGGTCCAGAAATCCCTTGATCTCGCGATTGCGGATCATGCGATCATGCAGGCAGGTCCAGCAGGCGCTCTCGCCCGGCTTGAACACGGGCCCCACCAGCGGAAACGCGCCGGACGGCTGGACCAGCAGCCAGGGCGTCCCGTCGGCGACGCGCTGGCCGTTCAGTTCGGCGAGCTGCCGTTCGAGGTAGTCGTTCACAAGCGTGATGATGAGCCTGGGCGATCGCCTGGTGATGTGAACCCCGAGCTTGCCCAACGCTGCGCTCAGTTCGCTCGCGCCTTTGACGTCGATTGATTCGACCCGCACAGGCCAATTGCGCAGGTTCTCTTCGGCGACCTCCGGAGGCAGGCCGAGGCTTGCCCAATATCCGGCGACGGCGCCTGCGTGCGATGCTCCGTTGACGACGTAGCGGCGCTCCAGCAGCCGCCTGATTGCTTCCTCGATCCCGGTGACGGGAAAACTCTTCGAGAGCTGGCGGATGATCTCCGGCGCCGTCTTGCCGTTCTTTCCGATTGCGCTTGCCACGGCGCAATAGAGATCGCCGTGCAGGAAGAACTTGCGGTTCTCGGAATAGAGACAGACCGCATTGGGAGGAAGCAGATAGGCGGTGAAGTTTGGTGCGAATCGCAAAATGTCCTTGCGGGTCTGCTTCGCAGCGTTGCTCTTTCGCTTGACTGTCATCGGGTCAGCACGCGGATCCTGTTCCCGTCATGTCCGATTGCCGGCGCACAACGGAGCTTGAAGCGGCCCGACTTGTGCGCCGAATTCGACCGGCCTGCTTCGAACAAGTTGGAACACACTCGCTCGCCATCGGCAAGCTGAGGAGCCGGGCGAAACGAATCCTGTGGCGACAACAGCAAATTGGCCGGGGTCGTTAGCGAACCCGGCCAATGAAATCGCGACCTGTCGATGTCCGGTCAAGAAGCGCCAGCGCCTAGCACCAGCGGCAGCGGCCCCATGATGCGCAGCATCCTGTGCATGCCACCGGCGCAACAACGGCGCAGCCAATGCCAACGCCACAACCGACGCCGCAGCGACAGGCTCTGCAGCCTGCGCAGCCTCGGCAGCCACCGCAACCTCTGCAACCACCGCATCCTCTGCAGCCGCCGCATCCGCGCGCAAGCAGCACGCCGCTGAGAGTCTTCTCGTCACTAGCGAGATGGAAGGTGGCGAGATTGACGTCGGCGAGCTCTTCCTCGCTGAGCGCAGAGAACTGGCCAGGCGAAAAATTCACTCGTTGTTGAGGCTCGTCCGCCGGCACTGCGGACGCCATCGCGCTTCCCGCCATCGAAAAGGTCAGTCCGGCAAATCCGAGCGCCGGTACTGCAGCTTTGGTCATTCGCTTCTTTTTCGAAGCTTGCTTCGCTCGCTGCACGGCTGCATCCTCCATGGTCGGAAGAACGATCCTCTACAATCATCCTACGCCGAGCAATCAAAGCGGGCAAGATTCGCGTGAACACGAAATGTAATGGCGCTGGTTCAGATTGCATTCATCTTCATGAATGGCATTGCCACAAATTCCTGTCCAAATTCCTGTCGATGATACTGGGCTGCGGCGCATGATGCAGTGCGCAACCGTCTGTCCGCGCGAACGGGGACACTAGCTTGGTCGATCAACTCGGACGCTTTGTTTGGCATGAGCTTCTGACGACGGATATGCCGTCGGCGGCTGCTTTTTACGCCGGGGTGGTCGGCTGGGCTGTGAAAGATGTGTCGAGCCCGGAACTGGCTTACACGCTGCTGGCTGCAGGCGACGCTCCGGTCGTCGGGCTGATGGATCTCCCCGAAGAAGGGGTGCGAATGGGAGCAACACCGAGATGGCTCGGCTACGTCGCCGTCGATGACATGGATGCGCGGGTCGCGCAGATCCGCCGGCTTGGAGGCGCGATCCTCGTCGCGCCGACCGACAGCAACATCGGCCGCATTGCGGTGGTCGCCGATCCGCAAGGAGCGACGTTTGCGCTGGTCACCGGGCTGACATATGGCCAATCGCAGCAGAGTGGGTTGGACCAGCCCGGGCGCGTGGGCTGGCACGAGTTGCTGGCTGAAGACCGAAGCAAGGTCTTTCCGTTTTACGGCAAGCTTCTCGGCTGGCAACAGGCCTCCACTGAGGCCGACCCGGCAAGCGTGTACGAATTGTTTTCGGCGGCCGGGCAGACGATCGGCGGCATGCTCACCAAGCTTCCGAGCGTACCGCAGGCGTGTTGGCTTCATTACTTCAATGTCGACGACGTCGGGGTGGCGGCCCGGCGGGTCGATGCCGGCGGGGGCCGGGTTCTTCAGGAGCCGATCGAGTTGCCCGATGGTTGCTGGATCGTGCGATGTGTCGATCCCCAGGGCGCCCTGTTTGCGCTGCAGGGGGCGTGGGATCAGAAGGGCATCGCCCGATCCTCCGCCCCGGAGGTCACCTGGTCCGCCAAATGGGGTGACATTGCTTCACAGGGCCGGATGGTGCTTCACAAGACGAAGCGCTAGGACGAGACGCTTCGCGGGTCATCGACCTGGTTGTTTCAGGCGCACTTGGCGGGACCGGAGCCCTGCTTTTCGGATCGCGCCCGCTTCCTGGCACTCCGCTTGCTCAGCCAGGGCCAAAGCCAGGCCTCAACTGGGGGGCCGTTTCAGGTTGAGGCAAGCGATGCAGGAAGTGTCCCGTTCTGGTGCAGCTGGAGAGCTCCGGCTTGATGCGTTGATCGCCGATTTGTGGTGGCGTGTCCGGCTGCTCAACACCGACATTCTCGAGGAAGAGGCCCGGGTCGGGGTGTTCGACGCGCAGCAGCCGACCTATCCGCAGCGCGCGGCGAACCTACGCGCGCGCCGCGACAATCTGGTCTCGACGATCGGCATGCTCGAGCAGCGCGCCAAATCGACGTCCGAAGCGGCTTGAGAGCCGCCTCATACCGGAAATATCAGTGATCTCGCGAGCCTGACCAGGTCGACCTGGCGGCGGCAGCCTGTCTTTTCGAACACATGAAGCAAATGGCTCTTCACGGTGGCGACGGACACGCCGAGCAGTCCTGAGATCGCGTCGCGGGTATGGCCCTCGCAGATGAGCTCGAAGATGCGAATCTCGGCTGGCGTCAAATCGTAGAGCTGGTTGAGAGCGACGTGAGACATCTGCGGCGGTCCGGAGGCTGACGCCACGAACAGGGCGGCGGCAGCGCGCTGGATCAGGCCGGCGCGCATGTGACCGCGTCGCAGCGGCAGAACGTGGATGACGAGCGGGTCGCCGCTTCCGCGAAGGATCGGGATGCCAATGCCCTTCTGGCCAAGTGCCGCCTCGTCCTTCGCGGCCTGCACGATGGCCGATTGCAATGAAGTGGTCGTCGTCGCCGACTGAACCGCGATGCGGCCATGTCGCGTCAAGATCGGATCGCCGGCCGCGAGCATCGCGGTAGCGGCGGCGTTGGTGTGAACGATCTGCGACTCCTCGTCCACCAGGACGACACCGACCGTCAGGGTCTCCACGGTCTCGGAGAATGCCGCGGCTTCGACCGTCTTCATGTCGAACAGATTGCTGATGGTCACGGCGCGGCGGATGTGAGGTGCGAGCAAGCGTAATCCGTTGAGCTGCGCATCGCCGATGGCGCCGGCGGACTCGTGCTGGCTGAAGATCGCGTTGCCGACCATCGTCCCGTCGCGCACGAGGCCGACGGCGACGGCGTCGAACAGGCCCTTGGGCAAGGCCCATTCACGATAGTAGCGATTGCTGGAAATGATGTCCTGCCGGACGGCCTGGGATTGAACGATGGGTTCTCCGAGCGGGTATTGCTGAATGCGCTCGGCGCCGCCCCAGAGCTCGATGATGTCGGGCCCATAGCCGATCGCATTTTGAGACATCTGGGTCAGGTCGGACCCGGAGACGGCATTGACGACGGCCTTCATGTTGGTGAGGCTGGCCACTGAAAGCGCGCCGGTGGCGAATCCGAACTCGGTGCATACCTCGTCCAGAACTCCGGCCCACCGTTCAGGTGCGATCACACAGTCATAGACAGCACCGATGAGATCCGAGAATTTCTCGACTGAAACCCGCTGCATTCCAAACTACTCACTTGAATATCACCGGCGTCAAAATCACCGACGTCGCTTGAAAATCGCTCCCGAGCCGATCGATCCGCCAATGGCGAATGTCTCAGCTGTTGGCTCATGGTCTTACCACCGCGATTCCGCGGCGCAAAAGGGGTACTCCGAGCACAAACTCTTGTGACGCCTTTTGGCCGGATGCCGTGGCTTTCGTGAATGCCGGGAGATCTGCGCTCGACGGCGGAGATCCTATCCTCGGTCTGTGGGATGTCCTGAGTAAAACTTCGGCAGATGTCGCGCTGCGTATGCAGACTAAATCGAGTTGCAGCAGTGGATGATGCAAAAGTCCTTCCTGAAGATGCCATTGAATGATGGCGGGCAAATGACTCAAGGGCTCGCAACGCGCCGGTCCCCTTCCGGTTCCATTCCGCTCGATTCACGCCGCCCTTGTGCTATTGCTGTCCTGCGCAACGGTGCGAGGTTTTCATGCTCCCCATTCCCGCCGATATTTTCACCGAGCCCGAGGACGTCTCGTCCGACAGCCTTGCCAATCTCGGGCCGCTCCGCCGGCTCGCCGGCACCTGGCAGGCGGACAAGGGCATCGATATCAATCCGAAGGCGGAGGGGCCGGAGCGGCGGACCTTCATCGAGCATATCCGGATGGACCCGATCGATCCGCAGGCCAACGGGCCACAGCTGTTCTACGGGCTGCGCTATCACATTCACATCAACACGCCCGAGGAAGACATCACCTTCCACGACCAGGTCGGCTACTGGCTCTGGGAGCCCGCGACCGGGTTGATCATGCAGACGCTTGCGATCCCGCGCGGGCAGGTGCTGCTGGCCTCCGGCCAGGCCAAGCCGGATGATAAAAAGATCTCCGTCACAGCGAAGCGCGGCGACACCGCTTACGGGATCTGCTCGACCGACTTCCTGGAACAAGCCTTCCGCACCGATAGTTACCGCTGCGACATCAGCTTCAACGACGATGGTAGCTGGAGCTACGAGATCCAGACCGAGTTGTTCGTCCGCGGGGCGCCGTTCAACCATCATGATAGTAATACGCTTCTGCTGGTCGCGCCGCCAAAACTCAATCCGCTCGCGGTGATCGTGAACAATCGCGCCAAGGATGGTAAGCCGGCCTGACGAGCGGGCACGGAGAATTTGCATGAAGCCTTACGTCATTTGCCTGATGCACGCGAGCCTCGACGGCCGCACCCATCCCAGCCGCTGGCGCCCGAAGGGCGCCGGCACCGACTGGTTCGAGAAGATCCATGACGAGCTCGGCGGCGATGCCTGGGTGATCGGCCGCGTCACCGGCTCCGAGTTCGCCAAGGGCAAGCCCTATCCCGGGACGGCGCGCGAAATACTCCCGCGCGAAAACTGGTTGGCGCGGCGCGATGCGGAAACCTATGGCGTGGTGCTCGACGCGCACGGCAAGATCGGCTGGGGCCGCTCTGACATCGGCGGCGATCCGATCGTCGTGGTGCTGACCGAGAGCGTACCGGATTCGCATCTCGCCGGCCTGCGTGGCGAGGGCGTGTCTTATATCTTCGCCGGAAAGTCCGAGATCGACCTCGCATTGGCCATCGAGATTCTCAATCGCGAGCTGGGCGTCAAGCGCCTGCTGGTGGAGGGCGGCGGCGTCGCCAATGGCGCGTTCCTCCGCGCCGGCCTGATCGACGAATTCAACCTGATCCTCAGCCCCGCGATCGATGGTGCCAGGGGTGCACCCTTCGTGTTCGATTCGACGGACGCCGACAGCGACAAGCGCGCGCCGCTCGCCGCGATGACGCTGGAGAGCACGCGGCAGCTCGGCGGCGGCGTGCTGCTGCTGCGCTACCTGATCCAGAACGACGCCGCGCGCCAATAAGCAACGGCAATGTCGAACAAGTCAGAGCATATCGTCATCGTCGGCGCGGGCGCGGCCGGCTTGATGGCCGCGCGCGAGCTTGCGCGGGTGGGGAAACGCGTCACAATTCTGGAGGCGCGCGACCGTTGCGGCGGACGCATCCATCCGCTGCCGGCGTCGGCGTTCGGCTATCCCGCCGATGGCGGCGCCGAGTTCGTCCATGGCGAAGCGCCGGTCACGCGCGGTCTGCTGAGCGAGGCGGGGCTGTCGCTGCAGGCCATCGAAGGCACGCAATGGAGCTTTGACGGCACAAAACTCTCGCGTGAAGGCCGGGACAATCCGCATGAGGCCGAGCTTCATGCCGCGCTGAGGGACCTGAAGGACGACCTCACCGTCGCCGAGTTCCTGCACCGACATTTTGCAGGCGATCAATATGCGCGGATGCGGCACACGATCGAACGGATGGTCGAAGGCTACGACGCCGCCGAACCCGAGCGCGCCTCGACGCTGGCCTTGCGTGCGGAGTGGATGGACGGCGGGCACCATTCGCAGGGGCGCGTCGTCGGCGGCTACGGCGCGTTGATTGCGTTTCTGGCGGCCGAATGCTGCAGGCATGGCGTTGTGATCCACCTCAATTGCGCGGTGGTGGCGATCGAAGAGGGCACCACCGTTGCGGTCCGTTGCGCGGGCGGCGAGGCGTTCACCTGTGACAAGGTGATCCTCACCGTACCGCTACCGCTGTTGCGCGAGATCGCGCTGCCGCAAGCCGCGCGCGAAAAGGCGGCCGCGGCGGCCGACATCGGCTTCGGCAATGTCATCAAGATCCTGCTGCGCTTCACACGGCCATGGTGGCGCGACAGGGCGGCGGATCTCGCCGATCTCACCTTTCTGCTGTCGGACGAGACGATCCCGGTGTGGTGGACGCAGAATCCATCCGAACTTCCCGTGCTGACTGGCTGGTTCGGCGGGCCGCGCACCGCCGCGCTGGCCGGACTCAATCGACGGGGCTTGATCGACGCCGGTATCGACTCGCTCGCCGCGATCTTTGGACTTTCACGCAATGATCTCGTAGGCGACCTCGTGGCGGCGGAAGCCGCCAACTGGGCGCGCGATCCCTTTGCGCGCGGCGCCTATTCCTGGGCGACGCCGCAGACGCGGACGGCGCAGGAGAGTCTCGCGCGCGCCGACGGGGTGGTGTTGTTCTCCGGCGAGGCGCTCTATCGTGGCCGCGATATGGGCACGGTGGAGGCGGCACTTGCGAGCGGCTTGGAGACGGCTGGCCTCATCCTGCAGCGTTGAGAAAGAAGGCCCGCATCTCTGCGGGCCTCCTGGTCTCACCAGCGATTGGCGCCGAAGCCAAACGTCACGCTGGGGCCGCCACCACCATAATAGCCGTAGGGTCCGCCGCCGTAATAACCTTGGTGTCGCGGATAGTAGCCGTAGCTGCGATAGTGCGGCCGATAGTAGCCGTGATGATTAGGGTGCCAGCGATGATGGCGATGGCCGTAATGGCCGTGCCTGTGCTGCGCGCTGATGTCGGTCGATTGGCTGACTTGCGCGTACGGCTTGGCCTTGCCGCCGCTTGCCGCGTTGGCTGCGGACGCGGTGAGCGCAGCCGCACCGATGGCCATCGCGACAAAAAGATACTTCATGTCATCACTCCAGTTGAGATGTCGAGTGACAACAGATGGGCGTTTGTTGCGTTCCGGCGAGTGCGGGCGTCGAAACGACGCAGACGATCAACGCGCAATCGCGCTGAGATTTATTGTCGCACCGCTGCGAGCGAGCTGATCACGTCGTTCGTGGTCACGATGCGGGCAAATTCACCGTTCAGGTTCGACAGCGTCATCGCGTGGATGGATTCGGCCGAGTGCGTGTCGCCGTCGGGGCCAACGCGATCGAATGTCCAGGTCGCGTCGCGCACGAGGGCCGCTTCGAAGCCGAGATTGCCGGCCATGCGCGTCGTCGTTTCGACGCAATGATTGGTGGTGGCGCCGCAGATCACGAGCGTGGCGATGTCGCTCGCGCGCAGGCGCTTCTCGAGGTCGGTGCCGATGAAGGCGCTGTTGACGCGCTTGACGATCACAGGCTCGCCGGCTTGCTCGCGCGCCTCGTCCTTGACGGCGTAGCCGGTGCGTGAGGGCAAAAACGTCGAGTTCGGCTTGGTGCCTCGGTGGCGGATGTGGAAGATCGGCGCGCCGCTGGCCCTGAACGCCGCGAGCAGATCAACAATGCGCGCCACCGCATCCGGATTGTTGCGCCGCTTGCCCGCTGCCTCCCATTCGTCGAATGCGCGCTGGACGTCGACGACGATGAGGGCGGGGAGGAGATGAGGCATGGCGTGCGGATTCCGGAGCTTGTTTGCCGGGTCAAATATGTCGGGCGATCGGGAAAGAGCACAATGCCAATCTTCCCTCGTTTCGCGACGCTTCTCGTGCCCCGGACGCAGCGCAGCGTCTCTTCGACGGTGCGCTGCAGAGCCGGGGCCCATGTTTCCACGAGGACTCTTTGCAGCCTGGGTCCCGGCTCTGCGGAGCAGCGCTACGCGCTGCACCGCGTCCGGGACACGAGAGTGGATTGCGCGGGCAGCGCCCCCTCATGGATGCGGATCGGGAAAGCCATGCCGCTCGGACAGGGCAGCGAGAATAGCGTCTTTCTCGGCGATGCCGCTACTTGAACGGATCCTGGATCGACGGCGAGGACTGCCTGATGCGGCGCACGCTCACTGGCTTGCCGTCGGAGACGAACAGCAGCTCATATTTGCGGCCCTCGTTGTCGGTGGCAGAGCAGGTGACGTCGTTGACCTTCTTCGCAGCGAAATTGCCGGTCTGGCGGCAGGTGCCGGTGGAGGTCTGCTCCGCCGGCACCGGCAGGCCGTCGACCTTCGGCCGGGTCTTGGAGTTGAGCAGCATGCGGTCGATCGGCAGCTCATAGGAATTGTCGTCGGCCCGCTTCCCGTTCTCGCCGGAGAACGACACGACGTGGTTCTCGTCGGAGGGATCGTCGACGGCGACCGCGAAATTGACCCGGCCCTTGTCGTCATGGGCGAATGCCACGGTCTTGCAGGCAAAGGCGCGCCCGGCAACCCTGAGCGTTTTGCAATGGCCCGACATCAGCGCCAGCATGTCGATGAAATTATTCAGCCGGATCGGCGGATTGTTCACCGGGATCGTGCTGGAAGATCCGGCAAAACAAGGGCTTGCGAGGGAGAGGAGGAGTGCAGCCAGAACCGGCCGGCTGAGGCGCATCGTCAGGATCATGTGCCAGGGGGCCACGGACGGGCGAAAGTTCCGCCCAATCACCATCGAATCGCAAATTGGTTGCGATCCCGTTTGCACCGCCAAGCGTTCGATAAAGCCCGTCTGGAATACCACCGCGCCACCCATCGGCGATTCGCCCCAATCGCTCCAACCCGTCCCGGCAGGCACTTGCCGCCAGGCCGGTGTTTTTTTCGTGGCAGAACTAGGCCGTCGCCGCCTGCCAGCGCCTATCGCGCAAGGACGGCCGGCGATGCAGGCGGGCGCCGAGCAGGCTGCGGGCACGCGGCAGCTCGCCGCTGCGCATCAGGGCGACAAGGAAAGTGTCCTCGATCAGCTCGCGCTGGGCATGGCTGCCGCCGATGCGCACGACCTCAGTGAGGACAGGCGCGAGCTCGCGCACGCAAACCGCGTAATTCTCGTCCGCGAACGCCGCGAGCGCGCGGCAGATCGCCGGCACCACGGGGCCGGCGGGCAGCTTGCCATCGGCAAGGCGTTGCTCGATCACGCCAAGGCGCGCGGAAAGCGCCTCACGATTTTGCGTCGCGGCCGCGAACAGCGCCATATGAACGTCGGCGAAGGGCAGGCTCGATTTCGGGAAGAGTTTTTGAGCCGTGGCGTCGGCCTCGACCCAGAGCGCCCTTGGCACGGCGTGGCCGTAGGCCGACAGGCGCCAGAGCAGCGAGGCGCCGTCGGTGATGACGTTGAGCGGCGGCGCCTGCGTGGCGGAGGGCTGCAGCACGTCGTCATAGATTTTGAGCGCGCGGGCCGCATCGCCGTGCTCCAGCGCGCCGAGCGCCTGATGCCAGAGGATATGGCCGTGCAGGATGCCGGCGCGGTCGTAAGTCGGAAGCCATTCGTCGACGAGACGGTCGGCCGCCTCGATCGAGCCGTCCTCGAACATCGCATGCAACACGGCATGTGCGGCGTGGGCGTTCGCGCGGCGCAAATTGAAGCCGCGCTCGGTGACGGCGCGGCCGCGGGCGACGTCGCCATTCTCGGTCATCGCCCAGCCGGACATGGTGAGAAACCACCAGTCCTCGCCATAGTGATGCGCGACGCGTTCGCAGAGCTCATGCCGCGCGCGATCGTGATCGGCCATGCCGGAGAAGGCGAACAGGCCGAACGCGCCAAGCGGCAGCGACAGCACCACGGCATCGCGCGGCCAGCTCTCGACATGCTTGAACATCGCGGCGATCGCGTCGGGCCCGCGTCCCTCGATAGCGAGCGCCAGCGTCTCGACATGCGAGCGCTCGCGCTCCGTGCCGCGTCTGGCCACAAGCTCGCGCGCCAGCGATGCCTTCTGCCGTGCAAGATCGCCCTGCTGGTAGAACGCATGCACGCGGGCGCGGGCGATGTGGGCCAGCGCAAAATCCGGATCGGCGGCGATCGCGCGCTCCAGCGTCTCCGTCGTGCCAGTCCAGCCGGCGAGCATAAGATCGATGCCTTCACGATAGGCGCTTGCTGCCTCGTGCGAGGTGGTGGAGAGCGGCAGTCCGCAGCGGTCTTCAAGCGCCATCGTTGTCTCCGGAGTTCAAGCCGTCCGCGCGCGGCGTCCCTCGATCGGATAGGCGGGGTCGTTGTAGCCCGGCGTCGATGGATGGCCCGGCACGACCAGGCGGTCGATCAGCGCTTCATCCTCCGCAGTGAAGCTGTAGTCGAGCGCGCTTATGTATCCGTCCCACTGCTCCTCGGTGCGCGGGCCTGCGACGATCGACGAGACGAAGGCGGAGTTGAGCACCCAGGCCACCGCGAACTGGCCGGCGGTGATGCCGTTCTTCTCGGCGTGGCCCTTTATCTCCTGCGCGAGCTGGAGCGATTCCGGCCGCCATTCGGTCTGCATCATGCGGGTGTCGTTGCGGCCCGCGCGCGTTTCCTTGTCGGGGGCTGCGTCCGGCTTATACTTGCCGGTGAGCACGCCGCGCGCCAGCGGGCTATAGGGCACGATGCCGAGGCCGTAATAGGCGCAGGCCGGAAAGTGCTCGACCTCGGGCATGCGGTTCATCGCGTTGTAATAGGGTTGGCTCGCCACCGGACGGTCGATGCCGAGCCGGTCGCAGATGTTGCAAATCTCGGCGACGCGCCAGGCGCGGTAGTTGGAGACGCCGAAGTAGCGGATTTTGCCGGCGCGGATCAAATCGCCCATCGCGCGCACCGTCTCCTCCAGCGGCGTCGCGTGGTCTTCCTTGTGCAGATAGTAGATGTCGATGTGGTCGGTGCCGAGCCGCTTCAGGCTCTCGTCGGCGGCCTGCAACACCCAGCGCCGCGACAGCCCGACGCGATTGGGATCGTTGCCCGTCCCAGTGTTCATGGGATTCGCGAGCTTCGTCGCAAGCACCCAGGCGTGACGGTTGTTGCCGATCGCGCGGCCCACGACCTCCTCGGAGCCGCCCTTCGAATAGGCGTCCGCGGTGTCGATGAAGTTGATGCCGGCTTCATGGGCCTTGGCAATGATCCGCGTTGATGCCGCTTCATCCGTTGGCCCGCCGAACATCATGGTGCCCAGGCAGATCGGCGACACTTTCAGGCCGGAGCGGCCGAGCTGGCGGTATTGCATGGGGCTGTCCTTGCTGCTTTTTGTGGCGTCAGCATATCCGCCTCACTCCGTCATTGCGAGCGCAGCGAAGCAATCCAGAGATGCGTCGGCGGAGAGATTTCTGGATTGCGTCGCTGCGCTCGCAATGACGCGGAGAGGGCGGTGGCGGCCTGACGGCGCAGGACTACACCGGCCCCTTCAAAATCTTGAACACACCGTTCGCCATCACGATGCAGCGGTCGTCGACGCTCACCTCGGTGCTCATGAAGATCAGGCTGCGCGTCGCGCGCACCACGCGGGGGCGGGAGATCAGGATGTCGCCGATCTTGCCCGCTTCCACGAAATGCGTGTCGAGCTGCACCGTCGCCATGTACTCCTTGCCGGAGACGTAGCGGGCGGTCATGCCGCATGTGCGGTCCGCGAAGGTCATCATCACGCCGCCCTGGACCATGCCGCGGCGGTTGTGGTGCTTGTCTTCGGTGGCGATTGCGAATTCGTATTGGCCGTCGACCTTGCGTTCCCACAACGGGCCGACCAGGTGCATGAAGCCCGTGGTCTCCAGGATGGTCCAGCCGTCCGATTTGAGTTTTGCGGCGGTCCTGCTGGTCATCGCTCCGTCCATCCTTGCAACGCTTGATCTCTCCTCGTTTCATCGAGCGCGGTCCTGGTGTAGTCAAGCATCATGAGAGCTTTCGGCGATGCCACCAGACGGAATATCGCAGACGCCTGCGCGGCATTCGCGCGGCTGCCCGATGCGGCCGAGCCCTCGGCGCTGAAGCGCGCCGCTGTGGTGCTGGCGCTGACCGCATCCAATGACGGCGACGACACCGCGTTTCTGCTGACCAGGCGCGCATCGAGCTTGCGTGCGCATCGCGGCCAGTGGGCGTTGCCGGGCGGACGCTGCGATGCCGGCGAGACGCCGGTCGAGGCGGCGCTGCGCGAGCTCGACGAGGAGCTCGCGCTCAAGCTTCCGGTCGACGCCGTGCTCGGTCTGCTCGACGACTATCCGACGCGCTCCGGCTATCTGATCACGCCGGTCGTGGTCTGGGCTGCCGAGAGCAATGCGATCACGCCGAACCCGGACGAGGTCGCCTCCGTCCATCGCATCTCGCTCGACACGATCGAGCGCGATGATGCCTTCGATTTCACGGATATCGCCGAAAGCAGCCGTCGCGTGATCCGCTTCCATCACCAGATGAGCCTGATCCATGCGCCGACAGCGGCGCTGATCTACCAGTTCCGCGAGGTACTCGCGGGGCGGCAGACCCGCGTCGGCGACCTGGAACAGCCGGTGTTCGCCTGGAAGTGACGCAAGCAACAAAAAGAGGTAAACGGCGCGTTAACGTGACGGTTACCGGATGCCTGCTAAAAGGGCAGCATGCATCATTCGATTCGAAAACAACTGGCGCTGGTTCCACTGGCGTTTGTCCTGCTCGTCTCCGCCGCGCGTGGCGGCGAGTCCGATGCGCTGCCGCCCGCCGTCAGCAATGCCAACGCCCAGCTTCTGTCGCAGTTTTTTGCGCAAAGCGGGGGCGGCGCGTCGCCGGCGGTGCTCGAATATCGCCGCAAGCTGGCCGAGTATCAGCAGATCCGCGGCGCCTTCGATGCCGAGGCCGGCGCCTATTGGGGCCAGGTCACGGAAAAGCGCCGCGGCCGCAATGCCAAGCGGCGCGGCGGGCAGCAGATCACGCTCGACGATTACGTGCTGGACCAGCCGCCGGTCTATACCGGGCCGAAGCGGCCGGTGAACCCCGAGCCCGAGGAAACGCCGGAGCGCCCCACGCGCAAGCCGCTTCCAGTGGCCTCCGATCTCTTGCGCGCCGCACAGGATCTCTATCAATTCACGCCGCAGCGTCCGACCAACGAGGTCGAGTTCAAGCGCGCCTATGCGCGCTACGCGCTCTCCTCCGGGCTCACGCGCGAGCAGGCAGTGCGGGTCTATTCGTTCGAGACCGGCGGCACCGGCAATTTTGACGTGCAGGCGGGCATCGAGCACGGCGGCAAGCGCGCGATCTCGACCGCGATGGGCTACAACCAGCTGCTCACCACCAACAGCGTCGAGCTGCTGGCCGAGCAGGGCCATGAGTTCATCCGTGCGCTCTCCGACAAGGTGGCGCGCAGCTCAGGGCCGGCGCGCCAGTCGCTCGAGCACAAGCTCGGCGTTCTGAAGAAGATGGTGGCGCATGCGAAATCGGTGCCTGACACCTGGTCGGAGCATGAGAAGATCGGCGACACCGCGCAGGGTTGGGCCATGCATGCGATGGTGCTGGACATCGACATCGGGCCGATGCTGCAGACCCACAAGCTCTTGACCTCGGTGCTGTTCGCACGCGCCAAGGGCTACACCCGTCCGCTCACTGCCGCCGAGCTCGAGATGATGAACCTCACCGGCGACGGTACCGGCCTCGACATGGTGACCATGCCGCAGGCGATGCGCGAGCAGGTGCCGACATCAAACTTCTTCCAGCGCGGCGGCTACGAGCGCAATCCGGTCGCGATCCGCCACAACACGGTGGCGAAGCTGCTCGCGGTGACGGATGCGCGGATGGACAGCAACAGCAACAATTCCGGCGCGCGGGAGCTGACGGCGGCGTTTTGATTCAATTGCTGTCATGCCCCGGCTTGACCGGGGCATCCAGTACGCCGCCGCTTCTCCGTATCCCATCGCTGTCTCTGGAATACTGGATCGCCCGGTCAAGCCGGGCGATGACATCGGATATGTGGCCCGCCCTACCGATCCGACCCGAACTTGAACCTGCCGTCGCCCTCGAGATACTGCCCGCTGCGCATGTAGAGCTGGCCGTTCTGGCCGATGAAGAACAGCGTGCCTTTGGGCACCTTCCTGGCGCCCTTCAGCAGCTCGCCGGCATTGCTGGTGCCCATCTTGTAGGAAAACGTCTTGCCTTCCTTGTCATAGGCATATCCGGTGTCCGGCTTGAGCTCCCACGGCGTCGTCGCGTTCTGTGCGCATGCGGGGGCGGCGAGCGCGCCCAGCGCGGCTGCAATTGCAAATGTCTTGATTGAAAATGCCATCATCCATCCTCCCCGTCGTTGAGGTGCCCTGCTTGAACAAATCACGAACGACGTTTCCGCGTCAATCCGCGATGACGCCGCAGCGCATCACGTCTTGCCCAGCAGTTTGTGATTTTCCCTTCGTCCCCTCGCGACTATGTTCCGCTTTCAGTCTAGAACGCAACACGACAAAGATATTGGTGGGGATGATTCGAATGCGCCATGTCATTAAATTTTGCTGGATTGCCGGGGTGTCGCTGACGGCGCTCGCGCCGGCCGCCTGGGCCGATGATTACCAGCTCAGCCACAACCAGCGGATTTCGTGCAGCCGCGGCCTTGCGCCGGGCAAGCTCAACACCGCGACCTGCAAGTCCTACACCTATCTCTTCAATACCAAGACCTCGGAATATTTCCGCTGTCAGGTCTCGCTGGCGCTGACCCGCGACAACAAGGAAGTCATCAACGTCCAGACCGATGGCGGCTGCACCAAGAAGCCGCGCATCTTCGAGACCGACGGGCACTATGATTTCGACGCGACCGAGACCGAGCCGCCGAACACCAACTCGTTCTTCGGCCCCGGCGGCTACTCGATCTGGGCCGCCGACATGGCCGCGCAGAAGATCCGCGGCTGCATCACCATCTCCTCCGGCCTCGGCTCCGACATCTCCAAGTGCCTGGACATGACCTTTCAGTAACGGCTCTCGAATGACGGCGAGCCGCGGTCCAATGACCCGGCTGCGCCATGTCGCCGCACCTGCCGAGTTCCCTGAAAAATCAAGGCGAATCGGCCGTTTACCGCAGTCCTGTTTTGCCTTTTGGATGGGTTGACCCGCTCCCCTCATCCGGCCAATTTCGCCGCCGGTTTGGGGAGTGAAACAACCATGAAACGGACGATTTTCGGCGTGGCCGCGGCTCTTGCTCTGGCGGCGTCGGCACCTTGCGCGCATGCGCAATCCTTCATCAACGTGCTGACCGGCGGCACCTCCGGCGTCTACTATCCGCTCGGCGTCGCGATCGGGAAGATCTACGGCGACAAGATTCCGAACGTGAAGACGCAGGTGCAGGCCACCAAGGCGTCGGTCGAGAACCTGATCCTGCTGCAGCAGGGTCGCGGCGAGCTGGCGTTCACGCTGGGCGACTCGCTGAAGGCCGCCTGGGAAGGCGACGAGGAAGCCGGCTTCAAGACCAAGCTGGACAAGCTGCGCACCATCGGCGCGATTTATCCGAACTACATCCAGATCGTCGCGACCGCCGAGAGCGGCATCAAGACGCTCGCCGACCTCAAGGGCAAGAGCCTGTCGGTCGGCGCGCCCAAATCGGGCACCGAGCTGAACTCGCGCGCCATCCTTTCGGCCGCCGGCATGACCTACAAGGATCTCGGCAAGGTCGAATACCTGCCGTTCGCCGAATCCGTCGACCTCATGAAGAACCGCCAGCTCGGTGCGACGCTGCAATCGGCCGGCCTCGGCGTCGCCTCGCTGAAGGATCTCTCGAGCTCGAGCGCGATCAGTGTGGTGGCCGTGCCGAAGGAGACCGTCGACAAGATCGGCCCGCCCTTCATCTCGACGATCATTCCCGCCAACACCTATACCGGGCAGGACAAGGACGTCCCGACCGCGGCCGTGGTGAACTATCTCGTCACCAGTTCAGCCGTGTCCGACGACCTTGCCTATCAAATGACAAAGCTGGTCTACGAGTCGCTGCCCGAGCTTGCCAACGCGCACGCGGCCGGCAAGGAGATCAAGCTCGAGACGGCCGCCACCGGCAGCCCGATCCCGCTGCATCCCGGCGCGATCCGCTATTACAAGGAAAAAGGGCTGATCAAGTAAGGCGCGCCTTCTCCGTCGACGTCTTGCCCGGGCTTGTCCCGGGCATCCACGTTCTAGGATGAGCTTTAAGCCGTGGATGGCCGGGACGAGCCCGGCCATGACGGTCCGGGTGGATCGTGTTGCTGCTATAGATTGAATGGGCTTGGACTGGGGCGATTTGTAATGCTGGAAAAGGCGGAGAGCTCCGCGGAGCCGATCAAGGTCGAGTTCGACAATTTCGAGCACGGTTTTCCGGAAGGCTTTGGCCCGGGCTGGTGGGGCACGCTCGCCTACTGGATCGGCATCGCGTTCGCGACCTTCCAGCTCTATGTTGCCGCCTTCAACTATCTGCCGAGCCAGGTGGTGCGCGGCGTCCATGTCGGCTTCCTTGTCCTGCTCACGTTCGGCCTGATCGCCAACTTCACCGCGAAGAGCAGTCTTGGCCGCGCGCTCGGCTGGGTGATCGGCGGTGCCGGTTTCTTTTGCGGGCTCTATCAGTGGATCTTCTATGCCGACCTGATCGCGCGCGACGGCGATCCGACCAGGCTTGACCTCGCCGTCGGCACGCTGCTCGCGGTGCTGATCTTCGAGGGCACCCGGCGCCTGATGGGCGCGGCGCTGCCGCTGATGTGCGGCGCGTGTCTCGTCTACTGGTTCTTCGGGCAATATCTGCCGTCGCCGCTGAACCATCGCGGCTATGATTTCGACCAGATCATCACGCATCTCGCCTACGGCACCGAAGGCTTTTACGGCGTGCCGATCTATGTGTCGGCGACCTACATCTTCCTGTTCATCCTGTTCGGCTCGTTCCTGGAGCGCGCCGGCATGATCCAGCTGTTCACCGACGTCTCGCTCGGCCTGTTCGGCCGCACCCGCGGCGGCCCTGCGAAAGTCGCGGTGTTTGCCTCGGGGATGATGGGCACGATCTCGGGCTCGGGCGTCGCCAACGTCGTCACCGTCGGCCAGTTCACGATTCCGCTGATGATCAGGTTCGGCTATCGCCGCGCATTTGCGGCGGGCGTCGAGGCCACGGCCTCGATGGGCGGGCAGATCATGCCGCCGGTGATGGGCGCGGTCGCCTTCATCATGGCGGAGACGCTCGGCGTCCAGTATTCGGAGATCGTCAAGGCCGCCGCCATCCCTGCGGTGCTCTACTTCGCCTCGGCCTTCTGGATGGTGCATCTCGAAGCCGGCAAGCACGGCCTCGTCGGCATGAAGCGCTCGGAAACTCCCAGTGCCTGGAACGCACTGGTCAAGGGCTGGTACCTCGTGCTGCCGCTCGCGGCCCTGGTCTACATGCTGTTCGAGGGCTTCACGCCGCTCTATGCAGGCAGCATGGGCCTCGCGCTGACGGTCGGGTTGATCCTCGGGACCAGCATCGCGGCCGGTGCCTCCTCCATGCTGATCCGCACCATCTTCTGGATCGGTCTTGCGCTCGTCGTCGCCGCGCTGTCGCACGACGGGTTGAAGATCGTGCGGGTCGGCTGCGTCGTCGTCGCGCTGATCGTGATCACGGCTTTCATCCGTGGCGGGATGGCGGCACTGCGCTCCTGCCGTGACTCGCTTGCGGAGAGCGCAAAATCCGCCATCACCGTCGGCATGGCCTGCGCCATCGTCGGCGTCATCATCGGCATGATGTCCCAGACCGGCGTCGGTACCATCTTCGGCGGCTGGGTGATCGGGCTCGGCGAGAAGAGCCTGTTCCTGGCGCTGATCATGACCATGCTGCTGTCGATCCTGCTCGGCACCGGCATCCCGACGATCCCGACCTACATCATCACGGCTGCGCTCGCAGCGCCCGCGCTGGCGAAACTCGGCGTGCCGCTGATCGCGAGCCACATGTTCGCGTTCTATTACGGCATCATGGCCGATCTCTCGCCGCCGGTGGCGCTGGCCGCACTGGCGGCAGCGCCGATCGCGAAGGAGAACCCGGACAAGATCGGTTGGGAAGCGATGCGCATCGCGCTCGCCGGCTACGTCATCCCCTTCATCTTCGTCTATTCGCCGGCCTTGATGCTGCAGGCCGGCGATCCCATGGCCGCGAAGCTCGGCTTCTACGGCGCGGTCGCGCTCGCGAGCTTCAAGGCGCTGGTGGCGATCGCGCTGTTTGGTATGGTCGCAATCGGCTTCCTGTTCACGCGACTGACGCTACTCGAGCGTCTGGTGGCGCTCGGCGCCGCGCTGTGCCTGCTCGGCGATTTTCCGTTCAGCGACACCGCGGGCTTCGTTCTCTCGGCGGCGCTGGTGCTGTGGCAATGGCGGCAGCGTCCGCCGGCCGTGGTCGAGGCGGTGTGAGCCTCTGCCTCGCAACAGCCGGCGGCGTGAAGGCGCTGGCGCTGTCCGCGTTCACGCTTGCATGGACGCATTCGATCGCGAAGGTCGAGTGGCAAGAAGACTGGCGCGTCACGCCTGCAGGCCTCGAACTGATGCAGGCCCGCGTCAAGGGCACCGGCCCCGGCATGGAGCCGCCGCCGGAAGCGCGGCTCGTCGACGGCTGGTTTCAGTGGAGGCCTGCGCGCGCGCCGATGCCGGAGGTCGTGCTCGGCAATTCGGGCGCTGCCGGCGAATGGCGGCTATGCCATGACGGGACGTGCCGGACGCTTTCCGAGATTGTCGGCCATCCCGTCGGTGCTAACGTCACCAGGATGAGCATCTGCGACGAACAGCAGAGATAAGGAGACACGCGATGGACCGGCTCAAGGGCAAGGTTGCGATGGTGGTGGGGGCCGGCTCGATCGGGCCCGGCTGGGGCAACGGCAAGGCGACGGCGGTGACCTTTGCGCGCGAGGGCGCGCAGGTGTTTTGCGTCGACCGCAACGGCGCGGCCGCCGAGGAGACCGCCAAGATCATCACCGGCGAGGGCGGCAAGGCGACCGCGTTCACCGCGGACGTGTCGCGGCCTGCCGAGATCGAGGCGATGGTCGCGGCGTGCCTCAAGGCCTATGGCCGCATCGACGTGCTCGACAACAATGTCGGCATCGCCGAGATGGGCAGCGTGGTCGAGGTGACCGAGGAGAGCTGGGACCGCGTCTTCAGCATCAACCTCAAGAGCGCCTATTTCGCCATGAAGCACGTCATTCCCGTCATGGTGACGCAGGGCGGCGGCTCGATCATCAACATCTCCTCGATCGCCTCGATCCGCCACATGGGCATCTCCTACGTCACCTACGGCGCCTCCAAGGCCGCGATGAACCAGATGACGCGCACCACCGCGATCGAGTTCGCGCGGCACCATGTGCGGGTGAATGCGATCCTGCCCGGCCTGATGAAGACGCCGATGGTGGAGCATTCCGCCGGCCTCGCCAACAGCTACGCCAAGGGCGATGTGGAAGCAATGTGGCGCGCCCGCGATGCGCAAGTGCCGATGGGCCACATGGGCGACGCCTTCGATGTCGCCAACGCCGCGCTGTTCCTGGCGTCGGACGAGTCGAAATATGTGACGGGGATCGAGCTCGTGGTCGACGGCGGGATCACCTGCAAGGCGGGGGCGTAAGCATCGCCTCAAACTCCCTGTCGTCCCGGGGCGCGCACAGCGCGAGCCCGGGATCCATAACCACAGGGAGTGGTTTGACGCGCAGCAGGCAACTCCGAGTCTTCACAAAGCGATTGCTGCGGCGTATGGGTCCCGGATCTGCGCTACGCTTGTCCGGGACGACAGTGGTGTTTGCGGATCTATCCCCCCGCACTCAACTCCGCCCGATCCAGCTCCTCCTCGAGCCGGTGAAACGCGTCGTCGCCGATCACCTCGGTGGCGCGCAGGCTGAAGATCGATTTGCGCGCGGCCTCGATGGCGCGGCGGCGTAAGGGATCGGCGGGCAATTCGCCGTTGGCGATGCCGCCGTGCGGATCGTCGTCGGCCTGCATCAGGATGGCGCGGTATTCGAGCCGCAGGATTTCGGCCTCCTCCGACGGATCGTCCTCGATTGCATCGAGCGCGGCGCGATAGGCGATCGCGCGGGCGCGCGCGACCTCGATGCCAACGGGATCGTCATCCTTGAGGCCGAAAGCGAGGATCAGCGGCCGCAGCGTCAGGCCCTGGATCACCAGCGAGCCCAGCACGACCGCGAAGGCGATGAAGACGATGAAGTCGCGATAAGGAAAATTCTCCGGCAGCGCGAAGGCGGTCGCGAGCGTGACCAGGCCGCGCATGCCGCACCAGGAGATGATGAGGCCGCCCTTGGGCGAAGCGACCTGCTTCGGATCCTTGGGGTGATAGATGCCATGAGCGATCAGCACGCGCAGGGTCGTGCGATAGAATGTAATCCAGAGCAGCCGGACCAGAATGACCGTGAGCAGGATCCACGCCGCAGCCACGCAATATTCCCAGCGCACGTCCGCGTTCAGCTTGGTCCAGATCGGCCGCATCTGCATGCCGATCAGCATGAAGGCGAGCACGTTGAGCACGAACACCGTGGTCTCCCACACCGCGTAGGACGGCACGCGCAGCCGCGCCGGCATGCGCGCCGGCGCCGTCTGCGCGATCGTGATGGCGTAGACGACGATGGTGAGGATGCCGGAGAGGCCGAGATGCTCGGCGGCGATCCAGATCATGAAGGTGGTGGCGAACTGCACGATGATCGCGCTCGGCACTTCCCTGACGCGCTCCATGATGGGCGGGATGATGCGCCCCGCAAGAAGGCCGGCCAGCACGCTGCCGACCAGCGCCAGCGCCATGGTCGGCGCGACCTCGCTCCACGTCAGATGCTCGGTGACGACCGCGCCGACAGCGATGCGGTAGATCAGCAGCGCGCTGGCATCGTTGAGCAGGCTCTCGCCCTCCAGCACCTTCATCATGCGGTAGGGCAGCTTGACCTGGCTCAGGATCGCGACCGCCGCTGCCGCATCCGGCGGCGCCACGATCGCGCCAAGCGCCACCGCGGCGGCCCAGGGCATGTCAGGAAAGAGCCGGTGCGCGACAATGGCGACGCCGACCGTGGTCAGGCCGACCGCGGCCACAACCAGGGTCGAGACCGGAACCCAGTTGTTGCGGAGATCGCGCAAGGAAGTATCGAAGGCGGCGTCCAGCAGCACCGGTGCGACAAAAAGCGCCAGCGCCAGGTCCGGCTGCAGCGCCCAGGTCGGGCTGTTCGGCTCGAAAGCGATCAGCGCGCCGCCGACGGCGAGAAAGGTCGGGTAGGGGACCTTGATCCGCCGCGCCAGCGCCGATAATGCAACGGCGCCGAGCAGGAGCGCGATGATCCATTCGAATGTCGACACGACGATCCCCGAAACCGATGTGAGCGGCGCCACAAGCTAGCACCAATCCGGCCGTATGATGGATAGTACGGCCTCATGGCAAGACTTTCCGACTGCAGCGAGCATGCGCTTTCAAAAGCTTCTTCAATTGTCCGGAGCCGTGGCGCTCTCAACGCTTTCGCTCGGTGCCGCTTGGGCCGCGACCGGGGGCGAGCCGGCCGCCACCGCGCAGATCGACGTCGCGGCATGCCTGTCCGCAACCGCGGCCAATGACATGGACAAAGCGGGCCCGGCCTGCGCCGCCGTCATCGACAACGAGAAGACGGCAAAACCCGATCTGATCAAGGCCCTGATCGCGCGCGGCGCGCTGCTGGCGCGGCATGACCAGATCGACCGGGCCATCGCCGACGATAGCCGCGCGTTGTTGCTCGATCCCACGCTCCCCGACGTCTTCAATGCGCGCGGTGAGCTCTGGCTGAAGAAGGGCGACAAGCCCAAGGCGGTGCAGGATTTTGGTGCGGCGCTCCGGATCGATCCCAACCACGAAAAAGCCAAGGCCAATCACCAGGCGATCGCGCGTGAGCTCGAGCGGATCGGCGCGCAGATGGCGGTCGCCGGCAAGCCCAGCTTCAATTGCGCAGGCGCGCGCCGCCCGGTCGAGAAGGCAATCTGCGCAAACCGCGAGCTCGCCGACCTCGACCGCGAGGTCTATGCAGCCAATGCGCGCGTGCTGCGCGAGGCGCACGACACGGGCGAGGCAAGGAAATTCCAGCGCGAGCAGGATGATTTCATCGCGCGTCGCAATGCCGGATTTGGCCGGCCGGGGTATGATTTGAAGAAGGCCATGCAGGATCGGCTGCAGCGGCTGAACGGGGTGGACGGATACTAGCCGGCATTTGAACCCTATCCCCGGCCGCCGCGACAATGGTGAACACCTGATGTTACGGAGCCTTCCTCATGTGCGGCACGCGTTCTCCCGCGCAAACATCCAAAATCCCGCTGCGCGCGCTTCTGCTAGGCGCTGCGATGAGCCTGGTTCTCGTTGGCCCAGCCTCAGCCGGCGTCGATTGCGTGGCCGGCAGCAAGGCCGCCCCAGCCGAGCTGATCCCGGCATGCAGCGCCATCATCGACCAGGCCGCAAATCCAAATCCCGAGCGCGTCGCGGCGCTGCTGGTTCGGGCCGATGCCAATGCGCGGACCTCCGGCGGTCTGACGCAGGCGCTGCGGGATATCGACCGCGCCATCGCGCTCGACGGCAAGAACGCCCGCGCCTGGCGCCTGCGCGGCGACCTGTTGCGCGAGGCGGGTGGCGATCTCAACCGCGCCACGTCCGATCTCAGCAAGGCGATCGAGCTCGATCCGCAGGATGCCGAAGCCTATGAGCTGCGCGGCGTGGCCTATACCAATCAGCGCCGGCTCGACCGGGCGCTTGCCGATTACGACCAGGCAATCAAGCTGAAGCCGGATTATGCGCAGGCCTGGTCCGACCGCGGCGCAACCTATTATCTCAACGGCGACAACGACAGGGCGGTGAGCGATCTTAGCGAGGCCTTGCTGCTCGATCCGAACCGGGCGCGCAGCTACACCAATCGCGGTGCGGCCTACAAGAAGCTCGGCCAGCTCGACAGGTCGATCGCCGACGACAGCGAGGCGATCAGGCTCGATCCGAAGGTGCCGGAACATTACGACAATCGCGGGCTCTCCTATGCCGCGATGAAGGACTACGACAAGGCGATCGCCGATTACGACCAGGCGCTGCGGCTGGCACCGCGGCCGAATTTCTTCACCAACCGTGGTGATTCCTACCAGTTCAAGGGCGAGTTCGGCGCGGCGCTCAGCGACTACAACGACGCTCTGAAGCTCGATCCGAATTTCGCCAAGACCTACAACAACCGCGCCGTGCTCTATACCAAGATGGGCGACCGCAAGAAGGCGCTGGCCGATTACGAGACGGCGCTGCGGCTCGACCCCGGCAACACCAACGCCGCGGACGGCCGCCGCACCATGATGGCGGAGATCGAGAAGTTCGGCGCCGGGTCACCGCAGCCGTTGGCTGCGAATTCCGGCAACGGCCCGTCATTCGATTGCGCGGATGCGAAACGCGAGGTGGAGAAGGTGATCTGCGCCGATCCGCAGCTTGGCATGCTCGACCGCCAGCTCGCCGAGGCATATGAGCGCGTGCTGAAGTCGATGAGCCGGCGCTCGGCCGCTGATCTGCGCAAATCCCAGCATGATTTCCTCGCCACCCGCGACGCCAGCTTCCGCCCCGGCTACGATTTGAAGAAGGTCATGCTGGACCGGTTGCAGCGGCTGAATGCGATGGAGGGCTAGGAAGGGGGCGACGTCCATCCTTTTCAGCTTGAACCGCGGCCCGTTCCCGGGAAAATACCCCTCAAGCAAGGCCGGCACTTGATCCCTGTCATGGCGGGACTGACATCCCGCGGTCAGGTCGAGGCGAGGCCAATAAAGGGAACGGGAGCGCGGGAATGAATGTCCGAGGAAACGCCGGCGGAAACAGCCTTTATCACGAGGTCCATGCGCGCTCGCTGGCCGATCCCGAGGGCTTTTGGGCCGAGGCGGCGAAGGAAATCGACTGGATCGAGCCGCCGAAGACAATCTTCGACCCCGCGCAAGGCGTCTACGGCCGCTGGTTCAGCGGCGGCGTCGTCAACACCTGCTACAACGCGCTCGACCGCCACGTCGAACGCGGCCGCGCCGAGCAGGTCGCGCTGATCCACGATTCGCCGCTGACCAATTCGGTCACCAGATTCACCTATGCCGAGCTGCTGGCCGAGGTGCAGGCACTCGCCGCCATCATGCAGGATTTTGGCGTCGCCAAGGGTGACCGCGTCATCCTCTATATGCCGATGGTGCCAGAGGCCGTGGTCGCGATGCTCGCCTGCGCGCGCATCGGTGCGGTGCATTCAGTGGTGTTCGGCGGCTTTGCCGCAAAAGAGCTTGCGACCCGCATCGACGATGCGCAGCCAAAACTCATTCTCTCCGCAAGCTGCGGCGTCGAGCCGGGCCGCATCGTGCAGTACAAGCCGCTGCTCGACGAGGCGATCAAGCTCGCGTCTGCGAAGCCCAAGGCCTGCATCGTGCTGCAGCGTCCGCAGCTGATCTGCGATCTCACGCCAAAGCGCGACTATGACTGGGCGAGCCTGCGCCGCAAGGCGATGAACGACGGCAAGAAGGCGCCTTGCGTGCCCGTTGCCGCCACCGATCCGCTCTACATTCTCTATACGTCAGGCACGACCGGTATCCCCAAGGGCGTCGTGCGCGACAATGGCGGGCATCTGGTCGCAGTGAAATGGTCGATGTTCAACCTCTATGGCGTCAAGCCGGGCGAGGTCTGGTGGTGCGGCTCCGACATCGGCTGGGTGGTCGGCCACAGCTACATCATCTACGGCCCGCTGCTGCACGGCGCGACCTCGATCATGTATGAGGGCAAGCCCGTCGGCACGCCCGACGCCGGTGCGTTCTGGCGCGTGATCAGCCAGCACAACGCGGTTGCCTTCTTCACCGCGCCGACTGCGTTCCGCGCGATCCGGAAGGAGGATCCGGAAGGCAAGTTCATCCGGCAATACGATCTGTCGAAATTCCGCACGCTGTTCCTCGCGGGCGAGCGTGCCGATCCGCCGACAGTGGAATGGGCGGAGCAGCAGCTGAAGGTGCCTGTCATCGACCATTGGTGGCAGACCGAGACCGGCTGGTGCATTGCCGGCAATCCGGTGGGGCTGGGCCAGCTGCCGGTGAAGCACGGCTCGCCGACGGTGCCGATGCCGGGCTATCAGGTCGATGTCGTCGACGACGCAGCAAAACCCGTCGGTCCCAACACCATGGGCTCGATCGTCATCAAGCTGCCGATGCCGCCGGGTTGCCTGCCGACACTGTGGAATCAGGATGCGCGCTTCAAGGAAGCCTACCTCAGCGAATTCCCCGGCTACTACAAGACCTCGGATGCCGGCTACAAGGATGAGGACGGCTATGTCTTCGTCATGGGCCGCACCGACGACATCATCAATGTCGCCGGCCACAGGCTCTCCACCGGCGGCATGGAGGAGATTCTGGCTTCGCATCCGGATGTCGCGGAATGCGCCGTGCTCGGCGTCAAGGACGCGATCAAGGGCGAGGTGCCTTGCGGCTTCCTGGTGCTGAAAGCCGGCGTGAAGCGCCCGCCCGCCGAGATCGAGAACGAGATCGTAGCACTTGTGCGCGACCGGCTCGGCCCCGTCGCCGCCTTCAAGCTCGCCATCACTGTCGCCCGCCTGCCCAAGACACGCTCGGGCAAGATCTTGCGCGGCACCATCAAGAAGATCGCCGACGGCGAGGTGTGGGCCATGCCCGCCACGATTGAGGACCCCAAGGTGCTTGACGAGATCGGGGAGGCGCTGAAGGGGCGGGTGTGAGCGTGCTGTGACTTATATTCTCCGTATTCCGCGCTAAACAGGGCCGGCCAACAGGGGACCTCGTATGCCACTCGCCACCGCACCGCGCCTGCTTGCAGCCGTCCTGCTCGCCATCGCTCTCTCCGCCTGCTCGGCGCGTTACCAGACGCCGACGGCGATGGGCGGTGATGACGATGATGCGGTGTGCCAGAGCCGCGGTTATGCCGTGGGCTCGCCGGAATATGTGGCCTGCCGCAAGGACCGCGACGTGCAGCGCAGTGCCGCCACCTCACGCGCAGATCGTCGCCAGCGTGATCTCGGCGAATACATGCTGAACCATCCCGATCGACCGTAAGGCGGAATTCAGCCGAGCGTGCGCTCCATCCGATCTACGAACGAAGCCACAAAACAAAAACGCGGCGGGTGGCCCCGCCGCGTTTGAATAGCATTCGATCGCGAAGGAAGAGAGAGGACTACTCCTCCTCTTGCTCCTGCTTCTTGCCGCCGAGGGTCTTCAACTTGGCGAAGACGGCATCGACGTTGAGGTCGTCGCCCGACTTCTCCGACGGCTCGAACTCGTCCTTCTTGGTGGTCTCGGAGGCCGGCAGCAGGGTGGCGCCGCCATAGGCTGCGTCGATCGGCTTTTCCTTGGCCGCACGCGCCACTTCGAAATCGAGCTCGATCTGCGAGCAGAGGCCGAGGGTGACCGGGTCGATCGGGGTCAGCTGCGAGGTGTTCCAGTGGGTGCGGTCGCGGACGCTGGCGATCGTGCTCTTGGTGGTGCCGACCAGGCGCATGATCTGGGCGTCCTTGAGCTCCGGATGGCTGCGCAACAGCCAGAGGATGGCGCTGGGGCGCTCGTGGCGGCGCGACACCGGGGTGTAGCGCGGGCCCTTGCGCTTGGGCTGGGGCGGCAGCACGACCTTGCTCTCCTGGAGACGGAGCCGGTAGTCTTGGTTCTTCTCGCCCTTCTCGATCTCCTCGCGGGTCAGCTGGCCGTTGGAAATCGGGTCCATGCCCTTGATGCCTTGCGCGGCGTCACCGTCGGCGATCGCGCGCACCTCGAGAGGGTGCATCTTGGTGAAATCGGCGACCTGGTCGAAGGTCAGCGCGGTGTTGTCGAGCAGCCAGACGGCGGTCGCCTTGGGCATCAGAGGTGCGTTGCTCATGGCAAATCTCCTTTGTGCTTCGCCCACCCCTCTGGAGGCGAAACCGGTGGTCATCAGCGATGACAGGGAATTCGCGCTATATAAGCCCGGAGGGGGTAGCCACGCAATGGTTCTGCTATAGATAGTGCCTTGACAGCGCCCGAAAGGGGGCCCAATTCCCTCTCAAGTCGCTATAAGTCCAAGCAGACCGTTTCAGGCCCTTTTCCATCCATCGACCGTTCCCCGCCAGAAGGCGAGTGGGTGATTCGGTCCCGAGATCGCTCAATGTCAGCCAAACCAGACCTCAAGTTAGTGCTTTGTTCTCCCCGCGGCTTCTGCGCTGGGGTGGTTCGGGCGATCGACACCGTGGAACGGGCGCTCGATAAATACGGCGCCCCCGTCTATGTTCGCCATGAGATTGTACATAACAAATACGTCGTCGACGGGTTGAAGAAGAAGGGCGCCATCTTCGTCGAGGAGCTCGCCGAGATCCCGGAAAACACCACCGCGCCGGTGGTGTTCTCGGCCCATGGCGTGCCGAAGTCGGTTCCGGCCGACGCCACGTCGCGCAATTTGTTCTCGCTGGATGCGACCTGTCCGCTGGTGACCAAGGTGCACCGTGAGGCCGCGATCCACTTCAAGCGCGGCCGCGAGATCTTCCTGATCGGCCATTCGCATCATCCCGAAGTGGTCGGCACGCTCGGCCAGCTGCCGGTCGGCGCCGTCACCCTGATCGAGACCGCCGAGGACGCCAAGACCATCGCTCCGAAGGACCCCAACAACCTCGCCTTCGTGACCCAGACCACACTGTCGATCGACGACACCGCGGAGATCGTGGCGCTGCTCAAGGAGCGGTTCCCGAACATCAACGGGCCGCACAAGGAAGACATCTGCTACGCCACCACCAACCGCCAGCTCGCGGTGAAGAAGGTGGCACCGGTGGTCGACGCCCTGATCGTGGTCGGCGCGCCGAACTCGTCGAACTCGCAGCGCCTGCGCGAGGTCGCCGAGCGCGAGGGCTGCAAGGTTGCGGTGCTGGCGCAGCGCGCTGCCGACCTCGACTGGACGCGGTTCGAAAACATCACCAGCCTCGGCATCACCGCGGGCGCGTCGGCGCCGGAAGTGATCGTCGAGGAGATCATGGACGCGTTCGCCGAGCGCTACACGCTGCACGTGGAAACGGTCTCGGCCGCCGAAGAGAACGAGTTCTTCCCGCTGCCGCGCCAGGTGCGCCCCGAAGCCGCCGCCGAGTAAACCTGCATGGCGGTCTACACCGACGTTGCCGCCGACGAGCTTGCGGATTTCCTGAGGCAATACGATCTCGGCGAGTTGCTCTCCTACAAGGGCATCGCCGAGGGCGTCGAAAATTCCAACTTCCTCCTGCACACCACCCAAGGCTCGTTCATCCTCACGCTTTACGAGAAGCGCGTGGCGAAGAAAGATCTGCCGTACTTCCTCGCGCTGATGACGCATCTCGCCGAGCACGGCGTCAGCTGCCCGCTACCGGTGAAGGCGAAGGACGGCGAAGCGTTGCGCGAGCTGTCGGGACGCCCCGCGGCGATCATCACCTTTCTCGAAGGCGTCTGGCCGCGCAAGCCGAACGCGACGCATTGCGCCGGCGTCGGCGAGGGCCTCGCCCGGATGCATCTGGCCGGCGCCAATTTTGCGATCAAGCGTGCCAATGCGCTGTCGGTCGCGGGCTGGCGGCCGCTGTTCGATGCGGCAGCACACCGTGCCGACGAGGTGCAGCCGGGCCTGCGCGCATTTCTCGCGGCCGAGCTCGACCATCTCTCGGGTGGCCTCTGGCCGAGCAATCTGCCCGAGGGCGTGATCCACGCCGATCTCTTCAACGACAACGTCTTCTTCCTCGGCGACAAGCTCTCGGGGATCATCGACTTCACCTTCGCCTGCAACGACATGCTGGCCTATGACGTCGCGATCTGCCTGAACGCCTGGTGCTTCGAGCCGGACCATTCCTTCAACGTCACCAAGGCGCGCGCCTTCCTGAACGCCTATGGCCGTGTGCGAAAGCTCTCCGAGGCGGAAGAGGCTGCGTTGCCGCTGCTGGCGCGCGGTGCGGCGATCCGCTTCCTCCTCACGCGGCTGGTCGACTGGCTCAACGTGCCGCCGGGCGCGCTGGTCAAGCCGAAAGATCCGCTCGAGTATTTTCGCAAGCTGCGCTTCCACCAGAGCGTCTCCAGCGCGCGCGACTATGGGCTGCTGCCGTCAGGACTGGTCGCGTGAGCGAGCTTCCCAATGTCACGATCTATACCGACGGCGCCTGTTCGGGAAATCCCGGGCCCGGCGGCTGGGGCGCGATCCTGAAGTTCGGCGACAAGGAAAAAGAGCTGAACGGCGGCGAACGCCACACCACCAACAACCAGATGGAATTGATGGCGGCGATCTCAGCGCTCGAAGCGCTGAAGAAGCCGTGCACCGTCGATCTCTACACCGACAGCCAGTATGTCCGGCAGGGCATCACCGGCTGGATCCACGGCTGGAAGCGCAACGGCTGGCGCACCGCCGACAAGAAGCCGGTCAAGAATGTCGAGCTATGGCAGCGCTTGGATGCCGCGCTGAAGGCGCATGAGGTACGCTGGCACTGGGTGAAAGGCCACGCCGGGCATCCCGAGAACGAGCGGGCCGATCAACTGGCGCGCGACGGGATCGTCAAGGCGCGGTTGCAGCAGCGGGTCGCAGAGTAGGGCATCGACGTCGTCGTCGACGCGACCTCATTCTCAACTGTCATCGCCCGGCTCGACCGGGCGATCCAGCACGCCGCCGCGGCTGTAATGAATCTCGACGTCTCTGGAATACTGGATGCTCCGCTTTCGCGGGGCATGACAGTGTCATTTGTGGCTGAGAGCGGCGCCTCAAGCTCAGAGCTGTCCCAGCAGCGTATCGCCGCCGGATACCTCGACCTTGCCGGGCATCGCCTCCAGGTTCAGCTTCTTGACCACGCCGTCCTCGACCAGCATCGAATAGCGCTTGGAGCGGATGCCGAGGCCGTTGCCGGAGGCGTCCAGCTCCATGCCGATCGCCTTGGCGAAGTCGGCGTTGCCGTCGGCGAGGAAGATCGCTTCGTCGCGCTGGTCGGTGTCGCGCTTCCAGGCGTTCATGACGAAGGCATCGTTGACGGAGACGATCGCGATGGTGTCGACGCCCTTGTCCTTGATGGCATAGGCGTTGAGGAAGATGCTCGGCAGATGCATCTTGTGGCAGGTGCCGGTGTAGGCGCCGGGCACCGCGAACAGCGCCACCTTTTTGCCCTTGAAGATATCGTCGGTGGTCTTCACCTGCGGCCCTTCCGCCGTCATCACGCGGAATTTCGCCTCGGGCAGCTTGTCGCCAATCTGAATGGTCATCGTGAATTCTCCGTGGAAAGGGGCGGGGCTGTTCTAGAGCATTTTACCGGCGGAGGGAAACGGCTTCACAGCGGTGTGATGGGCGGTGGCTGCCAATTTTCTCGTCATTGCGAGCGGAGCGAAGCAATCCAGTATGTCGCCGCGGTGACACTCTGGATTGCTTCGTCGCGAAGAGCTCCTCGAATGACGGCGGAGAGAGGCGGCACTACGCCGCCTGAGCCTTCTTCTCGTCGCGCAGTTCGCGGCGCAGGATCTTGCCGACATTGGTCTTGGGCAGGTCGGCGCGGAATTCGATCTGCTTGGGCACCTTGTAGCCGGTAAGCTGCTCGCGGCAGAACTTGATGACGTCCTCCGCCGTGAGGTTCGGGTCCTTCTTCACCACGAACGCCTTCACCGCTTCGCCGGACCCGCTGTCGGGAACGCCGATCACGGCGCATTCCAGCACGCCCGGATGGCTCGCGATCACTTCCTCGATCTCGTTCGGATAGACGTTAAATCCGGAGACCAGGATCATGTCCTTCTTGCGGTCCACGATCTTGGTGTAGCCCTTCTCGTCCATGATGCCGATGTCGCCGGTGCGGAAATAGCCGTCCGCGGTCATCACCTTCGCGGTCTCCTCCGGCCTGTTCCAGTAGCCCGACATCACCTGCGGGCCCTTGGCGCAGATCTCGCCGGGCTGGCCGAGCGGGAGTTCATTGCCGTCGTCGTCGCGGATCGAGATCCAGGTCGAGGGCACGGGAATCCCGATCGATCCCGAGAATTCGGTTGTGGTCGCGGGATTGCAAGTCAGCGTCGGCGCAGTCTCCGACAGGCCGTAGCCTTCGGCGATGAAGCAGCCGGTCACGGCTTTCCACTGCTCCGCCACCGGGCGCTGTACCGCCATGCCGCCGCCGTTGGAAATCTTCAGCTTGGAGAAGTCGAGCTTCTTGAAGTCGGGATGGTGCATCAAGCCGTTGTAGAGCGTGTTCACCGCCGGGAAGCTGTTGACCTGGTATTTCGCGAGCTCCTTGACGAAGCCGGCGATGTCGCGCGGGTTGGGGATCAGGAGATTGCAGCCGCCGGCGCGCACCGCGAGTAGGTAGCAGGCCGTCAGTGCGAAGATGTGATAGAGCGGCAGCGCACAGACGATCATGAGCTGATCGACATGCGGCGGCGTGGTCATCGCCGGCTGCAGCCAAGCATCGTTCTGCAGCACGTTGGCGACGATATTGCGATGGAGCAGCGTGGCGCCCTTGGAGACACCGGTGGTGCCGCCGGTATATTGCAGGAAGGCGACGTCGCCGGGCGACAGCTTTGGCTTGTTGAGGGTTGCACCCCGGCCGGCCGAGAGCGCATCGTTGAACGAGACAGCGCCCGGCAGCGACCAGGCCGGCACCATCTTCTTGACGCGGCGGACGACGAGATTGACGATCACGCCCTTGAAGCCGAGCAGGTCGCCCATGCTGGCGACGATGACGTGCTTGACCTGCGTCTTCGCGATCACCTGCTCGACGGTGTGCGCAAAGTTCTCCAGCACGATGATCGCTTCGGCGCCGGAATCCTTGAGCTGATGCTCGAGCTCGCGCGGGGTGTAGAGCGGATTGACGTTGACCACGGCAAAGCCGGCGCGCAGCACCGCGGCGGTGGCGACCGGATATTGCAGCACGTTCGGCATCATGATGGCGACGCGCGCGCCGCGCTGCAGGCCGCGTCCCTGCAGGTAAGCAGCGAGCGCCAGCGACATCTGGTCGAGGTCGCGATAGCTGATCGCCTTGTCCATGCAGATGAACGCCTTGCGGTCGGCGAACTTGGCAAAACTCTCCTCAAGGAGGTCGACCAGCGACGCGTATTGAGTCGGCTCGATATCAGCGGGCACGCCGGGCGGATATTGCTTGAGCCAGATGCGCTCCATGGAAACTCCCCTCTCTTGCACCAGAGCCCGTTGTGTCTCGGGCTTGCCTCATTGCCGGCAGTATCGAGCCTGCCGGAACGGCTGGCAAGGCGGTCGAGGCTTAGGGCAAAGGCTGGAGAGTGGCTACTGGAATCGTCGCAGATCGCTGCCGCAGTGCGAAGTGCGGGCGTAGCCAGGCGGGCCTTGAGCCTTAACCTAGCTGTTGTTGGGCGCGGGCTTCGGCTTGGTGGCGGCTTTGGGCTTGGCCGGCTTGGCAGTCTGATCGCCACTCGCCGCCGGCTTCTCCGCAGGCTTATCAGAAGGCTTGGCCGCCGCATCAGACTTGGCCGCGGCACGCTTGCTCGCCGCCGGCTTTGCCGCGCTCTTGGTGTCACTCTTCGCGGCCGCGTCGGGCTTGGTGGCGGCCGGTTTCGCCGCGGCAGTCTTGGTGTCAGTCTTGCCGTCAGTCTTGCCGTCAGTCTTGGCGTCGCTGCCGGCATCGGGCTTCTTGGCGGCGCGCGACTTCTTGCCACGCGCCTTCGGCGGGGTCTGCTGATCGGTGTCGGCTGCGACCGCCGCGACCAGGGCCGCGCCGGTGCGGGTCGGGCCGGTATAGACCACCATGGGCTCTGCGGCTGCAGGCGCCGAGGCCATCAGCTCGGACGCCCTCATCAGCGGCGGCTGGAGCCCTGCGGTGAAGAACGTCACCTGGGCTTCGCCGCCGGTGGCAGACCCGGTCGTGCCGCCGCCGTTGGTCGCGATCAGCGCATCGTCGTCGTCACTGGCCGGCCGCTTGCGGTGACCGCCGCACATCTCCTCGCGCAAATTCGGCGGCGAGGCGTCGACGGGCACGAGGTTCTCGACGGTGCCGAGCGAGGGCCGCAGCCACGACAGATTATCCTGGCTGAAGCCGCGCTCGAGCAGCTGCGCCGCCTTCACCGCACGCGCGGTGCCGGAATTGGCGCCGAGCACCACCGCGATCAGGCGGCGGCCGTTGCGCGTGGCGGAGGCCACGAGGTTGTAGCCGGAGGCGCAGATGAAGCCGGTCTTGAAACCGTCGGCGCCGGGATAGCGGCCGATCAGCTTGTTGAAATTGCCAGTGACGCGCTTGCCGAAGCGGATCGCCGGGATATGCACGAAATATTCGTATTCCGGCAGGTCGCGCAGGAACGAGCGCGCGAGAATCCCGAGGTCGCGTGCCGAGGTGACGTGTCCATCTGCAGGCAGGCCGTTCGGATTGACGTAGTTCGTCTGCGTCATGCCGAGCTTCTTCGCGGTGTCGTTCATCATCACGGAGAAGCCGTCGATCGAACCGCCGAGGCCTTCGGCGAGCACCACGGCCATGTCGTTCGCCGACTTGACCATCATCATCTTCAGTGCGTTGTCGACGGTGAGCTGTGTCCCCGGACGGAGGCCCATCTTCGAGGGCGATTGCGAGGCGGCCGTCGGCGACACCGTCAGCAGCGTGTCGAGCGTGATCTTGCCGTCCTTCACCGCCTTCAGCGTCACATAGGCAGTCATGATCTTGGTGACGGAGGCCGGATACCAGGGAATGGTCGCGTTGTCCGCTTGCAGCACCTTGCCGGTGTCGGCTTCGATCAGAAGCAGCGCTTCAGCATTTGCGACGCGCGGTACGAGCAGCGCACCGACTGCGAGCGCTGCGGCGAACAGGTTGAACAGAGACTTGCGAAGCAGCGGGCGAAAGGCGTGCACTATCCGATTCCGGTCCTTGGAGATCCGCCAGTTCGGACGGTTCTCGTGATCTGATGTTCGGTTCTGAAATCCAGCGCCGCCGCTTGCGGCAGCGCAAACCTATACCGGCTCGTGCGTCGAGAACAGGGGTTTCGGCTGCGTATTCCGCGATGAAATAGGCTGAATTTCGACGGTGCTACGGGGACTTGTTAAGGAGATTTGGCGGCAGAGGCCGCGGCCTCGGCGGCACCCGCGCTGGGCCGCGCATTTGCCTGAGCACTTTCCTGCACCATGAACTGGGCCTTGGCGAGTTCGGCAAAATGGCCGCCTTTGGCCACGAGTTCATCGAAAGTTCCGCTTTCGATCACCCGTCCGTCCTCGAACACCAGGATCCGCGTGGCATTGCGGATGGTGGAGAGGCGGTGGGCGATCACGAAGGTGGTGCGGCCCTTCATCACTTCATCGAGAGCGGCATTCAGCTTGGCCTCGGTGATGGCGTCGAGCGCGCTGGTCGCCTCGTCCAGGATCAGGATCGGCGGGTCCTTCAGCAGCGCGCGTGCGACCGACAGCCGTTGCCGCTCGCCGCCGGACAGCATGCGGCCGCGCTCGCCGGCATTGGTCTCGAAACCGCCGCTACGCTCGATGAACTCGAGCGCCTGTGCGCGCTCGGCCGCCTTGCGCATCTCGGCGTCGGTTGCGTCCGGCTTGCCGACGCGCAAATTCTCCGCGATCGAGCGGTTGAACAGCAGCGCTTCCTGGAACACGACGCCGATATTCCGCCGCAGCGAGGTCAGCGTCACACCGCGCACGTCCATGCCGTCGATCTTGATGAAGCCGGACTGGGGATCGAAGGCGCGATGCAAAAGCGCGATCGCGGTCGACTTGCCGGCGCCGGTCGGGCCGACCAGCGCAATGGTCTGGCCGGGCAGCGCGGTGAAGGAGAGATCCTCGACCGCTGGCCGCTTGCCGTCATAAGAGAACGTGACGTCATTGAACTCGACCAGGCCGGAGAGCCGCCCCGCATCGATCGCGTCGGAGCGGTCGTGCACCGCGGGCACGGCGTCGAGAACGTTGAAGAACTCGCGCAGGCGCGGCGCTTCCATGAATACGCTGTTGATGAAGCTCACGACCTGCTCGAGCTTCTGGATCAAGAGCGTGGCGAAGCTCACGAACATCACGATCTCGCCGACCGAGGTCAGGCCCTGGTCGTGCAGAGCGATGCCGAGCGTGAAGATCGCGAGCACGGTGATGGTGGTGGAGGCGCGTGTGATCACAGTGACGAGCGCCCACCATGACAGCACCGGCATTTGGGCCGCGAGCAACTGATCGGCGACGGAGCGCAGGCCCTGCACCTCGGACTCGACGCGGACGAAGCTCTGCACCAGCGCGACGTTGCCGAGCGCGTCGGAGGCGCGCGCCGAGAGCTCGCTATATTGCTCCTCGACCGCCATCTGCATGCCAAAGGTCCTGCGCACGACGAAGGTCGTCAGTGCGGTGAAGACGATGCAGAGTACGAACAGCAGGATCGCGAGTCGCCAATTCAGATAGAGCGACAGCGGCAGCAGCACTACGACCGAGAGGATCGCGGCAAAATGCTCGCGGAAGAAGCCGAGCCACAGCCGCCACAGCGCATCTGTGCCGTTCAGCATGACCTTCATCAGCCGGCCCGAATGGGTGCCGGAGTGGAAGGTCAGGGGCAGTTGCAGAATGTGCTCGAAATAGCTGGTCAACACCGCCTGGCGCTGGCGGTGGGAGAGCCGGTCGGCCTGCAACGCCACGAGCGCGCTGCAGCCGATGGTGAACAGCCCGAACGCGACCCAGGCGATCAGGAACGGCCAGGCCGAGCTTGAGCCGGCTACCGTCTTGCCGGAGAGCACGTCGACGATGCGGCCAAACAGCACCGGTTCGGCGAATTGCGAGGCGGCAAGCAGGAGATTAGCGACTGCCAACAACCAGCCCAGCCGCGCTTCTTTTCCGAGCAGCTCGAGAACACGGGTGTAGAGGCTGAAAATGGACATGCGAGGTCGGACTCTGGCGGATCAAACGGGACGAGCGGATATTCTAAGCAGGGATCGCCCGCGAGATACAGCAGAAGCTGCCGGTTTTGCTCAATTGATGAGCCGGCTTTCAACCGGCGGCAGGAACCGGCCATCGAAGATGTCGCCCGCCGCCGGACGCTTGTGGAATCTGAAATCCTCGGCGATCTGGTCGATCGAGCGCTCCAGGCGCGCCGGATCGACGCCGCCGAGGCCGTTGCGTCGGACCTCGTCGGTCAGGATGTTGTCGGCGAGCACGGTGCGCAGGCGCGCGAGCTCGAGGTCGCGGTCGCTGTCGTCGATGCGGCCGGCGGCCTCGTCCGCCGCGCGCGCCGGCTCCTTCGCGGTTGTGGTGATGCCCGCAATCAGCGCGCGGACAAAACCCTTCAGCGCGTCCGGCTTCGCCGTGGCGAAGGCGGGACTGGCGACGACGGCAAAGCCGTAGGCCTCGCAGCCATAATCGGCGTAACGCAGCACGGCGAGATCATCGGCCGGCACGCCGCGGTCGCGCAAATTCACCGCGGAGAGATAGGAGAACCCGGCGACGGCGTCGACCTGTCCCGCCGAGAGCACCGGCTCGCGCACCGCCGCACTCATCTTGAAGAATTTGACATGCGAGACGTCGATGCCGTTCTGCCGTGCCAGCGCCGGCCACAGCCGGATCGACAGATCGCTGTCGGCGACGCCGACGGCCTTGCCGTCGAGATCGGAGAGCAAATGGATGCCGCGGCTCTTGCGGGCGACGATTGCGTAGGGCGCGCGGTTGAACAGCACGAACACCGCCTTAACCGGCGGCGCATCGGCCTTGTCGCGAAAACGAATGAGCTCGTTGATGTCGACGAGCGCGAGCTCGCTATTGCCGGTAGCAACGCGCGCAAGTGCTTCCGGCGATCCGGCCGCGCTGTTGAAGGAGACGTTGAGGTGCTCGGCGCCGAACTTGCCGTCCTTTGCGGCCATGAAGAACGGCGCCATGCTCGCATCGACCGGACGGTCGAAGGTGACGTGGATCGCCACAGGCGGCGCCACGGTCTCGGCCGCGTCCACATGGCGCGCGGCAAGCACGATCGCGAGGACCAGCAGGCCGTGAGTGACGATCGTCTTGAATCCAACCATCGGTCGCGCCGGTTCCGCATTGTTGTGGTTTCGTGACGCTCGCAGCGCCGGCCGGCGACGAGTGTGTTCGCATCAACATGAACGGCGGATGAGCCGTGGTTGCGTCACGATCACGCAACCCCGTTCATCTTCTGTTGGGGTTGGGGAACCCAACATGGAATGCGGATGTTTGAAAGACATGAGCCTGTCTCGAGGCACCAATGCAGGTCCCAAGGAGGGTCCACGCCATGTTTGACCGATTTTCGAAGTTTACCGGCCGCAAGGCCGTTCTCGCCACCGCGGCGGTGCTGGCGCTGACCACCGTCGCCCCCAGCGCATCGTTCGCGGGCGGCCGCCACTGGCATGGGGGCGGCGGCGCGGCCTTTGCCGGTGCAGCCATTGCCGGCGCCATCGGCACCGGGCTTGCGATCGCAGCAACCCGCGATGCGTATGCCTATGATGCCCCGGCCTATTACGGCGGCGGCCCGGTCTATTACGATAACGGCCCGGCCTATTACGGCGGCCCGGGTTATTACAGGAACGATCGCGAATACCTGGGCACCAATGGCAGTGGCAGTCGCGACCCCTTTGCCACCTGCAGCCGAGGCGGCGCGGGTTGTTGGTAAGTCGTTGACCACGAAAGGCCGGTGCGCTTGTCGCTCCGGCCTTTTGCCATTTATTGTCAGGCGTTAACGCGTCGACCATTTGTTTAGAGTAGTTTTACGTACATGAGTGATTCGCTTGAGCGGCTATATCTGGCTGTCCTCGCGGCCAGGGACCTTGATCCGGCAACATCGCGCACTGCCCGGCTGTTTCAGCGTGGGCCTTCCAAAATGGCGAAGAAGCTGGCCGAAGAGGCGATCGAGGTCGTGATCGATGCGGTCAACGGCGACGCCGAGGCCGTGGTCCGGGAAAGCGCCGATCTGCTCTACAATCTCACCGTGCTATGGGCTTCCGCCGGCGTGCGCCCCGAAGACGTCTGGCGTGAAATGTCGCGGCGTGAGGACATGTTGGGCATTGCCGAAAAGTTGCCGAAATCGCCGCTGAAGCTGCCCAAAGTCGCGTCACCGCGTATTTCGGCCCGGCGGCCAATTGTCGCGCTCGAGGGCCGCGCGGCGCGCAAACGGCACTAAAGCGTCACAAAACTCCACGATGGACAAATCCGTCCCATGGTGCTTCATCGCGGCGCATGCTGAAACGTATCTACGATTGGTGCATCGACGCCGCCCACAAGCCTTACGCGCTCTGGATCATGGGAGCCGTGGCTTTCGCCGAAAGCTCGTTCTTTCCAGTTCCCCCGGACGTGATGCTGATCCCGATGTCGCTGGCGCGTCCGCAGCGCGCCTGGCTCTACGCCGCGATCTGCACGGCCACCTCGGTGGTCGGCGGTCTGCTCGGCTACGCCATTGGTGCGCTGCTGTTCGACTCGGTCGGCCATTGGCTGATCCAGGTCTACGGCCTCGGCGGCAAGGTCGATGCTTTCCGCGCCTCCTATGCGGAATGGGGCGCGGTGATCATCCTGCTCAAGGGCCTGACGCCGATCCCCTACAAGCTCGTCACCATCACCTCGGGTTTTGCCGGCTACAATCTCGTTCTTTTCATCCTGTGCTCGATTGTCGCGCGCGGCGGGCGCTTCTTCATCGTAGCGATCCTCCTCAATCGCTATGGCGACTGGATCCGCGAGCGGATCGAGCGGCATCTCGCCCTGTGGGTGGCGCTCGGCGCTGCCGTGCTGGTGCTCGGCTTCGTGGTCGCGATCAAGCTGATCTAGGACTTAGATTCCAGGATCTGGATTCCGGGAGTTGGATCCCCAACGCTTTCACGCCGCGCCGGCTTCGGCTACGGTTGCCCCATGATGGTCCGATCCGGAAATCCGGCAGTGCGGCTCGGGACGCTGATCTCGGCGGTGCTGCTGCTCCTGCCCGGTGCTGGCGGGACCGGGTGGGCGCAATCGGCGCCGCCGACGCTCGGTCTGCAGGAGCAGGGGCCGCAGGCCGCGCCGCCGCCATCGACGCCTGCAGCTTCGGAAAACCCCGGACTGATCAACGAAATGGGCAAGCTGTTCGACAAGCTGCCCTCGATCCTGCCGCCGATCAAAAGCCCGAGCGAGACCATGAACGATCTGTCGCGTCTGGCGCGGCCGTCCACCATGGTGTCGGGGCGTGCGGCCTGTCCGGTCTCGCCCAGCGGCGGGCCCGACTGCAAGCTCGCTGCCGATCAGCTCTGCCAGGGCAAGGGCTACAAGGAAGGCAAGAGCTTGAACACCGATTCCGCCGAGAAGTGCTCGGCCAAGGTTCTCATTCCGGGCAGGCAACGCAAACCGGATGATTGCCGCACCGATACCGTCGTCACCAGCGCGCTGTGCCAGAACTGAGGACGTCGCGCGACCAAAGGAGCGCCCATGAGCCGCACTGAGCAGGACTTCCTCGGACAGCGTGAGATCGCCGACGACATCTACTACGGCGTCCAGACCATCCGGGGTAAGGAAAACTTCCACATCACCGGCATTCCGATGAACCAGGAGCCTTACTTCGTGAAGGCGCTGGGTTACGTGAAGAAGGCCGCCGCGATGGCCAATCGCGATCTCGGCGCGATCGACACGAAGGTGGCGGACGCGATCATCGTCGGCTGCGACCGCGTCATCGCCGGCGACATGATGGACCAGTTCGTCACCGACTTCATCCAGGGCGGCGCCGGTACTTCGACCAACATGAACGCCAACGAGGTGATCGCCAACCTCGCGCTGGAATCGCTCGGCTTCAACAAGGGCGATTACCAGCACGTCAGCCCGAACGACCACGTCAATTACGGCCAGTCGACCAACGACACCTATCCGACCGCATTCCGGCTGGCGCTGATCCTGCGGCTCGAGAGCTACATGATGGCGCTGCGCCAGCTCCGGGAGGCCTTCTTCGCCAAGGGCCGCGAGTTCGAACGCGTGCTGAAGATGGGGCGCACGCATCTCCAGGACGCGGTGCCGATGTCGCTCGGCGCCGAATTTCGCGGCTGGGGCACCACGATCGGCGAGGAGGTCGACCGCATCTCCGAGGCGCGCGCGCTGCTGCGCGAGATCAATCTCGGCGCCACCGCGATCGGCACCTCCGTGACGGCAGCGGTCGGCTACCCAAAACTCGCGGTCCGGCATCTCAGCGCGCTGACCGGCGTCGACTTCATTCTCGCCGGCGATCTCGTGGAGGCGACCTCGGACACCGGCGCCTATGTGCAGCTCTCCGGCGTGCTCAAGCGCACCGCGAGCAAGCTGACGAAAATCTGCAACGACATCCGCCTGCTCGCCTCCGGCCCGCGCGCCGGCTTCAACGAGATCAACCTGCCGCAATTGCAGCCGGGCTCCTCGATCATGCCGGGCAAGGTCAATCCTGTCATCCCCGAGGTCGTGAACCAGACCAGCTTCCTCGTCATCGGGCTCGACACCACGGTGACGCTCGCTGCGAGTGCCGGCCAGCTCCAGCTCAACGTGATGGAGCCGGTGATCTCGTTTGCGCTGTTCTTCTCGATCCGCACCATGGAGCGCGCGGTCAACAGCCTGCGCGAGAATTGCGTGGTCGGCATCACCGCCAACGAGGAACACACCCGCAACATGGTGCTGAACTCGCTCGGCATCGTCACCGTGCTGAAGCCGCTGCTCGGCTACAAGCAATGCGCCGAGATCGCGCGCGAGGGCTACAAGAGCGGCAAGTCGCTGCACCAGATCGTGGTGACCGAACGCAAGCTGCTGACGCAGGAAAAATGGGACGAGATGTTCTCGTTCGAGCGGCTGATCAATCCGGATTTGCTTGGGTGATGGTGCTCTCTCCTCCCGTCATTCCGGGGCGCGCGTAGCGCGAGCCCGGAATCCATTTCGCTATTCGCGCCGGCGCCCAATGGATTCCGGGTTCGACGCTACGCGTCGCCCCGGAATGACGGACAAAAGAATTCCGCGCGTTGGAATTGCGGTAACGGCATCCGCCACGGCGTCAAAACGCAATACTTGACAGTGGAAAGATTGCCTTGTTGGTATGGCTCCCAACCTTCAATGCGTCTGCCAACAAAGGATCGTTTCGCAATGTCCATGCCTGCTCTGTTCAAGGGACGCCTGTCGATCCCCGTGATCGGTTCGCCGCTCTTCATCATCTCGGTGCCCGACCTCGTGATCGCGCAGTGCAAGGCGGGCGTGGTCGGCTCGTTCCCGTCGCTGAACGCGCGGCCGCCGGAATTGCTCGACGAGTGGCTGGCGCGGATCACCGAAGAGCTCGCGGCCTACGACCGCGCGCATCCCGACAAGCCGTCGGCGCCGTTCGCGGTCAACCAGATCGTGCACAAGTCGAACAACCGGCTCGACCACGACATGCAGCTCTGCGCCAAGTACAAGGTGCCGATGATCATCTCCTCGCTTGGCGCACGCGAGGAGCTCAATCAAGCCGTTCACGGCTGGGGCGGCATCGTCTTCCACGACGTGATCAATCAGAAATTCGCCCACAAGGCGATCGAGAAGGGTGCCGACGGCCTGATCCTGGTCGCGGCCGGCGCCGGTGGCCATGCCGGCACCATCTCGCCGCTCGCTTTCGTAGCCGAAACGCGGAAATGGTTCGACGGCCCGATCGCGCTGTCGGGCGCCATCGGCAACGGCAAGGCGATCCGCGCCGCGCGCGTTCTCGGCGCCGACTTCGCCTATATCGGCTCGGCCTTCATCGCGACCAAGGAGGCCAACGCGGTCGAGACCTACAAGGAGATGATCGCGGGTGCGAGCGCCGACGACATCGTCTATTCCAACCTCTTCACCGGCGTGCACGGCAATTATCTGAAGCCCTCGATCCTCGCCGCCGGCATGGATCCGGAAAACCTGCCGACCTCCGATCCCTCCAAGATGAACTTTGGCACCGACGCCTCCGGCGAGCGCGCCAAGCCGAAGGCCTGGAAGGAGATCTGGGGCTCGGGCCAGGGCATCGGCAGCGTCGATGGCATCGTGCCCGCCGCCGAGATGATCGCGCGTTTCAAGAAGGAATACGACGAGGCGATCGATCCGCCGTTGTGATAGCTCTCGCAATGACCGCCATCTACCGCGTCGACGGCAACAGCGTCGTCACCAGCCCCAATGCCGCAGGGCCGTGGGACCGGCGCATGCAGCACGGCTCGGCGCCATCGGCGCTGGTGACGTGGGCCGCGGAGCGTATTCCGACACAGGTCGCGATGAACATCGCACGCGTTACCATCGACCTGATGCGCCCGGTGCCGGTGGCGCCGCTCACGATCGAGACCGCGGTGCTGCGCGAGGGTCGCAAGATCCAGCTCTGCGAGGTCAAGCTGCTCGCCGACGGCGTACAGGTCGTCGGCGCCACCGTGCTCAAGATCAAGCAACAGGCGCAGCCGCTGCCCGATGACGTCAGGGAGTTGCCGGTCACGCTGCCGTCGCCCGAGGACTCGCTGGTCGAGGACGGTCATGGCGCGACCAGCCCGTTCGCGGGCATGGTCTCGATGCGCGCCGCACGCGGCCGCTTCGGCCAGGCCGGTGCCGGTGCGATCTGGTTTCGCCTCGACCATCCGCTGGTCGAAGGCGAGGCGGTCTCGCAGGCGATGCGGGCCGTGGTCGCCGCCGATTTCTCCAACGGCACCGCCTCGACGCTCGACTTCCGCACCTGGACCTACATCAACGCCGACCTCTCGGTGAGCCTGGCGCGCCAGCCGGTCGGCGACTGGATCTTGCTCGACGGCGAATCCTGGATCGGCCCGGATGGCGCCGGGCTTGCGATGTCGCGGCTGGCCGATCGCCAGGGCTATTTCGGCCGCGCGGTGCAGAGCCTGGTGATCGAGAAGCGGTGAGTGTGATGGCAGGCGACGTGATCGCTGCTTGTGCCACTTGAACGGCAGGCTTCCGCCGCCGCGGAAGGGATGCTTGGTCGTGTTCGACCAGGGCATCCTGCCTGTTCACACGCCGTAGAAGATCTTGATCTCCCACAGCACCACGATGATGGCCGTGATCAACGTGACCGCGGCGACTGCACTTTCCAGGGAAGCGACTCGCATGTCTTACTCCGCTTCCCAGCCCCATCAGCGGTCTAGTTGATTCCCTGATTCGCCGGCAATCGCGCGGCCCGCGCAGACGCGCACTCTGTTGCGCATTGTGGTGCCGGGGCCACATGACCCCGTAGAATTCCGGGGTATTTACCCGACCATCCGGTCCCGTCCGCTCCAGAAGCCTGCGCGCAGCACCTTCTTGTCGACCTTGCCGACGCCGGTCATCGGCAGCTGCTTGACGAACTGGATCTGTTTCGGCGCATGCGCGGAACCCTTACGCCTCCGCACCAGATCGATCAGCTCGTCCGGATCGGGCTTTGTGCCATCGCGCGGCACGACGATGGCCGTGACCGCCTCGCCCCATTTCTCGTCGGGGATGCCGACGACGGCGACCATCGCAACATCGGCATGCTGCGACAGCACGTCCTCGATCTCGCGCGGAAAGATGTTGAAGCCGCCGCTGACGATCATGTCCTTCTTGCGATCGAGGATGAATAGGTAGCCGCGCTCGTCCTGGCGCGCGATGTCGCCGGTGTGGACCCAACCGTTCTTCAGTGTCTGCGCGGTGATATCAGGCCGCTTCCAGTATTCCGTCATCACATGCGGCGCGCGCACGCAGATTTCGCCGGCGTCACCGGTCTTCACCTCTTGGTCGCTGTCGTCGAGAATCCTGACCTCGCAGGCCGCAATCGGGAAGCCGCAGGACAGAAACAGCTCCGGCGTCTTGGAATCGTGATCCCTCTTGCGCAGCACCGAGACCGGATAGCATTCGGTCTGGCCGTAGAGCTGCGAGAACACCGGGCCGATGCGCTCGATGCCTTCGATCAGCCGGCTCGGCGACATCGCCGACGCCCCGTAGAGCACAAGCTCAAGCGATGAGAGATCGGTCTTGCCGAGCGCGGGATGGTCGAGCAGCACGTAGATCATGGTCGGCACGAACAGCGTGAAATTGATGCGCTCGCGTGCGATCGTCGCCAGCACCGCCTCGGGATCGAACCCCTTCAGCATGTGCACGGTGCCGCCGCGCATCAGTGTCGGCAGCACCTTGGTGCCCGCGACATGGCTGATCGGGGCCACCGTGAGATAGCGCGCGGCGTCCGGGATCTCGAAATCGGCGAGGATCGCGCCGGCAGCGCCCGCGTTCTCGCGATGATGGCGCAGCGCGCCCTTGGACTTGCCGGTGGTGCCGCCGGTGTAGTTCAGCGTGGAGAGATCGTCGAGACTTGCGAGGCACCGCGCGCTGGCATGTCCCGCGCCCTCGATCGCCTGCAAGAGATCGACACCGTAGTCGGCCGGCCCCATGGTGAAGACCGCCTTGAGCCGCGTTGCTTTTGCAACGAGCTCTCCACCGCGATCGCGGAAGGCGGCCACGTCGACCACCAGCACTTCGGCCTCGGAATCTTCGAGCTGGAACAGTTGGTCCGTCTCCGATCCCAGCGGATGCAGCCAGGTGATGCAGCATCGCGACAATTGCGCGGCGATACCGGCGCACCAGGTGTCGGCGCGGTTCGCGGTGAGGAAGGCGACGCGCGAGCCGGGCTGCAAGCCGAGCCGCATGAATACGCTCTGGAATCGTCCGATCAGGTCGAGCGTGCCTTGATAACTCAGCGATCCGCCGGGCCAGGCGAAAGCAATGCGGCCGGGGTAGCGCGCCAGGGCCCGTAGCGTCTGCGCACAAGTCGGGGACGATGCGTGGAGCGGATCGTACATATGTTTCCTCGTTGCTTTGTCATCGGCTTCTCACGTGCCAATGTTGCCGATGACGCTAGCACAGAGAATGCGGGATGGAACGGCAAAGCCCGCGCGCGGAGCCGAGAGTGATCAGGAGGCCTGGTTGACATCCGATCGACTGCAACGTTTTCGCGATCGTCTCGGCCTGCCTTTGATCGCAGCGCCGATGTTTCTGGTCTCCGGTGTCGAGCTGATGGTCGCGGCCTGCCGCAACGGGGTGATCGGCAGCTTTCCAACCGCGAACTGCCGCAGCACGGAACAGCTCGATGAATGGTTCACCGAAATCGCAACGCGGTTGCGTCAGCACGAGGATCAAACCGGCCGCAAGGCCGCGCCGCTCTGTCCGAATTTGATCGTGCATCGCTCGAACGCGCGGCTGGAGCAGGATCTCGCCGTGCTGCTCAAGCACAAGCCTGAGATCGTCATCACCTCGGTCGGCTCGCCGGCGCCGGTGTTGAAGCCGCTGCATGGTGCCGGCACATTGGTGCTGGCGGATGTGGCCTCCATCCGCCACGCCGAACGCGCGGCGGCAGCAGGCGCCGACGGCCTGGTGCTGCTCACCGCGGGCGCGGGCGGACAGACCGGCTGGCTCAACCCGTTCGCGTTCGTCCGCGCGGTGCGCGCATTTTACGACGGCATCATCGTGCTCGCCGGCGGCATCAGCGATGGCCGCGCGCTGCATGCGGCCGAAGTGCTCGGCTGCGATCTCGGCTATATGGGCACAAAGTTCATCGCTACGCGCGAGAGCATGGCGGACGAACGCCACAAGCAGATGCTGGTCGAGAGCAGCGCCGACGACATTCTGCTCACCACCGCGTTTACCGGCTTGCAAACCAGCATGCTGAAGCCGTCGATCGTCGCTGCGGGCCTCGATCCCGACGACCTCCCGGCACGCGGCGCCATCGACATCGGCAAGGACATCGATGTCGCCGCGCGCGAGAGCCGGCCCGAGCGCTGGCGCGACATCTGGAGCGGCGGGCATTCGACATCGGGCGTCACGGACGTGATGGCAGTTGCCGATCTCGTGACCCGGACGGTCGCGGAGTACCGCGACGCAACGGGGCGATAGCGTTCCGCGCCGCCCAGCACGGTTAATCCCGCATGGCTCCACAAGCCGGCGCTTAACGGCAGATTAACCATCGCCCGCCAAGAATCCCCTCACGGCCGCCAATCGGAACGGGAGGGACAGGCGATGGATTTCGATTTTCTCAACAGCAAGAGAGCCGTAACGCTGGACGAGATCCGCGTCCGCGTCGCTCATGCGCTGGCCCGCCACCCGTTCTGCCGCAATGTCCGCTTCGACATCCTCAGCGTCCCCCGCACCCGCCGGGGCGGCAATTGGACGGTGACGCTGCAATCGGTCGAGCCGCGGGCCGTCTGGGAGGCTTCCGAGATCGTCGCCGACATCCAGGACGCCTACGATCTGGCCGCAGCTGCCTGATTTCATTTGGCTCTTCGGCCTTGTCGTTGCAGGCAGGGTGATTGTCGCCGCAAAGGCACACTCGAGCCTTAATTCGTGCCCTTTTCCCGGGCACCGTTGACAACATCGTGAAGCGGTCCTTCCGGAGAGACGTTTGTCCAGAGCCATCACCATCATTGTGCTGACCTGTTTCCTCGTCCTCGGTGCCGCCACCACTGCCATTCTCGGCCGTGACAGCGTGCCCAGCGTCAGCGCCGAGATGATGACGCAGGCCCCGGCCAAGCCGGTCGCCGCCAACCGCGCCGCCAAGGCCGACCGGCTGGTTCCGACGCTGGCGCTGGCCTCGGCCGCGATCGATCCGGTGCAGGTTCCCGCTGACAGACTGTCTCAGGCCCCCGCGCTGATCGAACCGCTGCGCCAGGCTTTTGCTGCCGCCACCCCGTCCGATTTCCCGACGGCCAAGACAGGTTCATCGACAAGTGCATCGACAAATTCATCGCCGAACGTGAATGAGGCGCCCGCTGCGGCGGAAACTACCGCCGCCATCGAGGCTGCACCGAAGCCGAAGGCCGTCGCGAAGCCGCAGCCGCAAAAGACCTATTCGCTGCTCTCCGAGGTGCAGATATCCGGCATCAGGGATCGCTTGAAGCTGTCGTCGTCGCAGGAATATTACTGGCCCTCGGTCGAGTCTGCGCTGCGCAACGTCGCCCGCAAGATCTCGGCCAACAAGCTCTCCAATCCCAACGGGCCGAACGTGCAGATCGATCCGAACTGCGACGAGGTTCAGCAGTTGAAGTCGGCCGCGATGCCGCTGCTGTTCCAGCTGCGTGACGACCAGAAGGAAGAAGTGCGCAAGCTCGCCCGCATCATCGGACTCGAGAACGTCGCGCAGCAAATCTGAGGTTTGGGTTCCTTAGAGGAACCGCACTCTCGTCAGGAACATCCGGTAATCAACAGGCGTTGCCCGCTCCAAACAGGGAGAGGACCAATGCGCGCCTCGACAGCCTATTTCGTCGGCGCCGGATCGATTGTCGCCGCCATCGCCATTGGTCTCGGCGGCGGCATCGTCGCCGGCGATATCATGCAGCCGATCGCGCCCAAGCAGGGGCCGGATGCCGGCAAGATAGCGCAACACGCGGAAGCCGCCGCGCCGGTCACGACAAACGCGCCATCGGAGCGCGTGCAATATCTCACTGGATCGCAAAGTTTTGGCGCGATGATCGCGGCGCCCGCGCAGGCTGAAGCCAAACCCGACGTGAAGCCCGACGCTCAGAGTCCTCAGATCGATGCCCAGCCGGCCGCACCGCCGCCTCCCCAGGCAACGGCCGCGGTCGAGCCGCCCAAGCCGGTGCCTGCGTCGCCTCCGCAAGCGACAAAACCCGTCGAGCAACAGGCTTCGACCGAACCGGCATCCTCACCTGACAGCACCTATGCCAAGGCCAGGGATTCTGACGTGCGGCGCGCCGCGTCCGAGCGGCGACGTGCGGAGCGTCGTGAGCGCTGGGCCGAGCGACGCCATTATGACACGCGTGATGCACGCGGCGGGCGCGATCTGACCGACTGGGATGATGTCGCGCGCAACATTCGCGAGGATTCCTATGCGCGCGATGTTACCCGCCGTCCGCGCGGTGGCTTCATGCTGTTCGGCCCCGACGACGATTAGCACCTGACGCAGCGTCGCCGCGCACGCGAACGTGAGCGGCGGTTCGTTCTGTGGCAGCGCTTGCCGTAAATTTCAACTTCCGGATGATCTCCGTCCAAGGCATGATTGACGCCGCCAGACAGAGGCCGCGTCATGGGAGTAGCGCTGCTAGCTTGGGGACGCTTCTTCGGTCCGCACGGCGAACGCGTGACCGTGCCTGCGCCGGTCGACGGGCGCGGCGCACCCTGGCTGCTCGATTTCCTCGCAACGCATGTTCGCGCACTGCGCAATGTCGGCTTCACCGCAATCCAGCTGCCGCCGACGTCGAAGGCGCAAGGCGGTGCCGGGCCGGGCTGTGACGGCTATGGCGTGTTCGATCCCCGCGACATCGGCAGCAAGAGCCAGCAAGGCTCGGTCGCCACGCGCTACGGCACCAGGGCGTCGCTGACGCGTCTGGTCGCCGTCGCGCATGCCTGCGATATCGACGTCTATCTCGATCTCGTTCTGCATCAACGCAGCGGCGAGAATGGCGGCCCCGGCGTGTTCCGCTATCTCGGCGCGGACGGGCAGTCGCTGAACGGACGGCACGCCACCTCGCCCGGCTGGTTTCGCGGCGTGCCGCCGGACGATCTGCCCGATGACGACGTGCCGAGCCCGCCCAACGATTTTCCGTTCGGTCGCGAGCTGTCCTACCAGCGCTGCCGGCCGCCGCGCGTCACGATCGAGGATGCGCTCGACTTCGGCGAATGGGTGTTCCGCACCACCGGCGCGGACGGCGCACGCTTCGACGACGTCAAGGGCACCTGGGCGCCGTTCGTGCGCGAGTTCATGACCCATGGCGTGATGGCCTCGAAGTTCTTCTATTCGGAGTATTTCGACGGCAATCGCGCGATCCTCAACGGCTGGGCGACGCAGCCGCCGCTCAATGGCCGGTCGCTGGTCGCCGATTTCCCGATGCATTGGGCGCTGCAATCCGCCTGCGACGGCGGCAATGCGCGGGCCTTGGACGGCGCCGGCTATACGAGCTGGCGTCCCGATCTCACGTGCACCTTCGTTGACAATCCTGATACCGATACCTCGCCGGGTCAGCAAGTCATCAGCAACAAGCTTCTGGCCTACGCCTTCCTGCTGTCGGTCGAGGGCTACCCGTTCGTCTACGGCAAGGATTATTTCCCGTCCAGCGTCTGGCCCGGCGCCTACGGGCTGAAGCCGTGGATCGACAATCTGGTCTGGATCCACGAGCACCTTGCCAATGGGCCGACCAGCGGCCGCCTTCTCGATGACAAGGTGATCGTGCTCAACAGGATCGGCGCGCCCGGCCTGCTGACCGCGTTGAACTTCGACACCATGAATGCGCGCACAATCAGCTGCCAGACCGCGTTCGGGGCCAACGTGCAATTGCACGACTATAGCGGTCATCACGACGATATCCGGACCGACGGAAACGGTGTCGCAAGCTTCACGATCCCGAGCAACGTCTTCAGCAAGGGCCAGAGCTATCTGTGCTTCTCGCGCGCGGGCCTGAATCTCGCGTCCATCCGCCATCCCCGTCACACCACGCAAACGATCTTCGGCGCCGCCGATCTCGACACGCTGCCGGCCAGCAATGCCGAGACCGAGCCGGCGCGGATCTGGGTGGAGCAGGGCAGCAGGATCGTCATCGAGGTCAGCCTTGATCGCCACGGCGTGCCGGCAGATGGCTCGCTCAAGGTCACCGTCACCGATGCGCAAGGGCACAGTGTGGTCGAGGCCGTCTGCAGCGGCGACCATGTCAGCGCGGAAGGAACGGCCGGCGCGACCGGCGAGCATCATATTCGCGTCGCGGGCCGGCAGTTGCCGGAGCACGGCGCGCCGTTTTCCGTCGACGTCACCTACCTTGCTCCACAAATCGTTTGAGAGGATCCCAATGTCATTGCATCTGTTGTGGACGTCCGCCGACAGCCTCATTGCCGCCTTTGCGCTGTCTTTCGTCGTGCCGGGGCGGCATGTGCTGCCGCTCGCACTGATGTTCGGCCTGTGCGACGGGCTCGGCTCGGCACTCGGCGTCAGCCTGCCGCCCGCAGGTGGGCTTGCAGCGATGCTGCTGATGGCGAGCGGTGCGGCGCTTCTCGTCGGACTGCCCATCGCGCAACGTCTCGTGAATGCACCGGGATGGCTCTATGTGTTGCCGCCGCTGCTGGCGATCGACAATGTCGTGTCGCGCACGGGCGATGCGCCGGCCCTTGCGGCGCTGTCGAGCGCGATCATGGCCGGACTCGGCTTTGCCTGCGGAGCCGTCGTGCTGAGCTGGTGCCGCGCAGGCTTGCGCGATGCGCGACCACTTGCTGCGGCCAGCCTGATCGCGGCCGGAAGCCTCCTTGCCTGGGGAGCCTGACCATGGCCGCCTCCGTCACCACCCGTAGCTATAATCTGGCCAGGACCGGCGCGACCAATGCCGAGACGGTACTGACGGCGACCGCCGTCCGGACCAAGGGCATCGCAAAGCTCTTCAGCATTCCTATTCCCGACGATCCCCGGCTCGAGGCGCAGCCGCTCGCTGTCGGCGGCGTGCACACACCTGATGGCAAGACCCGCGACCTGATCTTCCAGGCCACCATGGGCAACTGGGTCTACGCCTTCGATGCGGTCACCGGCGAAAAAATCTGGGCGACGAATCTCGGCCGTCCCATCGTCGGAACGCCGGCCATCGACGGTCACATGACCAATGTCGATTGGGGGATCCTCTCGACCCCCGTGATCGACGAAGCCACCGGCATTCTCTATGCCTGCGCCTGGATCAGCGATGATGGCAGCGTTGCCAGGGCCCAGCATTTTCTCGCGGACTTGCGGATCAGCGACGGCTCGAAGGTACATGACAAGCTGTTGAATCTGGAGGGCGCGGTCTACACCCCGCCGGGTGGCCTGCCCGTGCAGAAATTCGTCTCGATCCAGCGCAAGCAACGCAGCGCACTGACGCTGACGCAGAACCACGTGCTGATTCCCTTCGGCACGGTCAGGGAGACCTCGGCGGCGGCGCGGGGCTGGCTGATCGCGGTTGACGTCCATGACTGGCATATTGCGGCCGCATGGTGCTCCACCGTGACCGGCTCCGGCGGCGGGCTGTGGCAGAGCGGGGCCGGCCCCGCCATTGCCCTCGACGGCTCGATCTATGTCATCACCGGCAACGGCGCGTTCTCGCCGCACCAAGGCGATTTCGGCGAGAGTGTGGTGCGGCTGGCCTTGCACACCGGACCTCTCGCGCATTTCGAGGTGCTGTCGTGGTGGACGCCGTGGACAGATGCCAACCGGGTCGGCGCCGCGGCTGCGGAGCTGCTCGACGACGATGACGATGCGCACGCGCTGCCGTCGAATGTCTCGCTGACCGCGGTGATCGGCCATGCCAAGCGGATGGGAATGGCGCTCACGCCGCTTCATGCGCGCGAGACGGCGCATGTCGCGGTGACGTCTGGGCCCGACGCAATGGATGCACAGATCGCGCCGGTCGTGGCGCATCACCTGGCGGCGATGAAGGAATCGGCATGGAGCGACCAGGACTTCGGCTCGGGCGGGCCGGTCTATGTCGCATCGGCTCACGCCGTGCTTGCGGCGGGAAAGGACGGCATTCTCTACACCGGCAATGCCGCGGTGCTTGGGGACACGCAACCGGGCGATCTTCAGGCCGGTCACTTTGCCGCCAACTATGCCAAGCTCAAGATGCCGCCGATCCTCTATACGTTCTTCGATCCCACCGTGCCGCCGGCGCCGGCCTCGCCGATGGAGCTGAATCTGTGGCCGGGCGGCGCGACGCGGCATCTGCATGGCACGCCGCTGCTGTTTTCGTCCTCCATGCATGGCGTAATGCATGTCGTCGGCGGCGAGAACAGCGCGCTGCGGGCGTGGTCGATCGCGGCCGACGGGACCTCGACCTATCTCGCCGGATCCAACGAGATCGCCTCGCCGCAATCGCCGCGTCCATCGGGCGGCATGCCCGGCTGGAGCATCACGCTCGCGGCCAACAACGGCGCTGATGCCATCATCGTCGCAATGGTCCCCTACAAGGACAGCAACATGATGCTGAGCCCCGGACGTTTCCTGGTCTACGACGCGCAGAATTTTGCGACGAATCCGGATGGCTCGAAGCGGCTTCAGGCGATCTGGGACAGCGAGAACTGGGGTCCAGAGCACGCCTTCATGCATCCCAAGTTCAACCGCCCGATCGTCTGGAAGGGCCGCATCTATCGCCCGACCTATAACGGCCAGCTCGACGTCTATGGGCTGACGAACTAGAGGGCCGCTCCAAACCGGTGTGCCGTCCGGTTCTCGGCGCGGATACGTCCGTTGTCCATCGCAACTGTCCGGAGAGGGCAGCAAAGGCCGATTGCATCTGCTTGTGAAATTGAATATTATCTAGATGTTTCTCTATGGTTGTGCGGCGCACTCGCAGTATTTTCGGCGCAATGAATTTTAATCCTCTCGGAACGCCCCGCGCCTCCAAATTTTGATCGTAACGAACTCATTGGAGCCATTCATGCTGACAGCCCATGTTGCACTTGTTTCCGAAGAATCGAAGATTAAGCCGGCCGAGCTGGCTAAGGTCGCCGGCGCTCTGTCCAAGCAGGTTTCGCGCGATTTCGGGCCGATCTGGAAAATCAACGCCGATGTCGCCGCCTATGAACATCTGGAAGACGTGCCGCTGGATTATTGGCCGATCATCATCAAGGACGACATCGGCGATCCTTCGGCTGCGGGCTACCATGAGGACAAGCACGGCCAGCCGTTCTCGCTGGTCATGTACGATCGCTCCTGGTCGCTGACAGCCAGCCACGAATGCCTGGAGATGCTCGCCGATCCATTCGGCCGCCGCACGGTTGCCGGCGAGTCGCCAGTCAAGAGCCAAGGACGGGTCAACTTCCTGGTCGAAGTCTGCGATCCCTGCGAGGCGGCGGATTGCGCCTACACCATCAACGGCATCCAGGTCTCGGACTTCTATACGCCGAACTATTTCGATCCGATGCCCGCGGCGGGCGTCCGCTACAGCTACACCGGATCGCTGAAGGAACCGCGGCAGGTCCTGAAGGACGGCTACTTGAGCTGGTACGTGCCGTCGACAAAGACCTGGTGGCAGCGCAACTGGTTTGGAGGTGCAAAGGCGGCTGATGGACCGATCGAGGGCCTCAAGCTCACAGGCACCAACGTTCGCGCGGCCATCGACCGATGTACTGAGGCAAGTCGCGCCAAAGCGCTCGACAAGGGCAGCCCCAGCGCCAAACAATCCATGCGCGCACTCAAGGGCAAGCCTGCAAAGGACGATCCGTTCACGAGCCGCGCGGCCGCATTGCGGGAAGCGATCAAGGCGGTCAGCGGTTCCTGAGGCCTTGTCGGCGCTCCAGATGCCATTAGCTTGGTGTGAACTGGAGCGCCGATGGAGGTGACACGCATGAGCGCGGATGACGACGAGAAGGCCCGCAAGCGGAGGGCCGAAGAGTTGCGTTCGACGATCCGCGACGCGGAATCGGGCGCGAAGCCCGGCCGCGCGCCGACGCCTCGTGAGATCACCGATGAAGCGGCGCGCAAGGCGCGCGACGAAGCCAACAAGATCTCGCCGGAAAAGGATCGTTCCAACGGTTAGGGCGTGATTCCCACCGCGACGGCTACGTTGTTCCCGCTCCTGGGAGGGTGAACCGCGGGCTCGCTCACCCCCCACGCGACTCCACCACCTTGCGGCAGCTGTCCGAAAGCTTGGCCTTGTTCTCGCGCAGGCAGGCGTTCATCTGCGGCGGCTTGCCGATGTGCTCGGCGCAGAATTTGCTGGCGTCGCCGCGGCAGGCCATCTGCTCCTGCGGCGTGGGGCCGGATTGCGCCGTGGCGGGCAGGGCGGCGGCGAGCAGCAGCGCGGCAAGAACTGAAGTCTTCATAAAGCACCTCTTTGGAATTGTGATGGATCCCGCTCGGGATCGGGCGCGCCGGACCATCTCGCGGAGATCCATGGCCGGTCCATGCCATGTTCATGGCATCGGCTCGGTGGCTCGGACGCCGCACCCCCATCTTCATGGCATGTCTTGGCGCGGTGTCTTTTGCCATTGAGGCTGCACGTCGGCTGCGAGACCCGGTGATTGCATCGGGCGCCGAACGGGAAGCAGGAGAGCAAGATGTCGAAAACAATGGGAGCGCTGAGCGCCGGGCTGACGATGATGATGCTGGCGGGCGCGGCCATGGTGTCGCTAGGCACGAGCCCGGCGCAGGCGGTGGTCTATTGCAAGACGGTCGGCGTGCCCAAGGGCTGCGTGGTGCGGCCGACCGCGGCGGTGGTGGTTGGAGCACCCGTTGCGGCTGCGGCCGTGGCAACGCCCGGCGTGGGCGCGCCCGGCGTCGGCGTTCGGGCCGGCACGCCGATGAATCGCGGCGGCCCGGTCAATCGCGTCGGCGTGCGCTGACGGTCTCGTTCCATTGAGTTGATCGCATTCTTTCGGGCCAAGGGAGCCTGCGAACGAACCCCCGTCCTTCGCAAGGCCAACATCCCGGCCCGATCCCTCTCTCCGCACGTCCCATGCGCCCGGGGAGGGGGCTTTTCAGCCCGTGGCCGCGTCGCTGTCGGGAAAGACCTGCGGCAATTGCAGCCGCACCCGCGTGCCGGAAGCATCCGAGCTCAGATCGAGCACGGCGCCGCAGCGCACGGCGCGGTTTCGCATGTTGCACAGGCCGCGCGCGGTCTGGCTCGCGCCTGCGGCTTGGCCATCGCCGCGAAGCGCAAAGCCGTGACCGTCGTCGGCGACGCTGATCACGCCGTACGGTCCCTGGCCGTCATCGCGCGTCTCGATCGCAACCGCGATGTGGCGCGCGGCGGCGTGCTTGACCGCATTGGTCACCGCCTCGTCCAGGATGCGCACGATCTGGATAATATGCCAGGGCCTGAGCTCGGGGTGCAGCGGCAGGCCCTGTGGCGTCGCCACGCGCCAGTCGAGCGCGATGTCATGCGGCCGCAACTGCATCGCGGCGCGCTCGCGCCAGGAGCCGAGCGCGAGCATGAGGTCGCCGCCGATGTCCTCCATGGAATCGATGACAAGGCGCAAATCCTTCAGCGCGGCGCGCGCCGCATCGGTGATGGTCGCGCCCTCCTGCCCGCGCTCGGAGAGCGCGACGATGCTGATCAGCTGGCCGCCGAGGCCGTCATGCAGGTCGCGCATCAGCCGCGTGCGCTCGTTGGCGAGGGCTGCGGCCCGCGCGCGTGCCTCCTCACGGACAAAGCTCGCCTTCAACCGCTCCTCGGCCTCGCGCACGCGGGCGACGAGCTGGCCGGCAAAGCTGTCGACCTGGTTCAGCGCGCGGGCGAAGCGCCAGGTCAGCCCGGCGCCGATCGCGACCAGCATCGCCGAATAGGACAGGCGGGAGACGAAGGTGCGTTCATTGGTCACGATCTCGAATACCGACAGCATGTCGTGGACCCAGCAGGTGAGCACGATTGTCACGGCGCAGCCGATCGTGAAGCTCGCGGCATCCTGCCGCCGCACCAATGCGGCCGCGGTGACGTAGGCCATCAGGAACAGGCTGATCCCGACAGTGGGGATACCGAGCAACAGGAATAGGATACGCGGTAGCGGCGGACCAGCGATCAGGCCGATCACGAACACGACCAGCCCCGGCACGAACAGCAGCATGCCGTAGCGAGGCCAACGCCAGCCAAAGAACAACACGCCGAAGACGACGATCAGTGCGCTTTCGATCGGCGCCGAGGCGAGCAGCACCCCGGCGAGCCGCGACACGGTGGTCGGCGGCACCGGCGGTGGCATGAATGCCTGGATCACGCCCAGCACCATCGCGGCCGCCAACACGCCATAGACCGGCTCGCGCCGCCGCATCAGCCACATGATCGCAAGGATGACGGCGAGGATCGATTGCCAGGCCGAGAACGCCACCGGCAATGTGACGAACAGCAGCGTGCGGGTCTCGAAGGCTGGACGCAGGGCCGCGTCCGGCCCGACATAGACGGTGTCGAGAAAGCCCTTCAGCGGCCCCCACACGAACAACCGCACCGTGATCGCGTTGCTGCCGTCATACAGCAGCGAGGAGGGGATGGCAGCGATCTGCGGTGTGTTGCGGTCCGGCCGGTTGGCGTTGGCATCGCGGCGGGAGTCGAGCACGACAACGCCGTTGACGGCGACCTCCACGGCGTTGCTGAAGCGCGGCAAGAACACGGACCATCCGGCATCGCCGCTTTTGAAGGTGAAGGTACCGGTGTAGAGCGGAGGATCTGCAAGCGAATAGCGCGATGACGTGAAATGCGGCAGCGTAACGGGGCGTGTTATGCCGTCCTCACTCAGTGAAAATCCGCTCAGCGCGAAATCTTCGGGGTCGCTAGGCTGGAGTAACCGTAGCCCGAGGAAGGTCGCGATCACGATCAACGCCTGAAGCAGCAGATAAGGCACGAGGCGTGACATGAGCTGCCGGCGCCTGGTGTGCGTGGGTGCCTTCGCGGCAATCTCGCTCACAGCTTGATCAGGCCCTGCTGCACCGCCTCGAACACGGCTTCGCTCCGCGTGTGCACCTCGAGCTTGCGATAGATGTTCTTGATGTGGCCGGGCACGGTCTGCCTGGACAGGCCGAGATGGCTCGCGATCTCGGCGTAGCTGAAGCCTTTGGCGATGCCCCAGAGAATGTCGATCTCGCGCGGCGTGAGCTTTGCGGTGTTGAGCGCGGGCCCGGGCGGCGGCTCCGCCGAGTTCTGCGTTCGCCGCACGATGAAGCGCGCGATCGAGGCCGAGATCGGCGAATGCCCGGCGACGAGATCGCGCACCGTGGTGGCGATGTCGGTCGGGAAGGCGTCCTTGAGCAGATAGCCGGTGGCGCCGACGGTGATGGCGGAGATCACGCTTTCCTCGTCGCCCAGCGCGGAGATCACCATGATCTCGGTGTCCGGAAAGCGCCGTCTTGTCTCGCGGATCAGCTCGACGCCATGGCCGTCGGGCAGCCGCAAATCAGTCAGCAGCACGCGCGGCGCGCTAGCGGCAAGCGCACTGCGGGCCTCACCGAGCGAGCCGGCCGTGCGCACCTCGTAAGCAGCCTTCACCAGCGCGTCCTGAAGACGCCAGCAGGTCGGTGCGTCGTCCTCGACGAGGAGGATGGTGATGGTTTCACCGGTCTCGCCCTGGTCCGTCATGGTCGTGGTCCCGGCCGCGTGTCCCCCGCGGCGCGCGCGGCAAGCTTAGCCGCGGCGCTGCGGGCGCGACACCCATAATCATGGGGGCGGGGGCGCTGGCAACCGTTGGAGCCGGATCGTCGCCGTTCCGCTGTTGTTTTTATAGAACTGGACGCGCCGGCCCTGGACCGGCACCAGCCAGCGCGGCGCGAGCCGCGTGGAGATGAACCGCGGGAAGAGCTGGACGGCGTCGTTGACGTAGAAGAACAGCTCGCCGGCCTCGGGGGCCTCGAATTCCGCGACGAACAGCTCGGACAAGCCCTGCTTGCGCCAGAGCGCGCGCGCCGCCGGCAGCGCCGCGGCCGGGATCGGCTCGAAATCCCCGAACGGCTTCCAGACGCGATTCAATTCGCTGCCTTGTGTCTTGAACTCCGGGGAGTCCTCGACATGGATCGGGTAGTTGTCCTTGCTCTCGTCCTCATAGGCCGGCACCGTCGAATTGACCCGCCGCGGCAGCTCGTTTGCCGGCAGTCCGTTGATGGGCTGCAGCGGCAGATCGTAGGATCCGCGCGCGCCCACCCGCACGACCGGCTGGAACCAGTCGGCGCCCTGCAGCCGCAGGATCGGGACGGCGAGTCGATGGGTCGGATCCGGCGGCGTCTTGAAGCCGTTCAGGCCGGTCATGATGGTGCGGTCGAACCACGGATCGGCCATCTCGATCCAGACGCGGTATTTGCGGCCCTTCTCCACCGCGAGGCGGCTTGGCCAGCAGAAATCGCTGACGTCGAACAATTCGCCCTCGCGCGCCGTCACCGGCGTGTCACCGACGGCATGCGTCGATGCGCTGCTCTTGCAGAAGTCGCCGACGCCCGCGCGCCAGTCGAGATAGCCGCGCGACAGCAACAGCAGTCCCGAGCCGAAAATGGCGATGAGGAAGGCCGCCGGCATCAGGACGTTGGTGAAGGCCATGCGCACCGGCCAGGCATGCAGTCGCATCCAGCGGCCGATCGCGAGCAACCAGCCGGATTTGCTGACCCGGCTTCGCGATGCCATCCGGTCGGGCCGGTACCAGGCGAGGCGTGCGCGTTCCTGAATGCTGTCGCGCAGCGCCGCATTCCTGTTCCACGCGATCAAGATGATGATGACGAGGACCGTGGTGACGAAGGGATAATAGAGCGCGATCGCAAGCCATGGTGCCGCGTAGGACGGCAGCACGCTCGCGAGCAGATCGGCGAACGGCTTGACGACCGTGCTAGTGCCGTTGTCGATCGCCGTGATCCATTTGAGCAGGGTGGTATCCTCAAGCCCGTGCTGCTTGGACGAGCCGACGACCGAGCGCGCGATCCAGGGCCATGCGGCGAAGATGATGAGCGCGATCAGCAGCGAGAAATAGGCGAAGCGGCGCCACCACACGGTGTCGAGGACCTGCCGCGCCATCTCGGGATTCGGCGGGCTCATCGCCATGAAGGCGTCGGCTTCGGCCGCCTTGTGACCATCGCCTTCCCGCTTCGCGTAGGCGGACCTCATGGCCTTGCGCGTTTCGTCCCGCGTCAGCGGCAGCACGTCTCCGTTCGGCAGCAGCACCTTGGCATTTGCCGGAAGCATCAGCGGCGCGTAATTGTCGCATCCGTGCAGCATGCGCTCGACTACGCCGAAGTGCACCACCGGCGGTCCGCCATCTTCCACGCGGTCGTGGATCGGCCGCGGGCCGTAGCGGTACAGCACGCCGGCGCCGCTGCGCGAATCGTGCATCGGTCCGATCGCCGACTGGTACTCGCGGAAGCGCGCGATCGTTCCGCCCTGGAAGCGGAGCTGGTTGCCGAGCTGCTCGGCCATCCACACCAACGGCACGAAGGACAGCGTGGATTCCGGATAGCCGCCTCCGATGTCGGAATGGGAGCCCGCGAACCAGACCTCCTTGACGATCTGCTCCTCGGCAAGCCCGGCCTGGTCGATGCGCAACGGATGGAAGGTGGTGCGTTCGTCATCGAGCGCGAGCGCATGACAGGCGTGCTTCACCTTGTCGGAGAGCCGGTAGTTTCGAAACGAGATCGGCCAGATCGCCCAGTCGATCGCGACACGGAGCTCCTCGATCGGTACGCCGAATGCCTCGACCGTGTCGAACAGTCCGAGGAATTCGATCTTGACCTCCTTGCGGCCGTCCATGGCCTCGCGGACGCCGGCATAAGAGCGATGCCGAAAAACGAGATCGTAGAGATAGATCAGCACGTCGCGGATCCAGCGTACGACCCAGATCGTCGGCAGGCTGCGATAGCCGACCGATTGCTTGCGATACTCTCGCCAGGCGGCCGTCGTGTTGCGCTGCATCTCCGCATGCGACACGGCGATCTTGTCGATCACCGCCGGCACCAGCCCCTGGCTCGCGATCAGCGCTGCCAGCGTTCGCGCCGTGAAGGCGCCGCGGCTGAAGCCGAAGATGTAGATTTCGTCGCCCTCGCGCCAGTTCCAGCACAGGAAGCGATAGAGCTTGCGGACGTTGGCGGGCACGCCGATGCCGGTGGCGCCATCGAGCGCGGCGAGCGGCGCCCAGCCGGCGGTGCCGACGCCTTTGATGTAGTAGGCGATCTGATCGGGCTTGGTGTGATCGAGCGCCTCGTAGAGACGCCAGACACTGGATTCCTGGGTGGTGAAGGCGTTGCCGGTGCCGTCGGCGAACAGCACCAGCTTGCGCGGCGGGCGTGCGTCTGGTGCATTCCCTGCGGCATCTGGATGATCGTGCGTATGGTCCGGCTTGGCAGGACCGCCATGCAGCGCCGCCTCCTGGTGCGTCATGGACTCCTCCGAAAATTCAGTTGGGGATGCCTTAAGCCCCGCTCGGGCGGCATCCTTCAAATAGTGGTTGCATCAAGAAGTATTGGATGTATTTCGCCCACAATCGCGCTGAGGTAGCAAGCAGGATTGCGCCGTCCTGCTCCGGCTGTCTATGATCTCCGCCACAATCGGCAAAAGAAATGCCCGGAGCAGGCTCCGGGCATGACTCCTGTCTGCGAAGCGGCCGCTATTGCGAAGCGGCCGTGTGGCCGGCTCTTATTTGCCGTTGCCGCGGCAGCCACCGCCGGGGCCGATATGGTAGCCGCGCGGGCAGGCATGCGCGGCGGGGTTGGCGAAGTTTCGCAAGCAGCCGCCATAGGGCCCGCGGTGCCAGCCGGCGCCGCAGCCGCCCGCGACCGCGACGACATCGTCAACGCCCTGGGCGCCAAACGGCGCCAGCGGCATGGCCTGGGCCGAGCTGACGATTGCGCCGAGCGCGAGCGCCGCGGCAAACACGGTTCGTATCATGCGTCTTGCTCCCTGATGTCTGGGTGTCAGTGGGTGGCTGCGAAAGCGATGCCGGCGCGCACTTCGGTGATCGCCTGGTCGATCAGCCCCAGTGCCCGTTCGCGATGGCCGCCCTTGTTGGGCTCGGCCTTGACGAGCTCGGCGCGGGCCGATTGCAGGATCGCCACCGCCTCGTCCATGTGCGGTTGCGCGCCGAGCGCGTAGCCGATGCAGAGGCTGGTCGCGATGGCGCCGCCGAGCACGAGGCTGCGGGGTAGAGAGGTTCGCATGTCGTTGTCTCCTCCAGCGGGCGTCAGGCTGGGGCCGCCCGGTTGCCCGGACGCGATTCGCGTGTGGCGGGATGTCGCATCCGCAGCCTGAATAGGACGGGGCCCGGCGGGCCGTCTTGGACTGTCCGGCGCTAGATGCGCCGCGGCTTGGACTGACCGGCGCAGCTTGAATCAGATGGCCGTACTGGTAGCCTGTGACCATCGACCTTCAGCGCGGGTTCATCCCCGGCTGGCAAGGTTCAATCGTTTTCTGCGCGATTTTTTTTTCGAAGAAGCCTTTTTCGGAAGTCCTTACCGATGTCCGTCATCAGGAAGTCGCTCTCGACCGAGATGCTGCCGCAGGGTCTGTCCGACCGGCAGCGCTTCATCCGTTTCGCCGAGCTGTTCGAGCATTTTTCCAACACCGGCGAGCTCGATCCGGCCTCCGACGTGCCGTTTCGCGCCACGATGAACTCGATCCATATCGGCACCACCATGCTCGGCCGCTGCGACGGCAGTTTCGTCACGGTGCGACGGGAGAAGCGCCAGGTGATCGAGACCGGCGATGACCGCTTTTGCCTCGTACGCAACACCGGCGACCGTTCCTCGCAGGTGGTTCATCGCGGCCGCGAATTCACCATGCGCCCTGGATCGATGGTGCTGCTCAAGCTCGACGAGCCGTTCTTCGCCGCCGATGGCGCGAGCCAGAAGCGTTTCACCAACGTGCATCTGCCGGTGGATTCACTCCGCGCGATGGTCGCTGATATCGACGACCTCGTCGGCTCTGAGCTCGAGCCCGGCGGCGCGCTGTCGCTGGTGATGGATTACAGCGATCTGCTGCTTCGTCATCCCGCGGCCGCCGACGAGGCCGGCATGGCGATCGCGTCCCATCTGCTCGATCTCGCCGCGATTGGCTTGGGCGCCCGCAGCGACGTTGCGGCCGCGGCACGGCGCCGAGGCCTGCGCGCGGTGCGGCTGAAAACCGTGCTGTCGGCCCTCGAGGCGCGCTTCCACGAGCCGGATTTTTCCGCACAAAAGCTCGCCGGTGCGGCCGGTCTTTCCGAGCGCTATGTCAACGAGCTCTTATTCGAGGCGGGCGCGAGCTTCACCACCCGCCTGACCGAATTGCGCCTGCGCAAGGCGGCCGACCTGCTGACCCATCGCGAAGGCCGCATCAGCGACATCGCCTTCGCCTGCGGCTTCAACGATCTCTCTTACTTCAACCGCTGCTTTCGCCGCAGGTTCGGCCTGACGCCGACCGCGGCGCGGGGCAAGTGAGGCGAGCCTAAAACGTCTCCACCGTCGGCGGCGGATATCGCCGCGCCAGCATCGACAGCGGCAGGCGCCGTTCGTCCGCCGGCAACTCCAGCCAGGCGAGCACCAGTGGCCGCTTCCAGTCGCCGACGCCAAATTCCATGTCGACCCATTTCTGTGGCTCGGGCCCATCGAGGCCGCGGACCCAGACGAAGTAGCGGGGCAGGTCGTCGGCGTCGGTCGTGGGTCTCCTGGCCATCACTTGCTCGCTGCCTCGACACGCGTTGTCGTTGGGATATAGGTAGCGGCACGGCAAAGTCGAACGCGCGGCCCGCGGATTTTGCGAAACCACGGAGCGGCCGGACGCTTGGGTCCAGAGCACATGGACGAAACTGTGATCGATGCTTGGGATGATGCGTCGCAGGTGATGACGCGGCTGGCCGGCGCCTGGTCGTTCGACCGGGTCATCGAAGGTCAAGGGCGCATGAAGGGCCTCGCGACCTTCACGCCATTGGATGCGGAGCGCCTCGCTTATCGCGAGCAGGGACGCTTGACGCTCCAAAACGGCACCGAGCTTGAAGCGGAGCGCGAGTACGTGTTCCGCAAACACGAGGGCGGATTCGAGGTCTTCTTCGAGGAATCTCCGCCGCGGCTGTTTCACACGATCTCACTGTGCGCATCTGACGACGGCGCCTTGAACGGAAGCGCCGGCCATCTGTGCAATCTCGACCATTATCAGTCGAGTTACACTTTCCTCGCCGATGGTGGCTTTGTGATTCGCCACGTCGTGGCGGGTCCGCGCAAGGATTACACGATGATCACGACCTACAGGCGCATCTCGTTACGCTCGGATTAGATCGAACGGAGACAATGCCGCCGTTGATGGTGCACTCCGCCTGCAAGCGGCCCATGTCAAAATCGGATGCGGCGCTCCAGTTCGAGTTTGGCCTCCGTCAATGACTCTGTCACCAACTTTTCGATTTTCGTATCAAACCGAACGGTCTCCGTGGGGGGCAGCGGTTCCGTCCGAGCATTAAAGCATCGGCTCGAATTGGCAGTGCACAAGCATCTCGGAAACCGATGCGTTGTTCGGCAGCATGAGCGCGGTCTCCGCCAGCCGCGCGATGTCGCCCGGTTGGCTCATCTCATGGCGAGGAATCTCGTCGTCGTTCAGCGTCATGTCGGTGGCAACATAGCCCGGGCAGATCACCGTCGCCCGAATACCTGCCGCGCGCCCCTCGCGGCGAATGCCGTGGGTAAGGGCGACCATTGCGAACTTGGTCATGGCGTAGCCGACATTGCTTCCGACGCGCTTTCCGGAAAGCGAACCGAGATTGATGACCCGCCCATGACCGCAGACGGCCAGATGGGGCAGGGTGGCTCTGACGAGGCGCAGTGGACCCTTGACGTTCACGCGCCACATTTCGTCCAGTTCGGTCTCACCCTCGTCGGAGACGCGGACCTTCGGATTGATTCCGGCGGCGTTGACGATGGCATCGACGCCGCCCCACCGTGCGACCGTCGCGTTGACCCACGCGAGCGGGCTCTCCTCGGCGTCGTAGCGATGCGTCATCAGTCTCTCGCTCTCCGCGAGCCGGCTCGGATCGCGAAGCCCCGCCGATACGCGGAAGCCCGATGACAGGAGCCGGTCGGCGACCGCGCGTCCAATGCCGCGCGAAGCCCCAGTGACCATGACGATCCGATTGCCGACTTCCAACATCCGGGTCCGTCTCCTACGGGTGAGCCAAGAGTATCGCGAAATGTAAGGGGACAGGCGTGACGGCGAGTAAGAGAAATTCACTCTGCCGGCATTGGGCGTGCTTATGGCTCGCGAGCCGACGACTTCGGCCGGGATATTGGATGTCCTTATGAGGGCAGAGCAAATCCGCTCTATGCGTGCGTGGGCCCATGCACTTAATTTTCCGCCGCTCTGCATGACCGCGAAAGAGCCCTGCGGATGGGATTTTCGGACTATCGAACGGCGTTGGTGACGGGCGCATCCTCGGGTATCGGGGCTGCGACGGTTCGGCGCCTCCGCACCGGGGGGCTCGAGGTTCACGCGCTGGGGCGCGACGTCGGCCGGCTTGCAAGCCTGTCGGCCGAGACCGGATGCCACGCATGCGCCGTCGATGTGAACGATCTCGACGCGTTGACGCGGCTTGCGAGCTCGGCCGAGTTCGACGTTCTCGTCAACAATGCCGGCCAGTCGCGGCGCGGCAGCATCCTGGATCTTGCACCTGATGATGTCGACACGCTGGTCGACGTCAATCTGCGCGCGGTCCTGCACCTGACGCGGCTGATCGTGCCAGGCATGGCGAGGCGCAACCGCGGCCACGTAGTCAACGTCTCGTCGATCGCCGGCCATTATGCCTTCGGCGAGAACGCGACGACATTCAATTCATCCGTGGCCTATCACGCGACGAAGGCGGGCATTCATTCGCTGTCGCAGCAGCTGCGCGTCGATCTCTACGGGACCTGCGTTCGCGTCACCGAAGTCTCGCCCGGACGCGTGGCAACGAGCATCTTCCAACACCAGAATTTCGCCGACAATCCGGATGCCCGTTTCGTCGGCGCGTTCGAGACGCTCCAGTCCGAAGACGTTGCGGATGCCATTGCGTTCGCGGTGGGGTCGCCGGCACGGATGAACGTCGCGACGATCGAGGTCGTCCCCACGTTCCAGGTTGTCGGCGAACTGCGATTTGCGAGCCGATCCGAGGCCGCACGTTTGAAAGACATGAGAAGTGGAGCCGACGATGCCTGAACTTGCGAACCGCCTGAAGACCGTGAAGGTGTCGGCCTCGGCGGCGATGACGGACAAGGCGCGCGAGCTCCGCGCCGCGGGCGTCAAGATTGTCGGCCTGTCGTCCGGCGAGCCCGACTTTCCGACGCCGCCGCATGCGATCGAGGCCGCGCATCGGGCGGCGCTGGCGGGCGATACCAAATATCCCGCGCAGCCGGGGACCGTCGCGCTGCGGACCGCTGTTCAGCGCAAGTTCAAGCGCGAGAACAATCTAGACTACGCCCTCGACGAGATCCTGATTGCCAATGGCGGCAAGCAGATCATCTTCAACGCGCTGTTTGCGACCTGCAACCCAGGCGACGAGGTCGTCATTCCTGCACCGGGCTGGATCACCTATGCCGACATCGTGCTCCTGGCGGAAGCGAAGCCCGTCGCCGTGCCGTGCCCGGAGAACAATCAGTTCAAGCTGCGCCCGGCGGATCTGGACACGGCAATCACGCCCCGGACCAAGTGGCTGATCCTTAATTTTCCCAACAATCCGACCGGCGCGGCATGTACCCGCGACGAGATGCGCGCGATCGCCGACGTCATGCTGAAGCACCCCGACGTCTGGATTCTCACCGACGACATCTATGAACATCTTACCTATGACGGTTTCGAGTTCTGCACCATCGCGGAGGTCGAGCCGAAGCTGAGGAATCGCGTCGTGACCGTGAACGGCGCGTCCAAGGCCTACGCCATGACGGGCTGGCGGGTCGGCTATTGCGGCGGTCCCAAAGACCTGATTGCGGCGATGAACAATGTCCACGGTCAGGCGACCGGCGGAATCTGCACGGTGAGCCAGGCAGCGGCCGTCGCGGTCCTGGACGGACCGCAGGACTACCTGAAGGAGCGCGCTGACATCTATCGCGACCGGCGCGATCTGGTGGTCAAGCTCCTCAATCAGATTCCCGGGATTACCTGCCACAAGCCTGAGGGAGCCTTCTACGTGTTTCCCAACATCGCCGGTTGCATCGGTAAGACCACGAAGGGCGGGCGCCGGCTGGAGACCGATGCCGACTTCATTTCGGCTCTCCTGGAGGAGCAGCATGTCGCGGCGGTGCCCGGGGGCGCGTATGGCATGAGTCCGTATTTCCGCATTTCTTATGCGACCGATACCGAATCGCTGAAGGAGGGCTGCCGGCGTATCGCGAGCTTCTGCGAAGGCCTGCGCTGACCGGGCGTCGATATGTCAGGGGGCTTGGCCCTCAGTGGAGAACGAAAGATGCATCCAGCGGCATTCGTCGACCAAGATCGGAGCAGTATGCCGAACCAACTGTCATAATCCTTCTTAATGCCCCTAAACGAAGATGTTCTTGGTCCTGTAGGATATCGACGCATAAGCTTTGTGCAAAGAGGGGTATTGCCTTGGTATCGCGCAGTCGAGGACGGCCAGCGATGACCACCAGCGACGATGCTGTGGCGGTCTTGGGTGTTCAAGCTCCACCGGCAACCCGGTGGACGTCGAGGTGGCGTCTGGCTCTGCCGGTCGGGCTTCTCGCCGTCCCGATGCTGGCATTCCTGACTTACTTCTTCTTCTATCCGGCACTGGGGCTGCTGTTCTCGAGCATCCAGACACAGGACAGCCGCGGCATCATCGGCCGTCCGTTCACTCTTGCGCACTACGCCCGTCTGATCAACGTCGAGCTCTACGCACGCGTGCTCTGGACGACGCTGCGGATCAGCATCATCACCTCCGCGCTCGCGACGTTGCTCGCCTATCCGGTTGCACTGGTGATGGTCAAAAGCCGTCCGATGGTCACGCGCATCATCACCTTGATCGTCATCGCGCCCCTGATCGTCAGCGTGGTCGTCCGTGGGTACGGCTGGCAGCTCGTGCTGCAGAACGGTCCGAAGGGAATGCTGAACTGGATCCTGATGACGCTGCATATCGTCGATGCCCCGATATCGGTCCTCTACACCGAAGTAGCCGTCGTCATCGGGTCGCTGCACGTGTTCTTCCCAATGATGGTTCTGCCGCTGGCCTCGGCGCTCGGCAAGATCGATCCCAACCTCGAAGATGCAGCCCGGATGTTAGGCGCGCCATGGTGGAAGGTGTTCCTCCGCGTGACGCTGCCGTTGAGCATGCCCGGCTTCGTGGCGGGATTTACCCTGGTATTCTCCCTCACCGCCGGCTCCTTCGTCATTCCTGCGATCCTGGGCGGCGCCTCGGCGATCATGCTCGGCAATCTGATCGAGCAGCAGATCTTCGTCGTCTACGACTGGCCGTTCGGCGCCGCGATTGCCGCCGTTCTCGTCGGCCTGGTCCTGGCGGTGAATGGCGTCTCGATGTGGCTTCTGGAAGGACGGCGTCTCAGGAGGCCCGAATGACGGACGAGCGATTTTCCGGCTTCGGTGCCTTCATCCTCTACACCATCACCGCCGGCATGATGCTGTTCATCCTGGCGCCGCTGCTCCTCGTCATGGCGGTGTCGGTCTCCGATTCCTATTTCGTGACGTTCCCGCCGCAGGGCTTCACGCTGAAATGGTATGCCAAGGTTCTCCAGGACCGCGATTTCCTCGAGGCGATGAGGCTGAGCATCCTGCTCGCGCTTGGCACGACGGTGGGCTCGCTCCTGTTCGGCGTGCCCGCGGCCTTTGCGCTGGTCCGTGGCAACTTCTTCGGCCTGGCCGCGATCAAGGGGTTCTTGCTGTCGCCGCTGATTTTCCCGGCGCTGGTCACGGGCCTGGCGCTGCTTCAGGTCCTGACCAAGCTCGGCTCGCAGGATGCCCGGTTCAACCTCCTGATCGGGCACGTGGTCGTGACGTCGCCCTATGTCATCCGCACGGTCGTCACCAGCCTTCAGCTGGTGGATGAGAACCTGGAGGATGCCGCGCGCACGCTTGGGGCCAACCGGCTGACGACCTTCTGGCGGGTGACGTTGCCGCAGATCGCCTCCGGCGTCGCCGCCGGCGGACTGTTCGCCTTCATGGTGTCCTTTGACAATTATCCGGTCACGATGTGGCTGGCGAACTCGGAATACTCGCCCGTGCCGCTCGTCCTGATGCGGCAACTGGTCAACGTCTTTGATCCTTCCGTGCCTGCGATGTCGACGATCATCATCCTGATGGCGATGGTCGGCGTGCTGCTGCTGGAGAAACTGGTCGGCCTTCGCCGCGCGCTGGCCGCATGATGTGCATTGCTAGATGGAGATTGGACCCATGAAGCTGACACGTAGGACTCTCATTCAAGCCGGTGCATCTGCGATTGCTTTCCCGACGATCCTTCGCCGGGCGTTGGCGCAGGACGTCAAGCAGCTGCATGTCGGCGTCTACAATTCCGCGCTCGGCAAGCTCATCCAGAAAGAGGTCATTCCCAAGTTCGAGGCCGAGTTCAAATGCCGCGTCTTCACGATCGAAGGCGCGACGCTCTCCAACATTGCCGCGCTGCGCGCCACCCGTGACACGCCGCGCTTCAGCATGATGATGATGGACGATGTCGGCATTCCCCAGGCCAAGCAGGAGGGGCTGATCGACAAGCTCGACGCCGCCAAGATTCCGAATCTTGCCAAGGTCTATCCGCGTTACCTCTTCGAAGAGGATTATGGCGTCGGCTTCTCGATCTCGAGCGCGGCCATGTTCATCAATCCCCAAGTGACGAAGCCGCTCGAGAGCTACGAGCAGATCTTCGACGCCAAGTATCGCAAGCAGATCCTGCTGAACACGCCCAAGAACACCCAGAGCGTGCTGATGCTCATCGTGGCCACGGCGCTCACGACGGGCAAGCCGCTGAAGGAGGCGCAATACCTGGTCGATAGCGGCTGGGACAAACTCGCGACCCTGAAGCCCAACGTCCTGACGATCTACGACAGCGAGGCGCAGGTGCTCCAGGTGGCCCAGGGTCAGGCGACGATTGGCGGCATCGAATATTCGAAGGCGATCTATCCGCACACGGCCAAGGGCATGCCGCTCGACATGACGTTCCCCAAGGAAGGCGCGTTCACCGGCATCAATAGCATGACGCTGGTCAGGAATGCGCCTGAACCGGAGCTTGCTTGTGCGCTGATCAACCGCATCCTGGAGCCCTCGGTGGCCAAGATGCTGTCCGAGCAGACGCTCAGCGCGCCCTCGGTGGGCGGCATCGACTTCAAGCCGGAGACGGCCAAGTTCCTGGCCTATCCCGACACCAAGGCGGCCGATCTCGGACTGTTCACGCCGGACTGGAAGTTCATCGTTCCGCGCCGCGGTCCGTGGCTGGAGCGTTATAATCAGGTGTTCACGAGCTAAGGCAGGTTGTCATGAGGTCTTCCGAAGTCAGGCTTGAGCGCCTCAGCAAGGAATACAACCGCACCGTCGCTGTCGACGACGTCTCGCTCACGATCGAACCGGGCCACATGGTGGCGCTGCTCGGTCCGAGCGGATGCGGCAAGACGACCTGCCTTCGCATGATCGCGGGGCTGATCCGCCCGACATCCGGCGACGTGTTCGTCAACGACAACAGGATGACCGGCGTTCCCGTGCATCGCCGCAACGTCGGGATGTTGTTCCAGAACTACGCGTTGTTTCCTCACCTGACCGTCGAGGAGAACATTGCATTCGGCCTCGAGATGCGCGGGATATCCAAGGCCGATGCTGCAAGGAAGGTGGGCGAGGCGCTCAATCTCGTCCAGCTCTCCAGCTTCGGCAAGCGCTATCCGGCGCAGCTGTCCGGCGGCCAGCAGCAGCGCGTCGCACTGGGGCGCGCCCTGGTGATCGAGCCGGCCATGCTGCTGCTCGACGAGCCGCTTGGGGCGCTCGACAAGGGGCTGCGCGAGAGCATGCAGGTCGAGCTGCGCGCCCTTCAGCGCCGGCTCGGTCTGACCACCGTGATGGTGACCCACGACCAGGACGAAGCCCTGACGATGGCCGACAAGATCGTCGTGATGCGCGATGGCAGGCTCGAGCAGGTCGGCTCGGCGACCGAAATCTATCAGCGCCCGACCTCGAAATTCGTCGCGCAGTTCATCGGCGCGTCAAATCTGTTTGAGGGCTCCATCGAGCAGCGAAACGGGAACGGAGCGGTCGTTCGTGTATCGCCCGAATTGAGCCTTCAGGTCGATCAGATACCGCAATCCGTCAGCGACGTGATGGTCTCGATCAGGCCCGAAGCGATCCTCGTCGAGCGCATTGGCCAGAGTCCGACGGAGCAACGTGCCAATAGCGTGATGGCGCGTGTCGACCAGGCCATCTATCGCGGATTCGTCAGTCACTACTACCTCAAGACGCCGAGCGGCGGGCAGATCATCGTGTTCGAGCAGAATCAATCGCAGCAAGCGGGACTTCGATACGCCGTGGGCGAGCAGGTTGTCGCGCGGTGGGAGTCGCCCAGCAATCACGTCATCGTGCGTCACTGAAGCTCGGGACGAGTGCGGCGTCTCGCGGGCAATCGACATCTCTTATACCCGCAGACGAACACCGTCTTGGATCGGCTTTCGCTGCGTGGCTAGATTTGAGGTTGGCGGCGCCCACGAGCGTTGGACCAGCGAGGCCCTCTTGTCGATTAATCAGCCCAGCGCCCCCTTTGTCGGCACGATCGAGAAAAGCCCGAAGATCAGCCTGATCGGCACACTTGCGATGCTGGTCGAGGCGCCGGGTGATTTTGACCTGGTTCAGCAGGGACGCATCTGGGCCCTGGCGGATGCTGTTTCCGCCTGGCCCAACGTCCAGGAAGCCGTCATTGGCGTGACCAATGTGATGCTCGTATTCGAGCAGCCGCCCGCGGATATCGGCATGCTCAGCGCTTCGATCGCCGAACTGTGGCATCGTACGCCGAGCCGCAAGACCGGCGGCAAGGTGATCGAAATTCCTGTGGTCTATGGCGGGGAGCTCGGTTTCGATTTGCCGGCGGTCGCAAGCCGTTCCGGACTGTCCGAACGCGAGGTCATCAGGATCCACAGCGAAGGCGACTACACCGTCTGCGCGGTCGCGAGCTCGCCGGGGTTCGGCTACCTCCATGGCCTTGACCCGCGCATCGAAATGCCGCGCAAATCCGTGCCGTCACTCAGCATGCGCGCGGGCTCGGTGACCATCGGCGGGATGCAGACCGGCGTTGCGGTGCTGACAAGTCCGAATGGATGGAACGCCATCGGATGGGCCTCGGTCGCGATGTTCGACCCGCGGTCTGAACAGCCTTCGCTCATGCTTCCGGGCGACCGTGTCAGATTCAGGATCGATCGGATCGAGCTGTGATCGAGATACTGACCAGCCCCGCCTTCAACACCATCCAGGACCTCGGCCGCCGCGGCGCGCGTCGTTTCGGCGTGAGCACGTCGGGCGCCATGGATCCCGTCGCGCTTGCCGCGGGAAATGCGCTGCTCGGCAATGATGACAATGCGGCCGGCATCGAGATCCAGACCTTTCCGTTCCGCCTGCGCTTCCAGACAGATGCCGCGTTTGCGCTCACCGGCGCAGATCACGCCTCGACATTGGCGGGATCAACCGTCCGGCCGTGGTGGTGCATGCGGGCGAAGGCGGGGGACGTTCTCGCGGTCACCGCGCCGCGGCGTGGCGCGCGGGTCTACGCAACGTTCGGCGGCGGCATCGATGTTCCGCGCGTGCTGGGCTCGCGCAGCACGCATCTGCGCGGCGGCTTCGGCGGGCTCGAGGGCCGTACCTTGCAGGCCGGCGACGCCGTGCCGATCGGGCGTTCGCCGCACAGGAGCGACGGCCGCTTCGATTTTGGAGTCGCGCCGCCGGATGTGGCGATCGCGGGCGCCGCTCCAGCGGATGACCGTGTGCTATTGATACGCGTCTTGCGGGCCGGCGAATATGACCTGTTTTCGGAGGCGATGCAGGCGGCGTTCTGGTCCACGAGATGGAAGATCAGCGCCCGCAGCGACCGCGGCGGCTACCGTCTCACCGGCAGCAAGCTGACATTGGATGCACCGGTCGAGATGCGCTCGCATGGCGTAGTGGCTGGCGTCGTGCAAGTGCCGCCGGCCGGCGAGCCGATCATCCAGATGAGCGACGCCAATACGGCCGGTGGCTATCCAAAGATGGCGGCCGTGATTGAGGCCGATCTCTGGCGCCTCGGCCAGGCGGCACCTGGATCGTTCATCGCCTTCTGCGAGGTCAGCTACCTGGACGCGGTCGCGGCCATGGCTCCCGTCAACGACTATCTCGCGAAGCTGCGAGCAACCGCGGATCTCTATCGAGAGCTTTAGAGCATGATCCGGAAAAGTGTGAAGCGGTCTTCCGAAAAGATCATGCTCAAACAAAAGTAGACGTCAACAACAACAAGAGCAGGGTGCGAGCATGAAAATCGGCATCAATTCGGACATGGGCGAAGGTTTCGGCAATTATCGCATCTGCGACGACGAGGCGCTGATGGGCATCATCTCGTCCGCCAACGTTGCGTGCGGCTTCCACGCCGGCGATCCGATCATCATGGATCGCATGGTCCGCCTGGCGAAGCAGAAGGGGGTCGAGGTCGGTGCCCATCCGGGCCTGCCCGATCTGCTCGGGTTTGGCCGCCGCGTCATCCAGATGGATGCGGCTGAGCTGGAGAAGCACATGGTCTATCAGATCGGCGCCTTGCAGGCGATCGCAGCCAATGCCGGTCACCGCGTGACCCATGTCAGCTTCCATGCGGCGATGGGCAACATGGTCAATGCCGATCCTGATATGGCCGATGTGGTTGCCCGTGCGATTGCGACCATCAATCGCGATTTCATCGTGTTCTCGCAGCCGGACGCCGAGATCGTGCGCGCTGCGCGCAAGGTGGGGCTGCGCATCCTCACTCTGTTCCTGGCTGACCGCGCCTATGACGAGAACGGCCATCTGGTGTCCCGCAAGCTTCCCAACTCCGTCATCGCCTCGACTGATGCGGTGGCCGAGCGGGTCAAGCGTTTTCTTGATAGTGGCACCGTGCAGACGATTGAGGGCAAGTCGATCAAGGTCGAGGCGCGCTCGATCCTGATCCACAGCGACACGCCCGGATCGGTCAACCTCGCCGGCACGGTGCGCCGCGTGATCGAGCAGGGCGGCGGCGAGGTCACGCCCGCAACTGTCCTGCTCAATTGATCGGGCTGCTCCCGGAGGGCGGGCGGATCCGCACAATCGGTGTGCCGTAGCCGACCGTTGCACCAGGCTCCGCGATCACGGCATCGACTGTGCCGGCGGCCGGTGCCACGATGGGCGCATACAGCAGGCCGATCTTGACGAGGCCGACGATCGCGCCGGCCTGGATGTGCTGGCCCGGTGCGACGAACGGCTTGTCCCGCCAGGGATGGGCCGCGAGGAAATGCCCTGCGACGTCGGCCTTGGCGATGACGGAATGGTCAGCAGCCGGTGCGGCAGGCGTCGGTGACGCGGCCATTCGTGGGCCCGTATCGACGACGAGCTTCAGGGACTGGCCGGGCTCCTCGATCTCGATCGTGTCGACGCCGGACCTTTCGAGGATTTGCGCCAGCCGCGCGATATCGGTCAGCTTGATCGGCATGTTCTGATCTCCTCGATAAGACGCACATTGGTTCTGAGCCGCTCGATATACGCTGACATCTCGGCCTCGGCCGCCAGCGCTTCGGCATAGGCCGTCTGCTCGAACCGCAGCTTGCTTCCGAGCCGCGCCTGCGCGACGCGCCACAAATCGGCGCGGATCACGGTCGCGATCTTCGGATAGCCGCCGGATGTCTGGGCGTCGCGCATCTGGATGATCGGCTGTCCGTTCGGCGGAATCTGGATGACGCCGGGGACGATGCCGTGCGAGCGTTTCTCGATCGGCACTCTCGGCTTCACGGCGGGGCCTTGCAGGCGGTAGCCATAGCGGTTGCTCTGGGGCGTGATCTTCCAGCTACTGGACCAGAACAGCGCCTGCGTGGCAGCGTCGAACCCGTCATATTCGCCGGCGATCACGACCCTGACGATGGTTTCGTCCGCGGCAGTGTTCGGTCGCGCGAGCGTGATCTCGGCCGGCTCGACCCCGAGCTCGCCGATGGTCGCGGCTGACGCGGTGCAGGGCAGGATATCCCCGGGCTGGAGCGGACGTCCGTGAAGGCCGCCGAACTCCCCGCGAAACTGCGTGCTTCGCGAGCCCAGCACGACAGGGACGTCGATGCCGCCGCTGACGGCCAGATAGCTGCGTGCGCCGTGGGATATCGCCTTGATGGTCAGAACGTCTCCGGCGCGTGCATGCGAGCGCCACCAGGATGGGATTGCGAGCCCTTCGATTTCGGCCTCGACACCGGCGCCCGTGAGCGCAAAGGCCATGTCCCGGTCGAAACGGAGGCGGAACGGCAGCATCGGGATTTCGATGCCGGCAGCGTTCTCGTCGTTGCCGAGCAGGATGTTGCCGGCGCGTAGCGCAACGTCGTCCATCGCGCCCGCCGTGCCGACCCCGAAGCGATACTGGTCGAAGCGGCCGAGATCCTGGACGCTGGCGGGACCTGTGACCGACAGGATCTCGATCAACGGATCACCTGCTTGATCTCGAAACGGATGGTGTCACCTGGTGCGAGCGCGGCCGGCGAAGGCCAGGACGGATCGAAGAACGTCCAGCTTGTGTGCCCGATGGCGTGCCAGCCGCTCGGCCCGGGCGATGCGGAGACGCCGGTCTGCGATCCGCCAATGGAGACCGAACCGCCCGCGGAACGCTGTAGCGGTATCTGCCGCCGCGGCATGGTGATGCGCGGGTCCATGCCGCCGAGGTAACAATAGCCGGGATGGCTCCCGAGTGCGAACACCGTGTAGAGCGGTGCGGCATGGATCGACACCACGTCGTCCACGGACAGGCCGCAATGATCGGCGACGGACTGAAGCGATGATCCGACCTCGCCGCCATAGGTGACCGGCAACCGGATCTCGCGGCCGCCAATCGCGAGGCCCTCCGCTGCGTCCCAGCCGTCGTTGAGCGCGGCGATCAGCCCGCCCAGCTCGCGGGGCGGCGTTTCGAAGGTCAGCATCAAATTGGTGATGCCGGGGATGGCCTCGCGGATTCCTGGCCATGTCGAAGCGGCGGCGGCCAGCGCCCAGATGCGCCGCTGATGCGGCAGGTCGAACACGCCAGGCGCCTCGAACAGGAGGGCTGATGTCCCGAGCAGGCTGATCCGCGGCCGGCCCGGCGTCGTCATCGCGAGGCCACCCGCGCATTCATCCAGTACTCGAGATGATGGATGTCATAGCCGCCACGGCAGAACGTCGGGTCGGCGAGGATCGCCTGATGCAGCGGCACATTGGTTCGGATGCCTTCGGCGCGTAGTTCGGACAGGGCGACGCGCGCACGCGCCAGAGCTTCTTCGCGGGTGCCGCCATGGGCGATCAGCTTGCCGATCAGTGAATCATAGTGACGGGGAACGGTGGCGCCGGCTGTGATATGCGAATCGACGCGGATGCCGACGCCGCCCGGCATATCCCAGCGCGTCACCGTGCCGGGCGAGGGCGCGAAGGTGGTGGGGTCTTCGGCATTGATGCGGAACTCGACCGCATGGCCGACGCGCGCGATCTCGCCTTGCGCGATGCCCAGCGGCTCGCCTTGCGCGATGCGGATCTGCTCCCTCACGATGTCGATTCCCGTCGTCATCTCGGTGACGGGATGCTCGACCTGGACGCGCGTGTTCATCTCGATGAAGAAGAACTGCCCGTCCTCGTAGAGGAATTCGAACGTGCCGGCGCCGCGATAGCCGATCCGCCGACAGGCTTCGACGCAGCTTGCGCCCACCTGCTCGATCAGTGCGCGATCGATGCCGGGTGCGGGAGCCTCCTCGACGACCTTCTGGTTCCTGCGCTGAAGCGAGCAGTCGCGATCGCCGAGCCAGAGATGGTTGTCATGCTGGTCGCATAGCACCTGAATCTCGATATGGCGGGGCTTTTCGAGGAATTTCTCGATGTAGACCGCAGCGTTCGCAAAGGCCTTGCTGGCTTCCGCGCGGGTCAGCGCCAGCGCCTCGTCCAGCGCGCTCGCGTTGCGCACGATCCGCATGCCGCGCCCGCCGCCGCCACCGGCAGCCTTGATGATGACGGGATATCCGATGTCCCGCGCGATCGCGCGCACCTCGGCAGGATCATCCGGCAGGGCGCTGTCCGGCCCCGGCACGCAAGGCACGCCCGCCAGTCGCATCGCGCGCTTGGCCGCGACCTTATCGCCCATGGTCCGGATACAATCCGCGGGCGGGCCGATGAAGTTGAGACCGGCGCGCACGACCCGATCGGCGAACTCCGCGCTCTCCGAGAGAAACCCGTAACCCGGATGAATGGCCTGAGCGCCGCTGACCTCGGCCGCGAGCAGGATCGCCGCCACGTTGAGATAGGTGCTGCTCGCCGGTGCCGGCCCGATGCAGAGCGCCTGGTCGGCGAGCGCGACATAGCGCGCCTCGCTATCCGCCTCCGAGTGAATGACGACCGTCTTGAGACCCATCGCCCGACAGGCGCGCTGGATACGAAACGCGATCTCGCCGCGATTGGCGATCAGGACCTTGTTGAACATCAGGACGAACCCGCGGGACCGATCCGGAACAGGGCTTGCCCCGCTTCGATCTCGTCACCGTCCTCCGCGAGGATCGCAAGCACGACACCTGGTGCCTCGGCGGCGATGTCGATGAAGGTCTTCATCGCTTCGATGATACAGATCTTCTGCCCAGCCTCGATCCGCGCGCCGACATCGACCAGCGGCGGCTCGTCCGGAGCCGCAGCCCGGTAGAACACGCCGTGCATCGGCGCAGGCACGACAATGTCGGCGGTGGCCGAGGTAGGCACTTCGGGAGCAGGACTCCCCTGGCGATCGAGGAGGGGAGCCTCAACGCTGCCTCCGCTTGCTGGCTGCCTCGGAACCGGGGCCGCTCCGGCAGACGCGCGCTTGAGGATGCGGATACGGGTGCCGTCCTGCGTAAGGTCCAGCTCCGCGATGGAGGAGCGCGCAACCAGATCCACGAGTTGTTCGATTTTGGGAAGGTCCACGGTCACCCTCCGCGTTGACGGCAAGTCGAGTTCGGGGCGTTCATGCGTCACTCGGCCGGCGGCCGGCCCTTCTGTGCAAAATTGAGGCCGCCGACGACTTGCTGGGTCGGCAGCACTTCCATGAAGGCGACATTCATGCGCGCCGGCGACCCGACCGCGAATGCGATCGAATTGGCGATGTCCTCGGGCTGAAGTGCATCATAGTCGTCGAAGAAGCGACGCTTGGCCTCGGCCAAATCGCCGAGCAGCCGGCCGAAAACCTCGGTCTCGACCCGGGCCGGCGATATCTCGGTGACGCGTACCCTGGTCCCGTAGAGATCGACACGCAACTGCTGCGACAGTGAGTGAATGCCCGCTTTGGTGGCGTGATACACGGTGTTTCCGCCGCCAAATGCGTAATGGCCGGCGATGGAGGAGATATTGACGACGTGGCCTCGATCACGGTGCGCCATGCCCGGCACGATCAGTCGTGTCAGATGCAGGACCGCGCGCAGATTGACGTCGATGAGCGCGTCGACGTCTTCAGGTGTCGTGTCCAGGATATTGCCGCGCCGGGACTGGCCGGCGTTGTTGACCAAGACGTCGAACTCGGCCGACTTCGCCAGTGCCGCAAGCGCGTCGAGGTCGCCGACGTCGACGGCGCACGGGCGGCATCCGGTCTCCGCGGACAGGGCGCTCAGGCGGGTGGCATCGCGGGCCACGGCGTAGACTTCGAGCCCTTCCGCACGCAGGCGGCGAACCGTCGCAGCTCCTATTCCGGAGGATGCGCCCGTCACCAGGGCCGTTCGATAGTCCGAAAATCCCATCCGCGAGGGCTCCTCTGCTACCGTCCGACCCGCTGGTGGCGTCGGCTGCAACGCGAGCGGCGGACGAGATCAGCACTAGCTATAGGCCCCTCAAGTTCCCAGTGGTAAGAACAATTCCTTCTGATCCCATAGCTTCAGCCTATTGCTGCTGCTCTGCTCCCTGATTGGATATCCGGAGACGCCGTATTGGATACGAAACGCTTGGAGGCCTTCATCAAGGTCGTGGATCTCGGCAGCATGACGAGCGCGGCGAAGGTGCTGAATGTCGCCCAGCCGGCTCTGAGTCAGCACATTGCGAGCCTGGAGGCGGACTTCAAGTGCAAGCTGCTCGACCGCAGCGCCCGCGGGGTCAAGCCCACCGAGGCCGGACGGATCCTCTATCGCTACGCCAAGTCAATCCAGCGGCAGATCGAAGAAGCCAGGCGCACCATTCTGGACAACAAGCCGGAGCTGACCGGCAACGTCACGATCGGTCTGGCGCCGCTCAGCTCGGCGGCATTGCTGGCGACCCCGCTACTGATGCAGGTACGCCAACGCTATCCCGGCATCGTGCCGCACATTTACGACAGCTCCGGGGTCATGCTCAGCGAGATGATGCTGAAGGGGAGCATGGATATGGCGGTCCTCTACGGCGATCGCCCGGTGACCGGTCTCGATTACAAGCCGCTGATGCGCGAGCATTTTTATCTTGTCGCGCCCCGCGGCATGTATACGGAGCAGATGCCTCCGGAGGAGGTTTCGGCGCAGGAGGTCGCGCAATTCGACCTGCTTCTTCCATATCGGGAATCCTTCTTGCGACAGACGGTCGAGCGGGTCTGCGCCGAGGTGGGACTCCGCCCGCGCATCGTCGCCGAGATCCATTCCCAATCGACCCTCTCTTCGGCGATTGCGGCTGGAGTGGGGGCCGCCGTGCTGCCCATTTCCATCGCAAAGGCATTGCCGAACCTGGATGAACTCTGCATTCGGCGGATCAATGCGCCGTCGGCCTCGCAGCAGATGTCGCTGTGCATCTCCGATAACGCTGCCTTGTCGGACGCCGCATTCGCTGTCTACAAGATATTGCTCGAGATCATCGTCAAGACCTGGGGGCAGTTCGATATCCCTCCCGGCGCGGTTACCATCGCAGAGGCTGCTCCAACATCGCCTCTGGAGGGCCAGAAGAGCGAGCCATAACGAAACACGATGTGGCAATCCTAAAAACTGAAATTCTCCGATCTGAGACGGTCGACTATCTCAGGTGAAGCTTAGATTGCGGACCCTCGGAGGGACCATGGTTCACGTTGTCAGAACTTTCGATCGGCCTGCTGCAGACCTCGTCGAGCGCATCAAGCAATTTCCTCCGTCCACCCTGCACGAGGCGCAGGGGCGCTCGGGTGCATTGACGTCGCGGATCAAGCCGATCTATCCGGGAATGCGCGCCTGCGGGCCGGCGCTGACGGTCAGTTGCCATCCGGGCGACAACATGATGCTCATCACTGCCATCTCATTGGCCAAGCAGGGTGACGTGCTCGTAGTGAGTGCAGGCGATCATCCCGAGCAAGGCGGGTTCGGCGAAGTGCTGTCGACGGCCTGCGTCGCCAAGGGCATCGTCGGCCTGGTCACGGATGCCGGCGTTCGCGATGGCCCGGCGGTGCGCGACACCGGATTCAAGGTCTTCTCCTACGGACTCTGCATGAAGGGTACCGTCAAGGAGACGCTCGGCACCATCAATCAGCCGATCGTCATCGGCGGCATTGTGGTTCGTCCCGGCGATATCGTGAGTGCCGACGACGACGGTGTCGTGATCGTGCCGAAGGAGAACATCGCCGACGTCTGCGTCAAGTCGGCGGCGCGCGAGGACAAGGAAGCCGGCGTGATGAAGGCGCTCAAGGCCGGCGGGGATATTCTCGAGCTGTCCGGCATCGGCAAGGTGCTGGAGTCCAAGGGCTGCACTTTCGCCTGAGCGGTCCCGCGCATCTCCGGCGCTACCTTCGAACCCGGACGTGAATCAGACGCGGCACGGCCACTTCTCCCATGACCGCATACGTCGACAACGACGCTCTGCTGAGGCAGCCGGCAAGCAGGGCAGGGAGTTCCCCGCTGTTTCAGGAAATGGTCAAGCGCTCAGCGGTCGACCCGATCAGCCCAGCGTCACATCAGTTTCGTGCGCGAGCCGATCAGCGCAAGCGGGCCGTGCTTCTGTAGAGCCCTTCCACGGTCGAGTTGTTAAGATGCGCAAGCTGGAGCTCGACGACATCGCCATCCCGTGCCTTGGCGTCCTTGAATAGCGAAAGTCGCCGCGAACGCTTGTTCTCCCGATACCAACAAAAATGCCAACAAATCGGACGGCTAGGATCGGATGAGAACAAACGGTGACGAACACCGATGTACGCGGAAAGGCCTATTTTTCAAGGGGTTCTGAGAGCTGTGCGGACGGTTGCGGGCGCTTTCGAACTGGCTTGAACAGCCTAGTTGGTGCCCCTGGCCGGAATCGAACCAGCACTCCTTGCGGAACTCGATTTTGAGTCGAGCGCGTCTACCAATTCCGCCACAGGGGCCCTCGGTCGGTCCCGGGAGGGAGCCTCGCGAAGCCGGCGGACTATAGCCATGGACAAACCGGGGTCAACCCGCGCCAAAGCGATCCCGGGCGTTCTCGACAGCCGCACGGGCGGGAGTTAGAGGCTTAAGGCCACGACCCGAGTGGGGGGCTGGAAGAGCAAGCCACCGACCGGCTGATTGAGGTCCGTCCCGGGCGCGAAGTCCTCATCCGGGTTTTTCGTTCAGCCTATGGGTCCCGACAACACCCGCCGCTCCGCGCCGGATTTCCAGCAATTGTTGGGATCGTTCCAGGCAGCGCGAACATCGATGATCGATTTGGCGAGTTCGGTGATGAAGACGGCGACCTCCAGCGGTGCGAACGGGCTGAACAGCAGACCGATCCGAACGGCAATACTGCCGATGGTCCACCACGAGACCGAGGCACTCGTTGCCTGCCATAAGAACTTCATCGTTCCGGTCAGGAGCCCGTAGTCCCACAGCAGCTCGAGCGCGTTATAGACGGTGGTAGGCGTTATGCCTTTATTGAACACGACGCGCAGCTGCGGCACCAGGCCAATCGTGTTGATCCGTTGGGCCAGATAATTGGTCAGGCCGGCGGCGACCTTGGAAATATTCATGCTGAAGCTGAACACGGAGTACAGGGTCAGCCCGAGGCTGATGATGAACTGAATGGCCCACGTGGTGCAGGCGTCGAACTCCCCTTCATAGATGATGGTGGATTCACCATCGGCATGCAGCCACAAGCGGCTACGGTCCCCCGCCAGCGGCTCGACGCTGAATTGAAACGGTACGCGGTAGGTCCCGCTTGCGAGCTGTTCCGCCCTCAGCGCAAGATTCGCCTGAAATCGCGCCGCAAATTCTTCCTGCTGCTCCGGAGCAAGCCCGAGGCGCTCGGTCATGAAGGCGCGGAACTCGGCAACCATGGCGCGACGGGTGTCGAGCGACAGATCATCGGACCGCACATTGCGTGGCGTCATGTGGGTCGCGACAGGTAGCAGCGGTGGTCGTGGCCGTTGCGCCATCGTATTCACGCTGACCGTGCCGGCACTTCTGATCGCCACAACCGACGCATTGCCGACGATGCCGACCGGATTGAGCGACCAACTGTTCTGCGCCCGCGGCGGCACGAAATCATAGTCGGCGATGCAATTGGCATCGTTGATCGGGTCGTCGGTCATGTAGTTCTGGATTTGGGCCGCTGTTAAGACGTAACTCCACAGGCTCACGGCCTGGATGTAACCGACGAAATTAAAGGACGGCAGCGCGGCGCTGCTGGTTGCCGCTGCGCCGACCAATGGCGCGCCGCCGGACCGCGCGGTTGCGAACGCCATCGTGCCGGTCGCGTCTTGCACGCCATCCAGGAAGATCGCGGCGTTGCCGCCGGCAGCGCTCCAGGTTGCCGTCACATTGCGCCAGCGATTGACCTGAAGCGCCGTGGTTGAAACCACGGCCGTCGCGCCGCCGATCTGAAACTCGATCTTGCCGGCCGCATTTATCGCCAGCGACATTCCCGCGGCGCCATACAAGCCGTTGGAAAAGATCGCCTGCTTGCCCGGCTGCGCCTGCGGCGAAATCCACGCCATGACCGTGAAGTCCGCGGCGGAGCCGCCGGGATTGACGGCATTGTCGTTGTAGGGATCGCAAAAGGCGCCTTCGACCAGGTTCGCCGCCGGCGTATACAGCAGGTAGGCGACGCCGGTCGCCGAAACCGTCACCGGCGCGCCCTGCCCCGAGGTGTCGATGGGGGGCGTTTGCGTGAAGTCGATTTGCGCCATCAAATTGGCGGTGTTCGCCGCGTACCTGCTCCACTGCCGTTCAAAAATAATGTCTGGCGGCAGCGCAATATTCCAGAAACGGGCGCCGGTCGTCTGGCCATAAAATCCGCCGCCGATCGTCATCGGCTGGCCCTGGTTAGCGACGCCAGAATCCGTCATCGTGATGAAATTGCGCCGCAATCCATTGAGGAACAGCGACATGGTGGCGCCATCGAACGTGACGCAGACGTGATACCAGGTGTGCGGCGCGAGCAAAGGAGTGCTGACGAGCGGAAAGATCTGGCTCTGGCGGGCGGCCGAAATGCATCCGCCTTGCGTGACGAGCGCGAACTCTCCTTGCCGGCTGACCAGGTTCATCTGGTCGACCAGCGCGTCGAGGTAGACCCAAACCTCGATCGACCAGGTATTGCTGCCCTGAAAGCTGATGCTCGGCATGTTGCCGAGGGTTACGGCGCCGGCACCGGACGAGAACTCCGTGAGGCCGGACTGAGAGCGCGGTTGAACTGGCATGGTGCTAAGCCGGTACGACGAAGTTCACTTGGCCAAGCTTGATCAGCATCTTTCCGCCGCCGTCTTTGGCGAGGCCCTTCACCAGATGATCTTCGGTAACCTCATAGTGGCGAACCACGTCGCGTTCGATCTCGTCCAACTCGTCAAATAGCTGCGAGGCGGGCACCTGATAGGCCATCAGGTCAAGCGTCATGCCGCGCGGGAACGTCTGTCCGGATGGCGCGGTAGCGGACATCGCCAGGGACCCGGAGAGAAAGCCGGCCGGGACGCTGTTCTGGAAACCCATGATCTGATTGCCGTTGGGATCAGGCGCCGGGATCGTCCCGTTCCAGTTGATCGGACAGGATTGGTGGGTGCACTGCATGGTGACGGCGGTATTGAGCGGGCAATTGCGCGCGGTGAGCGAGAAGTAGAAGTAGTGCGGGACCGAATCCTGGTTGGAGAATTCTACATTCTTGATGACGTTGGCCTGGCCGTTCGGAACGATGATGATGTTGCGCCATGCGACGGCGGGATTGTTCTGCACCCATTGGACGTAAGCGGCATTGCTGGCGAAACGGGCCGGGATCGTAACAACGGTATTGGGGGTATTGACGATCGCGACCAGACAATGGCTCCAGGTGGGGTCCGGCACGCTGCTCCAGAAAAAGGCCGGGCTGCTGAGCGCGATGTCATTTGGATTGAGATTGGTGCTGCCCGATGCGTTCACGAACGATACGCTTGACTGGCCCGCCGACGTAAGCAGCTGATTGTTCCGCCATGTGTCCGGCAACATCACGAGCGAGGTCTTGGCGAAGTAGAGAGAGGCCGTTCCGGTCTCGGTGCCGCCTGGCTGCAAATTCTTGGCGCGGACGTAGATGTTGTTCAGGCCGGGATTGAGGATGTGCTTGCCCTGATCGGGACCGCCATACGTCGAAATGGCCTGCTCCACCGACAACGTGCCACTCTGGAGCGGGATGATGTCGGGCGACATGTATGGAACGCCCGTCGACGGGAAGACGCCGGTGTCGCCAAAATTGTCCCGCACGTAGATGTCTTGATAGCTCGGCATCGCCTGCTCCCTACGCTTACCCGCTCTGAGATATATCGTCTATCGACACAATCAAACATTGCATCACGGGCCCTGCAAATCAACTAAAAGTTTTATTTCTGATTTTATCGCCCAGCTGGCCGGCGACGTCGCCTTCCGAATGAGGGCGTTGCGAAGCCGGCGGACTACAGCCATGGACAAAGCGAGGTCAACCCGCGCCAAAGTGATCCCGGCCGTTCTCGACAGCCGCACCGGCCAGGGTTAGAGGCTTAGGGCCACGTCCCATCTGGAGAGGCCGCCGTGACGACCCAGAGTGCCGCAATACCCGCGTTTCGACCGGCCAGTACGCCGGCGCTGACCGCCTCGCTGGCGGTCACGCTGATCGCGGCGGCGACGATCGCGGGCGCCTGGTTCTTTCAGCTCGTGCTGGAGATTCTGCCCTGTCCGCTCTGCCTCGAGCAGCGCTACGCCTATTATCTCGCGATCGCGCTCGGTGCGCTCACGGCGCTCGCGGCGCGGAGCGGCGCGCCGCGGCCGCTGCTGCTGGCCGGGCTCGCGCTCCTCGCGCTGGCGGCGCTCGCCAATGCCGGCCTCGGCACCTATCACTCGGGCGTCGAATGGGGGTTGTGGAAGGGGCCGACCGACTGCACGGGTCCGGTCGGAAATCTCGGCAGCGCCGGCGATCTGCTGTCGCGGCTCGACACCGTCAAGGTGGTGCGTTGCGACGAGGTGCAGTGGCGCTTCCTCGGCCTGTCGCTCGCCGGCTACAACGTGCTGATCTCGCTGCTGATGGCCGCGATCGCCGCCTGGGGTTTCGTGCGGACGGCGAGCCGCACGTAGTTATAGCACGCTTGCGCCTTCGTGCTGGAAGCCGAGATAGCTCGCCGCCACCGCCTCGTTCGCCGCGATGTCGCTGGCCTTGCCGCTGAGCACGAACTCGCCGAGCTCCATCACATAGGCCTGGTCGGCGATCTTCAGCGCGGCCTGCGCGTTCTGCTCGACCAGCAGCACGGACACGCCGCTGGCGCGCAGCTCGGTGATGATGCGGAAAATATCGGCGACGATGATCGGCGCGAGGCCGAGGCTCGGCTCGTCCAGCATCAGGAGCTTCGGCGCGCCCATCAGCGCGCGGCCCATGGCGAGCATCTGCTGCTCGCCGCCGGAGAGCGTGCCGGCAAGCTGCTTGCGCCGCTCCTTCAGGCGCGGAAACAGCGCATAGACCTGCTCCATCGAGGCCTTTGCCTTGCTTCTCTCGATGCGGAAAGCGCCAAGCTCGAGATTGTCCTCGACATTCATGGTCACGAACAATTCGCGGTGCTCAGGCACGAGGCCGAGCCCCATCGCGACGCGGTCCTCGATGTCGAGCCGGGCCAGGTCCTGGCCGGCAAAGGCGACACGGCCCTTGAGCGGCAGGATGCCCATGATGGCCGACAGCAGCGTGGTCTTGCCGGCGCCATTGGCGCCGACGATGGTGACGATCTGGTTCTCGCCGACCTCGAGCGCGACCGAGCGCACGGCCTCGACCTTGCCATAGGCGACATGCGCATCGGTGACGGACAACAGCGCGCTCATGCTGCCACTCCGAGATAGGCCTTGATCACTTCGGGATTGGTCTTGATCGTGGCAGGCGTGCCTTCCGCGATCTTGGTGCCGAAATCCAGCACCACGATGCGGTCGGCGAGGTTCATCACGAAACCCATGTCGTGCTCGACCAGCAGCACGCTCATGCCGCCGTCGCGCAAATCGCGCAGCAGTTTCGCAAGCTGCTGCTTTTCCATGTGGCGCAGGCCCGCCGCGGGCTCGTCGAGCAGCAGCAGCATCGGATCGACGCACAGCGCGCGGGCGATCTCGACGATGCGCTGTTGGCCGAGCGACAGAGATCCTGCGAGTTGATGCATCTGGTCGGCGAGGCCGACGCGCTCGATCTGGCGGGCGGCTTCCGCAAGCAATTTTGCCTCGTCGGCGCGGTCGAGACGCAGCATCGAGGCGAGCGGCCCGGAATGGCCGCGCAGATGTGCGCCGATCGCGACGTTCTCCAGCACGGTCATATCGGGCACGAGCTTGACGTGCTGGAAGGTGCGGGAGATGCCGAGCTTGACGATCTCCTGCGGCGGCGCGCGATCCACTTTCCTGCCGAGCACCGAGATCGAGCCCGAGCTAGCCGATAGCACGCCGGTGATCAGGTTGAAGGTGGTGCTCTTGCCGGCGCCGTTGGGGCCGATCAGCGCGACGATCTCGCCGGCCTGGACCTCGAAGGAGACATTGTTGACGGCGACCACGCCGCCGAACTGCTTGCGCGCCTTCTCGACCTGGAGCAGCACGCTGGATTGGCCGGGCGGGCGGGGTCGCGCCTCCAGCTTCAGCGAGGTGTCCGGCTTCCTGCCAGCCGTGCGCTCGGGCAGGAATGACATCAGCCAGGGCCAGACGCCGCCGGGTGCGAGCTGCAGCAGCGCCACCAGCAGGATGCCGAATACGATGGTCTCGACCTGGCCGGAGCCGGGTAGGATCAGCGGCAGGTAGCTCTGCAGCACCTCTTTCAGGATCACGACGATCGCAGCACCCAGCACGCCGCCCCAGACATAACCGGCGCCGCCGACCACCGCGATGAAGAGATATTCGATGCCGGCCTGCGCGCCGAACGGCGTCGGGTTCACCGCGCGCTGGAGATGGGCGTAAAGCCAGCCGGAGAGGCCCGCAAGCACGGCGGCGTGGATGAACACCAGCAGCTTCGCGCGCGGCGTGTGCACGCCGAACGCTTCGGCCGCCACATGGCCGCGCCGCAGCGCGCGGATGGCGCGGCCGGTGCGGGAGTCCAGCAGGTTCATCGTGAGCAGGGCCGAGAGGATGACCGCGACCCAGATCGCAAAGTAGATCGAGCCGGGTGAGAGCATCCTGAACGTGCCGATCGACAGCGGCGGGATCGCCGAGATGCCGTCGTTACGCCCGAGGAATTCCAGCTTGCTGAAGAGGTAGAACAGGCCGAGCCCCCAGGCCAGCGTGCCGAGCGGCAGATAATGGCCGGAGAGGCGGACCGTAACCAGGCCGAGCAGCACCGCAAGCAATCCACTGACCACGAGCGAGAGCGGCAAGGTCAGCCACGGCGACAGTCCGTAAGCCGTCGTCAGCAGCGCCGTGGTGTAGGCGCCGAAGCCGACGAAGGCGGCCTGGCCGAACGAGGTCAGGCCACCGACACCGGTGAGCAGCACGAGGCCCATCGCGACCAGCGCGGTGAGGCCGATATTGTCGAGCAGCACGATCCAGAATGGCGGCATGCCCGGGACGAACGGGATCGCTGCCATCAAAGCTGCGAAGATGAGGATGGGAAGCCGGCTCTGCATCTTAGGCGTCAGTCCTTCTCTTCCTCGACGGCAGGTGCGGCTAGCGACCGCAGCAGCAGCACGGGGATCAGGAGCATGAACACGATCACCTCCTTGTAGTTGGAGGCATAGAAGGACGAGAACGCCTCGACGATGCCAACGAAGAGGGCTGCGACCGCCGTGAGGGGGTAGCTGACGAGGCCGCCGATGATCGCGGCGACGAAGCCCTTCAGGCCGATCAGGAAGCCCGAGTCATAGTAAAGCGTCGTGATCGGCACGATCATGATGCCCGACAGCGCACCGATGACGGAGGCCAGCAGGAAGGCGATCTGGCCCGACAGCGTGGTGCGGATGCCGGCGAGCCGCGCGCCGAGCCGGTTGACGGCGGTGGCGCGCAGCGCCTTGCCGTAAAGCGTCAGCCCGAAGAACAGCCAGAGCCCGACGATGAAGGCGATGGTGATGCCGTAGACCGTGATGCTCTGGCCGGTGAAGCGCAGCGAGCCCGCGGTGAACGCGCCGGAGAGCACGGCAGGGCCGCGCTGGCCCTCGGCGCCGAAGAACAGCAGGCCCAGCCCCTGCAGCGCCAGATGGACGCCGACCGAGGCGATCAGCAGCACCAGCACCGAGGTGTGTGCCAACGGCTGGAACGCGATGCGGTAGAGATAGAGGCCGATCATCGCGACGATCAGCAGCGACAGCGCGATGCAGACCGCAACCGGCGGCTTCTGGCCGGCGAAGTACAGCGTCACCGCCAGCACGATGGCCGGCAACACGATGTTGCCGAGGACGCTGCGGACGATCAGCCGACCATGCAGCGCCTTGCGGGCAACGAACAGGTCGAACGCGAAGGCGACGGTGCCCATGGCGAGCGCCAGCTTGGCCGTGCCCGGCATCTGGCCCGAGGCCAGCGAGGCATAGGTCAGCGCGCCATAGGTGACGAACTCGCCCTGGGGGATCAGAATGACGCGGGTGACGGCAAATACCAGCACCAGCGCCAGGCCGAGCAGCGCATAGATCGCGCCATTGGTGATGCCATCCTGCAGCAGGAACAGCATGATGGTGGTGTTCAAGACCGGACGCTCCCCCTCAAAGATTAAGGACCGGTCTCCGCGATCGCGGTGGATGGTCCGTTCACAGCCATTGAAATACGCTGACGATATTTGATATGGTCCATAACAATTATCAAATATAATCTCAAGGGCCGCGAACCATCCCTCCCGAATTTAGCGGGATTACGAGCACGAGGCGATGACCGTTTCCAAAACCGCTGAAAAGTCCTCTGAAAAGCCTGGCGACGGGGCCAAGGGCCGCAAGGATGCCGCCGAGGGCCTGCCCGAAGCCCTCCAGCTCGGCGAGCTCTCGGAACAGCTCGGCTACGTGCTCAAGCGCGCCCAGCTCAAGGTGTTCGAGAACTTCTTGCGCTGCGTGGCCTCGCTCCAGCTGACGCCGGCGCAGTTTTCGGTGCTGCTGCTGGTGGAGAAGAACCCGGGCCGTAACCAGACCGAGATCGCCTCGACCCTCGGCATCCTCCGGCCGAATTTCGTCGCCCTGCTCGATAATCTCGAGAGCCGCGACCTCTGCGCCCGGATCCGCTCCACCAACGACCGCCGCTCGCACATTCTCGTTTTGACCGACAAGGGCAAGGCCGTGCTGACGCGCGCCAAGAAGCTCGTCGCCACCAAGCACGAGTCACGGCTGAACGAGCTGCTGGGCCAAGCCAACCGCGAAGCGCTGCTCGGGATGCTGTCGAAGATCGCAAATGAGTTTTGAGCCTCCGCCGTCATCGCCCGGTCAAGCCGGGCGATGACACCGAACAAGCGGAATCAGCGGAGCAACAACGGCCGCTACCGGTCGCGCTCGGCCAGGGCACCTTCGATCGCGCGCACGACGCGCAGGGACGATCGCTCGTCCAGGTGCACGCCGTCGGCCCAGCGCAGTTCGCCCGACGGCGGATCGATCGGCAGCCAACGCTCACGATCCGGGAAGGCCGCGTGGACGATCGCCTTGCTCATCCTGACCATGCGCGAATCCTCGATCTCCGCCGCGAAGGGGATCTCGAGCAGGAAGGCGCGTGATCCCCGCCGCTCGATGTCGTCGATCAGCTGTCTGATGCGCGCCACGTTCGCGTGCGCCTGAGCGGTGGGGTCGTCGTCATTCATCTGTTGCACGGCACGGTCGAGATAGACCCTGTTGTCGAACGGGCTCGGCGGCTCCTTGAGCAGGCGATCCCGCTCGGCGCGCGCGTCTGCAGGATTCGGCGGCGTGTGATTCCACGTTTCATAGGCCGCAACCGCCGTTCGCACCGGGCGCAGGAATAGCGTCTCGGTGCGCGCGCCGCCGGAAAATTTGGCGATCAGCGCGTCGTCGGGCAGGCGCGTGAGAACGTTGGTCTCGATCAGGACGATCTTCGGCAGGCTTTTCCGCTTCGCGACGATGTCCAGGCTGGTCACCGGCGAGCCGCCGGCGAGCGCGAGATTGCGGACGCGCGGGCGTGTGAAATATTCCTCCTTCAGACGCCAGGCGACCGAGCTGCCGACCAGCACGAGGTCAGGCACGGGCTCCCCGACATAGCGGTTGAGCGTGATGATGGTGCCGTCGCGGGTGGTGACGGTCGGCTGCTGCAGCCCGAAGCCGAAACGCGCGGTGGCAAGGCTGCAGGCGAGCAGCAGCGCCACCGCGACGCCCGCGCATTTGATCAGCCATGAAAGTCTCGGTGACTGCGGCATGGTCAGAACTGGAAATAGATGAAGGCGGCGTCCGGCCCGGCCTCGAGCCAGGCCATCGCCGCCAGCGCGCCATAGAGGTACGGCTCCCATCGCCGCAGCTTGCCCTCCAGGAGCGCACCGATGCCAAGGTGCTGGATCAGGACGGGGAGGGCGTAGAGCAGCGCCATGTTGCGGAACAGCTTTGTCGGATTGGGATTGTCAGTCGGCGCGAACATCCCTGCGAGATAGCCGAGCGCGTGATCGAAGTTCGGCAGCTTGAAGAAGATCCAGAGCATCGTCACGCAGAAAAACACCACGCCCATGCGGGCGACCCGCACCACAGGCCCGGCTTCGCCGAGAAATCTCAGGAACGGCCGCTCGACGACCAGCAGCAGGCCGTGCAGCATGCCCCACAGCGCGTAGCTCAGGCTCGCGCCATGCCAGAGCCCGCCGAGCGTCATCACGATCATCAGATTGAGGCAGGTCCGGGCCGGCCCCTTCCTGTTGCCGCCGAGCGGGATGTAGAGATAGGTCCTGAGCCAGGTCGACAGCGAGATGTGCCAGCGAGTCCAGAACTCGGAGAACGAGACCGCGATGTAGGGCAGGTCAAAGTTGACGGGCAGGCGATAGCCGAACAGCAGCGCCAGGCCAAGCGCAATCGCCGAATAGCCGAAGAAATCGGCATAGATCTGGTAGCTGTACAGGAACACGAGCAGCCAGCGGTCCGGCGTCGACACGGTCTCGTAGAGCGGATAGTCCATGTAGGACGTCATCTCGTTGAGATTGTTCGCGACGTAGAGCTTGAAGAAGAAGCCGGTCAGGACCCATTTTGCGGCCGCGACGACATCGACCTCAGCGAGCCGTTTGGGCGCGATCTGCGGCATGAACTGCCCCGCGCGGGTGATCGGCCCGGACACGAGCTGCGGGAAAAAGATGATGTAGAGGAACACGTCGCGCAGTGGCGGCGGCTGCTTCTCGCGCGTCAGGTCGACCAGCAGGCTGATATTGTGGAACACGAAAAACGAGATGCCGATCGGCAGCGGCAATCGCAGCAGCACATCCAGCGGTGCGACGCCGGTCGGGTGAACCGCGGCTAAGTCGATGAACAGCAGCTTGTATTTGAAGAACGCCAGCAGCGCGAGATTGAACACGATGCCGGCCGGCATCCAGAGCGCGCGGTTGTCGAACGCCAGCACCAGGCAGAGATAGGTTCCGAGCACGGCAAGCAGCAATAGCGGCAGCAGTTCCGGCTGGCCGGAGCCATAGAACACCAGGCTTGCGAGCACCAGCAGCTGAACCTGGAAGCGGCGCAACGGCGGCAAATAATAGGCGCCGAACACCACCGCAACGAAGATGCCGAACTGAAACGAAGTGAATGTCATGCCGCCCCGGATTGCCGGTCCGGGGATGTAGCATCTTCGCTCCCGCCATCCTAGTCTCCGGGCCAGCGGCTTGCTCGCGGCCCATCCTTCGAGACGCCCGCTTTGGCGGGCTCCTCAGGATGAGGTCTCGTTTCAAAACCTTGATCCAAACCCTACGCTCTAAGACCCTCATGGTGAGGAGCGCCGCCTTACGGCGCGTCTCGAACCACGAGGCCAAGCAGGTTCACAGTCCTCAAGCGCCACATGCGGCGGCCTTGACCTTCCTGCCCTAATCCGCTCCTTTTGGCGCGACACAATTATCCCCCTCAGGGGAACGCCAAGACTACGCCAAGAGAACGCCAGGGTAAGCTTCCATGTCTTTCGTCCTCGCCATCGACCAGGGCACAACCTCCTCGCGTGCGATCGTGTTTCGCAGCGACATCTCGATTGCCGCGCGTGCGCAAGCCGAGTTTCCGCAGCATTTTCCGGCCTCGGGCTGGGTCGAGCACGAGCCGGAGGACATCTGGACCTCGACCGTGACGGTCTGCCGCGACGCGATCGCGCAGGCCGGCATCACGGCGAAGGACATCGCCGCGATCGGCATCACCAACCAGCGCGAGACCACGGTGGTGTGGGACCGCGCCACGGGACAAGCCGTGCACCGCGCCATCGTCTGGCAGGACCGCCGCACCGCCGACATCTGCGCGAAGCTCAAGCACGAGGGCCGCGAGCCCACGATCTCGCAGAAGACCGGCCTGATTATCGATCCCTATTTCTCCGGCACCAAGGTCGCCTGGATCCTCGATCACGTGCCCGGTGCGCGGGGACGCGCCGCCCGCGGCGAGCTGATGTTCGGCACAGTCGATTGCTACCTGCTGTGGCGCCTCACCGGCGGCAAGGTGCACGCCACCGACGCCACCAATGCCTCGCGCACGCTGCTGTTCAACATCCACACCGGACAGTGGGACGACGAGCTGCTCGAGATCATCGGCGTGCCGCGCTCGATGCTGCCCGAGGTGAAGGATTCCTCGGCTCATTTCGGCGAGAGCACGCCGGACCTGTTCGGCGGCGCGATCGCGATCTCCGGCATCGCTGGCGACCAGCAGGCCGCGACCATCGGGCAAGCCTGCTTTCGTCCGGGAATGATGAAATCGACCTACGGCACCGGCTGTTTCGCCCTGCTCAACACCGGCGCCACGCCTGTTGTCTCGAAGAACAAGCTGCTCACCACCATCGCCTACCAGCTCGGCGGCAAGCGCACCTACGCGCTCGAAGGCTCGATCTTCGTCGCAGGCTCGGCGGTGCAGTGGCTGCGCGACGGCCTCGGCATCATCAAGCACGCCGCCGAAACCGGACCTCTTGCCGATCAGTCCGACTCCATGCAGAGCGTCTACCTCGTGCCGGCCTTCGTCGGCATGGGCGCGCCCTACTGGAATCCGCGCGTCCGCGGCGCGCTGTTCGGCCTCACCCGCAACACCGGCCCGGCCGAGCTTGCACATGCCGCGCTCGAAAGCGTCTGCTACCAGACCTTCGATCTCTGGGCCGCGATGCGCGCGGACTGGCCGAGCTCGGAAATCGCGAGCGTCGTGCTCCGCGTCGATGGCGGCATGACCGCGTCGGACTGGACCATGCAGCGTCTCGCCGATCTCCTCGACGCCCCGGTCGATCGCCCCGTGATCCAGGAGACCACCGCGCTCGGTGCGGCCTATCTCGCCGGTCTCCAGGCCGGCGTCTATCCCGAGCCGACCAAATTCGCCGACAATTGGCGCCTCGAGCACCGCTTCAAGCCGAACATGAGCCAGGCCACGCGCGATCGAAAGCTCGCCGGCTGGGCCCGCGCGGTGAAGGGCGTGCTGGCGAGCGACGAGGGGGAATAGCGGGCGCGTTGCGCCCCAATCAACAACAACGGGAGAAGACAATGAACACGGATTTCAACCGGGTCATCCAAAAGCTCTGCACTGCGGCGATCTGCGCCGCGCTGCTCGCCTCGCCAGCCATCGCGCGCGACAAGCCGAACTCGCTCGGCAGCGCGAGGCAAACCAAAACCGATGTCGCCGGTCTCAACGCCCCCGCCCGGATCCTGGTCGACGTCTGGGGCATTCCGCACATCTATGCCGGCAACGAGCACGACCTGTTCTTCCTGCAGGGCTTCAACGCCGCGCGCGACCGGCTCTGGCAGATCGATCTCTGGCGCAAGCGCGGGCTCGGCCTGCTCGCCAGGGATTTCGGCCAGGCCTATGCCGAGCAGGACAAGGCGCTGCGGCTGTTTCTCTATCGCGGCGACATGAATGCGGAGTGGGCGGCCTACGGCCCCAAGGCGAAGACCTATGCGGACGCCTTCGTTGCCGGCGTCAACGCCTATGTCGCCGACGTGCGCGCGGGAAAACGACCGCTGCCGATCGAGTTCAGGATCGCCGGCACCATGCCGGAACTTTGGGTCGCCGATGACGTCGTCCGCATCCGCAGCCACGGCCTGACGCGCAACGTCGCTTCCGAGGTGAAGCGTTCGCTGGTCGCCTGCGCCGCAGGCCTCGATGCCGATCGGTTTCGCGTCAAGCTCGAGCCGGCCTGGACCACGAAAATCCCCGATGGCCTCGATCCCTGCAGCGTGCCGAAGGCCGTGCTCGCGGCCTACGATCTCGCGACCCGCCCTGTGGCCTTTGCCGCGCCAAAGGACCAGAAGGCCGCGCTCGCGCACGATCCCGACAAATACCTCACCCAAGCCGATCAGCAGCGCGACACCATCGGCTCCAACAATTGGGTGATCGCGGCCTCGCGCACCGCGACGGGCCGTCCGATCCTCGCCAACGATCCGCATCGCGAGCACAGCGTGCCCTCGCTGCGCTACATCGTCGGGCTCAATGCGCCCGGCCTCTCCGTGATCGGCGCCGGCGAGCCGGCGCTGCCCGGCATCTCGATTGGCCACAATGGCACCATCGCCTTCGGCCTCACCATCTTCAACGTCGACCAGGAAGACCTCTACGTCTACGAGCTCAATCCGCAAAATCCCAACCAGTATCGCTACGGCAGCGGCTGGGAGGACATGCGCATCGTCCACGAGAAGCAGCAGGTCAAGGGCGAGGCCGATCGCGACCTCGAGCTGAAATTCACCCGCCACGGTCCCGTCGTCTTCGTCGACGACGCCAACAAGCGCGCCTTCGCCGTGCGCTCGATCTGGTTCGAGCCCGGCACGTCGGCTTACTTCGGCTCGTCGGATTACATGACCGCAAAGGATTGGACCGGTTTTCTCGGCGCCATGCGGCGCTGGGGCGCGCCGTCGGAGAACCAGGTCTATGCCGACACCAAGGGCAATATAGGCTGGGTCGCCGCCGGCAAGACGCCGCGCCGCCTGAACTTCGACGGCCTGATGCCGGTGCCCGGCGATGGCCGTTATGAATGGCAGGGATTCTTGTCGCTCGACGAGCTGCCGAAATCATATCAGCCCAAGCAGGGCTTTTTCGCCACGGCGAACCACATGAACCTGCCGCCCGATTATCCCGTCAACGAGCGCAGGGTCGGCTTCGAATGGTCCGACAGTGCGCGCTGGCAGCGCATCACCGACGTGCTCGCGGCCAACACCAAGGTGACGCTCGCCGACGCCATGGATCTGCAGAACGACGACACCGCCATGCTGGGACGCCGGCTGGTCAAGCTGCTGCAGCCGTTGTCGTCTGATGATGTCAACGTGAAGCAGGGTCTCGATCTGCTCAAGCCGTGGGACGCGCGCGATTCCGCCGACAGCGCCGCGGCGGCCGTGTTCGAGGTTTGGATCGCCAATCATCTCGGCCCCAGGCTGCTGAAAACCACGGCGCCCAAGGCGGCGGACCTGATCGCGCCCGAGGCCTCCAGCATTCCGGCGCTCGTCGCCGCGCTGGAATCGCCGGATGCGTCGTTCGGCGTCGATCCCGCAGCTGCGCGCGACCAGATCTTGCGCGACAGCCTGGGTGCGGCGGTGGCCGATGTCGCCGGCAAGCTCGGTCCTGATCCCTCCACCTGGCGCTGGGGCCGGCTCCATGTCGCAAAGTTCGATCACGCGCTGATGCCGCTCGCCGACAAGGCCACGGCGGCGCAATTGTCGGTCGGCCCGCTCGCCTATGGCGGCGCCGCCAACGTGCCGCGCGCCGCCACCTATCGCCGCTCCGACTATCAGCTCACCGCCGGCGCCTCGTTCCGCATGGTGCTCGACGTCGGCAATTGGGATGCGAGCCGCACCATCAACACGCCCGGCCAGTCCGGCGATCCCTTCAGCGGCCACTACCGCGACCTCGCCCCGCTCTGGGCCAACGGCCAGTATGTCCCGCTGCTCTACAGCCTCTCCGCAGTCGAAGCCGCGACCGCGGAAGCGATCACGCTGACGCCAAGGTGAGCGAGGCTCAGAAGGACGCGGCTGCAAACACCTCTGTCGTCCCGGCGAAGGCCGGGACCTATACTCCGCAGCAGATGTTGTGCATGGGACTCGTTGTTACAGCGTCGCAAGACAATCTACATTCGTGGTTATGGGTCCCGGCCTCCGCCGGGACGACGTAGAATATGTGGCTCGCGCTCGGCTTCACAGGAAACCGCCATGACCCTCCCCGACGGCTATTCCGACATCCCCGCCGGCAAGATCGCCGCGGTCGTCACCCATCTGGAGATGACCGCACGCCCCGCTGCCCGCGACGATCGGCCCGGCGCGTGGACGTTGCGTAAGGCCGACGCACCCCCGCTTGATTGGTACCGCGATCTCTATCGCCGCGTCGGCGAGGAATGGCTGTGGCTCTCGCGGCTGCGCATGAACGACGCACAGCTCGCCGCGATCATCCAAGCGCCGGGCATCGAAATCTACGCGCTCGTCGTGGACGGTCGCGACGAGGGCCTGCTCGAGCTGGATTTCCGCGACCCCGGCCAGTGCGAGCTGGTCTATTTCGGCGTCACAGCAGGCCTGATCGGCACCGGCGCCGCCCGCTTCCTGATGAACCGCGCACTGGAGCGCGCGTGGTCCGGCGATGTGCGTCGCGTCTGGGTGCACACCTGCACCTTCGATCATCCGTCGGCAGTCGCGTTCTATCAGCGCTCAGGCTTCATCCCGTTCCGCCGCCAGATCGAGGTCGCGGATGATCCGCGGCTCGACGGCGCGGCACCGCGCGATGCGGCGAAGCACGTTCCGATCATCGAGTAGCGAGTGTGGGGCGCGGCTCCTTCCGTCATTGCGAGCGCAGCGAAGCAATCCAGTTTTGTCTCCGCGGAACGATTCTGGATTGCTTCGCTGCGCTCGCAATGACGAGGCGTGAGCGTCGCCGTTCCTCCGCTAATTGTCGAAGTTCACCGCCGTCGTGTTGGCGCCGCAGACAAGTACCGCGATACGTTCGCCTACCGACGGCCGATAACGGCCGGAGAGCAATGCGGCAAACGCCGCCGCGCCGCCCGGCTCGGCGACCAGACGCAGGCGCGACCACAGCGCGGCCTGGGCCTGCCGGATCGAATCGTCGCTGACGAGGACGACGCGCTCGACATGGGCGCGCGCGATCGGGAACATCAATTCGCCGACGCGCCGCGGCGCGAGGCTGTCGGCGGCGAGGCCGCTGGCCGGCGCGTCGACCGGGGCTCCTGCCGCGAAGGCGGCGTGCAGGGTCGGTGAGAGCTCCGGCTCGACGGCAATGATGCGGGTCCGGCCGGCGGTCCATGCCGCGATGCCGCCGATCAGCCCGCCGCCACCGACCGCCACCAGCAGCGTGTCGATGCCGGGCGCGTCCTGCTCCAGCTCCAGTCCGACACTGCCCTGGCCGAGCAGGGTTTCGATCTGATCGTAGGCATGAACGGCCATGGCGCCGGTCCGCGCGACATGGGCTTCGCTGGCCGCAAGCGCATCGGCGTAGCGGTTGCCCGCGATCACGAGCTCGGCGCCATAACCCTTGATCCGCTCGGCCTTGGCGGGCGAGGTGATGTCGGGAACGAAAATCGTGGCGGGAATTTTGAGCCGCTGCGCCGCATAGGCGACCGCGGCGCCGTGATTGCCGCCGGATGCGGCGACGACACCGGCTTGCGGCACCTGCCGCAGCAGCAGATTGGCGAACGCCCCTCGCGCCTTGAACGATCCGGAATGCTGCAGCAGCTCGAGCTTGAAAATGACGGGCGCTGCCGGCAGGCCGAAATCGGCGAGGTCGGCTGCGAGCAGTGGCGTGCGCCGGATGTGCGGGCGGATAACGGCTTCCGTCGCCGCGATCCGCTCCCGGGTGATGTCTGATGTCACTGTCATGATGCGGTCCTTGATAGCGCATCCGGACGACGCTGTCGCGAGCGCCGTTGCGTCAGGCGCAATGCTCCATGTCCAGGATTTTGCTTGCGTCGTTCCGATGTTGTCGTGGAAACTGATCGGCCCCGCCTCATCCACCGCCAGAGAAGAGCGAGAACCATGTTCCTGATCGGCCAATATGATTCCCCCTTCGTGCGCCGCGTCGCGATTGCGCTGCGGCTCTACGGCCTTAGCTTCGAGCACAAGCCATGGTCGACCTTCGGCGATGCCGACAGAATAGCGCCGTACAATCCGTTGCGCCGCGTGCCGACCCTGGTGCTCGATGACGGCGAAGCGCTGATCGAGAGCACGATCATTCTGGACTATCTCGACGAGCTCGTCGGGCCCGAGAAGGCGATGCTGCCGCGAAGCGGCGTCGAGCGGCGCCGGCATCTGCGGATTTGCGCGCTCGCGACCGGCCTCGGCGACAAGGCGGTCAGCCTGCTCTACGAACGCGTGCTGCGGAAGGAGCAGCTCGCGCTATGGGTCGAGCGCTGCCAGGCGCAGATCGGCGACGTGCTCGGCGTGCTGGAAGCCGAGCGCGCCAAGGTGACGACGCCGTACTGGCTGGGTGGCCGCATCGGCCATGCCGACATCGCAGTCGCCTGCGTCACACGCTTCACCCGCGAGGCGCATCCGCAACTGTTCGACACGGCGCGCTATCCGGCGTTGAGCGCACATGCCGATCGCTGCGAGGCGCTGGCGCCGTTCCAGGAGATATTGCAGCCGCTGGCGCCGCCGAAGGGGTGAGGGGCCCCGTCATTCCAGGGCGCGCCGCTTGGCGCGAGCCCGGAATCGATTCATCGGCGACACTTGCTGCACAATGGATTCTCAGATGCGCAATTGCGCATCATAGCTCGCGCTCCGCGCGCCCCGGAATGACACCAAGGCCCGTTACGCGAATCCCACCTTGATCAAAATGGTCAGAAAGGAGCCGCCGACGATCGCACAGACCGCGGCGCCGATCAGCGGCCCCAGCGCGCCTTCCCGGCTCGCAGGCTCCAGCACGGCCTGTCCCGGCTGGTCCGGATCGTAATAAACTTTGACATTCTGCCCGGGATGATATCGCGCCGCGGCCTTTTCCGCGACCTCGCGAAACCCGGAGATCATGGTGCCGCCCCAATCGACTTCGGTGCCGATGAAGTCGCGCTTGCCGACCCTGTAGGCGTAGCGCAGGGCGACCTGATAGCGATGTCGGAGCTCGGTGGTCGTCGGTTTGTCGTCGTGATCGGTCTTCTCCTCGATGATCTCCTCGATCACGTCGCAACGGGTGATCCTGCCAGCTGTGGTCGGCCAGCGCAGGCTGGCGCTTGCGAGCCGGCGGGTCCTGACATATTCGGCGACGAGGAACACGCCGCCCACGAGCACGATGATCGGCAGCGCGAACGCGAACAGCGGAACGCCCTTGTCGGCGTAGAGCACGCGACCTGCCAGTGAATGCGCGGTCAGGGTCGCGGCAATGAAGCCGAGCACGATCGCGAACGCCACCAGCGCCGCGACGTTCTGCGCTTCGGCGGGCTCCAGCAGGGTCTCGGTCGGTTGCTTCGGATCGACGTAGACATCGACATGCGCGCCGACCGGATATCGTCCGGCCAGTTTTGCGGCGAGCACCCTTGTGGTGATGGTGGGCCCGCCGACAAAGATCTTGTCGCTTTCCAGCTCCTGGCCGCCGGCCTGATAGCGATAGCGGATGATGGGCCTGGCATCGTTCCGATCGTCCGAGGCGTGCGTCGCCGGCTGATCGACCCGGGAGACCGTGATGATGCCCTCGACCTTGTCCCAGCCCCGCGCGGCCTGCAACAGCCGCCACGTGCGGACCAGGCTGAACAGCATCAGTCCAAACAGCAGCACTGAGACGGCGGCGGCAATCTGCGTCCACATCAAGTGTTGGGCATCCAGCATTTGATTTCCTTGGCTCCCCGAAGGCGACCGCTATTGGTCGCGGCGAGCGCGTGTTGCGTTCACCGCGCTGTGGGGGAAACGCCGTGAAAGTGCGCAGCTGTGTGAAATGTGAGTTGGAAGCGCGGCGCTCCTTGCCCGCACTCCGTCATTGCGAGCGCAGCGAAGCAATCCAGTCTGTCCCCGCGGCAAGATTCTGGATTGCTTCGCTGCGCTCGCAATGACGAGATCGGGGTGGAGAGCTTCTGCCGTTCAGCAAGCGAGATTGGCGATCCTGCCTTGATACAGGTGTTTTGCCCGACGGAGCAAGCGATTTCGGCAAGACCGAAAATCTCACAAGCCCTTTCAACCCCATCCCTACTGTGCATGGGGTTGTTTTCGCCTTCTGAGTGCCGGGGCCTACCCAGCCCCCACGCGCTTCTTCTGCCAGACCAGATGCACGGCACAGGTGCAGCCGGGCGGATGCGAGGCGAGGTCTTTCGACATCTCATCATTCGCGGGCGTCGCGGCAAAGGCCTTGTCGGCGTCCTCGCGCGAGGGGATGTAGTTCAGCACCGGCGCCAGCCAGCGCTCGGTCTCCGCGATGCTCATGCCCTTGCGCGCGGCGTAGTCCTCGACCTGGTCGCGCTCGATCTTGCCGACGCCGAAATAATAGCTCTCGGGGTTCGCGAAATAGAGCCCGGACACGGACGAGCCCGGCCACATCGCAAAGCTCTCGGTCAGCTTCACGCCGGCGGTGGCTTCCGCGTCGAGCAGCTCGAACAGCGTCGCCTTCTCGGTGTGATCGGGCTGCGCCGGATAGCCGGGCGCGGGGCGGATGCCCTGATATTTTTCCAGGATCAGATCGTCGGTCGAGAGCGCCTCGTCCGGCGCATAGGCCCAGAACTCGCGGCGCACGCGGGCATGCATGCGCTCGGCAAAAGCCTCGGCCAGGCGGTCCGCCAGCGCCTTGCACAGGATCGAGGAGTAGTCGTCATTGGCCATCTTGAAGCGGTCGGCGACCGCATCCTCGCCGATGCCGGCGGTGACGACGAAGCCGCCGACATAGTCGGGCACGCCCGCGGGCGCGATGAAGTCGGACAGCGCCGCGTTGAAGCGGCCCTCGCGCTTCTCGAGCTGCTGGCGCAGCGTGTGCAGCGTCGCGATGCTCCTGGTGCGGCTGTCGTCGGCATAGAGCACGATGTCGTCGCCTTGCGCGTTCGCCGGCCAGAAGCCAACTGTCGCGCGGGCACGGAACCATTTCTCCTTGACGATCAGGTCGAGCATTTTCCGCGCGTCGTCATAGAGCGAGCGCGCGACTTCGCCGACCTTGGCATCGTTGAGAATCGCGGGGAAGCGGCCGGCGAGCTCCCAGGTCTGGAAGAACGGCGTCCAGTCGATATAGGGCACGAGCTCGGCCAGGTCGTAGTCGTCAAAGCTCCTGGTGCCGAGGAAGGTCGGCTTCACCGGCTTGTTCGCGGCGAAGTCGACCGGCACGCGGTTCTTGCGGGCCACGTCCAGCTTCAGCCGCTTCTTGTCGGCCTGCGCGCGGAAATGCGCGTCCGAGATCTTTGCGTATTCGGCGCGCACCTCGGCGGCATAGGCCTCGCGCCTCTCAGGCGAGAGCAGCGAGGACGCAACGCCAACCGCGCGGCTGGCGTCGTTGACATGGACGACCGGACCGGCGCGATAGCTCGGGTCGATCTTCACTGCCGTGTGCACGCGGCTCGTGGTCGCGCCGCCGATCAGCAGCGGCAGCTTCAATCCTTCGCGCTGCAATTCGCCGGCGAAGAACGCCATCTCGTCGAGCGAAGGCGTGATCAGGCCGGACAGGCCGACGATGTCGGCCTTCTCCGCCTTCACCGTCTCGACGATCTTGGCCGCCGGCACCATCACGCCGAGGTCGATGACCTCGTAATTGTTGCACTGGAGCACGATGCCGACGATGTTCTTGCCGATGTCGTGCACGTCGCCCTTCACGGTCGCGAGCACGATCTTGCCGGCCGAGCTCGAGCCTTCGGTGCCGATGCCGTTGGCGAGGTTGCGCGCCTTCTCCTCCTCCATGAACGGCATCAGCCAGGCCACCGCCTGCTTCATCACGCGCGCCGACTTCACCACCTGCGGCAGGAACATCTTGCCGTCGCCAAAGAGGTCGCCGACCACGTTCATGCCGGCCATCAGCGGGCCCTCGATCACGTCGAGCGGCCGCTTGGAGGCCTTGCGGGCTTCCTCGGTGTCCTGCTCGATGAACTCGGTGATGCCGTGCACCAGCGAATGCGACAGCCGCTTCTCCACCGGCCATTCGCGCCAGGCGAGATCGGCTTCCTTGCTCTCCGTCTTCTTGCCGCGGAATTTTTCCGCCAGCGCCAGCAGGCGCTCGGATGCGCCCGCGTCGCGATTGAGGACGACGTCCTCGCAGGTCTGGCGCAGCTCGGGATCGATGTCGTCATAGACGATCATCTGCCCGGCATTGACGATGCCCATGTCCATGCCGGCCTTGATGGCGTGATACAGGAACACCGAGTGCATCGCCTCGCGCACCGGCTCGTTGCCGCGGAACGAGAACGACAAATTGGAGACGCCGCCCGAGATGTGCGCGCCCGGCAGGTTCTTGCGGATCCAGCGCGTCGCCTCGATGAAGTCGACGCCGTAATTGTTGTGCTCCTCGATGCCGGTCGCGATCGCAAAAATATTCGGATCGAAGATGATGTCTTCCGGCGCGAAGCCGACGCGGTTCACCAAGATGTCGTAGGCACGCTTGCAGATCTCGGTCTTGCGCGCGAACGTATCGGCCTGGCCGACTTCGTCGAATGCCATCACCACGACGGCCGCGCCGTGACGGCGGGCGATCCTGGCTTCGTGGATGAACTTGTCCTCGCCTTCCTTCATCGAGATCGAGTTAACGACCGGCTTGCCCTGCACGCATTTCAGGCCGGCCTCGATCACCGAGAATTTCGAGGAGTCGACCATCACGGGAACGCGGGCGATGTCGGGCTCGGCGGCGACGAGGTTGAGGAAGGTCACCATCGCGGCTTCCGAATCCAGCAGCCCTTCGTCCATGTTGACGTCGATGATCTGCGCGCCGTTCTCGACCTGGTCGCGCGCGACCTGAAGTGCCGCGGTGTAGTCGCCGGCGGTGACGAGCTTGCGGAAGCGCGCCGAGCCGGTGACGTTGGTGCGCTCGCCGATGTTCACGAAGGGAATCGCGTCGGTCAGAATGAAGGGCTCGAGGCCGGAGAGCCGCAAGCGCGGCTCGATCTCCGGCACGATGCGCGGCTTGTGCGGCGCGACGGCCGCGGCGATCGCGGCGATATGGTCCGGCGTGGTGCCGCAGCAGCCGCCGACGATGTTGACGAGGCCGGACGCAGCGAACTCGCCGACCAGGCGGGCCATGTACTCCGGCGTCTCGTCATACTGGCCGAACTCGTTGGGTAGGCCGGCATTGGGATAAGCGCAGACCAGCGTATCGGCGACGCGGCCGATATCGGCGATATGCGCGCGGAGGTCTTCGGCGCCGAGCGCGCAGTTGAAACCGATGGTGACGGGCTTGGCGTGCCGCACCGAATTCCAGAATGCTTCCGGCAACTGGCCCGAGAGCAGGCGGCCGGATTTGTCGGTGATGGTGCCCGACACCATCACCGGCATGTCGATGCCGAGTTCCTCGGTGATCTCGGCGATCGCATAGAGTGCGGCCTTGGCGTTCAGCGTATCAAAAATGGTCTCGACCAGCAGCAGATCGACGCCGCCGTCGATCAGGCCGCGGATCTGCTCGCCATAGGATTTGCGCAGATCATCGAAGGTGACGGCGCGGTAGCCGGGATTGGCGACGTCAGGCGAGATCGAGGCGGTGCGGTTGGTCGGTCCAATGGCGCCGGCGACGAAGCGCGGCTTGCCGTCTTCGGCGGCGACACGCTTGGCGGCGTTGCCGGCGAGGCGGGCGCCTTCGCGCGCCATCTCGTAGACGATGTCGGTGAGATCGTAATCGGCCTGTGCGATCGAGGTGGTCGAGAAGGTGTTGGTCGCGACGATGTCGGCGCCGGCGCGCAAGTAGGCGGCGTGGATGTCCTCGATCGCCTGCGGCTGGGTCAGGATCAAGAGATCGTTGTTGCCGCGCAGGTCGCGATGGAAATCCTTGAAGCGCTCGCCGCGAAACGCGGCTTCGTCGAACTGGAGGTTCTGGATCATCGTGCCCATGGCGCCGTCGAGCACGAGGATGCGCTCGCGCGCGGCATTGATGAGGGCGGTTCGCTTGGGCGAGGTGGATACGGTCATGGTGTCTTAGGCCGCCTTCTGCGCGCTCTTGGCGCGAATGCCGAGCAAATGGCTGATCGCGAACACGAGATCGGCGCGGTTCATGGTGTAGAAATGAAAGGTGTCGACGCCGTGCTTGGCGAGTTTCTGCACCTGGCCGGCCGCGACGGTTGCGGCCACCAGCTTGCGGGTCTCGGCGTCGTCGTCGAGGCCCTCGAATTTCGCGGCGAACCAGTCCGGCACGGTGGTGCCGGCGCGGGTGACGAAATTGCGGGCCTGCTTGAAATTGTGCATGGGCATGATGCCCGGCACGATCGGGATGTTGATGCCGCGCGCACGCACGCGGTCGAGATAGCGGAAGTAGAGGTCGTTATCGAAGAACACCTGCGTAATCGCGCGCGTCGCACCGGCGTCGACCTTGGCCTTCAGCGTATCGATATCGGCATCGAGGTCGCGCGCCTCGGGATGCTTCTCGGGGTAGGCCGAGACCGACACTTCAATGTCGGCGTGCCGCTTCTTGATCCCGGCAACGAGCGCGTCCGAACTCTGATAGCCGTCGGGATGGGCGGAGTAGGGCGTGCCGATGCCGCCGGCGGGATCGCCGCGCAGCCCGACGATGTGGCGGACGCCGACCTCGTGATAGCGGTCGACGATCTCGTCGATCTCGCCGCGCGAGGCGCCAACGCAAGTCAGGTGCGCAGCCGGCAGCAGCGCAGTCTCTTTCAGGATGCGGGAGATGGTCGCGTGGGTACGTTCGCGGGTCGAGCCGCCGGCGCCGTAGGTCACCGAAACGAATTTCGGGTCGAGCGGCGCCAGCCGGTTGATGGTCTCCCAGAGATTCCGCTCCATATCTTCGGTCTTGGGCGGAAAGAACTCGAAGGAGATCGCAGGCCGCTTTGTGGCGAGGTGCCCGTCTTGGCCGGCAGGCGTCGTCAAATCGGTCATGGCACCACTCACTCCAGGCCACTCGCCAGCGATCTGGCGGCGGCGGTCGGGTCTCACTTTGGAGGGGCTAAGATAGGGCAAAGGCAGGTTTCTCGACAGCCCATCGGAGATGGGAAATGGCCCACTTTTGGTAAGATCATGTCGAATATCGCGATAGGGAGGATCGGAGTGGGAAATGGCCTTAAGAGATATATTATACAAGAATATCAGTAATGTAGCTCTATCTTAGTCACAGATAAAGTCGATCCGTGAGAGGTGGGCAGAATGAATTCCGTATTACGTCGGTTGCATCTGTCCCAACGTCCCGCTCTTGCCGCCCGTGCGGCCTTTCCGTCCGCACACGCCAGACCTGCGCTGTTCGCCCGTTGCCGCCGAGCGGCCCTCCACTACGTTAGCGCGCCATGATCCCGCTCTCAGTCCTCGACCTCTCCGTCGTCACATCAGGCACAAAGCCAGCTGCGGCGCTGCGCAACAGCATCGACCTGGCGCGCCATGTCGACGGACTCGGTTATGTCCGCTACTGGCTCGCCGAGCACCATAACCTCGCCTCGGTTGCGAGCCCGGCGCCCGACGTGATGATCGGGCAGATCGCGGCGGTGACGAAACACATCCGAGTCGGCTCCGGCGGCGTGATGCTGCCCAACCATGCGCCGCTGGTGGTGGCCGAGCGCTTCAAGATGCTGGAGGCATTGTTTCCCGGCCGCATCGACCTCGGCCTCGGCCGCGCTCCCGGCACTGATGGCGCTACGGCCTATGCCCTGCGAAGCCGGCTCGACCGCCGCGAGGGCGACGATTTCCTGGAGCGGCTTCACGAATTGATCCTGTGGGAGACCCGCGAATTCCCCTCGGGCCATCCCTACCACAACGTCGTCGCGATGCCTGATGACAGTCCGCTGCCGCCGATCTGGTTGCTCGGCTCCAGCGATTATTCGTCGGAGCTTGCCGCGCAAGTCGGTATGGGCTTCGCCTTCGCGCATCATTTCGCGTCTCACGATGCGATCGATGCGATGGTGCACTATCGCAACCGCTTCCAGCCCTCGGCCTGGCGAGCGACCCCGCATGCGATCCTTGCGGTCGCTGTCATCACGGCGGATACCGACGAAGAGGCCGAAAAGCTCGCCACGTCTTTTGACCTCAACCGCCTGCGCCGCGACCGCGGTCAATATCTGCCGCTGCCAAGCGTCGAGGAAGCGCTGGCCTACCCCTATACGGACTCCGAGCGCGTCTCGATCACGCGCAACCGCTCGCGCCTGTTCGTCGGCAATCCGGTGACGGTGCAGAAGAAGCTTCAGCCGCTGATGGATTCGAGCAAGCCGGACGAGTTGATGGTGATCACGGCCGTGTACGACCACGAAGCGCGCAAGAGGTCGTATTCGCTGCTCGCGGAGGCATTCGGGCCGGCGAAGCAGGCAGCGTAAGTCCCGGCTCGCGCTTCACGCGTCCGGGACACGGGACTAATCCTGCTGCGTCTCGCTGAACGTCGCCCGAAACGGGTGGCCGGGATACACGCCGACGATGCGGAATTCGCGTGAGAAGAATTTTAGCTCCTCGATCGCAAACGCAAGGCTTTTGTCTTCAGGGTGGCCGTCGACATCAGCATAAAACTGCGTGGCGAAGAAGTTGCCGTCGACCATGTAGCTCTCGAGCTTGGTCATGTTGACGCCGTTGGTGGCAAAGCCGCCGAGCGCCTTGTAGAGCGCGGCGGGGAGGTTGCGCACGCGAAATACAAAAGTGGTGACCAGCGGGCCAGAGCCTTGTGCCGCCCATTTCGGCTCGCGCGCCAGCACCACGAAGCGCGTGGTGTTGTGGGCCTCGTCCTCGATGTCCTCGGCGAGGATGTCGAGGCCGTAGATCTGCGCGGCCAGGCGCGAGGCGATCGCGGCGACGGTCTTGTCCTTGCGCTCGGAAATGTCGCGGGCGCTGCCGGCGGTGTCGGCGTGCACGATGCCCTTGATGCCGAGCTTGCGGATGATGCGGCGGCACTGGCCGAGCGCGTGCACATGGCTCTCGACGGATTTGATGTCGGACAGCTTCGTGCCCTTCACCGCCATCAATTGATGCCGGACCGGCAGGAACCATTCGCCGATGATGAAGAGGCCTGAGGCCGGAAGCAGATGATGGATATCGGCGACGCGGCCGGCGACCGAATTCTCGATCGGGATCATGCCGAGATCGGCTTCGCCCGAGGAGATCACCGACAGCGCGTCCTCGAAGGTGGCGCAGGGCATCGGCTCGGCGTCGGGATAGGCCTCGACAATGGCGATATGGGAATTGGCGCCAGGTTCGCCCTGGAATGCGATTTTCAGCTTGCTCATGACGGGCCTTGTAGCAGCGGCTCAGGATTTGGAAAGGATGCCGCGGGCGGTCTCGAGGTCCGCCGGCGTGTCGACCCCGCGGGGCACGGTGTCGACGATGGTGAAGTCGATGCGCATCCCGGCCTCGAGCGCCCGAAGCTGCTCGAGCTTCTCCTGCAGCTCCAGCGGCGACGGCGGCAGCGAAACGTAGCGCTCCAGCGCGGCGCGGCGATAGGCGTAGAGGCCGATATGGTGGTAGCGCGGTCCGTCGCCGGTCGGCGCGGTGGCGCGGGTGAAATAAAGTGCGCGCATCCGCTTACCCCCGAGCGGGGTTCCGATCGCCTTCACGACGCTCGGCGCGAGATCCTCCTCGTCGGTGTGGATCTGCGAAGCCAGCGTGGCGATGTCCACGGCCGGGTCTTCCAGCGGCGGCAGCACCTCGCGGATATTATCGATCGTGATCGTCGGGAAATCGCCCTGGAGATTGACCACGATCTCGGCCTTGCCGTCAGGATCGAGCTTCTGCATGGCTTCGTGGATGCGGTCGGACCCGGACGGATGCTCCGCGCGGGTCATAACCGCTTCGCCGCCATGGGCGGTCACGACCGCGGCGATCTCCGCCGTATCGGTTGCCACCGCGACACGGCCGATGCCGGCGGCCTCGGCGCGCCGCATCACATGCACGATCATCGGCAAGCCTGCGATATCGGCGAGCGGCTTGCCGGGCAGGCGGGTGGCGGCCATGCGGGCCGGGATCAGCACCAGGATGCGGGGATCGGTCATTGGTTCAAGGGCCTGGAAGCGGGACGTTTTCCGCATCGGGAAATGGGGTGGGGATGGGCTGGAAGCCGGGTCGCTTATACGGGTTGCCAGACCCCGGGCAAACCGATATCTGAATGGCAAAACTCGGGGAAACAATAAGGAACGTTTGATTCTCCCGAGGCTCGTCCTGGCGGCCGCCCGGCCGCTATTTCGTTCTTGCGGTGTGGGGCCTAGCCGGAAATGGACTCTTTCGAACTGAACAAGATCCTCGGTGCCGTGCTCGGCACCTGTCTCGTTTTGCTGGTGACGAGCTTCACCGCGCAGGCGCTGTTCTCGCCAAAAATGCCGGAAAAACCGGGCTTCGAGATCGCCGTGAAGGAAGAAGCCGGCGACAAGGGTGGCGCCGCCGCGGCCGCAGCCCCGTCCGAGCCGATCGAAAAGCTGCTCCAGACCGCCTCCGTCGAGAAGGGCGCCTCCGCCGCCAAGAAGTGCGCCGCCTGCCACACTTTCGAGAAGGGCGGCCCCAACCGGGTCGGTCCGAACCTTTACGGCATCGTTGGCGACCACCGCGGCGAAGGCCGCAACGGCTTCAACTTCTCGGCTGCGATGAAGGCCAAGGGCGGCACCTGGACCATCGACGAACTGAACAAGTTCATCGCCAATCCGAAGGGCGACGTCCCCGGCACCGCGATGGGTTTTGCCGGCATTCCGAAGGACAGCGAGCGCGCCGACGTCATCGCCTATCTGAACAGCCTCTCCGACAACCCGAAGCCGCTCCCGACCGCGGCGAAATAAGGCTCTTCGGTCTCGATCTCAGATGTGCGGCCAGGCTGAAAAGCCTGGCCGTTTCCATATCTGGGCCTCGCGGCGTTGTTATCGGGGCGTTTCGCCGCAGCGAACCGCCCGGCGGGGCTTCCAAGATGAGGAAAAAGCAACATATTCGGTCGAAACCTCGCCTATATTGAGCACTTAAAGGGGTAACCTCCTTCAAGACAGGGATGTTGATTTGGCCATTACCCGACGCGATCTCTTGCTCTCCGGCGCCGCAGTCGCCGCGCTTCCCGCCCTCGGTTCCGCAGCCGGCGTTTCCGTCATCGGCGCGGCCGAGGCGCAATCGGCGGGTGAGCTATCTTCGAATGGCCTGCCCTGGCGCCATGCGCTGTCACTGTTCGGGAAGGTCAAGTATCCGGCCGACTTCAAGCGGTTCGACTACGTCAATCCGGACGCGCCCAAAGGCGGCTTCGCGCGCCAGATCGCCGTCGGTACCTTCGACAATTTCAATATCGTCGTATCAGGTGTGAAGGGGCAGGTCTCTGGTGCCATTGCCTTCATCTACGAATCCCTCACGACCCCCGCGCTCGACGAGGTCTCGACCGAATACGGCGCGCTGGCCGAAGCCGTGAGCCATCCGGACGATTTCTCCTTCGTCACCTATCGTTTGCGGCCACAGGCCAAATGGCATGATGGCAAGCCGGTCACCGTCGAGGACGTGATCTTCTCGCTCGATTCCTTCAAGAAGCACCACCCGATGTACTCGGCCTATTACAGCCATGTGGCGAAGGCTGAGAAGGTCGGTGAGCGCGACGTGAAATTCGTATTCGATGCACCGGGCAACCGCGAACTGCCGCAGATCGTCGGGCAACTCACGGTCCTGCCCAAGCATTGGTGGGAGGGAACGGACGCGCAAGGCCGCAAGCGCGATGTCTCAGCGACCACGCTTGAAGTGCCCCTGGGCTCCGGCCCTTACAAGGTCAAGGAATTCGTTGCCGGACGGTCGATCGCGCTGGAGCGCGTCAAGGACTATTGGGGCCGCGACCTCGCCGCCAATGTGGGCCGTAACAATTTCGACGAGCTGCGCTACGAGTATTTCCGCGATGCCACTGTCGCGATCGAGGCTTTCAAGGCCGATCAGGTCGATTGGCGCACCGAGAACAGCGCCAAGAACTGGGCGACCGCCTACGAATTCCCGGCCGTGAGCGAAAAGCGCGTGATCCTTGAGGAGTTCGCCAATCGCAGCTCGGGCGTGATGCAGGCCTTCGTGCCGAACCTGCGCCGCGCCAAGTTCAGCGATCCCCGCGTTCGCCGTGCGCTCAACTTCGCCTTCGACTTCGAGGAGATGAACAAGCAGCTCTTCTACGGTCAGTACAAGCGCATCAGCAGCTATTTTGACGGCCTCGACGAGCTCATGGCGACGGGATTGCCAGAGGGGAAAGAGCTCGAAATCCTCGAGACGGTTCGCGCCCACGTTCCGCCCGAAGTCTTCACGACGCCCTACACCAATCCGGTCGGCGGCAGTCCGGAAGCAGTGCGCGACAATCTCCGCGAAGCGCTGCGCTTGTTCAAGGAGGCCGGCTACGAGGTGCGCGACCGCAAGCTGATCGACGTCAAGAGCGGCACCCAGTTCTCTCTTGAATTGATGAACTCAGATCCGAGCTTCGAGCGGGTTACCCTGTTCTACAAGCCGTCGCTGGAACGGCTCGGCATTGCCGTCAGCGTGCGGACGGTCGACCCGACCCAATACGAGAACAGGACGCGCGAGTGGGATTTCGACATCGTCACCAACTCCTGGGGCGAGTCGCAGTCGCCGGGCAACGAGCAGCGCGAGTTCTGGTCGTCGAAGACGGCCGACATCGCCGGCTCGCGCAATATCGCCGGCATCAAGAATCCGGCGATCGACAAGCTGATCGAGCGGCTGATCTACTCCAGGGATCGCGATGATCTCGTCGCCGCCACGAAGGCGCTGGACCGTGTGCTGCTGTGGAACCACTACGTCGTGCCGCAGTGGACCTATACGAAGGTGCGCACGGCGCGCTGGGATCGCTTCGGTCGGCCGGCGGAATTGCCCAAATACGGCCAGTCCGGCTTCCCATTCGTCTGGTGGTACGACGCAGACAAGGCGGCGCGGATCGCAAAGAAGTCGTGAAGGACATTTCCCGCATGGCGCAGCTTTCACGCCGGCATGTGCTGGTCCTCGGTGTCGGCGGCGCATTCAGCGCTGCCGCACCCCGCAACGCGGCGGCGTCCGAGGGGCCCGCCGAAGCTCACGGCATCTCGGCGTTTGGCGACCTCAAGTATCCCGCCGACTTCCACCATTTCGACTACGTCAATGTCGATGCGCCGAAGGGCGGCGCGTTCTCGCTGATCCCGTCGGTGCGGGCCTACAATCAGTCCTATTTCACGTTCTCTTCGCTCAACGCCTACATCCTGAAGGGCGAGGGTGCGCAGGGCATGGACATGACCTTCGCGCCGTTGATGGCACGCGCCAATGACGAGCCCGACGCGATGTACGGGCTTGCGGCGAAATCGGTGCGGATCTCGCCCGACAAGCTGACCTACACCTTCACGATGCGCCCCGAGGCCCGCTTCCACGACGGTGCCAGGCTCACCGCGCATGACGTCGCGTTCTCGCTCAATACGCTGAAGGAGAAGGGGCATCCGCTGATCGTCGTGCAGCTCCGCGATTTCGTGAAGGCCGAGGCACTGGACGACGCCACCGTGGCCGTCACCTTCGCGCCGAACCGCGCGCGCGACGTTCCGCTCTATGTTGCGAGCCTTCCGATCTTCTCGAAAGCCTATTACGCCACGCGCGCTTTCGATGAATCGACGCTCGATACGCCGGTGGGTTCCGGCCCGTACAAGGTTGGCAGGTTCGAGGTCAACCGCTACATCGAATACGAGCGCGTCAAGGACTGGTGGGGCGCCGACCTGCCGGTCTGCCGCGGCAGCTACAATTTCGACACGGTGCGCTACGAATTTTACCGCGACCGCGACGTCGCCTTCGAAGGCTTCACCGGCAAGAACTATCTGTTTCGCGAGGAGCTCACGGCGCGCATCTGGGCCACCCGTTATGATTTTCCGGCGGTGAAGGACGGTCGCGTCAAGCGCGAGCAGCTGCCGGACGAGACCCCGTCGGGCGCACAGGGCTGGTTCATCAATCTCCGTCGCGACAAGTTCAGGGATCCGCGGGTGCGGGAGGCGCTGATCTACGCCTTCGATTTCGAGTGGACCAACAAGTCGATCATGTACGGCGCCTATGCGCGCACTCACTCGCCGTTCCAGAACTCCGACATGATGGTGTCCGGCCCGCCTTCGCCGGAAGAGCTCGCACTGCTGGAGCCCTTCCGTGGCAAGGTGCCCGACGAGGTATTCGGGCAGCCCTTCGTGCCGCCGGTGTCCGACGGCTCCGGCCAGGATCGCGCTCTGCTGCGCAAGGCGGGCGAGCTGCTCAACGACGCCGGCTACGTCATCAAAGACCGCAAGCGGGTGCTGCCCAATGGCGAGCCGTTCACGATCGAGTTCCTGAACGACGAGCAGTCGATCCAGCCGCATCACGGGCCTTACTTGAAGAACCTCGCGACGCTCGGCATCGACGCCACGTTCCGCCTGGTCGATGCCGTGCAGTACCGCGCGCGGCTCGAGGATTTCGATTTCGACATGACGATCGAACGCTTCTCGATGTCGGCGACGCCCGGAGACGCCATGCGGGCGTTCTTCTCCTCGCAAGCTGCCAAGACCAAGGGCTCGTACAATCTCGCCGGCATCTCCGACCCGATCATCGACGCGCTGATCGAGAAGATCATTGCCGCCCAGACCCGGGCGGAGCTGACGACGGCCTGCCGGGCGTTCGACCGCGTGTTCCGGGCCGGGCGCTATTGGGTGCCGCAATGGTATGCGAACTTCCATCGCGTGGCCTATTGGGACCAGTTCAGCCATCCCGACAAACCGCCGAAATATGCGCAAGGCGTCGGTGCACCTGAGAATTGGTGGTCCGACCGCGCCAAGGCAGCCAAGCTCGAGCAGGCGAAATAATCATGAGCGCCTATATCGCCCGCCGCATCCTGCTGATGATCCCGACTTTGCTCGGGATTCTCTTCGTTTCTTTCATTGTCGTGCAGTTCGCGCCGGGCGGCCCGGTCGAGCGCGTGATCGCGCAGCTTTCGGGCGCCGACACCGGCGGCACTTCGCGCATCTCGGGCGGTGGCGACTTTGCGCAACGCGCGCCCGGACAGCTGGGCGCCGGAGGCGATGCCATCAACTCGAAGTATCGCGGCGCGCAGGGCCTCGACCCCGACTTCATCAAGAAGCTGGAGAAGCAATTCGGCTTCGACAAGCCGGCACCGGAACGCTTCGCGCTGATGGTTTGGAATTTCGCCCGCTTCGATTTCGGCAACAGCTATTTCCGCGATGTCAGCGTGCTCCAGCTGGTCAAGGAAAAGCTGCCGGTCTCGATCTCGCTCGGCATCTGGCTGACGTTCCTGACCTATTTGATCTCGATTCCGCTCGGCATCCGCAAAGCGGTCAAGGACGGAACGCGCTTCGACACCTGGACGTCGACCGTGCTGGTGCTCGGCTACGCGATCCCCGGCTTCCTGTTCGCGATCCTCCTGATCATCCTGTTTGCCGGTGGCTCGTTCTTCAACTGGTTCCCGCTGCGCGGGCTGACGTCGGACGGCTGGTCGCAATTTCCCTGGTACTGGAAGATCATCGACTATTTCTGGCATTTGACGCTGCCGCTGATCGCGATGGGGCTCGGCGCGTTCACCACCATGACGTTCCTGACCAAGAACTCGTTTCTGGACGAAATTCGCAAGCAATACGTGATGACCGCGCGCGCGAAGGGCTGCAGCGAGAACCGGGTGCTCTATGGCCACGTCTTCCGCAACGCGATGCTCATTGTCATCGCAGGCTTTCCCAGCACCTTCATCCACGCCTTCTTCTCGGGCTCGCTTCTGATCGAGACCATCTTCTCGCTGGACGGGCTGGGACTGCTCAGTTTCGAAAGCGTTCTTAACCGCGACTACCCTGTGGTGTTCGGCACGCTCTTCATCTTTTCGCTCGTCGGCCTCGTGGTCAACCTCATCTCGGACATAACCTACATGTGGATCGACCCGCGGATCGATTTCGAGGCGCGGGAAGTCTGATGACGCTGGCCGCCCCCACCCCGATCGAGACCACCGCGAAGTCGCCGCTCGGCATCGCAGTGCCGATCACGCGCAAGCCGTTCGCGCCATCGCCGCTCAACAGACGGCGCTGGGATAATTTCAAGGCGAACCGGCGCGGCTACTGGTCGTTCTGGATCTTCATGATCCTTTTCGTGGTGTCCCTGTTCGCCGAGCTGATCGCCAATGATCGGCCGTTCCTCGTCAAATATGACAGCCATCTCTACTGGCCGGCCTTCGTCACCTATTCCGAGACGACCTTCGGCGGCGACTTCGAAACGGCGGCCGATTACCGCGATCCCTATTTGCAGAAGCTGATCAAGGACAAGGGTGGCAGCATCGTCTGGCCGCTGATCCGCTACTCCTACGACACCCACAATCTCGATCTGCCGACGCCGGCGCCGTCGCCGCCAACCTGGATGCTGACGGAGGCGCAATGCAAGCCTGTCGTCGAGAAGAAGGGCCTCAAAAGCTGCCGTGACCTCGAATACAACTGGCTCGGCACCGACGATCAGGGCCGCGACGTGGTGGCGCGCCTGATCTATGGCTTCCGCATCTCGGTGCTGTTCGGCCTCTGCCTGACCATTATCTCCTCCATCATCGGCGTCGCCGCCGGTGCCGTGCAGGGATATTTCGGCGGCTGGATCGACCTGTTGTTCCAGCGTTTTATTGAAATCTGGACTGCGATCCCGTCGCTCTATCTGCTGCTGATCCTGTCGTCGGTGCTGGTGCCCGGCTTCTTCGTGCTTCTTGGCATCCTGCTGCTGTTTTCCTGGGTGTCGCTGGTCGGACTTGTGCGCGCGGAATTTCTGCGCGGGCGCAATTTCGAATACATCCAGGCGGCGCGAGCGCTCGGTATTTCGAACTCCGTGATCATGTTCAAGCATTTGCTGCCGAACGCGATGGTCGCGACCATGACGTTCCTGCCGTTCATCGTGTCGAGCTCGGTGATGACGCTGACGGCCCTCGACTTCCTCGGCTTCGGGCTACCGCCCGGCTCGCCGTCGCTCGGCGAGCTGCTGTCGCAGGGCAAGTCGAACGTGCAGGCGCCCTGGCTCGGTTTCTCCGGGTTCTTCTCGGTCGCGATCATGCTGTCGCTGCTGATCTTCATCGGCGAAGCCGTGCGCGACGCCTTCGATCCGCGCAAGACGTTCAGGTGAAGGTGTGATATGATTTCCGGACGAGGTGGGTCATGAACAGAATCGTCAAGGAGCACTATCCGGCGTCACGTCTCCCCGAGGACTTGCGGGCAGGCGTCGATCCCGCGGCAACGGTTACCATTACGATCGAGCAGGAAGCTGCTTTGCAGGGCAGCGTCATGACCTTGGAAGAGATTTGGGCTTCCAGGACGCCCCCGTTCAAGACGGCCGGAGAAATCGACAACGAGCTTCGACGCCAACGAGATGAATGGGATGACTGAACGCCTCATCTACCTCGATGCAAACGTCTTTATCTACGCGGTTGAGGGAGGTGGGGAGATAGCCGATCCTCTGCGCAGCCTGTTCGATTTGTTTCGTACACGGCGCGCTATCGGCGTCACGAGTGAGCTGACGTTAGCTGAAGTGTTGGCAGGAGCGATCGATGTGCGTCGGCGGACGTATCTCAATCTGATTGTTTGGAGCCGCATCTTCGATCTTCAGCCGGTAACACGAGATGTCCTGGTCGAAACTGCCGAATATGGGAAACATTCGGGCATGCCAAGATTGCCAGACGCCATTCATGTCGTAACCGCGATCCGTGCCGGGTGCCGCTCCATCCTGTCGGCTGATGCAAGACTCCGGCTGCCAAACGGCTTCTCCCTGATCCTACCCAATCGCGATAATTTGTTGCGCCTGGTCGGAGAAATAACTTAGTGGACGCAATCAACCAGCCCCTGCTTGCCGTGCGCGACCTCTCGGTGGCCTTCCACCAGGGCGGCAACACGACGCTTGCGGTCGACAAGGTCTCGTTCCAGATCAAGCGCGGCGAATGCGTGGCACTGGTCGGCGAATCCGGATCCGGCAAGTCGGTCAGCGCGCTCTCGATCCTGAAACTGCTGCCCTACCCCAGCGCTTCGCATCCCTCTGGCAGCATCCGCTTCAAGGGCCAGGAGTTGATCGATCGGTCCGAACGGGAGATGCGGGAAATTCGCGGCAGCGACATTTCCATCATCTTCCAGGAGCCGATGACCTCGCTCAATCCGCTGCACACGATCGAAGCGCAGATCGGCGAGATCATTCAGCTGCACAATCCGACCAGCAATACGCGGGCGCGCGAGCGGACGCTGGAGCTGCTGACGCAGGTCGGCATCCCCGAGCCGGAGACGCGGCTGAACAGCTATCCGCACCAGCTCTCCGGCGGTCAGCGTCAGCGCGTCATGATCGCGATGGCGCTTGCCAACGAGCCTGACCTGCTGATCGCGGACGAGCCGACCACGGCCCTCGACGTCACCGTGCAGGCGCAGATCCTGACGCTGCTCGCCGAGATTCGTGCGCGGCTTGGCATGAGCCTGCTCTTCATCACCCACGATCTCGGCATCGTGCGCCGCATCGCCGACACCGTCTGTGTCATGAAAGGCGGCGAGATCGTCGAGCAGGGGCCGGTCGAGCAGGTCTTCAGGACTCCCAAACATCCCTATACGCGCGATTTGCTGGCGGCCGAGCCGAAGCCGGATCCGGCGCCACCACAGCCGGATGCGCCGGTGGTGATGTCGGCCGATGATCTCAAGGTGTGGTTTCCGATCAAGCGCGGCCTGATGCGCAAGACGATCGGTCACATCAAGGCGGTTGATGGTGTCAGTGTTGCCGTGCGCAAGGGCGAGACGCTCGGGGTTGTGGGCGAATCCGGCTCGGGCAAGACCACGCTGGGACTCGCGCTGCTGCGATTGATCTCATCGAACGGACGCATCGTGTTCCTGGGCAAGGACATCCAGGGCCTGCGTTTCAAGGAGATGCGGCCGTTCCGGCGCGACATGCAGATCGTGTTCCAGGATCCGTTCGGCTCGCTCAGCCCGCGCATGTCGATCGCCGACATCATCGCCGAAGGCCTCTCTGTGCATCAACCGAAGCTGTCACGCGACGAGCGCGAGGCGCGCGTCGTCAAGGCGCTGGAGGACGTCGGGTTGAAGCCGGACACCCGCTACCGCTATCCGCATGAATTCTCCGGCGGCCAGCGCCAGCGCATCTCGATCGCGCGCGCGGTGGTGCTGGAGCCGGATTTCGTCGTGCTGGACGAGCCGACCAGCGCCCTCGACATGCTGATTCAGGCGCAGATGGTCGATCTGCTGCGTGAATTGCAGCGCCGGCGCGATCTCACCTACATGTTCATCTCGCACGATCTGCGCGTCGTCGCCTCGCTCGCAAGCCATCTCATCGTGATGCGCGGCGGCAAGGTAGTCGAGGAAGGCCAGGCGGCCGAGCTGTTCAAGAGCCCGAAAACCGACTACACGCGGGCGCTGTTCGCGGCGGCGTTCCGGCTTGAAACGGCGGGCAACGGATCGGTGGCGACGTAGGTCTCGTCAGAGCCGCTTGATCGCGATGATCTCGCTACCCGCCTGCTTGATCCGTGCGAGAGCCGGCTCGATAGCTTCGAGCACCGTCGCCATATGGTGCGCATTGGCGTGAACCATCGTGCTGCCATCGCGCACGATGGCGACGTGGCCCTTCCAGAAGATCAGATCGCCGCGTTGCAGCTTGCTCCGCTCGTGCGGCTCCAGCGCGCGGCCGAGTCCGGCCAGCTGCATGTCGCTGTCGCGCGGGCAACCGATGCCGGCTGTCGTCAGCGACACCTGCACCAGGCCCGAACAGTCGATGCCAAGGCTGCTCTTGCCGCCCCAGAGATAGGGCGTGCCGACGAAGCGCTCGGCGACGGCGACGAAATCCGGCTCGCGATGATCGAGCGGGGCGAGATGGGTCTTCGGCAGGAATGTACCCTCGCGCGCGACGGCGAAACTGCCGTCCTCGCGCACGATCGTGAGCTTCGATCCCAGGACCAGCGCGTCGGCCGGTGGCAGCTTGATCGAGGGACCGGGGAAGGCAAGTGTCCGCAGCGCACTCACCTTGTGTGTCGGCGCGGCGGTCGGCTTCATCAGCGCCGCATCGGGGAGCCAGCCGACATAGCCGTCGCCATTGAGCTGGCCCCAGGCCCAGCCTTCGCCGTTGCGATCATAGACCGTGACGCGCTCGCCGCGCAGCGCCTCCGTCATCAGCATCGCGTTCGATGACGGCTGCTCGCGCACGGCTGCGATCGGCCCGATCACCTCGAATTCCTCGCCGGTGACGAAACGATCTGCCTGCACCTTGCCTTCGAGATATTTGGCGGCGAGGTCGCCCCGCGCCGGTGTCAACCGCGGATCATGCATAGCGCTCGCTCAGCACCTTGTAGATGGCGCGGGCGGCCTGGCATTCGCCGCCCTCGGGACGCGCCGGCTTGGCCGACGGCGTCCAGCCATAGATGTCGACATGCAACCAGCTCCTGGCGTGCTCGACGAAGCGCTGCAAAAACAGCGCGCAGGTGATCGAGCCGGCAAAGCCGCCGGAAGGTGCGTTGGTGATGGTGGCGGTCTTGGAGTCCAGCCAGGCATCGTAGGGCGGCCACAGCGGCATGCGCCACAAGGGATCGTTCTCCTTCACCGCGCAGCGCGCAACGTCGGCGGCCAGCGTCTCATCATTGGTATAAAAGGGCGGTAAATCCGGCCCCAGCGCGACGCGCGCGGCGCCGGTCAGCGTGCCCAGATCGATCAGCAGCTCAGGCTTCTCCTCGTCGGCCAGCGCCAGCGCGTCGGCGAGCACCAGCCGGCCTTCCGCATCGGTATTGCCGATCTCGACGGTGATGCCTTTGCGGGAGGTGAAAATGTCGAGCGGACGGAAGGCGTTGCCGGAGACTGCGTTCTCGACCGCCGGAATCAGCACGCGCAGGCGCACCTTCAGCCTCGCATCCATCACCATGCGCGCCAGTGCCAGCACGTTGGCGGCGCCGCCCATGTCCTTCTTCATGATCAGCATGCCGCTCGACGGCTTCAGATCGAGCCCGCCGGTGTCGAAGCAGACGCCCTTGCCGACCAGCGTCACCTTGGGATGGCTGGGATCGCCCCACGTGACGTCGATCAGCCGCGGCGCACGGTCCGAGGCCATGCCGACGGCGTGGATCAGCGGAAAGTTCGTTCTGAGATCCTCGCCGATGGTGCATGCGTAGCTTGCGCCGAACTCAGCGGCGAGCTCTTGCGCGGCCGCGGCCAGCTCCTCCGGCCCCATGTCGTTGGACGGCGTGTTGATGAGGTCGCGCGCCAGCATCGCGGCATCCGCCATGCGGTTGATTTCGGCGGGGTCGATGCCGTTAGGCGGCACCAGCCGGACGTCGGGCCTGTCGGCCTTGCGGTAGCGGGCGAAGCGGTAGCTGCCGAGCGCGAAGGCGAGTGCCGCCAGTCGTGCATCGTGCGGTGCATTGGCAAAGCGATAGGTGCCCGGCGGCAGCAGGCCGGGCAATGCGCCCGGCCGGAACGGATCGCGCGATCTGGCATCGTCGTCCTCGAGCCCGAACAGCATTTGCGCGATGGTGCCGTCGGGCGCGGGCAGTGCGAGATAGCCACCCGGCTTGGCGGCAAAGGCGCTCGCCGTGGCGAACTGGCGTTGCGCCGGCGGCAGCGTCTCGCGCACGGCATCCCAGCTCGACTTGGTGACGAAGGTGATCGGGGTGGCAGTCGTGGACGTCTCGAAGACGGAAGGCATTGGCGGGTCCGCAAGGTCATTCGGTTGGAGGAGACTTCGCAGAGTTTTGCGGTGGCTGCAATCGGCATTGCGGTCACCGCCCGGTGAGCCGCTACTCGCAGCGAGGGAGCCGTGCTAGGTTCCGGCAGCGGTTGCCAGATTGCGCAGAGAACGCCGGTGACCGAAGACGAAGCGTGCCGGGAGGAATTGCAATGGAATTTGTGTGGGGCGTGATCACATTCATCGGCCAGGCCATCGAGGCTGTCTTTGGCTATGTCGAGCATCACCACTGGGTCTTCGCGTTCCTCGCCGGCGGCTACGTCTTCTATCTCCATGACCGGTCGATCCATGCGCGGTTCAATGCGCTCGACAAACGTATTGACGAGATCCGCAAGCGTCTCGCCATCGAATATTGATCGCATCAGCGAAACCATCCGCTGATTGCGCGCGTATGTCGTTTGAGAACTGCCGTTCACGAGCGGGTTGCCGCAGGGCTTTACTAGCGCTGCGGTTGTGGCATTATTGGTGAATATTTTTAGGTTGTGCCGTCCGCCGTTCCCGGTTGATATCTGACTGAACTCTTCGTCGAAGGCATTTCTCTCAATCGTTTGAGCGACGCAACATTCGCAATGAGCGGCGCAACATGGATAGATCGTTTGTTATTGCGCAGATATCCGACCTTCATCTGGACGGGTCAGGCCGGCTGCTTGCGACGATCGAGGCCCTTGCCGAGGCGCTGCGCGAGCGGATGGCGGACTTTTCGGATGTGCCCGACCGCATCCTGCTGATCACAGGCGATCTCGTGAACGACCCGACACCGCGTGCGCTCGACGAAGCGCTCGCGGTCATCGCGTCGTTCCGGCGGACCGGCCTGTTCACTGACATCCAGGCGGTTGCCGGCAATCACGACGCCAAGCCTCCCAGTCAGCGCGGCGGCCGGCACGACGCCTACGACTATCTGCACCTGCCGCGCACCTCGAAGAGCGTCTATTATCGCCAGGCCGGTCTCGATTTGGTGCTGCTCGACTCCAACAGGGCAAGCCTGACGACGCTTGTCGGCGGCAACATCGATGAGCAGGCTTATCATGCGATAGTCGCGCAATCGGCCCGGCTGAGCGTCGAGCTCGCCGGCAGCATCGGCTCGGCCGGACGCGCCGATTATTCCGAGCCCGCGGAAAATCTGGTGCGTGTGCTGGCGTTGCATCACCATCCGCTGCCGCAGGCAACCGGCGAGGGCAAGCGGTTTCTCGGCGTTCCGGACGAGCCGCTGATGTATCTCGCCGCGCCCGCGACCTTTCTCGAAGCGGCGACCTCGCTCAACGTCAGTCTGGTCCTGCACGGGCACCGGCATGTCGAGGGGCTCACCCGCTATTCGATTCCCGACCCGCGTGCGCCCCGGAGCGGCGGCGAGGATTTCTGGCGCACGATCTATGTGCTCTCCTGCCCGTCCTCCACGGGGCAGGGCGGCGACGACGCCGGCTTCAACATCGTCCATTTTGGCGCGGCGTCCGACGCCGAGCGGCCCGAGCACCGCTTCGCAATCGCCCGATATTCGCGGCCGCGCGATGACGGCGCCTTCAGGCCGCTCGATTCGAATTTGCCGGATGGTGTCGTCAGGCTTGCTGTGGGACGAGATCTGTCCCGGGATCCTGCGGTCCAATCGGTGATCGAGATCGCCTCATGCGCATCGTTGAAGCGGAATCAGGTCCTGGCACTTGCGCGTCGACTGCTGTCGCGCCGCGCCTTCTACGATGACGGCGGGCAGAACTGGGTTGACATTCTCTACACCTATCTCGTCACCTCCCATGCGTGGGCGGATCTCTCTGGCAGGTTCGCGAAGTCGGTACAGAGGACCGACCTCGCGGCGCTGGCCGAAGTGGAGGGGCTGCTCCGTCAGTTGATCGGACAATCTGCCGACACGCTCGGCATCGATCGCGCCGCGCTCGACGAGCTCCGCGCCGACCGCCTGGTCAATCGTGACGACCTCTCGCGCCGGTGGCCGGCGCTGCCGCGCGAGGCTGCCGACATCGAGGGGAGGACGCGCCAGCGGCTGCAATTGCTGCGGGACCTGAACGATCAGATGAAGCTGCTCGACCTCGATATGGGCCTTGGCAGTGAGATGCCGCCACAAGGCGGCGGTCTTCGGCGTTAACCGGCCATTAGGGTTAACACTCTATTGCTGGCGCGTTCGGCTCGATCAATCGGCTCGAGAGTCAAAGCGTCATGCGTCAACGGTTCCGTCCCGCCCGGCTTCTTGCCTCCGCCTCGCTAATCGCGCTGGCGGCAGCGAGCCTCGGCGGCTGCACGGCAATGTCAAAACTCTCCGATGTGACCGGCTCGATCGGCCCGAAGGCGGAAGCCGCCCCGGTCGATCCGGCGCGCGCCATCGAGACCTATAGCGAGCGCTACCGCGCCAACCCCAAGGATCCCGATGTGGCGCTGGCCTATGGCCAGGCCCTGCGTGCCAACGGCCAGCGCGCCCAAGCCGCCGCGGTGCTCGAACAGGCGACCATCGCCAATCCCGGCAACAAGCAGCTGCTTGCCCAATACGGCCGCGCGCTCGCCGACAACGGCAATTTCCAGCAGGCCTTCGACGTGCTGTCCAAGGCGCATTCGCCCGACAATCCGGACTGGCGCCTGCTGTCGGTGCAGGGCACCGCGCTCGATCAGATGGGCCGTCACGACGAGGCGCGTGCTTATTATGCGAGCGCGCTGAAGATTGCGCCGGGCGATCCCGGCGTGCTCTCCAATCTCGGCCTGTCCTACATGTTGTCGAGAGACCTGCCCAAGGCGGAAGAGGCGCTGCGGCAGGCCTACGCTTCACCGCGTGCGAGCTCCAGGGTGCGGCAGAATCTCGGCCTGGTGGTCGGCCTCCAGGGCCGCTTCGCCGAGGCCGAGACCATCGTGAAGGCGGACCTGCCGCCGGACCAGGCCGCGGCCAACGTCGCGTATCTCAAGGAAATGCTGAACCGCAACGATGGCCCGCGCGGTGCGTCGAAGCGGACGCCGGTTGCTTCGCTCAGCCAGCCCGACTGATCAGACCCGATCTTCCGATCCTGAAATTGGCTGCGGACCGCGTTCGGTCCGCAATCTCCGGCGTCAGTGCAGCTCGGAGATCTTGATGCCGGTCGGTCCGAGAATGACGACGAACAGCACCGGCAGGAAGAACAGGATCATCGGCACCGTCAGCTTTGGCGGCAGCGCGGCGGCCTTCTTCTCGGCTTCGTTCATGCGCATGTCGCGGTTTTCCTGCGCCATGACGCGCAGGGATTGGCCGAGCGGGGTGCCGTAGCGTTCCGCCTGCTGAAGTGCCAGACACACCGATTTGACGCCCTCGAGCCCGGTGCGCTTCGCCAGGTTTTCGTACGCCACCTTGCGGTCCTGCAAATAGGACAGCTCGGCGGTAGTCAGGGTGAACTCCTCCGACAGCGCGATCGACTGGCCGACGATTTCGGTCGCGACCTTGCGGAACGCCATTTCCACCGACATGCCGGATTCGATGCAGATCAGCAGCAGGTCGAGCGCATCGGGAAAGGCGCGCTTGATCGAGAGCTGGCGTTTAGAGATCGCGTTCTTGAGGAACAGCATCGGCGCCTGGAGGCCGGCATAGGCCGCGCCGACGCACATGCCGATCTTGATCGGGACCGACTTCTCCATATGCGCGATCAGGAACACGTAGACGACCGAGCCGACGAACAGCACGAGCGGAGCCACCATGCGGGCGAACAGGAATGTGATGTAAGGCGCCTGGCCGCGATAGCCCGCCATGATGAGCTTGTCGCGCGCCGCTTCCTGCGCCAGCCATTTGGTGAGGTTGAAGTCCTCGACGACCCTGGAGACGAGTTGCTTTGGCGTCTGGCGCAGCGAGACCTTCTCGCTCTTGTTGAGGCGTTCGCGCTCGCGCTGCCGGATCCGCTCGCGCTCGCTCGCCACCGCCTTCATGCGCTTGGAGAGGCCTTCACCGGCGAACAGCGGCATCACCAGCGTATACACGGTGGCGCTGGCGGCGATGGCCGCCAGCAGCATGGTCATGAAGTGAACGTCGTGCAGCTTTGTGACGAGTAAATCGACCATACGGCACCATCAGAAATCGAAGTTGATCATCTTCTTCATCACCATGATGCCAATCGACATCCAGACGACGCAGCCGACCAGCATGAGCTGGCCGGTGGGATGGGTCCACAGCAGCGAGATGTAGCCGGGCGTGGAGAGATAGACGAGGAGCATCACGATCGGCGGCAACGAGCCGATGATTCCGGCCGAGGCCTTGGCCTCCATCGACATCGCCTGGATCTTTTCCTTCATCTTCTTGCGGTCGCGCAGCACCTTGGAGAGGTTGCCCAGCGCTTCGGAGAGATTGCCGCCCGACTTCTGCTGGATCGAGATGACGATGCCGAAGAAATTGGCTTCCGGCAGCGGCATGCGGTCGTAAAGGCGCGAGCAGGCTTCGCCGAGCGGCATGCCGATCGCCTGCGTCTCGATGATGGCCAGGAACTCGCTGCGCAGCGGCTCCGGCGCGTCGGCCGCCACGACCTTGATGGATTCGAACAGCGGCAGGCCCGCCTTGATGCCGCGGACGATGACGTCGACGGCATCAGGCAGCGCCTTCAGGAACTGGTTTTCGCGGCGCTTCTTCAGGAAGCCCAGCGCCCAGCGCGGCAGGCCGAAGCCGCCGGCAAAGGCAAGACCGACTGCGCCGATCAGGCCGCCGCCACCGAACAGCGCGCCGAAGAAAAACACGCCCGCCACGACGGCGGATGCAATCCAGAATTTCTTCGGCGTCCAGTCGAGCCCCGCCTGCGACAGGCGGATGTGGAGCGGGACGCTCTTTTCCTGTGCCCGCCTCGCCTCGAGATCCTTGAGCGAAGTCTCGACTTGCTCGCGGCGCGAGCGCTGGCTCTTTTCAGCCTGCTTGGCCGCGGGCACGTCGGCGCGCCCGATCGAGGCCCGGCGGCTCTCGGCCTTCCGTTCGCCTGACAGCAGCGGATAGAGGAAGACCCAGGCGATGCCGCCGACCGCGGCGGTGGCGAGAAAGGCGAGGGCGAGGACTTGCATGTTCATGGCTGCGTTGACCCGCTCACGTCGTTGGCGCCGATTCCGCGGCGTCTAGGGCAGCGGCAAGGCGTTTCTCTTCGCCGTAATAGCGGGCGCGTTCCCAGAATTTCGGGCGGCCGATGCCGGTCGAGCGGTGCTTGCCGATGATCTTGCCGTTGGCGTCCTCGCCGACCAGGTCGTAGAGGAAGACGTCCTGCGTAATGATGGTATCGCCTTCCATGCCCATCACCTCGGTGATGTGGGTGATGCGGCGCGAACCGTCGCGCAGGCGCGCGGCCTGGACGATGACGTCGATCGAGGCGCAGATCATCTCGCGAATGGTGCGCGAGGGCAGAGAGAAGCCGCCCATCGTGATCATGGATTCGCAGCGTGACAGCGCTTCGCGCGGATTGTTGGCGTGCAGCGTTCCCATCGAGCCGTCATGGCCGGTGTTCATGGCCTGGAGAAGGTCGAAGGCCTCCGGGCCGCGGACTTCGCCGACGATGATGCGTTCAGGACGCATACGCAGACAGTTGCGCACCAGCTCGCGCATGGTGACCTGGCCTTCGCCCTCGATGTTGGGCGGCCGGGTTTCGAGCCGCACCACGTGGGGCTGCTGGAGCTGAAGTTCGGCGGCGTCTTCGCAAGTGATGACGCGCTCGTCGTGCTCGATGTAGTTGGTCAGACAGTTGAGCAGCGTGGTCTTGCCTGAGCCGGTACCGCCGGAGATCAGCACGTTGCAGCGGACACGTCCGATGATCTGGAGGATTTCCGCGCCTTCCGGCGAGATCGCGCCGAACTTGACCAGCTGATCCAGCGTCAGCTTGTCCTTTTTGAACTTACGAATGGTGAGCGCGGGACCGTCGATCGCGAGTGGCGGCACGATGGCGTTGACGCGGGAGCCGTCGGCGAGGCGCGCGTCGCAGATCGGCGAGGATTCGTCGACGCGCCGTCCGACCTGGCTGACGATGCGTTGGCAGATATTGAGGAGTTGCTGGTTGTCGCGGAAGCGGATGCCGGTTTTCTGGATCTTGCCGCTGACTTCGATGAAGACCGTGCCGGCCCCGTTCACCATGATGTCGGCGATGTCGTCGCGCGCCAGAAGCGGCTCGAGCGGGCCATAGCCGAGCACGTCGTTGCAGATATCATCGAGCAGCTCTTCCTGCTCGGCGATCGACATCACGATGTTCTTGATCGCGATGATCTCGTTGACGATGTCGCGGATTTCCTCGCGCGCGGACTCGGAATCGAGCTTGGCGAGCTGAGCGAGGTCGATGGCCTCGATCAACGCGCCGAAGATGGTCGCCTTGACCTCGTAATAATTGTCCGAGCGGCGGCTCTCCATGGCCGGCGCAGGCCGGGAAGGGGCGAGCGGCGGGGAGGCGACGGCCGGCGGGGGCGGCGCGCGCGACACCGTCGGCGCCGGAGCCGAGGCAGGCTCTGGCGACACGGCGCCGGGCTTGGGAGCCCGAAGGTCGGTGTCTGTTCCGCTACGCTTACCGAACACTTAACAACTCCATGGGGCGCCTATTTTCGCCGCAACTTCTCAATCAGCGGTGAAAGCAAGGACGACTTTTGTTTCTTCGTCTCGCTGCGGCCGGTCAGGCGCTGGGCGATCTGGAGGAACATCTCGATCGACTTGTGGTTGGCGGAGATCTCCGCGATCATCTGGCCGTTGTTGGCGGCCGCCCCGAAGATCTGAGGCTCGAACGGGATCGAGACGACCGGCTGGCTCTCGATCGCCTTGGCGAATTCGCCCGCCGCGATCTCCGGCCGCTTGGGAATGCCGACCTGGTTCAGGCAGTACAGCGGCGGGCGGTCGTTGGGACGCGCGGCCTTCAGCAGATCGAACAGGTTTTTGGCGTTGCGCAGGTTGGCGAGGTCCGGCGCCGCCACGATCAGGATGTCGTCGGCGCCGATTAAAGCGCGCTTGGTCCAGCCCGACCATTGATGCGGGATGTCGAGCACGATGCAGGGCATGGTCGCGCGCAGCGTGTCGAACACCGCGTCGAAGGCGTCGGTGCCGAAATCATAGACCCGGTCGAGCGTCGCCGGCGCCGCCAGCAGGCTGAGGTGGTCGGTGCATTTCGACAGCAGGCGGTCGATGAAGGCCGTGTCGACGCGATCGGGCGAGAACACGGCATCCGCGATGCCCTGCGGCGGGTCCTGGTTGTAGTCGAGCCCGGCGGTGCCGAAGGCGAGGTCGAGATCGGCGACCACGGCGTCCATCGCGAGATCCCGCGCGATTGCCCAGGCGACGTTGTGGGAGATGGTGGAGGCGCCGACGCCGCCCTTGGCGCCGACCACGGCAATGATGCGGCCGACCGCCTTGGCTTCCGGCGCGGAGAACAAGTTGCAGATCGAGCGGACGACGTCGATCGCACTAACCGGCGCGAGCACGTAGTCGCTGACTCCGCGGCGCACCAGCTCGCGATAGAGCATGACGTCGTTGATGCGGCCGATCACGACCACCCGGGTACCGGCGTCGCAGACGGTGGCCAGCTGGTCGAGCCCGGCCAGCAAATCGTTGCGGGCGTCGCTCTCGAGCACGATCACGTTCGGCGTTGGTGCGGAGCGATAGGCTTCGATCGCAGCCGCCATGCCGCCCATCTGGATCTTCAGATGGGCCTTGCCGAGACGGCGATCCTCGCCCGCCGATTGCACGGCTGCAGCAGTTTCCACGGTTTCGCAGAAGGCCTGGACCGAGACGCGCGGCGCGGGCGCAATATGCTCCTCGAACGGCGCAGGGGTCTCCGGCTGCTCTTCTTGAGTCTGGCGCGCGTAGTTGATCATTTGCCGGTGTCGCTGAGTTTGGCCTTATCAGCCTCGGGATAGGCAACCGCCGTCGGAGTTCCCTTGCGATACTTCTCGAAGGCGGCAGTGCGGCGCGGGGTGTAGGCCGGAGTTTCGGACCGCGGCTGCTCGAGGTCCGATGGATTGTCGACCATGGCCGCAATGTTGCGCTGATAGGCGCAGCCGTAATTGTAGTAGTCCTTGTTCTCGAACCAGCTCTTGTTCTTCATAGAGGGGCCGAGATCCTCCGGCCACAGGCCGCAGGGGCCCGCGACCGCGGCGATCTTGGAATAGGTCAGCCGGATGGGCGGCAGGAAGCGCTTGTCTTCCGGCTGGTAGGGACGGGCGATGATGCCGCGCGGGGGAACGCCCGCCGCTGCCAGCATCGCCTGAATCTCGCGCATCGATTCCGCCACCGGGCGCGCATTCGGCGTTCCGGACGGCACATCGATGTGGATGGCGCCGGTGCCCTCGTGCATCCAGGTCGAGGCCAGGCCCATCACGTCGGCGCGCTGGGCTGCGGTCAGGCCGCCGCGGGCGTGACCGACGAACACGACGATCGAACGGTTCTGTTCCTCGATCGCGATCGGATGACGCTGCTTGTAATCGTCGGGAATGGAAGCGGTGGCGACCTCGTCGTGCTGGCAGCCGCCGAGCGCGAGCGCGATACCGACAAGCACGCCACCGAGGCCGGCGGCGCGGTAGCGGGTCTGGGGTCGTTTTGTGATCATACTATGTCCCCGTTCCGCCATCAGTCCGTGATGAAGCCGTAGGTGCCGCGGTAGTTCTTTGCCGGCTCGGTCCGGCCCGGCACGCCATAGATGCGATTGATGTTGCCGATCAGTTCAGCCTGCGGATCCGCGGGCGCCGCGAAGCCGTCATCCGGCCGCGACAGGTCCTTTGGCGCCGCCGCGCGGACGACATAGGGCGTCACGATCACGACCAGCTCGGTCGTGTTGTTGACGAAGTCGCGGCTGCGGAACAGGGTGCCGAGGATCGGGAGCTGCATCAGCCCCGGCAATCCGCTGATCGCCTGCTTGGTCTGCTGCTGGATCAGGCCGGCCATCGCCATCGCGCCGCCGGAGGGAATTTCCAACGAGGTCTCGGCACGGCGGGTCTTGATCGACGGCACCGTCAGCGAGTTGACCGAAGTCGAGGTCACGGCCTGCGACAGCGTGATCGCATTTTCATTCGACAGTTCCGAGACCTCGGTCATCACGTGCAGGCTGATCTTGCCCTCGGTCAGCACAATGGGGGTGAAGTTGAGCGAGATGCCGAACTTCTTGAAGCTGATCTGGGTGGTGCAGACATGCGTGGTGGGGTCGCAGGCATAACCAGCCGGCACCGGGAATTCGCCGCCGGCGATGAAGGTCGCCGATTCACCCGAGATAGCGGTCAGGTTCGGCTCGGCCAGCGTCCGGATCACGCCTGCGGTTTCCATCGCGCGCAGGGTTGCCTGCACCGACGGTGTCGCGCCGAACTTGGTGGTCAGAGCGTTGCCGTCTACGAGATTCTTGCCAAGCGCCGTGAACGGGTTGGAGTTGCTGAAGCTCACCACCGAGGTGCCGTAGTTCAGGTTCGCCGTGAGGTCGATGCCGAGCTGCTTGATGACGGTGCGGGCGACTTCCGCGACGGTCACCTTCAGCATCACCTGGTCGCGGCCGCGGACCACGATCGAATTCACCACCTTCTCGGGGCCGCCGGCAAGGCGTGCGGCGAGATCGTTGGCCTGCTGCGCTTCGAGTGGGTTGGCCGCAGTCCCGGTCAGGACGACGCCGTCGCCGAGACCGTCGATCTGGATGTCGGAATTGGGCAGGATCTGCTTCAGCGCCGCACGCACGCCGTTGAGGTCGCGCTTGACCGCGATGTCATAGGCGGCGATCTGCTGGCCGGCGGAATCGAAGAACACGATGTTGGTCTGGCCGACCGAGGCGCCGATGATGTAGGCGCGCTGGGACGAGCGGACCACCGCGTTGGCGATCTTGGGATCGGCAACCAGCACATCCTTGATGTCTCGCGGCAGGTCGATCACGATCGACTTGCCGATGCCGAGCGAGAGGAAGCGCGCATTCATCTGGCCGTCGGCTGCAACCGGCGCCACGGGACGGTAATCTGCGGCGATCACGGGCGTCAACGCGGGGTTGAGCGTCAGCGCGAGAGCGGCCGAGAACGACAGGGCGCGAACCATCGAGGTCCGCATCGTCGCCAGATCTGCCCTGCATCTCATATCGACTGTCCTCATCGTGCCTTCGCCGCCTGGCTTGGAATGCCGTAGCGGATGATCGAAACGCCATCGCGCTTCTGCGCGGATTCATCGAGCGTGATCTCGCTCATCTTGACGTCGGCAATGCTGCGCAGCGCCAGCGACAGCGTTCCAGCCTGGCGGGACGAGGAAAGCTGCTGGGTTTGTGCGGAATTGAGTTCCAGCGTCACGGTCTTGCCGACCACCGCGTTCTGGCCGTCCTTCTCCTTCGGCGCCTGGTCGATGGCGAGCACGCGGACATTGACCAGAATGACCTCGGACGTGACGACATCCTGGGCGCCGGAGCTCTGGTCCGGGTTCTTGAGGCGGCGCGTCAGCAGCACATCGACGCGATCGTTCGGCAGGATGAAGCCGCCCGCGCCGGTCTCCGGCGAGATTTCGGTGGAGATGGCGCGCATGCCGCTCGGCAGGATCGCAGCCATGAAGCCGGACCCATCGGCCTTGACCAGCTTCTGGTCGCGGATCGGCTCACCCTGGATGAAGGGGGCGCGCGCAATCGAGCCGGTGACCTGGGTCGCGCCGTCGGGGCGCTCGCTGCGGCGGATGAAGGCGGCGCTGGCTGTCGCGGTCGGCCAGGTCTGCCACTGCACGTCGTCCGGCTTTACGGTCTGCCCGAGGCCGATGTCGTTCTTGGCGACCAGGACGTCGGTGGTGGGAAGCTGCGCGACCGGAGCCGCTGGAGGCGGCGCAGAGTCCGAGCCGCTCGCCAGATACGCGGCGATGCCGCCGGCGCAGATGGCGACCGTCAGGACGACTATGCGTGCCCTATTCATACGCTTCACTTTCCACAGTACGCCGCGACGCTGCCGCCGCCGTAATCGGCAGTTGACCAGCTATTCGTCAAAGCATGGTTAATGAGGCGTATCTAAATCGCCTTAACGCCGGGTGTATCCTGGGCGTTCAGCGCAGTGCGAGGTGAGCGAGGTCGATCGCTTTCACCCATTCGGTCTCGGGGTAGACCATCAGTGCGCCAAGTGCGAGCGCGATGCCGTAGGGAATGCCGGTCTGCTTGTCGTGGAGCCGCGCCAGCCAGGCCTGGCCGGCAAGCCCGTAAGGCAACGGCCATTGCCGGAGCTGGAGCAGGAGCAGGGTCAGCGCGCCGCCGAACAGCGAGGCGTAGAGCAGGAAGTCCATCAATTGGGCGAAGCCGAACCAGAGCGCCACGGTAGCTGCGACCTTGGCGTCGCCGCCGCCCATCCAGCCCATCGCAAAGCAAGTGAACGCCGCGACGAGGAGCAGCGCGCCGGCGCCGATATGGCTCAGCATCTCGTAAGGTGCCATGCCACCGGCAAAGGCGAGCACGAAGAAGCCTGCCACCAGCGCCAGCGAGACGCGGTTCGAGATTGTCATGGTGAAGAGATCGCTGGCGGCTGCGAACGCCATCAAGGCCGGGAAGAGCATAAGGCGCGCGAGGTCGAGGATCATGGGCTGCGTCTTGAGGCCTGGGTCCGTCGCCCGGATCGGGGCGTCGGCGCATGCTAGGGGGCAGTGCTAAACAAACCGACAACGATCGCAGCAGCTTCGGGGCCGGTCATCCGGCGCCAAAAGGCTCACCACATGCTGGCGATGCGCATCGCGAGCGTGACCATGGCGAGCAGCAGCGCAAGGCAGACCCAATAGGCCGAGGCGTCGCCTCGCGCCGTGTCCGCCTCGTTCGCCGCAACCGCGGCATCGGTTCTGTGCTTACGCAACGCCACTGGAACTCGCACTGTCCGAAAAACAAAGGCCCCGGAGGTCCGGGGCTTTTGCCATCGTCTGCCGGTCGGCTTACTTCAGCGAGGAGCTGATCGAGCCGAACTTGGCGTTCAGCGTGGTGCCGAGGTTGTTGACGACGGTGATGATGGCCAGCGCGATGCCGGCGGCGATCAGACCGTATTCGATGGCGGTGGCGCCGGATTCATCCTTCGCGAAACGCGCAATCAGGTTCTTCATGAACTAAACTCCATCTGGTGAGGTCGCCTCGATCGGCGCTGTCTTGACGCGACGAGAATGTGAGCCGAGCTCTTTCGGTAGAGTTAATTCGATCGGTCAAACCCGTGCCTCACGCGGTGCTTTTGGCCAGAGTGAATTTCGCCTTAAGGCGGCGGTTGCAATTCGTTCCGGTTCCGAACGCGCCATCAACTTCATTCTCCCTTAAATTTCGCGGAGTAGGCCTAAGAGAGGTCAGCGGACTGGAGCAGAAGCGATGATGTCGAGCCTACCCATGCAAGTCGCCCTGATGCTCGGCGAGACCATCGAGAAGGTGATCCCGGTCACTCTCATGCTCGCGGTGGTTTTCACCGTGCTTGAATATTTCTGGGCCTGCAATGCGGGTCCGTCGTGGTGGCGCAAGCGCGAGATCGTGACGGACATCTGCTACTGGTTCTTCGTTCCGGTGTTCGCCCGCACCATGCGGATCGGACTCCTGATCGTCACCGCCGGCGTCGTCTTCAACATCCACGACGCCGACGAGCTGATCGCGTTCTACGACAACGGCCACGGCCCGCTGTCGCAGCTGCCGCTCTGGGTGCAGGGCGTGCTGTTCCTGGTCCTGGCCGACTTCATGCTGTACTGGCTGCACCGGCTGTTTCACGGCGGCGGGTTCTGGAAATATCATGCGATCCATCACTCCTCCGAGGAGATCAGCTGGATCTCGGCGGCCCGCTTCCATCCGGTCAATCTGATGCTCGGCACCATCGGCGTCGACGTCGTGCTGCTGATGGCCGGCATTTCGCCGAACGTGATGATCTGGGTCGGCCCGTTCACGACCTTCCATTCGGCCTTCGTGCACGCCAATTTGAACTGGAGCTTCGGCCCATTCAGATATGTGCTGGCGACGCCGGTATTCCACCGCTGGCACCACACCTCGCTCGAGGAGGGCGGCGACACCAATTTTGCGGGCACCTTCCCGATCTGGGACGTGCTGTTCGGGACCTTCCGCATGCCGAAGGGCGAGCTGCCGCAGGATTACGGCAAGGATGAAGCAACGATGCCGAAGGAAATCGGCGGCCAGCTTGCTTATCCGTTCCGCCAATAGGATTGCGTCCGGCGCCGGGGCGACAGAAACGCCAGTCCATTCAAACAATACCTGCCGAGTTTGCGGAACGTTCACGAATTACAGGCAGGTTAACCGGGTCGGGCGCCGGCTCCGCTTTTTGATCGATTCTGCCGGTTTGTGACGTCCCGGGGTAAGAGTATGCGTAAAGAGTTCCTGCGCCGTCATGCGCGCATCTGTCTTCTGGCTGCGGCTGCCGTGCTGGCTTCGCCGGCCGTTGGCCTTGCCGAGCCCACCGCCGATACCATCGCGGTCAATGTCGACCAGGCCAAGCTCGTGCGGCTGCCCGGCAGGGTGGCAACGATCGTGGTCGGGAATCCCCTGATCGCCGACGTGACGCTGCAGCCCGGCGGGATGATCGTCGTGACCGGCAAGGGTTACGGCGCCACCAACTTTATCGCGCTCGACCGCGGCGGCGAGATTCTGGTCGATCGGCAGATCCAGGTCGAAGGCCCGAGCGACCGGCTCGTGACTGTCTATCGAGGGATCGAGCGGGAGTCCTATAGCTGCCTGCCGATCTGCCAGCGCCGCGTCACGCTTGGCGACAGCGACAATTACTTCAGCACCACGATGAATCAGGCCGGGACGCTGAGCAGCAGTGCCAGCGGCAACGGCGCCGCGGCTGCCAAGACCAACTAGCGAGATCAGCCGAGGGGCCGACGGGCGGTCCCGGGGCAGAGATCGCTGCCGAATTTCACGCGATGCCATCGCCTGCACCTTCGAGGTTCACGCTCCGGACTGCGCTGCGCCGGTTTCGCGGCAATCGCTGCGGCTTCGCCGCGGTCGAGTTCGCGCTGGTCGCGCCGATGTTCTTCGCACTGTTGTTCGCGATCATCGAGACGGCGCTGATGTTCTTCGCGAGCCAGGTGCTCGAGACCATCACGCAGGACTCCGCCCGCGTGGTCCTCACGGGCCAGGCGCAGTCCGGCTCGGTGGCGAGCTGTGCGGTCAATAGTGTGAGCACACCGTGCACCCAGGCTACATTCAAGAGCTACGTCTGTAAGCAGATTCCGGCGTTGTTCGACTGCAACAGTCTCAGGGTCGACGTCCAGAGTTATTCGGACTTCTCGTTGGTCACGCTCGGCAACTACACTGCCTGCAACTTCGATCCCACCACGACCGGATACAACCCCATCTCCAGAACACGTTCACGGCGAGCATGTCGATCATCACGCCGTACGACAACACGCTCGTGAACGGCACGATTGCTCAGGTCTATATCGACGCAAACAGCATCGCCAAGATTCAATGGAGCAAGTCCGCCGTCATTGCGACCGGTGCGGCGCAGGCCAGTCTGACAGCTCCGCCGCCGACACTGGCGGCCAATACCACGGTCACATCGATGATTCCGTCGACGCTCCTGATTCCGTCGACCTACCTCATCTTCAGCCAGGTGAGCTACATCTACACGGCTCCCGTCAAATACGTCCTGAAGTCGGGCGTCACGCTGAGCGATGTCTCGTATACGCGGCCGCCGCAAGTCACCTGCGTTGCCTATGGTGGCGTTCCGACGTCGTGCTGAGCCGGATGGCCGGCGAGCTCGTCGATAGCGCATAAAAAAGGCCGTGCATCCCGCACGGCCTTTTTCGCTATTCGGTGCGCTTGCGCTGGAGATCAGCCTGCGTCGCGGAGGTTGTCGGCAGCCGACTTGCCGGACCGGCGATCGGCGACGATCTCGTAGGAGATCTTCTGGCCTTCGCGCAACGAGCCGAGGCCGGCGCGCTCGACGGCGCTGATGTGGACAAACACGTCCTGTCCGCCTTCGTCGGGCTGAATGAAGCCGAAGCCCTTGGTTGCGTTAAACCACTTCACGGTTCCCATGCTCACGGGGTAGTTCCTTCTCAGATACACAATGTAAGAGCCCGCTTGCGCAGGCAGGTTAGATCGAATTTCTGGAAGGGTCGTCAGCGTGTCTGAACCGGCTGTACCGGTGGATGCCAATGTCGTCCGGCCGAAAATCGATTAACGGATTTTATTGGAAATAAGGCGCTAAAACAATCCTGACGCGCACGATTTTTTGATCCGCCGCAATGTGAGCGGCGGATCAGCATACAGGTCAGAATTTTACTTCCGCACTGGCGTGCCTGAAGCGGATCAGCGGCGGCGGAACTGGCCGCCGCGCTGTCCGGGACGCGGAGGTCCACCCGCCCCACTGGGACGTTCGTCCTTGTGACGGAAAATCAGCCGGCCCTTTTCGAGGTCATAGGGCGACATCTCCACCGTCACGCGGTCTCCCGCCAGCGTCTTGATGCGGTTCTTCTTCATCTTGCCGGCGGTGTAGGCAACGATCTCGTGCCCGGCGTCGAGCTGCACGCGATAGCGCGCGTCGGGGAGGATTTCGGTGACCAGTCCTTCGAACTGGATCAGCTCTTCCTTAGCCATGAATTTCTCCAGGTCGTGGACGGCTAGTGCGAATAGGGTTTGCGGGTCGGTTGGCCCATCGGCCGACTGTCGCGGCGCAAAAAGGCCACGCCTTGTATCCCATCAGGCTTGCCGGCGCTATGCGAAGAACGCTGCTCCGGTCGGTCGTTTGACGAAGAATGCGGCTTGCCACCGGCCGGGCGACGGCGAGCACCCTTCGAGACCTTCTGGCCGCCACCAGGCCGTCCGTCAACATGCCTGCTATCACCATGCCGACCTTCGCCGGGCCTTCCGTCGCCCTGCTTGCCGGCGTTATGCCGTCCTTCAGTACGCCTCTCATCAGCGCGGCGTCCGTCACCTTGCCTTGCGCCTTGCGGGCGCTGGCCCGGGCGGCCCGGCCGGCCCTGCCGTTGCTGTGACGGAGGCGGGCCTGCATCGTTGCGGCCGGCGTCCGTGCGGTTATCTTCCCGCGGCAGCGCCACCTTGATCAGCCGCTCGATGTCGCGGAGATAGCCGAGCTCCTCGCCGCCGGCGACCAGCGAGATCGCGGTGCCCTCGGCGCCCGCGCGCGCGGTGCGGCCGATGCGGTGGACATAGGTCTCCGGTACATTCGGGATGTCGAAATTGATGACGTGAGTGATGCCGTCGACATCGATGCCGCGGGCGGCAATGTCGGTGGCGACCAGGGTGCGGATTTCGCCCGAGCGGAACTGCGCCAGCGTCCGCTCGCGATGGTTCTGCGACTTGTTGCCGTGGATGGCGCTGGCGGCAATGCCGGCCCTCTCGAGCGTCTTCACAACCTTGTCGGCGCCGTGCTTGGTACGGGTGAAAACCAGCGCGCGGTTGACCGGCTCATTCTTCAGGAGCTTGGTCAGGACGGCGGGCTTGGCCGAAAAGTCGACCTGGATGATGCGCTGGTTGATCCGCTCCGCCGTCGAAGACACCGGGGTGACGGCAACGCGGGCGGGGTCCCGCAGCATCGCGTCGGCGAGCTCGGCGATGTCCTTCGGCATGGTGGCCGAGAAGAACAGCGTCTGCCGCTTGATCGGCAGCTTCGCGACGATCTTGCGGATGTCGTTGATGAAGCCCATGTCGAGCATGCGGTCGGCCTCGTCGAGCACGAGGAATTCGACGCTGCCAAGCTTCAGCCCGTTGCTCTGCACGAGGTCGAGCAGGCGGCCGGGGGTGGCGACCAGAACCTCGACGCCCTGCATCAAGGAGCGGACCTGACGGCCCATCGGCACGCCGCCGATGGCGAGCGTCGAGGACAGGCGGATGTGGCGGCCATAGGCGTTGAAGCTGTCGAGGATCTGTCCCGAAAGCTCGCGGGTGGGCGACAGCACAAGCACGCGCGCCGTCTTGGGCTGCGGCTTGATGCGGTTCTCGAGCAGGCGGTGCAGGATCGGCAGCGCAAAAGCGGCGGTCTTGCCGGTGCCGGTCTGGGCGATGCCGACGACGTCGCGGCCGGTCAGCGCCGTGGGGATGGTCTGGGCCTGGATGGGGGTGGGGGTGACGTAATTCTCTTCGGCGAGCGCACGTGCGATGGGTTCGGCGAGGCCGAAGTCCTGAAAGGAAGTCAAAAGAGGGGCTCTTTTCATGTCAAAAGCGGGCGCCCGGCCTAATCAGCGGGGCACGCGCAAAGGGGTGTCGAGAAGACACCTGCGTGTTTGGGGTGTCGGATGGCTTGGGAGATATGGGGCAAGCCAGACGCCCGTAGAGGGCTTAAGAACACGCGGCTCGCAACGACCGCTCGATTCGCAAGCGATCTCCACCTCATATGGAACATCGACGGGGCGGTTTCAAGGCAGACGTTCACCTGACGTCGATTGCAGTGCAAAAATAGTTATGCCTGAATTTTAGCCATCTGCGGAATTTTGCTTAAAAAATAAACTGACTGCCGCATAAGCATACATTTATGTCGCCAAAACTTTAGGCAGACGCACTACGGCGAAAGTTTGATTGCGACGAAATTGTCTAGACTGACCAAACACTTGGCAAGTGCCCACCCCATGGCATGGTTCTTGCGATTCCGTTAATCGCAGGCGGCCGTGGGGCCGTTTCGCAGCGTTTTCACGTCTGCGTCAGGGAGATGATACATCCATGCCTACCAAACCCATTCACGATATAGCGGCGTCATTTAGCCGCCGCGGCGTTCTCGCCGCGACCGCCGGACTGATGCTCGGTCTGGCGTCCATTTCCGGTGCCAAGGCCGCGGACGACACCATCAAGGTCGGCGTCCTGCACTCCCTCTCCGGCACCATGGCCATCAGCGAAACCACGCTGAAGGACACCATCCTTTTCCTGATCGACGAGCAGAACAAGAAGGGCGGCGTGCTCGGCAAGAAGCTCGAGGCCGTCGTCGTCGACCCCGCCTCGAATTGGCCGCTGTTCGCCGAAAAGGCGCGCGAGCTGATCACCAAGGATAAGGTCTCGGTCGTGTTCGGCTGCTGGACCTCGGTGTCGCGCAAGTCGGTGCTGCCGGTGTTCAAGGAGCTCAACAACATCCTGTTCTACCCCGTGCAGTACGAGGGCGAAGAGTCCGAGCGTAACGTGTTCTACACCGGTGCGGCGCCGAACCAGCAGGCGATCCCGGCCGTCGACTATCTGATGAAGGACGAGAAGGTGAAGCGCTGGGTGCTCGCGGGCACCGACTACGTCTATCCGCGCACCACCAACAAGATCCTGGAAGCCTACCTGAAGTCCAAGGGTGTCGCCCAGGAAGACATCATGATCAACTACACGCCGTTCGGTCACTCCGACTGGCAGACGATCGTGGCCGACATCAAGAAGTTCGGTTCGGCCGGCAAGAAGACGGCGGTGGTCTCGACCATCAACGGCGACGCCAACGTCCCCTTCTACAAGGAGCTCGGCAACCAGGGCGTCAAGGCGAAGGACATCCCGGTGGTCGCGTTCTCGGTGGGTGAGGAAGAGCTCGCCGGCATCGATACCAAGCCGCTGGTCGGCCATCTCGCCGCCTGGAACTACTTCGAGTCGATCAAGACTCCGGCGAACGAGAAGTTCATCAAGGACTGGCAGGCTTACACCAAGAACCCGAAGCGCACGACCAACGATCCGATGGAAGCCCACGTGATCGGCTTCAACATGTGGATCAAGGCGGTCGAGAAGGTGAAGTCGACCGATCCGGACAAGGTGATCGATGCGCTTCCAGGCATCGAGGCGGCGAACCTGACCGGTGGCACCTCGAAGATGCTGCCGAACCACCACATCACCAAGCCGGTGTTCATCGGCGAGATCAAGGGCAACGGCCAGTTCGACGTGGTCTGGAAGACCCCGGGTCTCGTCGCGGGCGACGCCTGGTCGAAGGAGCTCGACGGCTCCAAGGACCTGATCGGCGACTGGGTCGGCAAGAAGTGCGGCAACTTCAACACCAAGACCAACAAGTGCCTCGGTTCCGGCTCCTGATCCGGATCTGACATTCGACTGCACAATGGGAGAAGACGGCCATTCCGCCGCCTTCTCCCCACTTCTGCCGGGGTGATCCACAGTGCCAACCAATTTATCCGCTCGTCTCTGCACCTTTCTCCTCTCGCTATTCCTGATCGCGTTCGCACTGCCGGCCTTTGCCGGTCCGTTCGAGGATGCGGTCGCAAAATTCGCCAACGACGATTATTCCGATACGGACGAAGCGATCGGTGTGGTCGCAAGCAGCGGCAACAAGCTTGCCTTTCCCATCATCAGCGCGCTCCAGGACGGCCGTCTCATGGCTGACCCGGACAGCAAGAAGGTTTACGTCACCGGCACCGACGGCAAGTCGATTGACGCCGCGACCGGCGAGCCCGTGGCTAGCGTGCCCGATAGCGCAAGCGCCGTCCGCCTCAACAACCGCCTGCGCCGCAGCGTCGATGCTGCGCTCGGCAGCCTGACGCTGCAGTCGCCCGATCTCGGCGCGCGACTCCAGGCCGCGCAATCCGTCTACAAATCGCATGAGGAGACGGCGCTCGAGCCTGTCGAAGGCGCGCTCGCCAAGGAAACCAACAGATCGGTCAAGACCGCGCTCAGTGAAGCACGCGCGGCGATCCTGCTGTTCAAGTCCGACGCCACCGAAGTGCAGAAGCTCGAGGCCGTCGCCACTATCAAGGCGCGCGGTGATCAGGAAGCGCTGGCGCTGCTGTCCGACATCGGCACCGACCAGCCGGCCTCCGTCGCGAAGGCTGCGGCGAGCGCCATCGGCTCGATCCAGAGCTCGCTCGCGGTCTGGTCCACGGTGCAGAATGCCTGGTACGGGCTGTCGCTCGGTTCGGTGCTGCTGCTCGCCGCGATCGGGCTCGCCATCACCTTCGGCGTGATGGGCGTCATCAACATGGCCCATGGCGAGATGGTGATGATCGGGGCCTACACCACTTTCGTGGTGCAGGAGGTGATCCGCACCCGCTATCCGGCGCTGTTTGACTATTCGCTGCTGATCGCCGTGCCGCTCGCCTTTCTCGTTGCCGGCGCCATCGGCGTGGTGATCGAGCGCAGCATCATCCGCTTCCTCTATGGCCGGCCGCTGGAAACGTTGCTTGCGACCTGGGGCCTGTCGCTGGTTCTGCAGCAGGCAGTGCGCACCATGTTCGGCCCGACCAACCGCGAGGTCGGCAACCCCTCCTGGATGAGCGGCGCGTTCGATCTCGGCCAGATCACCATCACCTATAACCGGCTCTGGATCCTCGTCTTCACGCTGGCCGTGTTCATGATCCTGCTCGCGATGCTGCGTTACACCGCACTTGGCCTCGAGATGCGCGCGGTGACGCAGAACCGCCGCATGGCGGCTTCGATGGGCATCGCCACCTCGCGTGTCGACGCGCTGACCTTCGGGCTCGGCTCTGGCATCGCCGGCATCGCCGGCGTAGCGCTGTCGCAGATCGACAATGTCAGCCCCAACCTTGGCCAGAGCTACATCATCGACAGCTTTATGGTCGTGGTGTTCGGCGGGGTCGGCAATCTCTGGGGCACGCTGGTCGGCGCCTTCACGCTCGGCATTGCCAACAAGTTCCTGGAGCCGGTTGCGGGCGCCGTGCTTGGCAAGATCGCGATCCTGGTTCTGATCATCCTGTTCATTCAAAAGCGGCCGCGCGGCCTGTTCGCGCTCAAGGGCCGTGCGGTGGAAGCATGACCTCTCACATGCTGACGCGATCACTGGACCGTGGCGCGGCGATCTTTCTCGCCGTCGTCGCCGCCTGCGGCATCCTCATCCCGCTCTCCAACCTGCTGCTGCCGGCGGGCTCGTTCCTGCAGGTGCCGACCTATCTGGTCGCGCTCTGGGGCAAATATGTCTGCTACGCTATCCTCGCGCTGTCGATCGATCTGATCTGGGGCTATTGCGGCATCCTCTCGCTCGGCCACGGCGCCTTCTTCGCGCTCGGCGGCTACGCCATGGGCATGTACCTGATGCGGCAGATCGGCACCCGCGGCGTCTACGGCAATCCGATCCTGCCTGATTTCATGGTGTTCCTGAATTATTCGAAACTGCCGTGGTACTGGCACGGCTTCGACATGTTCTGGTTCGCGGCGCTGATGGTGCTGTTCGTGCCGGGCCTGCTCGCCTTCTGCTTCGGCTGGCTCGCCTTCCGCTCCCGCGTCACCGGCGTGTATCTGTCGATCATCACGCAGGCCATGACCTATGCGCTGCTGCTCGCCTTCTTCCGCAACGATTTCGGCTTCGGCGGCAACAACGGCATGACCGACTTCAAGGATATTCTCGGCTTCAACGTGCAGGCCGAAGGCACCCGCGGCGCCCTGTTCATGCTGAGCTGCCTCGGCCTGATCGTCAGCTTCCTGATCTGCCGCGCGGTCGTGTCCTCCAAGCTCGGTAAGGTCCTGATTGCGATCCGCGATGCGGAATCGCGCAGCCGCTTCCTTGGCTACCGGGTCGAATCCTACAAGCTGTTCGTGTTCACGCTGTCGGCCTGCATGGCCGGCGTCGCCGGTGCGCTTTATGTGCCGCAGGTCGGCATCATCAACCCAAGCGAATTCGCACCGGGCAATTCGATCGAGGCGGTGATCTGGGTCGCGGTCGGCGGCCGCGGCACGCTGGTCGGCGCCGCGCTCGGCGCCATCGTTGTCAACTATGCCAAGACCTTCTTCACCTCCGGCGTGCTGGCACCCTACTGGCTGTTCATGCTGGGTGCGCTGTTCATCCTGGTGACGCTGCTGCTGCCGAAGGGCATCGTCGGCACCTTCAATGCTTGGCGGGAAGCGTCGAAAGAGAGGCGCCCGGCTGCGGCCACCGCAAGTGCTGCGGCCGAGGACGGCGTCACCGAACCGAAGATGGCGGAGAAGCGGTCATGAACGTCATGGATACCCGCGCGACCTCCGCGATGCTCTATCTCGACGGCGTGCACGTCTCGTTCGACGGCTTCCACGCCATCAACAACCTGTCGCTGACGCTCGCGCCCGGCGAGATGCGCGCCATCATCGGTCCGAACGGCGCCGGCAAGACCACCATGATGGACATCATCACCGGCAAGACCAAGCCTGACGAGGGTACCGTGCTGTTCGACGGCGTCACCGATCTGACGCGGCTGGACGAGACCCGCATCGCCGAGCTCGGCATCGGCCGCAAGTTCCAGAAGCCAACGGTGTTCGAAAGCCAGACCGTGCAGGACAATCTCCTGCTGGCGCTCAATGTCGATCACAGCGTCAAAGGCACGCTGTTCTGGCGCGGCAGCAGGGCGGAGTCGGAGCGTATCGACAAGGTGCTGGAGACGATCCGTCTCACCGACGCCCGCAACCGCCTCGCCGGCAACCTCAGCCACGGTCAGAAGCAATGGCTCGAGATCGGCATGCTGCTGGCGCAGGACCCTAAGCTGCTCCTCGTCGACGAGCCCGTCGCTGGGATGACCGACGTCGAGACGCATCTCACCGCCGAGTTGCTCAAGGAGATCAACAAGACCCACACGGTGATGGTGGTCGAGCACGACATGACGTTCGTGCGCGAGCTCGGGGTCAAGGTCACCTGCCTGCATGAAGGTACGGTACTCGCCGAAGGAACCATCGACCAGGTCTCGTCGAACGAGCGGGTCATCGAAGTCTATCTGGGACGCTGAGCGATGCTTGAGGTCAAGGACATCAACCTGTTCTACGGTGCGGCGCAGGCGCTGCGTGGTGTGTCGATCGCGGCCGAACCCGGCAAGGTGACGTGCGTGCTCGGCCGCAACGGCGTCGGCAAGACCTCGCTGTTGCGCGCCATGGTCGGGCAATATCCGATCTCCTCGGGCGCGATCGTGTTCGACGGCAACGACATCACGGCCCTCAAGCCCTATGAGCGGGCGCGCAAGGGCATCGGCTTCGTGCCTCAGGGCCGTGAGATCTTTCCGCTTCTGACGGTCGAGGAAAACCTCAAGACCGGCTTCGGCCCGCTCAAGCGCGAGGACAAGCACATCCCGGACGACGTGTTCTCGTTGTTTCCGGTGCTGGAGTCCATGCTCGGCCGGCGCGGCGGCGATCTCTCCGGCGGCCAGCAGCAACAGCTGGCGATCGGGCGTGCGCTGGTGATGCGGCCGAAACTGCTGCTGCTCGACGAGCCGACGGAAGGCATCCAGCCCTCGATCATCAAGGACATCGGCCGGGCCATCTCCTACTTGCGCAACCTCGGCAACATCGCCATCGTGCTGGTCGAACAATATCTCGACTTTGCCTGCGAGCTTGGCGACAGTTTCGCGGTGATGGATCGCGGCGCCGTGAAGTTCACCTGCGACCGCTCCACTCTCGACGCCAGCGAGATCAGCCGCCAGATGGCGCTGTAAGCGGGGGAATTGTAAGCCAAAAAAGCCTGCCGCGGCCGGCTGGGGGAGACGGATGCGCAGCGACGCCTCTTTGGCGACATCTTCGGTGTTCGAAGCCAATCGTGCCCGCGGCGCGGTGCGCTTCGACGTGCACGCCCGCGACGGCGTGACGCGGCGCGGCGTTTTGCATGAGTCCGGCTCCCTCCGCGTGCGCTTTCCTTCGCCGGAAGGTGAAGGGCTCTCCGGCGTGTTCGTCAACACCGCCGGCGGCGTTGCCGGCGGCGATCGCTTCGACATCGAGATCTCGGCCGCCGAGGCTGCCCGTTTGACGCTGACAACGGCGGCCGCCGAAAAGGTTTATCGGGCGCCGGGCGCGGCGGCGCAGCTCAATATCGCCTTGAAGGTTGCCGCAGGCGCGCATCTCGGCTGGCTGCCCCAGGAGACGATCCTGTTCGATCGCGCCCGGGTCCACCGCCGCTTCGACATCGAACTCGATGATGCCGCCTCGCTCCTGCTTTGTGAAATTGTCGTATTCGGCCGCACCGCCATGGGCGAACGGATGGAGCAGGGCGAATTCGTCGACCGCTGGCGGTTGCGCCGTGGCAGCAGGCTGGTCTTTGCCGAGACCATCAGACTCGACGGCAATATCGGCGCAAAGCTCGCGCGATCGGCGGTCGCCAAGGCGGGTGCCGCGATCGGTACGGCCCTGATCGTGCCCGGCGACGAGGCCCTGGTCGAGCGCATTCGTGAGGCATCGGACTCGTTTGCCGGCGAGGTCGGAATCTCGGCCTGGAATGGGTTTGCAATGGCGCGGTTCTGTGCCCAAGATGCGGCGCACTTGCGCACCGACATGATGGCCGTGCTGGCGCGCACCGGCATGGCGCAGCCGCGACTCTGGCTGAATTGACGGCTGGCTGAATTGAAGAGCTGAACGGAAGAGATTTCGCATGAACCTGTCTCCCCGCGAAAAGGACAAGCTTCTGATCTCGATGGCGGCGATCGTGGCGCGCCGCAGGCTCGACCGCGGCGTCAAGCTCAATCATCCCGAAGCGATCGCGATCATCTCCGATTTCATCCTCGAGGGCGCTCGCGACGGCCGTACCGTCGCCGAGCTGATGCAATCCGGCGCGCAGGTGCTGGCCCGCGACCAGGTGATGCCGGGCATTCCCGAGATGATCCACGACATCCAGGTCGAGGCGACGTTCCCTGATGGCACCAAGCTCGTCACCGTTCACGAACCGATCCGATAGGAGCGCATGATGATCCCCGGCGAACTCTTCATCCAGGACGGCGAGATCGAGCTCAATGCCGGCCGCAAGACCGTGACGCTGACGGTGGCCAACACCGGCGACCGCCCGATCCAGGTCGGCTCGCACTACCATTTCTTCGAGACCAACCCTGCGCTGAAGTTCGACCGCAAGAAGTCCCGCGGCATGCGCCTCGACATCGCCGCCGGCACCGCCGTCCGCTTCGAACCCGGCCAGACCCGCAACGTCCAGCTCGTCGCGCTTGCCGGCAAGAAAACCATCTACGGTTTCCGCGGCGACGTCATGGGAAAGCTGTGAGCACAGGAACGAGCGCGGCGCGGCGCGGTTGAGGCGGAAATGGAGGTCTTTGCCATGCTGTCGCCAATCCGCCTCATCTCCGAAGCCGCCGAACTCGCCGCGCACCGCCACAACGGCATGGCGCGCAAGGGGCGCAAACATGATCCCTACATCAACCATCTCGCCGAGGTCGCGAACCTGCTTGCGAACGCGACCGATGGGGCCGATGCCGAGCTGGTCGCGGCCGGCTGGCTGCACGATGCGATCGAGGACACCGACACCACGCGCGAGGAAATCGCAGAGAAATTCTCCGAGCGTGTCGCTTCTCTCGTCGCCGAATGCACGGACGATATGAACCTGCCGAAGCCGGAGCGCCGGCGCCGGCAGGTGATCGACGCACCCAGCAAGTCGCCCGGCGCCAGGCTGATCAAGATCGCCGACAAGATCAGCAACATTGGCGCACGCATCCATTCCGATCAGACCGCCGAGGAGCGTGACGACCTCGCCGACTATACAGGCTGGGCCGAGCAGGTCGTCGCCGGTTGCCGCTGCGGCAGCGCCTGGCTCGACACGGAATTCGATAACATCGTGCTCACAGCGAGGGCCTCGCTGTGAGCACCAACCCAATATTCAAATACAAACGGGGCTTGTGATGTCCGTCAAGATAAAGCGTTCCGTCTATGCCGACATGTTCGGCCCGACCACCGGCGACAAGGTGCGGCTCGCCGACACTGATCTCATCATCGAGGTCGAGAAGGATTTCACCACCTACGGCGAGGAGGTGAAGTTCGGCGGCGGCAAGGTGATCCGTGACGGCATGGGGCAGTCGCAGGTCACCAACAAGCAGGGCGCGGCCGACACCGTCATCACCAATGCGCTGATCGTCGACCACTGGGGCATCGTCAAGGCCGACGTCGCGATCAAGGAGGGCATGATCGCAGGCATCGGCAAGGCCGGCAATCCCGACATCCAGCCGGGCGTGACCATCATCATCGGCCCCGGCACCGACGTGATCGCAGGTGAGGGGAAAATCCTCACCGCCGGCGGCTTTGACAGCCACATCCATTTCATCTGCCCGCAGCAGATCGAGCACGCGCTGATGTCTGGCGTCACCTCGATGCTCGGTGGCGGCACCGGTCCCTCGCACGGTACCTTCGCCACAACATGTACGCCCGGCCCCTGGCACATGGGGCGGATGATCCAGTCGTTCGATGCCTTCCCGGTCAATCTCGGCATTTCCGGCAAGGGCAATGCGTCGCGGCCCGCGGCGCTGGTCGAGATGATCAAGGGCGGTGCCTGCGCGCTGAAGCTGCACGAGGATTGGGGCACCACGCCGGCCGCGATCGACAATTGCCTGTCGGTGGCCGACGATTACGACGTCCAGGTCATGCTGCATTCCGACACGCTGAACGAATCCGGCTTCGTCGAGGACACGATCAAGGCGTTCAAGGGCCGCACCATCCACGCTTTCCACACCGAGGGCGCGGGCGGTGGTCACGCCCCTGATATCATCAAGGTCGCCGGCTTGAAGAACGTGCTGCCGTCCTCGACCAATCCGACGCGGCCGTTCACCCGCAACACCATCGACGAGCATCTCGACATGCTGATGGTGTGTCACCACCTTGATCCCTCGATCGCGGAGGATCTGGCGTTCGCGGAAAGCCGCATCCGCAAGGAGACCATCGCGGCAGAAGACATCCTGCACGATCTCGGCGCGCTCTCGATGATGTCCTCGGACTCCCAGGCCATGGGCCGTCTCGGCGAGGTCATCATCCGGACCTGGCAGACTGCCGACAAGATGAAGAAGCAGCGCGGATCGCTGCCGCAGGACAAGGGCAAGGACAACGACAATTTTCGCGTCAAGCGCTACATCGCCAAATACACCATCAATCCCGCGATTGCGCACGGCGTGTCGAAGCTGATCGGCTCGGTCGAGAAGGGTAAGATGGCCGATCTCGTGCTGTGGTCGCCGGCCTTCTTCGGCGTCAAGCCGGACTGCATCGTCAAGGGCGGCACGATCGTGGCAGCTCCCATGGGCGATCCGAACGCCTCGATCCCGACGCCGCAGCCGGTACACTACCAGCCGATGTTCGGCGCCTTCGGCAAGGCGCGCACGGCGTCCTCGGTGGTGTTTACTTCAAAGGCAGCCATCACCGGCGGCCTCGCGCGAAAACTCGGCATCGAGAAGAAGCTCTATGCGGTCCAGAACACCCGCAGCAAGATCTCGAAGAAGAGCATGATCCACAACGACGCCACGCCCAATATCGAGGTCGATCCGGAGACCTACGAGGTGCGCGCCGATGGCGAGCTGCTCACCTGCGCGCCCGCCGAGGTGCTGCCGATGGCGCAGCGATATTTCATGTACTGAAATAGCGCCTCAACACATGTCCCCCGGCGCATGTCCCGATTGCATGTCCCGGGGGCGGCTTTTTCCGGTTTTGCGTTCGATCCCGGCTGGTCTAATGTCCCGCCCGGTATCGTAACCTTCAGAAGAAAAGCCGGGAGGATTTCTCGTGATCTATGTCGTTGCCACCCTGACCATCAAGCCCGAAACCCGCGCCGAATTCATTGCAGCCGCCACCGCCTGCATCAAGGAGACGCGGAAAGAACCCGGCAATATCGCCTACGATCTGCATGAGAGCGTCACCGATCCCTCCAAGATGGTGTTCGTCGAGCAGTGGGAGAATGCCGAGGCGCTGGTGCCGCATCGCGGCCAGGAGCACATGAAGACGTTTGGCCGTGTCGCGGTGAAATGCTTCACGGCGCCGCCGAAGATCGAAGTCATCACGCCCGAGAAGGTCGAGACGAGGTAACAGCGCATGATCCGGGCGACGCAGGTTAAGGGACAGCACCGCTTCACGGAAACGCCGGCGGATACGGTCGTGCTCGATTTCGACGATCGGCACCGCCGCCGGATGGCGATGACGGGGACGCGGGGGCTAAATTTCGTGCTGGACCTGGAGAACGCAGTTGCGCTGCGCGGCGGCGATGCGCTGGTGCTGGAGGACGGACGACTGGTCGAAGTGGTCGCGGCACCCGAGCCGCTGCTCGAGATCCGCGGCCGCGACCCGCACCACCTCATCCGCGTTGCCTGGCATCTCGGCAACCGCCATCTGCCGACGCAGCTGATGGCCAAAGCCTTGCGCATTCGCCGCGACCACGTCATCGAAACCATGGTGAAGGGGCTTGGCGCGCGGGTGGTCGAGATCGAGGCGCCGTTCGATCCCGAAGGCGGGGCCTATGCCGAGGCCGGACATGCGCACGCGCATGACGACCACGGACACCAGGATCACCATGATCATCACGGCCACGACCACCATCATGCCGCGCATGACCATGGGCATGATCATCACCACGACGAGCATTGCGATCATCCCGACCATCACCACGGCCACAAGCATGCTCACGACCACAAATGAGCCGGTCAAGGCCGGTGATCTCGCCGGGAGCGAGGCGGCGGCGCTGTACCGGCTGATGACGTGGCTGTCGCCGGCGTTTCCCGTCGGCGGGTTCTCCTATTCCAGCGGCATCGAGTGGGCGGTCGAAGCGGGGGACGTCGCCGACATCGTGACGCTGGCCGACTGGCTGGATGCCATGCTTGGCGGCGGCTCCGGCTTTTGCGATGCGACGTTTCTGGTCCACGCCTATCGTGCCGCCGAGGCCGGTGAAGACACCGCCTTGAATGATATCGCCGAGCTCGCTGCCGCCTTCGTGCCGTCGCGCGAACGTCAGCTCGAGACGACCTCGCAAGGCCGCGCCTTCATCGAGATCTCCCGCGCGGCGTGGGATGCCGACGGCCTGGATGCCATGGTTGCGGCGTGCCGCACGCCACTGGTCTATCCCGTCGCCGTTGGCGTTGTCGCCGCGCTGCACGGCGTGCCATTGGCGCCGACGCTGCACGCCTTCCTGCACGCGCTGGTCTCGAACTGGATATCGGCGGCCAGCCGGCTCATTCCGCTCGGCCAGACCGACAGCCAGCGCGTGCTGGTGAAATTGGAAGCCGCCGTCGCCGTAACCGCCAATCGGGCGCTGAACGCGACACAGGACGACCTCGGCAGTGCGACGTTCCGCGCCGATCTCGCCAGCCTGCGGCACGAGACACAATATACGCGGCTGTTTCGCTCGTGAGCGGTACAGCCTTCAACCGATCAAGAGAGAGCGAGTGACATGGCAACTTCTCACGGCCCCTTGCGTGTCGGCGTCGGCGGCCCCGTTGGATCGGGCAAGACCGCGCTGATGGATCTGCTCTGCAAGACCATGCGCGAGCGCTACGACATCGCCGCGATCACCAACGACATCTACACCAAGTGGGATGCCGAATTCCTCGTGCGCTCGGGCTCGCTGACGCCGGACCGCATCGCCGGCGTCGAGACCGGCGGCTGCCCGCACACCGCTATCCGCGAGGACGCTTCGATGAATCTCGCCGCGGTGGCCGACATGCGCGCCAAATTCCCGGGGCTGGATCTCGTGCTGATCGAATCCGGCGGCGACAATCTGGCGGCGACCTTCTCGCCGGAGCTTGCCGACCTCACCATCTATGTCATCGACGTTGCGGCCGGCGACAAGATTCCGTCCAAGGGCGGCCCCGGCATCACCCGCTCCGACCTTCTGGTCATCAACAAGATCGACCTTGCGCCCCATGTCGGTGCGTCGCTGGAGAAGATGGACACGGATGCCAGACGCATGCGCGGTGAGCGCCCCTTCGTCATGACCAACCTAAAGAAGAGCGAGGGGCTCGACCGTATCGTGGGGTTCATCGAGACCAAAGGCGGGTTGAAACGCGCGGACTGAAACGGGTGGGGTGAAAGGGCGCGGCGACGTGGCGCAGGCATTTCCCGCCGTTAACGTCTGAGGCAAAGCCGCGTTTACGGAACAAATTTCGGACACGGCGATTATCTACCTCCGGCGCCCGGAGCAGAGCCGCTGTTGGCCAGACGATCGGCCGGGCGGATTAAGCTTTTTCGGCGACCGAAGTTGCGTACAGATGCCTCCTCCGTCATTATCCCTGCCACTGGGGTCCACCCTGTTTCGGCACATGGCCGTTCGAGCGGCGTTGATATGCTCCGTGTTTATTGCCGACCTCCTGCCCTCGCCTGAGTAGTCGCGTGGTCCGGCTGGGTTTCATCATCGGCTTCATCGCTCTGCTCGGAGCCTTGCTCTCCGGGCTTGCGGCCTATCGTGTCCACGACCAGGAGCTGGCGCTGGACCGGATTGCGCTGGCCCGCGCGATCGACGTTCATGCGAGCCTCGTCCAGGACAGGTCGACCGAACGTGAGCTGCTGGCGCGCGTCGCCTCAGGCCTGTTCCGCGCGCCATCGGTGCTGAAGCCCAACATGCTGGAGCCGTTGCGCTCGGCGATCTACGCCTTCAAGACCGATTTCGTGGTGGCCGGCTGGGTCGCCCGGCTGCAGCCGAACGAGCTCGCCGCGGCGCAAACCGCGATTGCGGCCGCCGGCTTTCCGAAACCGCAGATCCGCGACTACAGCGACAAGCCGATCGCCGCGGCAAGCCTGACCCAGCCGATCGACGTGCTGATGGACCTCGAGCCGCGCAGCGACGAGACCAAGGCGCTGCCGGGCCGCAGCTACGATAGCGACCCGGTTCGCAACGCCATGTTGGCGCGCGCCAGGGTCGAGAAGCGGTCGGTTGCTTCCGACCCCGTACCGCTCTCGAGCGACAACGGGCCGATCGGCGTCATCGTGGCCGCCCCCGTCATTCCCGAGGGCGCCACCGAGCCGGTCGGCTTCGTCACCTTTTCCTACGAGCTGGCTTCGCTGATGCTGACCAATGACGATCTGTCGTTGTTCTCGGTCGCGCTCAAGGACCCGCGCAAGGACGGCGGCGAGCTCGTTGCCAACGACCAGGGCGTCGTCTCCACCCGCATGACGACGCCGGACGGGCCGGCTCCGTCGGCGACGCGCACCATCAGCTTCGGCGGCCGCGACTGGCAGCTCGGTTATTACGCCAAGTCCAATTCGGCACGGCGCGCCGAGCAGACCGCAATCATCGTCGCGGCGATCGGCTTCGCCATCACCGCGATGGTCTGCGGCCTGTTCGGCTACGTCGCCTACAATAACTTGAGGCTGAGCCGCGAAATCCAGGTGCGGATCGGCTTCGAGCGGCGGTTGACGGCTGTCATCGACGAGCTCAACCACCGGGTCAAGAACATCCTTGCGGTGATCCAGTCGATTGTGACGCGCACGCTGCGCCACGGCTCGGACATCGATGTCGCGCGCGAGCTCCTGATCGGCCGCATCCACGCCATGTCCAACGTGGTCTCGCTGCTCAGCGAGAGCCAGTGGCAGGGTGTCAAGCTGAAGGGCCTGTTCGAAGCGCGCGCCATTCCGCATGCCGATCGTATCGCCGTCAGCGGCCCGGATATCGCGGTCAGCGCGCGTGCCGCCCAGAGCCTGTCGCTGCTGTTCTTCGAGCTTGCCTCGCATTCCGACGAGGGCCTGTCGCTGGTCGGCAAGCATCCGCACATCACCGCGAACTGGACGGTGACGGGCGAGGAGAACGAGACGGTGTTTCATTTCCGCTGGGAGGAGTTCAACACGAGCGAGGCGACGCGCCGGGCGGATTCGGATTTCGGCCTGATCCTGCTCGACCGCGTCGCGCCCGAAGCGCTCGGCGGCATCGCCAAGCGCTACTTCACGGATGTCTCCTATGTCTATGAATTGACCGCGCCGATGGAGACGGTCGTGGACATGACCGAGCGCGACCGCACGGAAAAGCTGTCGCAGCCGGTGAAGCCGGCGCACTAGCTCTTCGGCCGCAACACCAGACCGACCAGGTTGCGTGCATAGGCCGGCGAGATCGGCGCGACGCCTTGGCTAGGCTCGCTGCCGCACAGCCGCTGGCTCGTCCTGACGCTTCGACCAGGAGATATAATAGGCCACCGCCGTCATCGCCGCGAAACCGGCAAGGCTCACCCCGATCTGCATCACGACCAGATTGGCGCCGGTGATCAGGATGAGATGGCCGGCGAAGGACAGGAATACACCGACGCAGAACACGGCGAGCCATTCCTCGCCGCTTTTGATCACCATCTGGAGCGGCTTCCATTGCAGCCCCGGATGGTCGGGCGGGATGAGGTGGGTCGCGATGAAAGCGAGCGCGAGGAAATGGAGCACGCGATAGGGCGCGAGGTTTTCCTTGTCGGTCGGCGAGATGCCGTTGAGCACGACATCCGGCAAATAGGCGGACAAAGTCGGCGAATGGCTCATCAGGGTGATAGCCATCGCCGACACCAGATAGGCGCCCGCCAGCACGCGGAGCCAGGGCAGGTTGCGCAAGGCGCGGCCCGACGCGCCGGTGACGGCGAACCAGCCGCCCAGCACCATCAGCATCTGCCAGCAGAACGGATTGAACGTCCATTCCTGGTCCGGATAGGTCCGGAAACCCCACTCGAACCAGCGCGCCGCGAAATAGAACGCGACAGAGAGCGCCAGCGTCACGTTCGGCCGCCGCAATAGCCCCCACAAGGCAAACGGAAAGAAGGCCATCAGCGGGATCATCAATTTCAGCAGGTCGAGGTTCAGCGGCTCCTCCTGCAGCACGAGGCCGCGGACCAGGATGCGCAGCGGATGTTCGAGAATGCCTGAGATGTTGTAGTCGCTGATGATCTCCGGCGCCATCGATTGCGAGGCGACATAGGCGATGGTGTCGATGTAGATCACGAACAGCACGACATAGGCGGCATAGAGTCGCCAGACGCGGCGGAAGATGCGCGTCGCGGCGACGACATAGCCGCGCTCCAGCGCTATCTTGCCGTGGATGATGGCGACGCCATAGCCCACCACGAACACGAACAGGTCGGCAGCGCCGCTGAAGCCGAAGTTGCGCAGCGTCAGCAGATTGACGACATTGTTCGGGATGTGATCGACAAAGACCGACCAGGTCGCAATGCCGAGTGTCAAATACAGCCTTGCGTCGTGGTCGAATGCGGAGAGGTTGGCCCTAACAGACGGCTTCATTGCTAATTATTTCACTTGGAATCAGGGCGATGCTTTTAGCGGCAACCGCCTGCCTGTCCGAGTAGCGTTTGCGTGAAGGGGGACCGATTGTAGCGCGGCTGATGAAAAATTGCGCAGAGAAGGGCCGTCGAATTCCCGCGAACCCGCCCGTCGGCTCGGCAGCGCAACTTTCTTGATTGCGGTTTCGACCTTACTCGGCCGGCTCGACTGATCCCTCATCGGCCGCGCCGGCGCGGCTTGCCATGATACCGAGCGCGACGCCGCCGATGGCCAGGATCGGTAACAGCCGCTTGACCCCGATGGCGCGGACGATCTGCAGGCCCGTCGCGATCAGCATGGGATCGGCGAGCATGCTCGGGGCCGCCTTCGCGGCGTGCTCGGCGGCGATGCGGGCACGTGTCCGCATCTCGCGCTTGTAGCCCCAATAGCTCCCTGCGGCGGCAAGCGTCAGCAAGAAGAAGATCCCGGCACCGGCAAGGCAAGCCTGCACGGGGCCGTACTTTTCCAGCACGGCGATGAAGACCGCCGCGCAGAGGAAGCATGTGGTGATGAAGAGCGCGAACGCTGCGCCCGCCGCCAGCGAGGTCAGCCGCACAGTCGTTCCCGTCGATGCGCTGATGCCGTCGATGATGCGCTGAAACACGTTCTTGCTCCTCAGGTCTCCACAAGCCAATTCGTCACGTGCCGGTCACAGCGGCGGGCGTCGTGACCTCAAATTTCACCGCGCGCCTAGCGACGCCAGGCCGCGCCGATCAGGAAGCCGATGCCGAGCGCGATGCCGACGGTCGCGAGCGGCCGATGCGTGATCGCGTCCTCCAGCGTCTCCTCGATCGAGCCGTAGGCATCCTGCGCCGCGTCCATCATCGCGCCACCGCGCTCCGAGAAGTCGTCGAGCGTCGAATCCACGTTGTCGCGCGCCTGCTTGTAGCCGCGTCGGGCCTGCTTGCCCGTGGCGTTGGCGAACGTGTTGAGGGCGTCGGTGATCTGGTCGGTGAGGGCGGCGATATCGCTTTTCACGGCTGCTACATCCTTCTCGATGCGTTCTGCGGTGGCTTTGTCGGCCCAGTCTCTCATCCTGGCTTCGCCATCGGTTATTGACATCACAAGCTCCGGACTATTGGCGGCGAGATGGGCAGAAAACGTTTCGTTGCAGTGGAAGTTCCGTTTGCGGAGCCCGTCATCCCTGCGGCAATTGCGGCGAATTCTCCGGCAACAGATGCTCCTTCAGGATCAGCCCCACGATGAGGAGCGGAGACGACAGAAAAGCGCCCATCGGTCCCCACAGCCAGGTCCAGAACGCCAGCGCGATAAAAACGGCGAGCGCGTTCAACGATAGCCTGCGGCCGATGATGATCGGCGTGACGAAGTGCCCCTCCATGAAGGTGATACCGCCGAAGGCGAGTGCAGCCATCAGGCCGCCGCCGATAGTCGGGAATGCGACCAGGCCGACCACGGCCAGCATGACGAACATGGCGACCGGTCCGATAATCGGAATGAAGTTGAGCGCAGCGGCAAGCGCGCCGAGCCCGGCCGGGTTGGGCATGCCGGTGACCGCGCAGACGATGCCGGTGGCGATGCCGACGCCAATATTGATGGCCGTGACCGTCAGCAGATAATTGCCGAGATGCACCTCGATCTCGTTGAGGATCCGGAGCGTGCGCAGCCGCGCGTCGTGGTCGCCGAAATTCATGATCATGGCGCGTCGCAGATCGCGCCAGCTTGCGATGAACAGGATCAGAGTGGCGAAGAACAGCAGGAATTCAGCGAAAGTTGGCGACACGAATTCCAGCGTCGGCTGCACCCATTCCGCTTTCGGCAGGGCGACGGTCGGCAGGCCATCGGAGCCGCCGACAATGGTTTGCAGCTCCTTCCACAGCGCGAGCGGTCGGTCGAACACATGCGCCTTCTCCCTCAACTGCGCTCCTAGCTCCGGGAGGCGTGAGCTCCATTCCATTGCGGGCGCCGCGATCAGTGCGACAACGAAGGCGACCACCGTCGTCACCGCGATCACGATCAGCACGGCGCCGAGGGCTCGCGGCACCCGCCGCTCTTCGAGAAAGGTGGCGGCCGGCGACAGCATGGTACCGGCGACGACGGCCATCACGACCGGGAGAAAGAACGCCTTGGCGACGTAAAGCACGGCGACGACGGCGATCAGAAGCAGACCGGCAAGCGCAAAGGCAACAAACTCGGTGCGCCGGATCACCGGAGGCAGTTCGGTATGGCTGTCGGGAAGCGGAGTACCTTCGTCGTTGCCGGCAATCAGACGTTCACTGGGAAGGACGCGCACAATTTCCCTCCCGCACGGAGGTGTCCGGGGGCCCGTTGGTCATCAGAAAACGCCTAAGGGCCGTTACGGTTCCGTCGCGACTTCGTGAAGTTGTGCTCGCTTGACTGTGACGTCGCTGCCGCACGCGCCATCGGAACTTGAGTCGGTTCTGCTGCGTTCTTACGAAGCCGCATCACCCAAGATGCAGACATCACACGGGGCAGCACATGACAAAATTCGTCGTAGTCGGTCGCAGCTTCTCGCCGCGCGTCGTCACTGCTTTTGCCTTTGCGACAGCTTTACTGACGGTGCCGTTCGCAGCACAAGCTCAAACGCTCGGGTATGCGCCGATGCAGCCGCAGGCCTATCCGCATGACCAGACCTATTCGCGGGGCTACACAAGCGAGGCGCCGCCGGCCGCCGACGAGGATGCGGCATTACCGGATCGGCTGCGCCGGCAGATCGTGAGCTTCGACCGCAACGAACCGGCTGGCACCATCGTCATCGATACCGCCAACACCTATCTCTACTATGTGCTGGGTAACGGGCGCGCCATGCGCTACGGCGTCGGCGTCGGCCGCGAAGGTTTCACCTGGTCGGGTGTGCAGAGCATCACCCGCAAGGCGGAGTGGCCGGATTGGCATCCGCCGGCAGAGATGATCGCACGGCAGCCCTATCTGCCGCGCTTCGTCGCCGGCGGCCCTGGCAATCCGCTGGGTGCGCGCGCGATGTATCTTGGCTCCAGCCAATACCGCATCCACGGCACAAACGACCCGACCACGATCGGCAAGTTCGTCTCCTCCGGCTGCGTCCGCCTGACCAATGAGGACGTCAGCGACCTGTTCAGCCGCGTCAATGTCGGCGCCAAGGTCGTGGTGCTGCCGAAGAATGCGCCGTTGATGGCGCGCGGCGGTGATCCCGTACGCAAGCGGCCCGCCATGACGACGCTGCCCTCGGGACGCCAGGCGCTGAACATTCCGGCGTCGTCGGTGGATTGAGGAGCTGAGTGAGGTCACATGATGAGACGTTCGATCAGCACGTTGGCTTGCGGAAGGGCCGCGTTCGTCACGATCGCTTCCCTCGGCCTCGCGCTGGCGCCTTCCGCGCATGCGGAGGATTTCTTCTCGGCGCTGTTCGGTGCGTTCGGAGCGCGGCCGCCACAGATCCGGATGCCGTTCCCCAATGACGAAATGCCGCGCTACGACGCGCCGCGCCAGCGCGCGTCCTATGGCGGCGGCACGGCCTATTGCGTCCGCGGCTGTGACGGGCGCTATTTCCCGGCGCAAGGCAGCGATGCCGAGAGCAAGGCGCAATCCTGCAAGAGCTTCTGCCCGGCGTCAGAAACCTCGCTGGTTTATGGCAGCAATATCGACGACGCCACGACCGACAGCGGCAAGTCTTATTCCGACCTGCCGAACGCCTTCCGCTATCGCAACGAGATCGTGTCCGGGTGTACCTGCAACGGCAAGGACCCGGCCGGTCTCGCTTCGCTCAAGGCCGAGGACGATCCGACCTTGCGCAAGGGCGATATCGTTGCAGGGAGCGACGGCCTCGTCGTCGCCAACCGCAACGCCAACGATCGCCGCGGCGTCGCGATGAACTTCTCGCCATTGCCGGACTCGATCCGCGCAAAATTCCGCCAGGGGCCGGTGGTGGCGAAGGAGTAGGGCGGCGAAGTCCCCTACGCCGCCCGGATCTTGCCGAGGAAATCGCTGACCTGATCGCCGAGCTGGCGGCTCTGGGTCTCCAGCATCTGTGAGGCCTGCTTGACATTGTCGGCGGCACCGGCTGCGGTGTCGGCGTCGGCCTTCACGCCGGTGATGTTGTCGGACACGTTCTTGGTGCCCTCCGCGGCATATTGCGTGCTGCGGGTGATCTCCTGCGTCGCTGCACCCTGCTCCTGCACGGCGGCGGCAATCGCGGTGGCGACCTCGTTGACCTCGCCGATGATGCCGCCAATCGCCTGGATTGCGTTGATGGCATCGCCCGCGACCTTCTGGATGTCGGCGATCTGCTCCGAAATCTCCTCGGTCGCCTTCGCTGTCTGGCTCGCCAGCGATTTCACCTCGGAGGCGACAACCGCAAAACCACGCCCGGCTTCGCCGGCACGCGCGGCCTCGATGGTGGCGTTGAGGGCGAGCAGATTGGTCTGCGCCGCGATGGTGTTGATCAGGCCGACGACCTCGCCGATGCGGCCTGCGGATTGCGCCAGCCCCTGCACGGTGCCGTCGGTCTCGCGCGCTTGATTGACGGCGCGGCTGGCGATGCCCGCAGCGTGCGCCGCCTGCTGGCTGATATCGTTGATCGAGGCCGAGAGCTCCTCGGCGGCGGCCGCGACGCTGTCGACGCTCATGGAGGCGTCGTTGGAGGCCTTGCCGGCGACCTCGACGCGCTCGTTGGTCTGGCGCGACACGGCGGAGAGATCGCCCGAGGTCTTGCGCATCTCGGCCGAGGCGTCGCTCAATTCGCCGAGCGACTTGCGCACCACGCCCTCGAACTCGCCGACATAGGTCTCCATGGCGCGCTGGCGCGCGGCCGCGCCGGCATTGCGCTCGCGCTCCTGCTCCTCGATCTTGAGCTTGTCGGTGGCCTGCTGCTTGAAGGTTTCCAGCGCGCCGGCAAGGGCGCCAATCTCGTCCTGGCGATCGAGATAGCCGCTGTCGACGGTGAGATCGCCGCCGGCGACCTTGAGCATGGCGTCGCGGATCCGATGCAGCGGCGTGATCACGCGGCGGCTGACGGCGAGCATCGCGGCGCCGGTCAGGATGATGGCCGCGATCAGAAGCGCCAGCTGGACGAGCAGCGATTGCAGCGCGCCGGCGCGTTGGACGGCGGCATGATCCTTGGCGGCTTGCAGGGCGGTGTCGGCGAGCTTGACCACGATCGCCATACGGCCAACCGAGAACGGGCTCCACTGATTGGCCGTCATCGCCGGCTTCTCGCCCTTGGCGATCACCGCGATGATGCCGTCACGCGTACCGGTATAGTGCGGATCGAAATAGACCGACTTGGTCTCGGTCATGGCGGCCGACAGCGCCTGGGGCATTTGCATGCCGGTGGCGGCAAGCTCGATCGCGCTCCAGGCGGCATCGGTGGCGCCGACGAACCTGGTGAAGGCGGACTGGGTTTCGGGCGTGACCTTGCCGCTGTTCAGTGCGTTGCCGACGATGAGCGAGGATTCGCCGGCGTTCTGACGCAGCAGCCAGGCCATCTGCTTGATGGCCAGGAGCTGGTCGATGGTGGCATCCTGATGGTTGACGCTGGCCGCCAGCACGGGGGAGAGCTTATCGAGTATCGCCATCAGCCCGTCCTCGCTCTCGAGATACTCGGTGGCGAGCGCCGTGCGGCGCGAGGCTTTGGGCTTGGCGACCTCAGTCCAGAACTCGGCCTGTTGCGCCAGCAGCGCCCTGTTGAGTCGGGTGAGATCGGCGACGATCGCGTCACGCTGCGGAATATCGATCGAGGGCAGGATGTCGATCGCGCGAGCAAGCGCCGGCATCAATTCGTCACGAATGCCGCGGATGTACTTTTCGATATCCGCATCGATCCTGATGTCGCTGGTCAATTGCCGGTTGGTGGTCGAGCGATCGGCCCGGATGTTGGCCATGGCCTTGAACACGTCGGCCGAGGCTGCCGCGACCGCAACGATGCGGTTGGCCTGCTGCAGCCGGGTCCACGAGCTCCATGCGCTGATCGAGAAGCCGATGACGACGACGAGTGCGGTGGAGAGAATCACCGCCTTCAGCAGCGTGGATACGGTCAAGCGGTTGAGCATCGGACACCCCGGTACGCGTTTCGAAGTTCGTGCCCCAGAACGGCAGCCCCACGAACTTCGAAACCAGAGGGATGCGCGCAACAGACGCGCCTGCCCAAGGCCGGCGCTTGGAGCGCATTTGGCCTGAAAAGGGTAAAAACTTAGACAGTGTGCCTGCCGTAAAATTACGTAGGCATCTCGGGTGTCGTCCTGGCGAAGCCAGGACGACGGTGAGAGTGCGCTATGCCGCGCGGATCTTGCCGAGGAAGTCGCTGACCTCGTGGCCGAGCTGGCTGCTTTGGGTTTCGAGCATCTCGGAGGCGCTCTTCACATTGTCCGCGGCCGCGGCTGCAGCATCGGCATCGGCTTTCACGCCGGTGATGTTGTCCGAGACGTTCTTGGTGCCCTGCGCCGCATATTGGGTGCTGCGCGTGATCTCCTGGGTCGCCGCGCCCTGCTCCTGCACGGCGGCCGCAATCGCGGTCGCGACCTCGTTGACCTCGCCGATGATGCCGCCGATGGTCTGGATCGCGTTGATGGCGTCGCCCGCGACCTTCTGGATGTCTGCGATCTGCTCGGAGATTTCTTCCGTCGCCTTCGCCGTCTGGCTCGCGAGCGATTTCACCTCGGAGGCGACGACGGCGAAGCCGCGGCCGGCTTCGCCGGCGCGGGCGGCCTCGATGGTGGCGTTGAGCGCGAGCAGGTTTGTCTGCTGCGCGATGGTGTTGATCAGGCCGACGACCTCGCCGATGCGGCTTGCGGACTTCTGCAGGCCCTGCACGGTGCCGTCGGTCTCGCGCGCCTGGGTGACGGCGCGGCTGGCGATGCCCGCAGCGTGCGCGGCCTGCTGGCTGATGTCGTTGATCGAGGCCGAGAGCTCTTCCGCAGCCGCCGCGACGCTGTCGACGCTCATGGAGGCATCGTTGGAGGCCTTGCCGGCGACCTGGACGCGGTCGTTGGTCTGGCGCGAGACTGCGGAGAGATCGCCCGAGGTCTTGCGCATCCGCCCCGACGCATCGTTCAGCTCACCCAGCGTCTTGCGCACCGCGCCCTCGAACTCTCCGACATAGGCTTCCAGTGCGCGCTGGCGCACGGCGGCTCCGACGTTGCGCTCGCGCTCGTGCTCCTCGATCTTGAGCTTTTCGGTGGCCTGCTGCTTGAAGGTTTCCAGCGCGCCGGCAAGGGCGCCGATCTCGTCCTGGCGATCGAGATAGCCGCTGTCGACGGCGAGATCGCCGCCGGCGAGCTTGAGCATGGCGTCACGGATGGTGTTGAGCGGATTGATGACGCGGCGGCTGACCAGCATGATCGCGCCGGCGGCAAGGCCGATCGCAAGCGCGAGCAGCACGAGCTGCACGATCAGCGCGCGCTGCGCAGCGCCGCGCTGGTCGAGTGTGTGCGCCCTGGCCGCGTCGAGGGCGGCTTCGGCCACCGCGACCGCGCTCGCCATGCGGCCAACGGTGAGCGGGCTCCACTGGTTGGCGGTCAGCTCGGCCTTCTCGCCCTTGACCAGCGTGTCCGCGAGGCGGTCACGCAGGGTCAGATATTGCGGCTCGAAATAGGCGGTCTTGGCGCCGGCCATGGCGGAGGCGAGCGCCTGCGGCAATTGCATGCCCGAGGTCGACAATTCCAGCGCCTTCCACATCGCGCTCGTGCCGCCGACATATTGGGTATAGGCATAGCGGCTCTCGGGCGAGATTTTGCCGGCGTTAAGGCCGATCGAGACGATCAGCGAAGCTTCGCCCGCGGTGTTGCGTAGCAACCAGGCGTTCTGCTTGATCGACAGCAGCTGGTCGATCTCGGCATCCTGGTGGTTGACGGTGGCGGCCAGTGTGTTCCCGAGATTATCGAGCACGTCGAGCAGGCCCTGCGTCGTCTCCATGTATTCCTTTGGCAAGCCCGCGCGGCGCTGATCCTTGGACTTGGCGACGTCCTCCCAGAATTGCTTCTGCTCCTCGATCAGCAATTTGTTGAGGCGCGCGAGCTCGGGCACCAGCGTGCCGGACCGCGGGAAGTCCATGCTCGGCAGCAGCTCGAGCGCGCGTGCCATCGCCGGCATCTGCGCGTCGCGCAGCGCACGCAGGTATTTCTCGATCTCGGAATCCATCGGCTCGGTCGCGTTGAGGAGGCGCGTCGTGGTCGAGCGGTCGGTGCGCAGGTTGTGCATCGCCTTGAACAGGTCGGCGGAGGCGTCGGCGATCGCCGAGATGCGGTTGGCGGTCTTGAGGCTGTCCCAGGACTCGTAGGCGGTGAGCGAGAGTGCGATCACCACGCAGATCGACGTGATCGCGATCACTGTCTTCAACAGTGCGGACACGGTCAGACGATTGAGCATCGAAGTCCCCCAAATTCCCATTTCAAAGTTCGGCAAAGACGCCCCGGCAAAATCGAGAGAGCGGGGGCGGCAGCATCGGCAATTGCATACCGTTCGCGGCACGCAGGCCCGTACGGTTTCTGCATCTGAAACGAAAAGGGTAAAGTTTTAGGCGCTCGGCCTGCAGGTAGAATTACGCATTTACCAGAAGTTGCAGTGGGTTGCGTGCATGGAACCGGCGCGCGAGACAGGCGTTAGGATCTCGTTAGCAATTTGCCTTGAAGGGGGCCTTGCGATGCTTGTCGGCGTACTCGTCACCTTTCTCGTCGTCATACTCGTGCTTTATCTCATTAACATGCTGCCGATGGACGGCCGCGCCAAGCAGATCGCACGCGTCGTCGTCATCATCATCGGCATCGTGTCGCTGCTGAAATATCTGACGGTGTTTTAGCGGGGCTTCCGATCTCCAACAAAAAAGCCCCGGCGTCAGCCGGGGCTTTTGATGTTCGAACGGCCTTGTCAGCCCGTCGCCTTCCTAGCCAAGCGCCTTGGCCTCGCGGCGGCGCGCGGTGAGGATGTATTCGGTGTAGCCGTTCGGCTGCTCGCGTCCCCTAAAGATAAGGTCGCTAGCCGCCTTGAAGGCGACGCCATCAAAGGCGGGCGCCATCGGCTTGTAGATCGCGTCGCCTGCGTTCTGCTTGTCGACGACAACGGCCATGCGCTTGAGCGACTCCATCACCTGGGCCTCGGTGATGACGCCCTGGTGCAGCCAATTGGCGAGATGCTGGCTGGAGATGCGCAAGGTCGCGCGGTCTTCCATCAGGCCGACATCGTGGATATCAGGCACCTTGGAGCAGCCCACGCCCTGGTCGATCCAGCGTACGACGTAGCCCAGAATCCCCTGGCAGTTGTTGTCGATCTCCTGCTTGACGTCGTCGGGCGCCCAGTTCGATTTCGACACCGGAATGGTGAGGATGTCGGAGAGTTTTGCGCGCGGACCGCTCTTGGCCAGCTCCTGCTGGCGCGCAGTGACGTCGACCTGGTGATAGTGCAGCGCGTGCAGCGTCGCCGCGGTCGGCGAGGGCACCCACGCCGTGGTGGCGCCGGCCTGCGGATGGGCGAGCTTCTGCTGCAGCATGTCCGCCATCTTGTCGGGTGCGGCCCACATGCCCTTGCCGATCTGGGCATGGCCGGGCAGGCCACAGGCCAGGCCCATGTCGACGTTCCAGTCCTCATAGGCCTTGATCCAGGCCTGCGCCTTCATCTCGTTCTTGCGGATCATCGGACCCGCTTCCATCGAGGTGTGGATCTCGTCGCCGGTACGGTCGAGGAAGCCGGTGTTGATGAACATGATGCGCTTGGAGGCGCGCTGGATGCAGGCCTTGAGGTTGACGGTGGTGCGCCGCTCCTCGTCCATGATGCCGACCTTGAGCGTGTTCTCCGGCAGGCCCAGCATCGTCTCGACGCGGTCGAATATCTCGCACGTGAACGAGACCTCGTCCGGGCCGTGCATCTTCGGCTTGACGATATAGGCAGATCCCGTGCGGCTGTTCTTGACCTTGGAGTTGCCTTTCAAGTCATGAATGGCAAGAAGCCCGGAGACCGCGGCATCGAGCAGGCCTTCCGGGACTTCCTCGCCGGTCTCGTCCAGCACCGCATCAGTGAACATGTGGTGACCGCAATTGCGCATCAGCAGTAGGCTGCGGCCGTGCAGCTTGACCTCGCTCTTGCCGTCCGGCGTCTTGTAGGAGCGGTCGGCGTTGAGTGAGCGCGTCAGCGTCTTGCCGCCTTTTTCGAAGTCCGCCGACAGCGTGCCGTTCATCAGGCCGAGCGTGTTGCGATAGACCAGTACCTTGTCCTCGGCGTCGACGGCGGCGACCGAGTCCTCCATGTCGAGAATGGTCGACACGGCCGATTCCATGATCATGTCGGCGACGCCGGCCGGATCGTCCTTGCCGATCGCGCTGCTGCGATCGATCTTGACCTCGACGTGCAGGCCGTTGTTGGCGAGCAGCACCGCGCTCGGCGCGGTCGCATCGCCCTGGAAGCCGGCGAATTGCGCGGCGTTCTTCAGCGCGGTGGCGTTGCCGCTCTTCAGCTTCACCGCGAGCTGGCCTGCGACGACGCTGTAGGCGGTCACGTCGGTATGGCTGCCGGTCGCGAGCGGCACGGCGGCATCGAGGAAGGCTTTTGCTTTCGCGATCACCTTGTCGCCGCGTGCCTTGTTGTAACCCTTGCCGCTTTCCGACGGATCGTACGGGATCGCGTCGGTGCCGTAGAAGGCATCGTAGAGCGAGCCCCAACGCGCATTCGCCGCGTTCAGAGCGTAGCGTGCGTTGGTCAGCGGCACGACCAGCTGCGGGCCGCAGATCTTGCCGATCTCCTCGTCCACATCAGCGGTCTCGACCTTCTGCGTCGCGGGCTCGGGGACGAGATAGCCGATCTCTTTCAGGAAGGCGGTGTAGGCGTCGAGGTCGAACGCCTTGCCCTTGTTGGCGCGGTGCCAGTCGTCGATCTTGGCCTGCAGCGCGTCACGGAAGGCGAGCAGCGACCGGTTCTTCGGCCCCAGCTCCTTGATGATGGCGGCCACCCCGGCCCAGAACGCATCCGGCGCGATCCCCGTTTTCGGGGCGGCTTCCTTGGCAATGAAGTCGAAAAAGACGGGGGCGATCTTCAATCCGTGGGCGTCAACGCGTTTCATGATGGTCTTTCTTGTTGGAAATGGCTGTTTTTGGCTGCTTTGACCCGACAGCAGCAAAATGCGCCCGCGTGGGGCGGCTTTCGGGACCTATTAGCCTCAAAATCGGGGCGGTGAGAAGACCCCCGACGTCTGTCAAAATGTCAAGGAGAGGTGGCGGCTGCTCCGCGCGCCGCCGTCATTCCCCGCGAAGGCGGGGAATCCAGTACGCCGCAGCTTTTCCGTATCCCAACGCTGTCTCTGGAATACTGGGCGCCCGGTCAAGCCGGGCGACGGCAGGTGTGGAAATGCGATCGGCTCAAATATTCGCGGCGAGGTCCACGACTTCGTCGAACAGCACGCCGGTGGTCTTCAGCATCTGCTCGATCTCGTCGGCCGCGTCAGCAACCGTCCGCGTCGACGTGTCGATCACGAGCTCGGCGGCCTCGGGCCGCTCGTAGTCGTTGCCGATGCCCGTGAAAGAGGCAAGGGCGCCGGCGCGGGCCTTCTTATAATGGCCCTTGGGATCGCGCTCCTCGCAGATTTCGGCCGGTGTCGCGACATGGATCTCGCGAAACGCGGCGTCAGCGATGCGACGTGCAGTGGCGCGGTCCTCGCGGGCCGGTGAGACGGCGGCGACGATGGCGATGTGGCCGTTGCGGGCGAGATGGGTTGCGACCTCGGCGAGCCTGCGGATATTCTCGCTGCGATCGGCTGCGGAGAAGCCGAGATCGCCATTGAGCCCGGCCCGCAGCGTGTCGCCGTCGAGCAGGATCGGCGAGCCGCCATTGGTGAAGAGACGCCGCTCCAGCGCCTTCGCCAGCGTCGACTTGCCGGAGGCCGGCAGACCCGTGAGCCAGACCACGGCACCGTTGTGCTGATAGCGCGCCGAGCGCTCGTCGGGCCGCAGCGCCGATTCCACCGGCACGATATCGACCGGCACGGCGCGCTGGCCGGCATCGACCGACAGCACCAGGCCGCCGCCGGCGATGCGCCCGGAGACCTCGATCACGAGACGGCCGGTGCGCGGATTCTCGGTGTAGGGATCGGTCGCGATCGGATTGGACAGGGAGATGTCGATCTCGCCGACATGGTTGCGGCCGATCGCCTTGTTCTCGATGCTCGAGAGCTCGCCAGGATCGACCGCCTTCTCGATGGCGACGACGGTGGCGCGGCTCTCCTTCGGCCCGCAGCGGACCAGGAGCTGATCGCCCTTGGCGAGTGGCTTGTCGTGCAACCAGAAAATGCGCGCGCGCAGCCGCCGCGTCTCGCGCGGGGCGGTGTCCGTATGCGCGATGATGTCGCCGCGCTCGATGAACAATTCTCGGTCGAGCGTGATGCCGACCGAGCGGCCGGCGCCTTGCCGTCCCGCGATCGGGGTCACCGGCCAGCTCTCGACCGTCTTGATCCTGGCGATCTTGCCGGCCGGCATGATCACGATCTCGTCGCCGGCAATCAAGCTGCCGGATTCGATGCGGCCCGCGACGATGCGGCGGTCGTCGAACTTGTAGATCGCCTGTACCGGCAGGCGCAGCGCCAGCGCTTCGAGCGGCCGCGCCGGCTCGAGTCCATCGAGCGCCTCGACCACGGTCGGCCCCTTGTACCAGCCGATGCGGTCGGTGCGCTCGGCAACGCCGTCGCCGTCGCGCGCGGAAATCGGGATGATCGCGGCCGGCGTCACGCCGAGGCCGTTGAGATGCGCGGAGATCTCCTCGCTGATCTCCTTGAAGCGGTCGGCGGAGAAATCGACGCGGTCCATCTTGTTGACGACGACCGCGACCTGCTTCACGCCGAGCAGATGCAGCAGATAGCCGTGACGGCGGGTCTGGTCGCGCACGCCTTCGAGCGCGTCGATGATCAGCACCGCGCCGTCGGCCTGCGAGGCGCCGGTGATCATGTTGCGCAGGAATTCGGCATGGCCGGGCGCGTCGATCAGCACGATGTCGCGCGAATTGGTGCGGAAGCGGATCTGCGTGGTGTCGATGGTGATGCCCTGGTCGCGCTCGGTCTGCAGCGCGTCGAGCAGGAACGACCATTCGAACGGCATGCCGCGCCGCGCGCTGACGGCTTTGAGCATCTCGAGCTTGCCGTCAGGCAGGCTCCCGGTTTCGTGCAGGAGACGGCCGACCAGCGTCGACTTGCCGTGGTCGACATGGCCGACGATGACGATGCGGACCTGCGGTCGCGTCGTGCCATTCGGCATCGAACTGGTGTCGTTCGGCGTGGCGGACGAAGCGGGAGTGACGATCATGTTCATACGACTGCGCGTCCTTGATCAGAGATAGCCGGCGACGCGCAGGCGCTCGAAGGCGTCCTCGGTCTCGTGGTCGAGCGCGCGGCCCGCGCGCTCCGGCACCTTGGTCTGCTCGAGCTCGGCCAGGATCTCGTCGATGTTCGACGCGCTCGATGCGACCGGATTGGTGATGTCCTGATCACCCAGCGAGCGATAGCGCTTGCCATTGTGCGAAAGATAGAGCGGGATGATCGGGATGTTCTCGCGCTTGGTATAGGCCCAGATGTCGGCCTCGGTCCAATGCAGGATCGGGTGGATGCGCAAATGCGCGCCTTGCGGCGGCGATGCGTTGAAATGATCCCAGAACTCCGGCGGCTGGTCGCGCACGTCCCAATTGCCTTCGAGGCCGCGCGGCGAGAACACGCGCTCCTTGGCGCGCGTCGCTTCCTCGTCACGGCGGATGCCGGCGATCAGGCCGTCGAAGCCGTATTTCGCCAGCGCCATCTTGAGGCCTTCGGTCTTGCGCGCGGCGGAACGGGCGGCCGGCGGCAGCGTTGGGTCGACGGCATCGATGGGCGGGCAGGGCTCGACGCGCAGGTCGAGCTCCCACTGCTTCCCGTAGTGATCGCGGAAGCGATACATCTCCGGAAACTTCTTGCCGGTGTCGACGTGAAGGGCCGGGAACGGCAGGCGGCCGAAGAAGGCTTTCCGCGCCAGCCAGATCATGACGTTGGAGTCCTTGCCGAGCGACCACAGCAGGGCGATCTTCTTCAGGCGGGCAAAGGCCTCGCGGAAGATGTAGATGCTCTGGGCTTCCAGCTGGTCGAGATGGTCCATGCTGGGGGCGGTCAGCGCGACGGGAATTTGCTCGGAAGCCGGGGCGCGGAGGTCCCGTCCATCTGCACCAGAATCGGTCCTGAGAAGATGCATCTCTGCCACTTTGCGTTTGGAGGCGAATTTTCTATAGTTGCGCTGCAGAAGAGAAGAAAAAATTTTCTCTTTGCGCGTCAGAAACGACACATATATAGAAAATAATTCCAGTCAACCCCGGATGTGGGGGAAGCGAGTATCGCATGCGGTTCTTGCCGGTGTTCCTCGATCTCAAGGCCGGTCCGGTGGTCCTCATCGGCGCGGGCGAGCTTTTGCGCGCAAAACTGCGCGTGCTCGCCGCTGCCGGTGCGCGCATCCGCGTGCATGCGATCGACGGCAATCAGGACCTGGGTCTGAGCTCCGATGACGCGGCGCGTATCGAGATCGCGACGGGCGATCCGCTCACCGCCGATCTCGCCGGTGTCATTGCCATCGTCTGCGCAGGCGCGGGCGATGTCGGCGTGGCGATGTCGGCGCGGGCGAAGTCGCTTGGCCTGCCCGTCAACGTCATGGACGATCTCGAACATTCCAGCTTCATCTTCCCGGCAATCGTCGATCGCGGCGATGTCGTGGTCGCGGTCGGCACCGGCGGCACCTCGCCGGTGGTGGCGCGGCGCGTGCGGGAGAAGATCGAGGCGCTGCTGCCCGCGCGCATCGGCGAGCTCGCCGAGTTCATCGGCGGCTTCCGCAAATCCATCAACGAACGTATCGCCGAGTTTCCGCTGCGCCGCCGCTTCTGGGAACGCGTCATCGACGGTCCGATCGGCGCCGCCGTGTTGGCCGGCCGCAAGGACGAGGCTGACGCAGCACTCAAGCAGATTTCCGATCCGTCCGCGTTCGCGCGCGCCGACAAGCCGGACGGCTCGGTGGCGCTGGTTGGCGCCGGCCCCGGCGATCCCGATCTCCTCACCATCAAGGCGCTGCGCGCGCTGCAGGATGCTGACATCGTCTTCCATGACGAGTTGGTCTCGCCCGAAATTCTTGACCGCATCCGTCGCGACACCGCGCGCATTGCCGTTGGCCGTCGTGTCGGCAAGCCCGGCATCGGCCAGGACGCCATCAACAGGCGCATGATCGAGGCCGCGCAAGCTGGCCAGCGCGTGGTGCGGCTGAAGGGTGGCGATCCCTTCGTGTTCGGCCGCGGCGGCGAAGAGGTGGAAGCGCTGCGCGCCGCCGGCATTGCTTATTCGATCATTCCCGGCATCACCGCAGGCCTCGGCGGCGCCGCTGATTTCGAGGTGCCGCTCACTTACCGTCACGAAGCGACCCGCATCACCTTCCTCACCGCGCATAAGGCGCGCGACGCAGAGACGGTGGACTGGTCGACGCTGACGGACACCAAAATGACTGTTGTGGTCTACATGGGCATGACCGCTGCGCCGGCCGTTCGCGCTGGTTTGTTCGCCGCCGGCCGCTCGCCGGAGACGCCGGTCGGCGTGTTCGCCCGCGTCACGCGGCCGGATGCGCAAAGCGCGATCGGCACATTGCGCGACCTGCCCGAGCTCGTGCGGCAGACCAATGGCGGTCCCGCCATTCTCATCATCGGCGACGTGGTCCGGCATGCCGGTTCGCTTCGCCGTCAAACACCCAACCAAATCATCTCTGACCTACTGGATGCAGCCGAATGACCTCCCCGCTTGAACAGAAGAAGATCAAAATCGCCGGCCCCTCGGTCGTAACCGCCAACCGCACCTGGGATGGCATCGTGGTGTATCGCACCGCCGCCAAGAGCTGGTCCGCGGACCTGTCGGAAGCCGCGATCGTGCGCAACTCGGACGAGGCGAAAGCGTTGCTTGCGGAGTCGGTCGCCGATGACGTCGGCGCGATCGGTCCCTATATCGCCCCGGTGCAGGTCGGAGCGGATGGCAAGATCGAACCCGGCAATCTGCGCGAACAGATCCGCCGCACCGGTGTGACCGTCGGACAGCCGGCCCAGGTTTAAGGCATTCTCTTATGTACGCTTACGACGAAATCGATCGCACGCTCGTCAACGAGCGCGTCTCGGAGTTCCGCGACCAGGTGAAGCGCCGCCTCTCGGGCGAGCTGACGGAGGATGAGTTCAAGATCCTGCGGCTCCAGAACGGCGTCTATCTGCAACTGCACGCCTATATGTTCCGCGTCGCCATTCCTTACGGCACGCTGGCGACGAACCAGCTGCGGGCGCTTGCCCATGTCGCGCGCAAGTACGACCGTGGCTACGGCCACTTCACCACGCGGCAGAACATCCAGTTCAACTGGATCAAGCTCGCCGAGCTGCCGGATGCGCTCGCCGATCTCGCCGAGGTCGGCATCCATGCGATGCAGACCTCCGGCAACAACATGCGCAACGTCACCTCGGACCAGTGGGCCGGCGTCGCGCCCGGCGAGATCGAGGACCCGCGCATCTGGTCGGAGCTGATCCGCCAGCACACCACGCTGCATCCGGAATTCTCGTTCCTGCCACGCAAGTTCAAGATCGCGATCACCGCGTCGGACCATGATCGTGCCGCGATCAAGATTCACGACATCGGATTGAAGCTGATCAAGAACGAGAAGGGCGAGACCGGCTTCGAGGTGCTCGTCGGCGGCGGTCTCGGCCGTACCCCGTTCATCGGCAAGACCATCAAGCACTTCGTCCATGGCCGCGATATCCTCAGCTATATCGAGGCGATCCTGCGCGTCTACAACCAGTACGGCCGCCGCGACAACATCTACAAGGCGCGCATCAAGATCCTGGTGCACGAGCTCGGCATCGAAAAATTCTCACGCGAGGTCGAGGAGGAGTGGCAGCAGATTCGTAACTCCTCGCTCCAGATCGACGACGAGGTGATCGAGGACATCCGCTCGCGCTTCACCTATCCGAACTACGAAAAGCTGCCGCACATGCCGGACGAGCTGCGCCAGGCCGCGGCCGATAGCGACTTTGAGGCGTGGCGCAAGAACTCGGTCTCGCCGCACAAGGTGCAGGGCTACTCGATCGTCACGATCTCGCTGAAGCCGATCGGCGCGCCTCCGGGCGATGCCACGGCCGAACAGATGGATGCGCTGGCCGATCTCGCCGACAAATATTCCTTCGGAGAGATCCGCGTCGGCCACGAGCAGAACCTGGCGCTGCCCCATGTCGCCAAGCGCGACCTGCCGGCGTTGTGGAAGGCGCTCGACAAGCTTGGGCTGGCGACGCCGAACGTCAATCTGATCACCGACATCATCGCCTGTCCGGGTCTCGACTATTGCTCGCTGGCCAATGCACGCTCGATCCCGATCGCGCAGGAGCTGACACGGCGCTTTGCCAATCATGAGCTCGCCAATCTGATCGGCCGGCTGCACATCAACATCTCGGGCTGCATCAATGCCTGCGGTCACCACCACGTCGGCCATATCGGCATTCTCGGCGTCGAGAAGAACGGCGAGGAGGTTTACCAGATCACCATCGGCGGTCGTGCCGACGAGGGTGCTGCGCTGGGCAATCTGATCGGACCCGGCGTCAAGTTCGACGAGGTCGCCGACGTGATCGAAGACGTCGTGGAAGCCTATCTTGCGCTGCGCGAGCGGCCCGAAGAGCTGTTCATCGACACGGTGAAGCGCCTCGGCGTCGAACCTTTCAAGGAGCGCGTCTATGCCACTCGTTAACGGCGGAAAAATCGCCGACGACAGTTTCGTCAAGCTGGCCGTCGACACGCCGCTGCCAGAGAGCGGCGACATCCTGGTGCCCGCCGAGCGGTTCCTGGGCGATGCGGACGCGCTGCTCAAGCGCGGCGGCAAGATCGGTGTGATCTGGCCGAACAATCGCGACATCGCCGAGCTCGTGCCTTATCTCGGCAAGGTCGCCGTCGTCGCGCTGGTGTTCCCGACCTTCCGCGACGGACGCGCCTACAGCCAGGCGCGGCTGCTGCGCGAGCGTTACAATTATCGCAGCGAATTGCGCGCGACGGGCCAGATCCTGCGCGACCAGTTCGTGTTCATGCTGCGCGCCGGCTTCGATTCCTTCGAGGTCAAGAAGCAGGCGGACGCGGAAGCCTTCATGCAGACCGCGAAGCGCTACTCGGTGTTCTACCAACCGACCGGCGACGGCCGGATCACGGCGCTGCACCGGCGCATGCAGCTGCGTCACTCCGAAGGAGTCGGTACGTGAACGCCATGGCTACTCAATTTGCATCCCAATCCACCTCGGTGTTGCCGACCGCGGATGAGCTCGACCGCGCGCTGCGCGACGCCGCTCCGGCCGAAATCATTGCTGCCGCGCTGAAGACCGTCGGCCGCGATCAACTCGCCGTGGTGTCGTCGTTCGGGACGGAGTCGGCCGCGCTGTTGAAGGTGATGGCTGATGTCGATCCGGCGATTCCAGTGATCTTCCTCGATACCGGCTGGCTGTTCGAGGAGACGCTTGCCTATCGCGACACGCTGATCGCCAGGCTTGGCTTGAGAGATGTTCGTTCGATTAAGCCGCTGGAGGAGGCGCTGAAGCGAGACGATCCCGATCAGGAGCTCTGGTTCTCCAATCCCGATGCCTGCTGCCGTATCCGCAAGGTCGAGCCGCTGGCGCGGGCGCTGAAGCCGTTTTCAGCGTGGGTCAATGGCCGCAAGCGGTTTCAGGGCGGCGTGCGCGCCGACATTCCGGTCGTCGAGGTGGATGGCGGGCGGCTGAAGTTCAATCCTTTTGCCAATGTCTCGCGCGAGGAGATCAAGGACATCTACGCGCGTGCCAAATTGCCGCAGCATCCGCTTCAAGCGTCGGGTTTCATGTCGGTTGGGTGTATGCCTTGCACCAGCAGAACGACCGAGGGCGAGGATGAGCGCGCGGGTCGCTGGCGCGGCCGCGCCAAGACAGAATGCGGCATCCACACGATGAAGACTTCGTAGCACAGGCAAGCTGCCGGGCTGCGAACAAGAAAATCCGGTTCCGTTGACTTGAGCGTGTTTCGCCACGAGTTTCGCCTGCATGCCTTCGCCGACAGTGACGTCGTCGAGGTGAATGGAGATGGACATGATGCGTCGTATCGTTCCGCTCGCGGCAGGACTGCTCGTGACAGGATTCTTGGCAAGCTCGGCTCTCGCCGCTGACATCAACCTCTTGAACGTGTCGTATGATCCGACGCGTGAACTCTATGTCGAGTTCAACAAGGCGTTCGCGAACGCCTATCAGAAGGAAACCGGCAAGAGCGTCGAGATCAAGCAGTCGCATGGCGGCAGCGGCTCGCAGGCGCGCGCCGTGATTGACGGGTTGCAGGCCGACGTGGTGACGCTCGCGCTCGCCTATGACATCGACGCCATCGCCGGCAAGGGCCTCACTGCAGCCGATTGGCAGAAGCGGCTGCCGCAGAATTCATCGCCCTACACGTCGACCATCGTGTTCCTGGTGCGCAAGGGCAATCCGAAAGGCATCAGGGACTGGGACGATCTGCTCAAGCCGGGCGTCGCCGTGATCACGCCGAACCCGAAGACCTCCGGCGGCGCGCGCTGGAATTATCTGGCGGCTTGGGGCTTCGCGCAGAAGAAATACGGATCAGTCGACAAGGCCAAGGATTTCATCGGAAAGCTCTATCAGCAGGTGCCGGTGCTCGACACCGGCGCGCGCGGCGCCACCGTGACCTTCGTCGAGCGCGGCGTCGGCGACGTGCTGCTGGCCTGGGAGAACGAGGCCTATCTCGCACTGAAGGAATTCGGCCCGGAAAAATTCGAGATCGTGGCGCCGCCGCAATCGATCCTGGCAGAGCCGCCGGTCGCGATCGTCGACAAGGTGGCCGACAAGAAGGGCACCCGCAACGTCGCCGATGCCTATCTCCAGTACTGGTACACCAAGGAAGGGCAGGAGATCGCCGCGCGCAACTTCTACCGTCCGCGCGATCCCGAGACTGCTAAAAAGTATGAAAACTCCTTCGCAAAGGTCGAGCTGTTCACGATCGACGATGTGTTCGGCGGCTGGACCAGGGCGCAGAAGGAACATTTTGCCGACGGCGGCGTCTTCGATCAGATCTACAAGAACTGATCGGGCGCTGTCGGAGGGGTTTGAACAGGGGGCCTGGTGAGCGCAATCGCAGCACGACGCCGGACATTGCCGGGCTTCGGTCTCACGATGGGACTGACGCTGACCTGGCTGTCCGTCATCATCCTGATTCCGCTCGCGGGGCTGTTCCTGAAGTCGCTCGAGCTCAGCCCCGAGCAATTCTGGAACATCCTCTCGAGCCGCCGCACCCTGAACGCGCTCCGCGTCTCCTTCGGGCTCGCGTTTGCGGCGGCCTGCGTCAATCTCGTAATGGGCAGCATCATCGTCTGGGCGTTGGTGCGGTACCGCTTCCCGGGCCGGCGGCTGTTCGACGCCATCGTCGATGTGCCGTTCGCCTTGCCGACCGCCGTCGCCGGTGTCGCGCTGACCTCCTTGTTTGCCGAGAAGGGCTGGCTGGGCGCGCCGCTTGCCGCGCTCGGCATCAAGGTCGCGTTCACGCCGCTCGGCATCTTCGTCGCCATGATCTTCATCGGCATTCCCTTCGTGGTCCGCACCGTGCAACCGGTGCTGCAGGATCTCGACCCCGAGATCGAGGAGGCAGCCGGTAGCCTCGGCGCCAGCCGCTGGCAGACCATCATCCGCGTGATCCTGCCTTCGCTCGCGCCGGCGCTGCTCACGGGGCTAGCACTCGCCTTTGCGCGCGCGGTCGGCGAATACGGTTCGGTGATCTTCATCGCCGGCAATCTGCCCAACGTCTCCGAGATCGCGCCGCTCTTGATCGTGATCCGGCTGTCCGAGTTCCGCTATGCCGACGCGACCGCGATCGCCGTCGTCATGCTCATCGTCTCCTTCGTCGTCATCTTCGCGGTCAACCGGTTGCAGCGCTGGGCGCAGAACCGGGTCCCGGTGCATTGAGGCGGGATGCGATGACGATGCAGATCGCCGATTCCGTTTCGCTGTCCTCGCCCGAGGCAAAGGCGCGCGCGCATGCCGCAGCCGCGCGCAACAATCTCCGCACCGAGCCCAAGGCGGTGCGCATCGCCATCATCACGCTGGCGATATTATTTCTCTCCGTTTTCGTCGTGCTGCCGCTGGTGCTGGTGTTCGCGCAGGCCTTCTCGAAGGGTATTCTGGCCTATTTCGACGCACTCGCCGAGCCGGAGGCACTGGCTGCGATCAAGCTGACGCTGCTGGTCGCGGCGATCTCGGTCGTCCTCAACCTCGTGTTCGGCCTCGTCGCCGCCTGGGCGATCGCCAAATTCGAGTTTAGAGGAAAAACCTTCCTGATCACGCTGATCGACCTGCCGTTCTCGGTGAGCCCGGTCATCTCCGGCCTCGTCTTCGTGCTGCTGTTCGGCGCGCAAGGCTATTTCGGCGGCTGGTTGAGGGATCACGACATCCAGATCCTGTTCGCGGTGCCCGGCATCGCGCTCGCCACCACCTTCGTGACCTTCCCGTTCGTGGCGCGCGCACTGATCCCGTTGATGCAGGAGCAGGGCACGCAAGAGGAAGAGGCTGCGATCTCGCTCGGCGCCTCCGGTTTGCAAACCTTCTTCCGCGTCACGCTGCCCAACATCAAATGGGGCGTGCTGTATGGCGTCCTGCTCTGCAACGCGCGCGCGATGGGCGAGTTCGGTGCGGTCTCCGTCGTCTCCGGCCACATTCGCGGCGAGACCAACACCATGCCGCTGCTGGTCGAGATTCTCTACAACGAGTACCAGTTCGTCGCCGCGTTCGCGATCGCCTCGCTGCTGGCGATGCTGGCGCTGATCACGCTGATCGCCAAGACCATTCTCGAACGTCATCTCGACGAAGGACACGACGTCAATGACCATTGAAGTCAAAAATCTCGTCAAGAAGTTCGGCAGCTTTGCGGCGCTCGACGGCGTCGACCTCAAGGTCAATGACGGCGAGCTGCTCGCTCTGCTCGGCCCCTCCGGCTCGGGCAAGACCACGCTGCTGCGGATCATCGCTGGCCTCGACTGGCCGGACTCAGGCGAAGTCGCCTTCAACGGCGAGGATGCGCTGGCGCAGGGCGCGCGCGAGCGCCATGTCGGCTTCGTATTCCAGCACTATGCGCTGTTCCGCCACATGAGCGTGTTCGAGAATGTCGCCTTCGGCCTGCGCGTGCAGCCGCGCGCAGTCCGGAAGGACGATGCGACGATCCGCGCCCGGGTCAAGGAGCTGCTCGATCTCGTGCAGCTCGACTGGCTCGCCGACCGCTATCCGAGCCAGCTCTCCGGCGGCCAGCGCCAGCGCATCGCGCTGGCCCGCGCGCTTGCGATCGAGCCGCGCATCCTTTTGCTCGACGAGCCCTTCGGCGCGCTCGATGCGAAGGTGCGGAAAGAGCTGCGCAAATGGCTGCGCTCGCTGCATCACGAGATCAACGTCACCTCGATCTTCGTCACCCACGACCAGGAAGAGGCGCTCGAAGTCGCCAACCGCGTCGTGGTGATGGACAAGGGCAGGATCGAGCAGATCGGCTCGCCCGACGACGTCTACGAGACGCCGGCAACCGCCTTCGTGCACGGCTTCATCGGCGAATCCATCGAGCTGCCGATCCAGGTCGAGGGCGGCGTCATCAGGCTCGGCGACCGGCCGCTGCGGCTTGTCGCAGACGGGCTTGCGCCTGGCGCGTCAAAACTGTTCGTACGGCGACACGACATGCTGGTCGGTCCGCCCGGTTCGGGCGCCTTCGAGGGGGCGGTTCAGCATGTCCGGAATTTCGGCCCCGTGCAGCGAGCCGAGGTCGCATTGTCAGGGGGCGAGACCATCGAGATCGACGCTCCCCGCGACCGGGAACTGCGCGCCGGCGACACGATCGGCCTCGAGCCCCGCCGCTATCGCATATTTGCGGGCACCTGAGCGGGTCCCGACAGGTCGAATTTTCCTCAAAATTCACCTTTCAGCCACGGTTGGTATGCAACAACGGCCCCTCATTTGGGGGCCCCGATTCATGCGTGCTGCGGCCGCAATTCTCATCACTTTGCTTCTCGCCGGCTGCGCCGGCAATGAAGCGCCGGTCCAGCAGCCGTCGATGTATGCCGACATGTCGGTCCCGGGCGCCAAGCTCGATGCGCCGGCGGCCGCGATCATGATCTCGCAGTACCGCCAGAACAACGCTCTCGGCACCGTCATCGTCGACCCCGATCTGATGCGGCTCGCCGAATCCCAGTCCAACGCCATGGCTGCAGCCAACAAGATGGACCACGACGTCCGCGCGCCGCTCGCCAAGCGTCTTGTCGCCGGCGGCTATCCCGCGACCGTGGCGGTCGAGAACATCTCGGCCGGCTATCATACACTGGCGGAAGCGTTTTCCGGCTGGCGCGACTCGCCTCCGCACCGCGCCAACATGCTCAAGGGCGGTGTCACAAAATTGGGCATAGCGGCGAGCTATGCTCCGGGCACCAAATACAAGGTGTTCTGGACCATGATCCTGGCATCGACCGACCCCCGATAAGCCAGACTTGATCCCGGGATGCATTGAAGTCGCGGCAGACTGTCGCCACGGTGGCTCGCCTTCTGCTAATGTTCCCGAATGACCGATCATAGCCCGGAAGTCGCAACAGTCCCCGCGAAGGCGCAACGTGTCCTGGTTCTCCAGGGCGGCGGCGCGCTCGGCTCCTATCAGGCCGGCGCCTATCAGGCGCTGTGCCATTTCGATTTTGAGCCCGAATGGGTTGCCGGCATCTCGATCGGCGCGGTCAATGCCGCCATCATCGCCGGCAATGAGGGCCACACCCGCGTCAAGCGGCTCAAGGAATTCTGGGAGATGGTTTCCGCGCCGGTGCCGTGGAAGCCGATCGGCAAGAGCGACCACAGCCGCGAGCTGTTCAATTCGACCAGCGCCGCGCTGATCGCCACCTTCGGCGTGCCCGGCTTCTTCACACCGCGCATCCCTCCAGCGCCGCTCTGGCCGCCGGGCAGCCCGCAGGCCGAAAGCTATTACGACACCGCGCCGCTGAAGAAGACGCTGGAGCGGCTGGTCGATTTCGACCGCATCAACGACCTGAAGACCCGCCTGTCGGTCGGGGCCGTCGGAGTCAGCTCCGGCAACTTCAAATATTTCGACAATTACGAGTTCAAGAAGCTCGGCAAGAAAATCGGCCCCGAGCACATCATGGCCTCCGGCGCGCTGCCGCCGGGCTTTCCGTCGGTCGTGATCGAGGGCGAGCATTATTGGGACGGCGGCATCGCCTCCAACACGCCGCTCGACTTCGTGCTCGATGCCGAGGTCGATCGCGACATGCTGATCTTCCAGGTCGACCTGTTCAGCGCGCGCGGCGATCTGCCGAATTCGCTGATCGAGGCCACCGAGCGCGAGAAGGACATCCGTTTCTCCAGCCGCACGCGGATGAACACCGACAAGAACAAGCAGATCCACAACGCCCGCCGGGCCGTGCGCGACCTGATCGGCAAATTGCCGGACTATCTGAAGAACGATCCGTCCGTCGAGTTCCTCGCGAAGGTCTCGCGCGAAAGCACCGTCACCGTGGTGCACCTGATCTATCGCAGCAAGAACTACGAATCCTCGTCCAAGGACTATGACTTCTCGCATGTCGCGATGGTCGAGCATTGGGAAAGCGGCGTGCGCGACGTGCATCTGTCGATGCGCCACAAGGACTGGCTCGAGAAGCCGCAGTCCGGCGAGACCATGGTGACCTACGATCTCACGGGGGACGTCACCGCGCCCCCGCCAAAAAGGAGCGAATAATATGGGTACTCTGTCAGGCAAAAACGCCGTCGTGACCGGTTCGACCAGCGGCATCGGGCTCGCCTATGCGCGCGCCTTTGCGGCTGCCGGCGCCAATGTCGTTATCAACGGGTTCGGCTCGCCGGAGGACATCGAGAAGGAGCGCTCCAAGATCGAGTCCGATTTCGGCGTGAAGGCGGTCTACTCGCCCGCCGACATGACCAAGCCGGCCGAGATCGCCGGGATGATCGCACTCGGCGAGAAGTCTTTCGGCTCGGTCGACATCCTCGTCAACAATGCCGGCATCCAGTTCGTCTCGCCGATCGAGGAATTCCCGCCGGAGAAGTGGGACCAGATCATCGCGATCAACCTGTCCTCGGCCTTCCACGCCATTCGCGCCGCGGTCCCCGGCATGAAGAAGAAGGGCTGGGGCCGTATCATCAACACCGCGTCGGCGCACTCGCTGGTCGCCTCGCCCTTCAAGTCGGCCTATGTGTCGGCCAAGCACGGCATCGCCGGCCTGACCAAGACCGTGGCGCTGGAAGTCGCGACCAACAAGATCACCTGCAACTGCATCAGCCCCGGCTATGTCTGGACGCCGCTGGTGGAGAAGCAGATCCCGGATACGATGAAGGCCCGCAATCTCACCCGCGAGCAGGTCATCAATGACGTGCTGCTCGATGCCCAGCCGACCAAAGAGTTCGTGACGTCGGAACAGGTTGCGGCCCTTGCGCTGTTCCTGTGCAGCGACGATGCCGCGCAGATCACCGGCACCAATCTGTCGATCGACGGCGGCTGGACCGCGGAGTAACGGCGCACTCCTTGTCCCGGACGACACACCTGTAGGGTGGGCAAAGGCGCGCCAGCGCCGTGCCCACCATCTTTCTCCGATCGAAAAAAGTGGTGGGCACGCTTCGCTTTGCCCACCCTACGATTCCGTCCCTTGGTCGGGCCTCAATGGCTCCAGGCCAAAGCCGTCACGATCGCCGATTGCAGGTTCAGCTCCGCGAACATGATCTTGCCGGCGACCACGACGAGGACGCTGGCGAGCGCCACACGCAACACCGTCTCCGGCACGCGCGTCGCGCTGTAGCTGCCGAGGATGATGCCGGGCAGCGAGCCCAGCAGCAGCACGCCCATCAAGGCCCAGTCGACCGAACCGAGCATCCAGTGTCCGATGCCGGCCACCAGCGTCAGCGGCACCGCGTGCGCGATGTCGGAGCCGATGATGGTTGCCATCGGCAGGCGCGGGTAGAGCAGCAGCAGCACGGTCACGCCGACCGCACCGGCACCGACGGACGAAATCGAGACCAGTACGCCGAGCACGACCCCGGTCACGACGGTCGCAATCAGGGTGGTGCGCTCGCTGACCTGCTCCGTGCGCCGGCGATACCGCTCCATGATCGACTTGCGGAAGATCAGCGATGTCGCGGTCAGGATCAGCGCAAAGCACAGCACCAGATTGACGAGATTGCGCTCGGCATCGCCCCTGAGATCGAGCTTCCACAGCACCAGCAGCGTTAATGCGCTCGCCGGGATGCTGCCACAGGCAAGCCGCAGCACGGCCGGCCAGTGCACGCTGCGCGACCAGCCATGCACCACGCTGCCGCCGGTCTTGGTGGCGGCGGCATAGAGCAGGTCGGTGCCGACGGCGGTGGTCGGGTGGATGCCGAACAGCAGGATCAGCAGCGGCGTCATCAACGAGCCGCCTCCTACGCCGGTCAGCCCGACAAGCAGGCCGACGCCGAATCCCGAGGCGACGTAAAGCGGGTCAATCATGGTCTGGGGGAATCTAGATTTATCTCGTCAGTTGGGCAATACGACGTAGAATAAATTTCCCCCAGGGCGCAACTGCTTGGGTGGAATAAGAAAAATTGTGCTCCGAGCTGGAAATCGGCAGGTGTTTCGCGCTGTCCTTGGGGTCGTTGCGAAACAGCCATTCCCCGAGGGGGCGGCCCAGGACGAGCGCGTCGTACCTATTTACCAAACGCCAGCACGTGCAGCCCCAGGCGCTGCCGCACGATCCAGAACAGCAGCACTGTCTCGAAGGTGAGCGAGATCGAGGTCGCGGCCGCGGCGCCGTGGCCGCCGAAGCGCGGCACCAGCGCAATGCAGAGCACGACATTCATTGCGAAGGCCAGCGCGTAGGCCAGCGCGCAGATCTTCTGCTGCCCGAGCATGTTGAGCAGGCGCTCAACCGGGCCGATCGCGGCGCGCACCACGAGGCCGATCGCGGCGACGAACATGATGTCGTAGCCGACCACGAATTGCGGCCCGAACAGCCAGAGCAGCGGCTTGCCCAGCGCGAGCAGCACGGCGGTCGCCGCCAGCGACGGCCAGAACGTCCAGTTGATGGCGTGCGCGACATAGGCCGACAGCCGCGCCTTGTCTCCGAGCGCATTGTATTCGGCGAAGCGATGCGCCGTCGTTGCCGACATCGCATAGTGGACGAAGGACACCAGCGCCAGCGTCTTCACCACGGCAAAATAGACGCCGACCTCGTCGGACGGGCGGAACTGCTGCAGCACCAGCACGTCGGTGTAGGACAAGAGCAGGTAGAAGCTTTCGACCAGCATGATCGGCAGCGAGACCGCGAGCCAGCCGCTGATGTCATAGGCCTTGGGGCCGGGCGCGACGTGATCGGCGAGCCTGCGGTTCAGCACCACCATCTGCCCGGTCATCGCGATCCACACGGCGCCGGCGCTCGCCACCATCGCGGCGATCGCGCCGAGATGATAGCCGAGCAGGAAGGCGCAGGCCGTGATGCCGATGATCAGCGCCTGGCGGATGATGAATTGCGGCATCAACCCAAGCTGCATCCAGTCGTGCGATCGCGCGATGCCGTCCTGGGTGTTGGCGACGACGAAAGCGGGCAGCGTCATGCAACCGATATAGAGCGGCAGCTCTTCGGCCGGATCGATCCACGGCGACATCAGTTTGACAATTCCGGCAAGGCCGAGCGAGACCAGCGTGGAGACGGCGAAGGTGAGCCAGCGACTGCCGGAGAGAAAGCCGCGCAATAGCGCATGGTCCCCGCTGGCGCGATATTCGGGAATGATCTTTTGCGCGGAAGCCGAGATGCCGAAATCCATCATGCTGCCGAGCAGCAGCACCCAGGTCCAGACATAGACATAGATGCCGTAGTCGGAGGTCCCCATCCAGCGTGCGAGCAGCACCTGCGAGAAAAAGGCGAGGCCCGCGCTGATGACGCGTATGATGAAGATGGTGCCGGCCAGCCGCCGGGTCAGCGACGCTTCGCTCGAGCCGCCCGTCAGCCTGGCGCGCAGCCGCGCGATCAGCCCGGCCGATCTGGTCGTTGCGGGTTCTGCATCCATCACGGCCACGTCGAGATCCCCGGGCGTCCCGCATGCTCCGGCAGGCTTGATGCGGTGGTCCCCGGGATTAGCAAGGATTCGTTAAGATTCGGTTGGGTGTGCGCCCATCCTCGATGTCGTTCCAGATCTGCACGCGCTTGAGGCGCGCTTGTCCGGGACGGCAACTCAGAGTCACTCTAACTTCGTATTGAACTCGTAGGATTTCTCCGCCCCCACCAGCGTGAACTTCAGAGCTGCACCGTCGGGCTTGGCGCCCGGTGGCAAGCCGTCGAGCTCGAAGGAAAATCGCTTCACGCCGGGCGGGCTGTGCGCGACCGGATCAGGAATGGGCAACGACCACTCGGGCGTCGGCCCTTCCACGAACAGATTGACGTTGCTGTTCTCAGGCGCAACGACGTCGACCACCACGTTCTTGGGACCGTCGCGCTTGACGTCGCGGATGGTCAGCGGATTGGCATCGCCGATTGTGGCAGGCTTCGGCACGGTGTCGAGTGCCGCGCGCAGATTGGCATCCTCGGTCGAGGCGACGTTGTTGAAGCCGAGCTCGACATTGGCCTCGACGGGAATGCAGAGCTTTTCGCAGACCGCGTAGTTGATCTCGGCGCGCAGCGTCACCGGCTTGTCGGCGGCCTTGGCGACGATGCGCAAGGGCAGCACGATCTGGTCGTGATAGCCGATCGAATGGCCGCCCGCACCGTCGTCGAACTTCAGCGGCGCCGGCCACATCACGGTCACCGTTTCGACATTGTCCGACTTGGAGAAGTCGAACCGCGGCGGCACGCCGGAATCGCCCGGCATGCGCCAATAGGTCTTCCAGCCGGGCTGGAGCTGGAAAGCGATACCGCCGAGCAGGACCGCGCCGCTGCGCGATCCCGCGAGCAACCGCACCGCGGAATGGCCGTCGCGCTGCCACGGTGAAGCATCGCCGGCATGGGCACCCATCGCCAGCGACGACGCAAGCAAGGTTGTCGCGACGCCAATCGCCGCATGCAGGGGAACTCTTGTCAGCATGGCACGTCTTTACAGGGTCGTTCCGGGGCAAACCATTGAATTGCTTGTGATGGATGCACTTGATTCAAGTCTCTGCAAGCCTTGATTTGACAGCAGGTCGGCCCGACATCAGGATAGGAATTGAACCCGGAGTGCTTTATCCATGGCTCCCACAGGCAAGAGGACGGGCGAAAGCACCCGCGGCGCGGGCCCTGCGCCCCCCAATTCGGCCGGCTATCTCGACGGCCGGCTCCTGATCGCGATGCCTGTCATGGGCGACTCCCGCTTCGAGCGCTCGGTGATTTACCTTTGTGCGCATTCGGCCGAGGGTGCGATGGGCATCATCGTCAATCATCCGGCCGGCAGCATCGATTTCCCGGAGCTGCTGGAGCAGCTCGGCATCGTCAAGAAGGGCGAGCACATCAAGCTGCCGCAAAATGCCGAAAGCATGAAGGTGCTGGCCGGCGGCCCGGTCGACACCGGCCGCGGCTTCGTGCTGCATTCCAGCGATTTCTACATCGAGCACGCGACGCTGCGGATCGATGACGGCGTCTGCCTCACCGCGACCGTCGACATCCTGCGCGCGATCGCCAATGGCTCCGGCCCCAAGCACGCCATCCTCGCGCTCGGCTACGCCGGCTGGGCGCCGGGCCAGCTCGAGACCGAGATCCAGAGCAATGGCTGGCTGCACTGCGACGCGGATGCGGATCTGATCTTCGGCGACGACGTCGACGAGAAATACGGCCGCGCCTTGCGCAAGATCGGCATCGATCCCGGCATGCTGTCGAACGAGGCCGGGCACGCGTAGCCTCATTCTCCGCTGTCATGCCCCGCGAAGGCGGGGCATCCAGCACGCCGCGGCCTATCGATTCTCGCAACCGTCTCGGAGTACTGGATCGCCCGGTCAAGCCGGGCGATGACAGCAGTTGTTGACGCGCGCCTACTCCGCCGCCTGCTGCTGCACCGTCGGCTCGGTCCCCGCCACCGTCGCGCGGCGCATGTCGCGCGGCTGCGACTGGTCGTAACGGCGGACGCGGTGCATAGTCTGGCGGTTGTCCCACATCACGAGATCATGCAGCTTCCATTTGTGGACGTGGACGAATTCTGCTTGCGTCGCGTGCTCGTTGAGATCGCGCAGCAACAGCCGTCCCTCCGGCACGCTCATGCTGACGATCTTGCCGGCATGCGATGAGAGATACAGCGACTTGCGGCGATGCACGGGATGGGTCCGCACCAGCCGCTGCAGCACCGGCTTGAACATCGCTTTCTCGTCGTCGGTATATTCGGTGAAGCCGAGCGATCCGCGCGAGTACATCAGCGAGTGCTCGCAGACGAGGTCGTCGATCTCGGTCTTGGTTTCGTCGTCGAGCGCGTCGTAGGCCGCGCGCATGTCGGCGAATTCGGTGTTGCCGCCCTTCGGGTTCACCACGCGCGCCGACAGCAGCGAGAATTTGGCCGGGATCGGGCGGAACGAGCTGTCGGAATGCCACAGGCAGTTGCCGAGATTGAACAGGTGCGCGCGGCTGTCTTTTGCCAGCGGCTTGCCGTCCTTGCCGAGATTGGAGACGTCGTTGAGGCCGGATTGCAGCCGGTAGTCTTTTTCCTTCGTCACCGTGCCGCCGCGTGCATCCTCGCGTTGACCGAAGTTGAGCGCGAAGGCCATCTGCTGCTCGTCGTTGATGTCCTGGTCGTGGAAGACCAGCACCGCGTATTTGTCCATGGCGGCCTCGACCTCGCGAGCCTCATCCGGTGTGAGAGGCCGTCGCAGGTCGAGGCCGGAAACCTCGCCGACAAAATGCTTCTGAAGCTGCCGGATGGCGATCGTCATGGCGTCTCTCCCGCGAACCGCGAGCGGTTGGCCCCGCTCTGTCGGTGAAAAAGCTACTCCGAGGCCGGTTGATGTCAACGCCGGGCGTGCATGGCTCTTACGCGTTCCGCGCCATCAACCCGCCGTCGACCGGGGATCACGGCGCCGGCCTTGGGCTCTTGTTTCTTGTTCCGAGATCGACAAGGCTTGCATCGATCCGCAGACAGGTCAAACAAGCAAGACAAAAGGGGAGGCCGCGATGGCGAACGAGCTCGATTTCTCAGGCAAGCAGGTTCTTGTCGTCGGCGGTTCAAGCGGAATCGGCAACGGCATCGCGCAAGCTTTTCGCGCGAGGGGCGCGCATGTTGCGGTGTGCGGCACGCGTGCTCGGCCCACGGAATATTCGGCGGAGGAGGGCTCCGATCTCACCGGTCTTGCTTACGCGCAGCTCGACGTCAGCAATGCGAGCGCGATCGAAGCGTTCAAGCCGTCGTTCGACCGGCTCGATATTCTGGTGCTCGCGCAAGGTGCGGTGATCTATCGCCGCGGCGAGTTCGAGATGGCGGGCTTTCGCACGGTCGTCGAGATCAACCTGATGAGCCTGATGGCGTGCGCGACGCGATTTCATTCCATGTTGCGGGATGCGAAGGGCGCGTTGATCATGGTGTCGTCGACAGCGGCCTATCATTCCACCATGGGCAATCCCGCCTACAACGCGTCGAAGACCGGCGCGGTCGGATTGACGCGGACGCTGGGCGAGGCCTGGGCCGAGGACGGCATCCGCGTCAACGGCATCGCGCCCGGTCTCGTCGACACCAAGATGACGAAGGTGACGACCGACAATCCCAAGCGGCTCGAAGGCGCGCTGGCGCGCATTCCGCTGCGGCGATTGGGCACGCCGGCCGACATGGCAGGGGCGGCGCTGTTCCTGGCGTCGCCATTGTCGTCGTACATTATCGGCCAGACACTGGTCGTCGATGGCGGGCTCATTCTCTAGGCATGCAACGGAACCGCGTTGCTTCTGATCGGTTACTCCGGCTGATCACCGAGGAGGATTATCATGGACGCGGATCGGATTATCGGATCAGCCAAGGAAATGGCGGGCGGCGTGGAAGGCACTGTGGGCGAGATGGCCGGAGACGCGAAGACCCAGGCTTCAGGGAAGGCGCGCGAGGCCGCCGGCACCGTGCAGAACCTGTACGGTCAGGCGAAAGATGCGGCGCGCGATGCTACGGACACCGCCGCGAACTACGCCAAGGAGGCCTATGAAGCAGGCCAGGACACGTTCCGCGATGGCTCGCAGGCAATCGCGCAGAAGGTGCACGACAACCCGCTCGGCGCGCTGCTCGTCGCCGGCGGCATCGGCTTCGCGCTCGCGCTGCTGATGTCGCGTCCCGCCCGTCGCCCGCCGCCACGCTGGCGCTATTACGGCTGAGCCGGCATTCCGGGGCGCGCCTTTGGGCGCGAGCCCGGAATCCATGTATCGACATTGATTGTGGCACGATGGATTCCGGGTTCGCGCCAAGCAGCGTGCCGGAATGACGGTGACTAGCGAAACACTTCCGCCGAACGCCCGACGTTACCGGGCGGACGCGGGATCGCGGGATTGGGATTCGGATTGCGCGGGGCCGGCGCGAATTGCCGCGGCGGTGGCTGCGGCGCGCCGAAGCCGAAGAAATCGCGAATTGACGGCGTCGCCTGAGCCGGCTGCTGCTGCGGCGCCGGCTTCTTCGGTGCGAGCTTGGGCGGTGCGATTGCAGCGGCAGCGCCCGGCGTGCCGGGAGCCGAAGCACCACCCTCAGGCGTCGTCGCCGCCATCGGCGTATCGCCCTTGGCCTGCTCGCGACCAACTTCGCGGCGCGGCCAGGCATAATCGTCGGCGCGGCCTGCGGGCGCTGCCAGCGGCTCGCCCTTCACCAACGTCTTCGCAGCGAGTGCATCGACGGCGGCGGGGCGCGTCCCCGGTCCACCCAGCAATTGATCGGTCGAGATCGAGGCCGCGACCAGCGGCACGATCGGACCCGCGAGCGGCCGCGGCGCGGGCTTGCCGGGCTCGGCGCTGGTGTCCGGCGTCCCCGGCTCGCTCGGCAGCGCGATCGGGCCGGAGCGTCCCGCCAGCAGGCGCGTGATCTCGCGTTCGACATAATGGGCGAGCTTTCGCGCACCCGGCTTGGTGAAGTAGACGCCGTCACCGCTGCGCAGCTGGCGGATTTGGCCTTCGAAATCCGGGCCCTTCTGCAGGAAGCGGCCGGCTTCGTCGACAAAGCCGTCCCAGACATCGACATAGGTGATGCCGGCCTTGGCCGCGCCCTCGCGATAGAGCGAATCCAGGAACAGCATGTCCGCGGTGCCCTTCGGTCCGCGGATCGCGGGCAGGCCGACCCAGAGCACCGGCACGCCCTTGGCCTTGAGGACGTTGGCGAGCTCCTCGATCTTCTTGCTGTAGAGCTCGACCCAGTGGTCGTCGCGGAATTCGTAGAGGCCGTTCGGATTGCGCGCGGTCTTTTCGGGCGCGGCGGCCGGCGCATCGGCGTTATCGGCATCGTCCTGCGGCAGGTCGGTGTCCACTGGCTTGTCGTCAGGCTTGGCGGCGGTGTCGGGCTTGGCGTCGCCGGGCTTGGCCGGCGGCTTGGCCTTTGCGCCCTTGTCGTTCTTCTTGTCCTTGTCGGTCGCCTTGTCGGATTTGTCTGCGACAGGCTCGCGGATCGAGATGCGGTCGTTGAGGCCGAGCATGACGACGATGATTTCGGGCTTTTCGGTCTCGAGGATTCCCTTCGCAGCAGCCGTCCAATCCGAGGGCTCACCCTTCGGCTGGTATTTGATCAGGCCGGACGTCGTCTTGTGCTTGCGGATCACGCCCATGTCGGGCTGCTCGGTGTAGGCGTCTTCCAGGCCGTAGGCGAGCCAGTCGGCCATGGCGTCGCCGATCACCAGCACGTTCTTGTCGGGGATCGTCTCGCGCTTGGCGGGCGAAGGCGCCCGCGAAAAATCCTGGCGCGGGGCCTGCTGTTGCTGCTGCTGGAACGGTTGGAAGAAATCGCCGCCGAACCAACCGCCCCCACTGCGCGGCGGGGCCTGGCGCTGCGGCGGGCCACCGAAGCCGGGGAAGTTGAAGAACTGCGCCGAAGCCGGTGCCGCGACCCCGACCATGATCGCAAGCGCCGTCCCCAGCGCGATCAACGGGCCGGTCTCGGTCAGCGCCTTGAAGAAAGATTTTGGCTTCGACATGCGATCTCGGGCGCGCGCAACAGGGTCTGGATGTGTCTCGATATAATAACGGAATCGGGCGCCAAACGGGCAAATTCTCTTGCAGATTCTTTGGGGCAATAACGGAGATCGGCCAAAATCCCGCTTCAGGGTTACTTTCGGCGCGATTTTACCGCCCGCGCAGTCGGTCCAGCACGTCGGAGGAGGCAAACCCGTCGGCGGGCGCCCCGATCGAGGCCTGGAAGTTGCGAAGCGCGTCCCGGGTCTGGCCGCCGAACTGGCCGTCCGGGGTGCCCTTGTAGAAGCCGCGTTGGACCAGCAGTTGCTGGAGTTCCAGCCGCTCGCCCCTCGACAATTCCCGCTCCTGCCGCGGCCAGGGCTGCACGAAGGGCTGGCCGCCGCGCAGCCGGTCGGCGAAATGGCCGATCGCCATCGCATAGGCCTCGGCCGGATTGTACTTCATGATGACCCGGAAATTCTGCAGCATCAGGAAGCCGGGCCCCTGCGCGCCGGCCGGCGCCAGCAGGTAGGCCTTTTCCGCCGGATGCGGGAACGGCTGGTTGGTCGGCCGCTTGAGCCCGTGCTTTTCCCATTGCGCGATCGTCATCGCCTTGGCGCGATCGGCCAGCATGTAGTTGAAGCCCTCGGGCACCAAGACCTCAAAGCCCCAGGTCTGGCCGCTCTGCCAGCCGTCCTTTTTCAGATTGTTGGCGGTGGAGGCGATCAGGTCGCTTGCGTTGTCGACGACGTCGCGCCGTCCGTCACCGTCGCCGTCCACGGCAAAGCGCTTGAACGCGGTCGGCATGAACTGGGTCGGGCCGAAGGCGCCGGCCCAGGAGCCGCGCATCTGCTCCGGGCGCAGATCGCCGCGGTTGAGGATCTCCAGCGCGGAGAGGAATTCGTCCTTGAAGTAGGCCTGGCGGCGGCCGACGCAGGCGAGCGTAGCGGTCGATTGCAGCACGCTGCGGTCGCCCATCTGGGTCGAATAATTGGACTCGATGCCCCAGATCGCGGCGATGACATAGCGGTCGACGCCGTAGGCCTTCTCGGTCGCGTCGAACTGCGCCTTGTACTTGGCGAGGACTTCCTTGCCCTTGGCGAGGCGGTTATCGTTCACGAGGATGTCGAGATAGTCCCAGATCGATTTGCTGAATTCGGGCTGCGAGTCCATCAGGTCCATGATGCGCAGATCGGGCGAAAGCCCTGCGGTGAAGCGCTGAAAATTCTCCTGCGTGATGTTGCGGCGTGCGGCATCAGGCCACATCCCGGCAACGCAATTGTCGAAATTGCCGGCCGCCTCGCGGATCGCGGCCGCCGTCATCAGCGGATGGCCGGAGGCGCCGTCCTCGCCGCTCCAAGGCTGAGCTCCCGTTTGGGCACCGCCGGGGCCGGGCGCGGCTTGCGAGGGCGCCGGATTCGGGCCGGAGAAAATACCGCTGAACAGGTTCGACAGGCCGTTTTGCCCTTGTTGCGCTTGTTGCCCTTGCGCCTGCGCGGACATGGGGAACAGGAGCGCGGCCGCGAGCATTGTCGCGCCGGTCAAAGATAGAGTTACCGCTGTCACCAATTGCCTCATGTCTCACCCGTCCGGCCAAAAATCAGCCATCAGGAGGCCTCGTTACGGTTGCCAATATCTTAACAAAGGTGAAATTTTGCCGGTCACCTTTTTCTCGAATTCATTGAGCGGGAGCCCTACATCCGCCTTTGTTACCGGCTGCAAAACGGCTAGCAAGATACCATTGCTTCTTTCACGTGTGCCTCAAGGTATTCGATCAATCACATGAAAATCCGCAAAGCTGTGTTCCCCGTCGCCGGCCTCGGCACCCGCGTTTTGCCCGCCACCAAGGCGATGCCGAAGGAGATGCTCACCATCGTCGACAAGCCGCTGATCCAGTACGTCTATGACGAGGCGAGGGAAGCCGGCATCGAGCACTTCATCTTCGTCACCGGCCGCAACAAAAATGTCATCGAAGATCATTTCGACAAGATGTTCGAGCTCGATGCGACGCTCGCTGCGCGCGGCAAGAAGGCCGAGCAGGAGATCCTGGCGCAGAACCAGCCAGAAGCCGGCGCCGTCAGCTTCACCCGCCAGCAGGCGCCGCTCGGCCTCGGTCACGCGGTCTGGTGCGCGCGCGACATCGTCGGCAACGAGCCGTTCGCGGTGGTGCTGCCCGACGAGCTGGTGCTCAACACGCCCGGCTGCCTGAAGCAGATGATCGAGACGGCAAGCAAGCTCGGCGAAAAATCCAACGTCATAGCGGTCGAGGCGGTGCCCGACCATCTCACCCATCAATACGGCATCTGCGGCGTCGGGAAACGCACCGGCAAGATGTTCGAGGTCGACGGCATGGTCGAGAAGCCGGCCAAGGGCACCGCGCCCTCCAACCTCTCGATCACCGGCCGCTACATTCTCCAGCCCGAGATCTTCAAGATCCTCGAGACCCAGGAGCGCGGTGCCGGCGGCGAGATCCAGCTCACCGACGCCATGATCGGCCTCGCCAAGTCGCAAAAATTCTACGGCGTCGAGTTCGAGGGCGAACGCCATGATTGCGGCTCCAAGCCCGGCTTCCTCCGCGCCAACATCGCCTACGCGCTGAAGCGGCCGGAATTGCGCGAGGGGCTGATCGCGGAGATGAAGAAGTATCTGGGGCAGTAGGCCCTCAAGCCACCAGCGACAGCTTCGGCAGGCTCGCCACCACCGACTGATTCCGCCCGCCGGCCTTTGCCGCATAGAGCGCCTTGTCGGCGGCGGCGACCAGGATGGCCGAGTCCATGCCGCTTGTCGGCGCGAGGCTGGCGATGCCGCAGGAGACGGTCGATCCCGCCCCGCCGTCGGACCAGCCCAGCACCTTGGCCCGGATGGTCTCGGCGACCTTGAAGGCGTCGGTGGCCGAGGTGTTCGGCAGCAGCACGGCGAATTCCTCGCCGCCATAGCGCGCGGCGCAGTCGCCGGGGCGGCGCACCGAATCGGAGATGCAGATGGCGATGCCGACCAGCACCTGGTCGCCGGCCTGGTGGCCGAAGGTGTCGTTGTAGCCCTTGAAGTGATCGGCATCGATCATCAGCAGCGCCACCTGCGTCTCCTGGCGCATGGCGCGGCGCCATTCGATGTCGATGACATGGTCGAACTTGCGGCGGTTGCGCAGGCCTGTGAGCGCGTCGGTCGTCGCCATCTCCTCGAGCTTGCTTTCGGCATCCGCCCGCCGGCCGATCTCGCGGGCGAGCACGATCGCCGAGCCCAGCACGAACAAAGCGAGCACCAGAACCACGCCGCCGATCCGAAGCGCTTCCTTCTGCCACAGCGCGAACACCGCGCTCAGCGGCTTGCCCGCCACCACGAACAGCGGGCCGGTGTCGCTGCTGCGCACATAGAGCCGCGCGGTCGGATCGACCGGGCCCTGTCCGGCAAACGAGCCGCCGACGCGGAGATTGTCGGCCTTCCAGCGCTGGCTGTCGTTCAGGTTCCTGCCGATGATGTCGAGATCGAACGGCCGCCGCATCATGATGGTGCGGTCGCGCTTGAGCACGGTGATGGTGTCCTCGGGGTCGAGGCTCAGCCGCTCGAACAATTCGTGGAAATAGGTGAAGCGGATCGAGCCCGCGACGACACCCATGAAGCCGCCGTCGGTATCGCTGAGACGCCGGCTCAGCACGATCGAATAGGCGCTACGAAACAGCATCGGGCGGCTGATGAACAGGCCGACGTTGGGATTGTCGCGATGGACCGAGAAATAGTCCTCAGTGCCGCGGTTGTCGGGCACCGGGTCGAGCGTCGAGGCATCGATGGTCAGATTGCCGTCCGCATCGAACACCTGGATGGCGCCGAAATGCTTTGCGGTGGTGGCGTGGTCGAACAGGATGAGCTGGCGGATCGGCTTGGAGACCGTGTTGATCTCGGGCAGCAGCATGTTGCTGGCGACCGCCTTGAGGGACAGGTCGTAGATATCGATGTTGCGGCTGATGTCGGCGTCGATCGACGTGGCCAGGTTTTTCAGCGTCTGGCGGGCCAGCGCCTCCTCGCCGCGGCGCATGTCGAGCATGACGTTGACGCAAATGGCGGAAAAGCCGATCACCGTCACGACGGACGAGATGATCAGCAGCTTCGCCGAAATGCGCCAGGGCCGGCGGGCCGTGGCGTCGCGCCATGCAGACAGCATCCTTTGCTCCCGAGCCTAGTGGATGCGCCTGAAATCTTGCGTAGTGTTTAAGCCGCGACGGCGCTGCTGCAATCAGTTAAGGATTGGTTTCCGCCGGTATCGCTTTTGAGCAGGTCAGCCCGCGGACAAGGGGATAGAGGACGGCGGTGAACGATTACGACGCGCTACGCGATTACCTGCTGCGGCAGAAGCAGACGGAGCTCGTGCTGAGCTTTGAGGAGATCGAGGAGATCATCGGCGCGGCCCTGCCGCGTGCGGCGAATCGTGCCTCCTGGTGGGACACCTCGCGCAGCCCGGATATCAAGATGCCGCAGCGCGAAGCCTGTATCGCCGCGGGCTTCAAGGCCACCCGGATGCCGGACGGCCAGACCGTGCGGTTCACGAAGCAGAAGAGTGACCGGCGCAGGCCAACGGCCAAGAGCGACTAGCTCGCCGCTTCGAGCCGCACTTCGGTCAACAGCCGCATCGCCGCGTCGGCGTCCATCGGCTCGCCGAAGGCGAAGCCCTGCGCGTATTCGCAGCCCAATTGATACAGCTCGACCGCGTCGGAATCGGTCTCGGCGCCTTCCGCCACCACGTCCATGCCGAGATCATGCGCGAGCGCGATGATCGACTTCAGGATCACCGGCCGCGTGCCGCGATTGGTGGTGCGGACGAACGACTGGTCGATCTTGATGGTGTCGAACGGGAAGCGCTGGAGATAGGCCAGCGACGAATGGCCGGTGCCGAAATCGTCGAGCGATAATCCAGTTCCGAGCTCGCGGATCCGCGTCAGCATTTGCGCCGCGTGCTCCGGATTCTCCATCACCAGCGATTCCGTCAGCTCCAGCTTCAGCGTGCCGCGCGCCACCGAGGAGCGCGACAGCACGGTGCGGATGTCGTGGATGAGGTCATGGCGCAAAAGCTGCCGCGAGGAGACGTTGACGCTGGCGAAGATCGGCTCGCGCGAGCGCATCGCGCGCTGCCAGATCGAGAGCTGCTTCGCGGTCTGGTCGAGCACGAACATGCCGAGATCGACGATCAGGCCGGTCTCTTCCGCAATGGTGATGAATTCGGAAGGCGCCATGCGCCCGAGTTTCGGGTGATCCCAGCGCACCAATGCCTCGAAGCCGGCGACCGAACGGTCCTCCAGCCGGACGATCGGCTGGTACAGGATCGTCAGCTCCTGCCGCTCGATGGCGCGGCGCAGCTCGCTCTCCAGCGTCAGGCGGTCGGTTTTTCGTGCGCGCATGGCGGGCTTGTAGACGTCGATGCGGTCGCCGCCGATGCGCTTGGAATGGTACATCGCAAGCTCGGCGTCCTTGATGATCTCGTCCGTCAGCTGAACTTGCGGATCGGAAAGGGCCAGCCCGATCGAGGCGGTCAGGAAGATTTCGCGCTCGTTGAACGCGATCGGCGCGCGGATGGTCTTGCGGATGGTTTCGGCAAAAGCGGTGATGCGGGCGGGATCCTGCTCCGACAGCAGGATCAGCCCGAACTGGTCGCCGGCGAGCCGCGCCAGCGTGTCCTGCGGCTTCAGGATGCGGGTGAGGCGGCGGGCCAGCGTCAGCAGGATGGAATCGCCGACCGCGATGCCGACGGAATCGTTGACCTGCTTGAAGCGGTCGAGGTCGATCACCATCAGCGTCGGCCGCAGCGTCGGCATGGTCTTGGCGAAATGCGCGACTGCGCCGAGCCGGTCCATGAACAGCTTGCGGTTGGGCAGGCCGGTCAAATTGTCATGCACGGAATCGTGCAGCAGGCGTTCCTCGGCGTTGCGGAGCTCAGTGACGTCGGTGAGCGTGCCGACCACGCGTGAGACTTCGCCGTCCGAGCCGACCACCGGGCGCGCCTTCAGCGCGAACCACATGAAGTGGCCGTCTGGCGTGCGCAGGCGGAAATCCTGCACCAGCCGGCCGCGGCGCTGGTCGAGCACGCTGTCCAGCGCAGCGCGGAAACGATCCTGGTCGAGCGGATGCAGCACCTCGAGCCAGGAGGCCGCCGGGCCTTCCAGCGTGCCGCGCTTGAGGCCGAGCAGGGCTTCGGTCTCGGGGCTGGTGAACACCTTGTCGGCGGAAACGTCCCAGTCCCAGATCAGATCGCCGGAGCCGGCCAGCGCCAGCGCCCGTCGCTCGATGTCGGAGACGACGCCGGTGGTGGCGCCGCCGCCGGCGAAGGCGTGCTGCATCACCGTGAAGCCGATCAGCATCACGATCAGCACGAGGCCGCCGAGCAGCGCCGGACCGACGATATCGTTGGTGACCGAACCGGCGACCGTCATGCCGGCCGCGACCACCCAGACCACGAGGAGGAACCAGGTCGGGATCAGCAGCACCGCGCGGTCGAAGCCGTGGGTGGAGAGATAAACGATCAGCGCGAAGCCGGCGAAGGCGATCAGCACCAGCGAGATGCGTGCGATACCGGAGGCGACGGCCGGGTCGAACAGAGCGAGCGCCACCAGTGAGCCCAGGAAGGCGAGCCAGCCCACCGTGATGTGGGAATAGCGCACATGCCATCGACTGAGGTTGAGATAGGCGAACAGGAACACCAGCAGCGTCGCCGCCAGGATCGCTTCGCCCGCCGCACGCCAGATGCGCTCGGCGTTGTTCGACATGTCGAGCACCTTGCCCCAAAAGCCGAAGTCGACGCCGATATAGACGAGCACCGCCCAGGCCAGCGCCGCGGCCGCCGGGAACATGATGCTGCCCTTCACCACGAACAGAATCGTGAGCACGAGCGCCAGGAGCCCGGAGATGCCGATCACGATGCCCTGGTACAGCGTGAACGAATTGACCTTGTCCTTGTAGGCTTCCGGCTCCCACAGATAGAGCTGCGGCAGCTTGTCGGTGCGCAGTTCCGCGACAAAGGTGATGACGGCGCCGGGATCGAGCGTGATGCGGAAGACGTCGGCGGTCGGGCTTTCCTGCCGCTCCGGCCGGTCGCCGGTCGAGGGTGTGATGGTCGCGATGCGTGACAGCCCGAGGTCGGGCCACAACAGCCCCGAGGACACGATGCGGTAATGCGGGGCGACGATCAGACGGTCGAGCTGGTCGTCGGTATTGTTGGCGAGCGCGAACACCACCCAGTTCTGGCCGCCCTCGCGGGCGCGCACCTCGATGCGGCGGACGATGCCGTCGGTGGCAGGTGCGGTTGAGACCTGGATGCGGTCGGCGTCGCTGCGCTGATGCTCGAGCACGCCGGTGAGGTCGATGGCGGGCGCGTCGCCGCGGACGCTGACAGCGTCAAGCGCGCGTGCAGGGGACGCGGCGACAAGAATCATGAGGCCCAGCGCGATGGGCGCGAGGCACCTGATTAGACGCAAGGTGAGTTCTCCGCGTTCGACGCAAACTCTTCAGTGCAAGGCGATTTCCGAACAGAACGAGATGGTTCGGCGCGTCGCGATAGATGCCACGAAAGCGAGGAAAATCAAAGGGTTTCCGCCCTGCCCGGTGGGCCAGCGGCCTAGAGCTCCAACACAATTTTGCCAATATGTGCCGAGGTCTCCATGCGCCGATGTGCGTCGGATGCCTTTTCCAGCGGGAAAGAGCTGTCCATCAGCGGTTTGACCCGGCCTTCGCGCAGCAGCGGCATCACTTTCGCTTCAATCGCAGCCACCATCGCCGCCTTGTCCGCATTACTACGGGGACGCAAGGTCGAGCCGGTATGGGTCAACCGCTTCACCATCACCTTGGCGATGTTGACGCTGACCTTGGGCCCGTTGAGGGTTGCGATCTGCACGATGCGGCCATCGACGGCGGCGGCATCGTAGTTGCGGTCGACATAGTCGCCGGCGACCATGTCGAGGATCAGGTTGACGCCGGCCTTGTCGGTCGCTTCCTTGACCACGGCGACGAAGTCCTCGTTCTTGTAGTTGATGGCGCGGTCGGCACCCAGCTTGAGGCAGGCATCGATCTTGTCCTGTGATCCCACGGTGACGAACACCTTTGCGCCGAACGCTTTCGCAAGCTGGATTGCCATGGTGCCGATGCCCGAGGAGCCGCCATGGATCAGCAGCGTCTCGCCGGCCTTGAGCCCGCCGCGCTCGAACACATTGTGCCAGACCGTCATCAGGGTTTCCGGCAACGCGCCGGCTTCCTTGATCGACAGCGCCGGCGGCACGCTCATCGCCTGGGCGTCCTGCGCGATGCAGTACTGCGCATAGCCGCCGCCGGCGACTAGCGACATCACCTTGTCGCCGATCTTGTGCCGCTTGGCGTTGCTGCCGACGGCAACCACTTCGCCCGCAATCTCAAGGCCGGGCAGGTCGCTGGCGCCGGGCGGCGGCGGATAGGCGCCGGACCGCTGGGCGATGTCGGGCCGGTTCACGCCGGCGGCCTGCACCTTGACCAGGATCTCGTCGGGACCGGGCTGCGGAACGGTGCGTTGTTCCGGCACCAGCACCTCCGGTCCGCCGGGCTTGGAGATGGCGACCACGGTCATTTGCGCGGGCAGCTTGTCCATGATGTGTCCTTGAGCAAAGGTGCGAGAGGGGAACGAGGCCTTTGATTAGCCAGCGCAGTCCGGGCTGGCAACCGCCACGGCCGCAGGTGGCGCGAACGCAGGAGGAACGATGATGCCGACGGAAGACGACGACCGCCCGCGCAAGAAGGTCACCCACGAGATCGGGCAGGATCTCTCACTGTTGTCGGTCGAGGAACTGACCGAGCGCGTCACCCTGCTGAAGACCGAAATCGCAAGACTGGAAGAAGCAGCCACCAAAAAGCGCGCCTCGCGCGATGCGGCGAACAGCGTCTTCAAGTCGTAAGAATTCGAAGGAGGAGCGCAAGCGTTTCTACGGCGTCATGGCCGGGCTTGTCCCGGCCATCCACGTACTTGATCTTTCGCCGACAGAAAGAACCTGGATGCCCGGGCCTTCGCCTCGCCGAAGCGGCTTCGGCCGCGCAGGCGGGACAAGCCCGGCCATGACGGGCAGATTGTTCCGCGAACCCCCTCGGCCTCTGGCCGACATGGCTAACGAACCCTCAAAAAATTCGCTCGTTTACTCCACATTAAGCTTTTCGCTTTATGACTGGAACTGTCCTCGTTTGGACACCGAGTGGCTCCTGTCCACTCTGTTTGACGCCTCCCTGTTATCAACTTTCAAAGCCGCCGGTTTTCCGGCGGCTCTTTTTTGCGTCTCGTTCCGGTTGAATTCCGGGGAATGACCCGCGGAAACCATATCCGCGCTTGTCGCTGGACTCCGCGATCCCTACGCGCAATGATTTGTTCATCATAAGCCGGCGCCAAAGCCGGACGGGTAAACAGTTGCGTAAGGGGCGTTAACCATGGAACGTTTGCAAGCCGACGGCGCTCTCGTTCAACTCAGCGAGCGGTTCACCAATTCTGCGGCGTTCGGTGCCCTGTTCCGCGAAGGCATGGATCTCGTCGAAGAGACCGCCGCCTATCTCGATGGTGCCGGCCGCACCGAGGCCAAGGCGCTCGATCGCGCCGTCAGCCTCACCTACGCGACCGAGAGCATGCGCCTCACCACCCGCCTGATGCAGCTCGCCTCGTGGCTGTTGCTGCATCGCGCGGTGAAGGAAGGCGAGATGACGCTGGGCCAGGCCAACCGCGAGAAGACCAAGGTCAAGCTCTCCGCCGCCGATCCCGGCCCCGCCGACACGATCGAGAAGCTGCCGTCGCAGCTCCAGGAGCTGATCCATCGCTCGATGAGCCTGCAGACCCGCGTGCGCCGCCTCGACACCACCATCCACACCCCGCCCGTCGATTACCCTTCGATCGGCAATCCGCTGGTGCCGCACCTCAACGCCTTGAAGGCCGCGTTCGAGCGGTAAAGCTCCAACAGCCCGTCATTGCGAGCGAAGCGAAGCAATCCAGGAAGCCTCCGTAGAGGCAGCCTGGATTGCTTCGTCGCAAGAGCTTCTCGCAATGACGATAGCCCCAAAACAAAAACGCCCCCGGTCTCCCGGGGGCGTTTTTCGTCTCCAGCCTTGCGGCCAGGATCAATCCTTTTTGAGGAAGCCCGAAAACTTCTTCTGGAAGCGCGAGACGCGGCCGCCGCGGTCCATCAGCTGGGCGTTGCCGCCGGTCCAGGCCGGGTGCGACTTCGGGTCGATGTCGAGGTTCAGCGTGTCGCCTTCCTTGCCCCAGGTGGAGCGGGTCAGGTACTCGGTTCCGTCGGTCATCACGACCTTAATCGTATGATAATTCGGATGAATCTCGGCTTTCATGGCAATTCCTGGGGCGCCCGGCGCCTTGCTTGAGTGGCTATCGAATGACGGATTTGCCGGGTCTATACCCCAGAGACCCCCTCAAAACAAGCCATTGTGGGCACAGCAGAACCGGGCGGTCCCCTAAGGGACATCCCGGATTTGCCACGGCCGGTCCCCCGGCCTATCTGGAGCAGACTTATCTCTTTTGGTCGGATCTCATGAGCGCAGTAGAACGGCTTGAAACCGGGCCGGCAGAAGCCCCGTCGATCGAAGTCGAGCTGATCGAGCAGCCCGAGAAGGGCCGCGCCAGGCTGCGGCCGCTGATGGCGCTCGCGCCTTACGTGGCCCGCTATCGCGGCCGGGCGGCGCTCGCCTTTGTCGCGCTGACGGTCGCAGCCCTGACCACGCTGCTGGTGCCGGTCGCGGTGCGCCGGATGATCGATTTCGGCCTGACGCCGGAAGGCATCGCGCTGATCAACAGCTACTTCTCGGTGATGATCGCGGTGGTCGCCGTGCTCGCGCTCGCGAGCGCGGCCCGCTACTACCTCGTGATGACGATCGGCGAGCGCATCGTCGCCGATCTCAGGCGCGATGTGTTTGCGCATCTGCTCTCGCTGTCGCCGGCGTTCTTCGATTCGGCGCGCAGCGGCGAGCTGGTGTCGCGGCTCACTGCCGACACGACGCAAATCAAATCCGCGGTCGGCGCCTCCGTGTCGATCGCGCTGCGCAATCTGATGATGTTTTTTGGCGCGGCGGCGATGATGGTGATCACCAGCCCGCGTCTGTCCGGCTTCGTGCTGCTGGCGATTCCCCTGATCGTGCTGCCGCTGGTCGCCTTCGGGCGCTGGGTGCGGCGGCTGTCGCGCAACGCGCAGGATACGCTGGCCGATGCGTCCGCCTATGCGGGCGAGCTGATCGGTGCGATCCGCACCGTGCAAGCCTATACCAGCGAAGGCCTGGCTGCGAAGCGTTTCGGCGGCGAGGTCGAGCAGGCCTATGAGGCGGCGCGCACGTCCACGCAAGCCCGCGCGGTTCTCACCGCCATCGTCATCTTCATCGTGTTCGCAAGCGTGGTCGGGATCCTCTGGATAGGCTCGCATGACGTGCTCACAGGGGCAATCACGCCGGGCCGGCTCGGCCAGTTCGTGCTCTATGCGGCCTTCGCGGCCGCGGGCCTCGGCCAGCTCAGCGAGGTCTGGGGCGAGGTCTCGGCCGCATCCGGCGCTGCCGAACGCCTGTTCGAGATTTTGCACGTGCAGCCCGACATCAGGGCGCCGGCGTCGCCGCGCGCGCTGCCGGTGCCCGGGCGCGGCGAGGTCGGCTTCGATCGCGTCAGCTTCTCCTATCCGGCGCGACCCGATGTCAACGTGCTCGACGCGGTGTCGTTTGCGGTGCGGCCCGGCGAGAAGGTTGCGATCGTCGGTCCGTCCGGCGCCGGCAAGAGCACGATCTTCCATCTGCTGCTGCGCTTCTACGATCCGCGGGGCGGCGCGATCTCGCTCGACGGCGTGCCGGTGAAGGCTGCCGACCCGCGCGACTTCCGTTCACACATCGCTTTGGTCCCCCAGGAATCCAACGTGTTTGCCGCGAGCGCGCGCGAGAACATCCGCTTCGGCCGGCCCGATGCGACCGATGCCGAGGTCGAGCGCGCCGCCGAGCTCGCGCATGCCACCGAGTTCATCCGCCGCCTGCCCGAAGGTTTCGACACCCCGCTCGGCGAGCGCGGCGTGACGCTGTCCGGCGGCCAGCGCCAGCGCATCGCGATCGCGCGCGCCATCCTGCGCGACGCACCGCTTCTGTTGCTCGATGAAGCCACCTCCGCCCTCGACGCCGAAAGCGAGACGCTGGTGCAGACCGCGCTCGAGGAGCTGATGAAGCACCGCACCACCCTGGTGATCGCGCATCGCCTGGCCACCGTGCTGTCCTGCGATCGCATCCTGGTGATGGACCAGGGCAAGATCGTCGAGCAGGGCACCCATGCCGAGCTCGTCGCTGAGAACGGGCTCTATGCCAGGCTGGCAAGGTTGCAGTTCGAGGGGGCGTGAGGCGGGGCCTCATTCTCTCGTCATTGCGAGCGCAGCGAAGCAAGCCAGAATCTTTCCGCGGAGGGACTCTGGATTGCTTCGTCGCATCAGCGCAAAGTCCCGATTTTCAGGACGCCAAGGTTCGCACCTTGAAGATTTCCGGGACACCGGCCCCATGACAACTTTCGAATTTGACATGACTATCCCTCCATTGGTTGCGGCCTGAAGGCTGCTTGGAGGAGGCAATCAGTGAAATATCTCGCCCGTTCTTCAATTGCGATTTGCCTCATCGCAGCTGTTTGCACGACTGCCGCCACGGTCAGTGGGTTGGCCGCGGCCGAGGACTTTCCCCACCGCACGATCAAGATCGTCGTACCCGTGCCGCCGGGACCGTTGTTGGATGTCGTACCCCGGATTGTCGCCGAGAAGCTGTCAGCGAAATGGGGCGTTGCCGTCATCATCGAGAACCGACCCGGGGCGGCTCAGAACCTCGGTGCTGAGGCCGTGGCCAGATCGGATCCCGACGGGTACACGCTCTTGGCCTCGCCCCCGGGGCCGCTCGTTGTCAGCGGTCATCTTCGGAGCAAGTTGAACTTTGATCCGGACGCGTTCGTGCCGGTGAGCCTGCTGGTCAAACTTCCGACGGTGCTCGTCATCAATCCCAAGGTACCGGCCTCAAATTTCCAAGAGTTGCTTGCCTATGCCAAGACCAATCCCGGCAAACTCACGTTCGGATCGCCAGGAACGGGTAGCACGCCGCATCTCGCCACCGAGCAATTGATGAAGGCTGCCGGCATTCGCCTGGTCCATGTGCCTTATCAAGGCATGGCGCCGGCGATGAATGACCTGATCGGTGGTCATATCGACATGATGATCGACCTCTACGGCAACGTCGCAGGCAACATCAAGGAGGGCAAGCTCAGGCTTCTCGCTGTTACAACGCCAGCACGACTGCAACAGGAGCCTGCCGTTCCGAGCATTTCCGAGGCAGTGCCGGGATTTGCTCACGAGGAATGGTTTGCGATCGTCGCTCCACCAAAGACGCCGGATGCTATCGCCGCAAAGCTTTCCGCAGCGATCAGAGAAGTCCTGGCGCTTCCCGATGTTGCCGGACGCCTGGCCGATCTCGCAGCGGTTCCGGTCGGCAGCAATCCGGATGAATCCGCCGCCTTCATCAAGGCCGAAAGCGCCCGCTGGAGGGAGCTGATCGACACGACCGGTCTCAAGATCAACTGACACCGCGTCAGGCCAGAGCCCTTGAGATGAGCAAACCCCGCGCCCTGGTCATCGGTGGCTCCCTGAGCGGACTGCTCACGGCGAACCTCCTACGATCCATCGGGTGGCATGCCGATATTTTCGAACGCGCACGCGGAGATCTCGCCGGGCGCGGGGCCGGACTTGGTGCGCAAGCCGACTTGTTCATGGTCATGCGGCAGATTGGAATCCGTATCGACAGGTCGATGTGGACGGAGGTGCGCTCGCACGTCTGCCTCGCCCGGAGCGGTGAGTCGATTTGCCAACTGCCGGTGCGAGAAGTGACTACGGCATGGGACCGGGTCTACCAGTCTCTCAGGGAAACGTTCTCGACCGGACCCTACCATGGGGGAATGACGCTCATCCGCTGCGAACAGAGGGAACGCAGTGTTGTTGCCTTGTTCGAAAATGGGGCGCGGGTCGAAGCTGATCTGCTGATTGGGGCGGATGGTATTCGTTCAACGGTGCGCCGGCAGTACATGCCTGAAATCGTCCCGCGCTATGCCGGCTATGTCGCATGGCGAGGCATCGTCGCGGAAGACAGCATCTCGCCGCAATGGCGCGCCAGTACACTCCAGGACATGGTATTCTGCCTGCCGAACGGTGAACTCGCGTTTTCCATCCCGATCGCGGATCGTGATGCGGTTGGCGGCCGCAGATGCATGTTTGTCTGGTTTCGTCCGGCCGACTTCGATTCCACGCTGCGGGAGTGGTGCACCGATGCGACGGGGTATTGTCACGGAGATTCGATACCGCCGCCTCTCATTCGAAAAGAGGTCATCGCCGAACTCAAGCTGACCGCTCGCACATTGCTCGCTCCTCAGCTCGCCGAGTTGGTCGCCGGCAATCAACAGCCGATTCTTTCTGCAATCTTTGACCTCGAAACGACGTGCATGACGTTCGATCGTGTCGTACTCGTTGGCGACGCGGCTTTCGTCGCTCGACCGCATGTCGGCACCAGCGTCACCAAGGCTGCGCAGGACGCCTGGGCGCTTGCCGATGAGCTTGCCAAAGGTGACATTGGCGGCGCATTGCTCGCCTACGAGCGCCGCCGAAAGCATGCGGGCAGAGAACTTGTCGCGCGCGGCCGTCGCTTGGGCCAATATCTCGAACCCACAGGCGGGGGCACACGGCCTCCGATTGATACCCTTCTAAGGGAATACGGACCCGGCAGCATTGGCGCGTGGCCCTCGACGGTTTAGTCGTGGATATGGTAACTTGATGCCACAAATCGTGCTAGAGCCGCACACCCTCGTGGGTACCCGTGTTGCCTTCAACGCAGCAGATTCGCTTTTGCGCCAGCCGCGATGGCACACGCATCGCCTATGGAATATGCGGCAACGGACCTCCGCTGGTGTGGGTCGCGCATTTTGTCCACCACCTCAATTTCGATTGGGACAGCCCGGTTTGGCGGCCTTGGATATCGGCGCTGGCAGAGCGGCACACCCTGATACGCTACGATTTTCGCGGGACCGGCCTATCCGATCGTTCGGGTGTCGAGTTCACCTTCGAAAAGCTCGTTGAGGATTTTGAAGCCGTCGTCAACGCGTCTGGAGTCCGCAATTTCGCACTCCTGGCCATGTCCGGTGGCGCGCGGATCGTTCTCCCCTTTGCCGTGCAGAATCCTGATCGCGTCAGCCGGCTCGTGCTGTATGGCACATCGCCGGCGGGGCCATTGACGGCAAAGGCCCCGCCTGAGCGGGTCGAAAATATGCAGGTACAGCTCAAGGCGTTCGAGTTGGGTTGGCCGCAGGACATTCCCGGATTTGGGACCTTCCTGACATCTCTGCACATTCCAGACGCGACTGCGGAGCAGGCTCGCTCTTTCAATGAGCTGCTACGCTTGACAACCTCTGCCGCAAACGCGGTCGCGCTGCTGCGCACCCTCGTGGAGAGTGATATGCAGGACCTGCTGCCGAACCTGCGCTGTCCAACACTTGTCTTTCATTCCCGTCAGAGCGCGGTGTTGCCCTTTGATGATGGTCGCAGGGTCGCAGCGCTAGTTCCCGACGCGCGATTTGTGCCCCTCGAGAGCCGCAATCACATTCTGTTGGGCACCGAGCCGGCCTGGAAGCAGTTCGTGTACGAGCTCGACGAATTCCTTCCCTGTACCTCTCATGACGGCGCGACCGAGTCATTCGACGAATTGACAGCGCGGGAGCGCGATGTCGTCGAACTTCTTGCTCACGGTATGAGCAATGGCGACATCTCTGTCCGGCTGAAGATCTCGGCAAAGACTGTCCGCAATCATGTCTCGGCTGTCTTGGGGAAACTCGGAGCAAACAGCCGCGCCCAAGCGGTCGCCGTTGCCCGCGACGCAGGCTTCGGCCGAAGAATGATGGCGCGTACCGGAAGTAGACAGCGCTCTGATTAGCCCCAAGTGTGAACTGGCGTTAGGCGCCCGTGCGGGCCCGCTACCTTATCATCGGCTACTGTGCATGGGGTTGTTTTCGTCGTTTCGGTTGCGGCGGCCGCGCTCACGGGCACTTCGGCGAGCCCATCGGCACGTTCGGCCACGGCCAGTTCTTCCAGCTGCCGCCCTCGCCGATGCAGGCCGACCCGCCATCGGCCGGAGCCGGGCTGTCTGTTGGAGCGGGAGTGCTCGTCGGCGCCGGCTCACTCGCTGTCTCATTCGCCGTCTTGGGCGGCGGCGCGAGGCGCTGGTCGACATAGATCGTGGAGACATAGCCGGCGACGATGACGGCCAGAAACACCGAAGACCCCTTGGCCAGATCGCTCAGCCGCATCGATCCTCTCCATCTGCTTGCCGTCACGGCCGCCACGCCATCTTCAGCACCGGCCGTCCCGACGTCGGGTTCACATCCTCGCCGGCATGGGCAAAGCCGTTGCGCTCGTAGAAGCGGATGGCGCGGCTGTTGTCCTTGTTGACCAGCAGCGTGACGCCCGATGGTGACAGGCGCTTGGCCTCGTCAACCAGCAGCCGTGCCGCGTCCGAGCCCCAATGATCAGGATCGACCACGAGCTGGTCGAGATAGCCTTCACCATCGATGGTGACGAAGCCGGTCAGCGCGCCGTCCTGTTCGGTAACCACGATCGCGGCGTTCGGCACCAGCTCGCTGCGCCAGCGCTCGCGCCACCAGTCCACCCGCGCGGCAAAATCGATCTGCGGATAGGCCTGCTGCCAGGTGCGACGCCACAGCTCGATCGTCGCCGCTTCGTCGGCGGCCAGGTAGGGGCGGAGGTGGAGCGTGCTCACTACCGCTCCGTCAGCTTCAGCTCGATGCGGCGGTTGCGCTTGTAGGCGTCCTCGGTGTTGGCGCTGTCGAGCGGCTGGAATTCACCGAAGCCGGCGGCGACGAGGCGCTGGGCCGGCACGCCCAGCGAGATCAGGTACTGCACGACCGAGATCGAACGGGCGGCCGACAGGTCCCAGTTGGATTTGAAGTTCGGACCGCTCACCGGCCGCACGTCGGTGTGGCCATCGACGCGCAGCACCCAGGCGATCTCGGCCGGGATCTTCTTGTCGAGCTCGATCAGTGCGGCCGCCACGGTGTCGAGCTCAGCGCGGCCTTCGGGCAGCAGCGTTGCCTGTCCGGTGTCGAAGAACACTTCCGACTGGAACACGAAGCGGTCGCCGACCACGCGAATATCAGGACGGTTGCCGAGAATGGCGCGCAAGCGGCCGAAGAATTCCGAGCGGTAGCGCGACAATTCCTGCACGCGCTGAGCCAAGGCAACATTCAGACGAGACCCCAGATCGGCGATGCGGTTCTGCGATTCCTTGTCGCGCTTCTCGCTGGCGTCGAGCGCCTCCTCGAGTGCCGCCAATTGCCGGCGCAGCGCGCTGATCTGCTGGTTCAGCACCTCGATCTGCGCCAGCGCCCGCGCCGAGACCGCTTTCTCGGAGTCGAGCGCCTTGCCGAGCTCGGAGGTCTTGCCCTGCGCGTCGTTGCCGGCGGCGGCGAGCCCCTCATAGAGGCCCTTGATGCGGTCGCGCTCGCTCTCGGCCGAGGCGAGGCCCGCCTTCAGCTGCGAGACCTGGTCGTCGAGCGAGAGCTTGCCGAGCTTCTCCAGCGATAGCAGCTCGTTGAGCTGGGCGATCTTGGCGTTGAGCTGCTCCAGCGCCTTGTCCTTGCCGGTCACCTCCTGCGACAGGAAGAACTGCACGACCAGGAACACTGACAGCAGGAACACGATCGATAGCACCAGCGTCGACAGCGCATCGACGAATCCGGGCCAGTAGTTGAAGGCGCCATCGCTGCGGCGGCCGCGGGCTAGAGCCATTGTCGTCGGTCTCCCATTCCGTGTCCCGGACGCGGTGCAGCGTGCAACGCTGCTCCGCAGAGCCGGGACCCATTCCTGGTTTTTTCTGGGCCCCGGCTCAGCGACGCATCACTTCGTGCTGCGTCGCGTCCGGGGCACGCGAGCGTCTAACTCTTCTCGGGCTGGCGCGCGATGCGCTCCAGCAGGCGACGGATCTCGCGGTTCTGCTCGCCCTGGCCGTCGGCCCATTCGCGAATCATCTGCTGCTCGGTGCGCATATGCGACACCAGCGCCTGGATCGCTTCGGCGAGGCTCGCCATCGACGCGGTGGTGCTGCGGCTGGCGGTGCCTTCCTCGAGCACGGAGCGCAGCCGCTCGACGGCCGCCTGGAGCTCGCCGCTGGCAACCCCGCCGCCGCTCGATGCGACGGCCACCTCGCCGCTGCCATATTCGCGCACGGTGGTGGCGAGCCAGTCCTCGAGGTCGGTGTAGAAGCGGTTCTGCGCCTGGCTCGATTGCAGGTCGAGGAAGCCGAGGATCAGCGAGCCGGCGAGGCCGAACAGGGAGCTCGAGAACGAGATGCCCATGCCGCCGAGCGGGGCGGCCAGGCCCTCCTTCAGCGTGTCGAACAGTGCGCCGGCATCGCCGCCGACCTTGAGGCCGTCGATCACCTTGCCGACCGACCCGACCGTCTCGATCAGGCCCCAGAAGGTGCCGAGCAGGCCGAGGAAGACGAGCAGGCCGGTCATGTAGCGGGAGATGTCGCGGGCCTCGTCCAGGCGGGTCGCGATCGAATCGAGCAGATGCCGCATGGTGGTCTGGGTGATCGACATCCGCCCGGTGCGCTCGCCGCCCAGGATCATCGCCATCGGTGCCAGCAGTTTGGGGTGCCGGGCCGGCGCCAGGCCGGGATCGGCGATGCGGAAATTGTTGACCCAGGACACCTCGGGGTAGAGCCGGATCACCTGGCGGAAGGCCAGCACGATGCCGATGAACAGCACTGCCCCGATCAGGGCGTTCAGCCCGGGATTGGCGAAGAAGGCCTGGACGATCTGCTTGTAGAGCACCACGCCCACCAGGGTGCAGAGCACCAGGAAGACCAGCATCCGCACCAGGAAGACGCTGGGCGAGGAGAGCTTGGTGTACTCGATGTCGAGGGAGGAGCGGGGCGAGGCGCCTGACGGCATGGCCGGTATCATCCGTTACGAAAGCTTGCTTGCATCCGCACTATGGCACAGCGCTCGCCCAAAAAAAGCGCCGGATGTGCGGATTTCGGGAGGGATCGGGGAACCCAAGGCTGAAACCCGGCTTTGATACACGTATTTTGCAAAACTTCGGTATTCCACAGACTTAGGTCGGATTCTTGGCATGGCGACGTTTCCTAGGGGACTGACGGCCATCGCACTCTCGGCGGTCTATCCGTGGGCCTGGGCCCGTCTGCTTGCGCCTGCCCATCAATCCCGAACCAGCATGTTCTTTCCCCTGCCACCCAGAGAGGGAATGGCCGCATGAGCGTCGTCTCCGCGATCATCGGGACTGCCGAACGCGTGCCGCTGCCGGACCTCGTGGTCCGCGCCGCGATCCAGCGGCTGTGCTCGCGCACCGCAACGCGCCTCGCCGCGCACACCGCAGCCGACGATGCCGCTTTCGCCGGACGCATGATGATAAGGCCGATCGCCGAGCACACCAAGACGGCCAACAGCCAGCATTACGAAGTGCCGCAAAGCTTCTTCGCGCAGGTGCTGGGCCCGAACCGCAAATACTCCTCCTGCTTCTACAAGACCGATGCGACCACCTTGCGGGAGGCTGAGGAGGAAGCGCTGCGCCAGGCCGTCGAGCATGCGGGGATCGCCGACGGGCAGACTGTCCTCGAGCTCGGCTGCGGCTGGGGTTCGCTGTCGCTGTGGATCGCTCGGCAATTTCCGCATGCGAAGGTGACCGCGGTGTCGAACTCGCAGTCGCAGCGCGCCTATATCGAGGAGATGGCGCAGAGCCGCGGCCTGTGCAATTTGCGCGTCGTCACCGCCGACATGAACGTGTTCGCGCCGGAGGGCCAGTTCGATCGCATCGTCTCGGTCGAGATGTTCGAGCATATGATGAACTGGCGCAAGCTGATGACCCGGGTGCTCGCGTGGCTTGCGCCGGAGGGGCGCTTCTTCATGCACATCTTCACCCATCGCGCCGGCTCCTACGCGTTCGACCGCGCCAATCGCGAGGACTGGATCGCGCAGCATTTCTTCACCGGCGGCGTGATGCCGAGCCATCAACTCGTCAGGCAGTATGACGATATCTTCGCCATCGAGAAGGAATGGCGCTGGAGCGGCACGCATTATCAGCGCACCGCAATTGACTGGCTCGCCAATTTCGATGCACGTCGCGACGCGATCGAAGTTTCATTGCGGAACGTTTATGGCGGGGACACCGCGTTGTGGATGCGGCGCTGGCGCTGGTTCTTCCTCGCCACCGCCGGTCTGTTCGGCTACGCCGACGGAACCGAATGGGGCGTCAGCCACTATCGCATGAGAGCCGCAGATTAGGGCGCCTACGGATCAATCGTGCGACGGGACGAAGCAGCGGTCCCTGCTTGCAAACAATTCCGGCGGTGATCGGAAACGTCGAGCTCCTCGGCGGTTATCGGCGTAAGACCCTGAGGAGGAAACACCATGCGACATCTCGCACTCGCGGCAATTGCTCTGGTGGCCGGCTTCACGGCACCGGCGATGGCGCAGCAGGCCTCGCCATCGCACAATCTCCAGAATGAGGCCGACAAAGGCATCAAGACTCAGAACTCCGGTGCATCGGGTTACGTCTCGGAACAGGAGAAGCCCGGGTCCGCGGCTCAAATCCCGGGTAGCCCTCCTCGCGCCGAGTCCGGCAGCGCGGCAACCGCGCCGAGTGCGCAGAACTCAGGCGCAGGAATTGCGGGTGCTCCCGGCAACAAGAACGGGCCGCCGGCTGGTACTGGCACGGTTGGCTCGGCGTCTCAAAATCAATCGGTGCAGGAGCAGGATCCGGCGAACGTCAAGGGATTGCCGGGCAACAAGAGCGGTCCGCCAGCCAAGCGATAAGGTCGCTACCGTTCTGCAGGCCCCGCGACGGCATCATCGCCAGCGCGGGGTCGCGCGGCGGTCACGTAATGGATGATGCTGTTTTTGGAGGGCAGGTGATGTTGCGGCCAATCGCCGAATATCCGGACGCCCCAAACGTCCAGCACTACGAAATGCCCGCGGCTTTCTTCGAGCAGCTTTCTTCACCGGCGGGCGCCGTAGTCCAAAGCCTACCTAAGAAAGCCTACCTAAGTATGGTCACTTCATACCTGCGCGCGATGGCAGCGACCAAGTGTTGGTGGTACCGATACATCCAGAGTGAGAAAAGCAACGGAACCGGCCCTCCGAGCCGGCAGTTGCGGGACAAGGCCGGCGGCGTAGCGCCCACCGGCCTTTCTTCCGATCCAGCGGCGCTTTTCCGCTCAACTGATGCTTACTGTCACAGGTGGTGCAGCGAGTACGCCATGAGAAACATCGCCGGAAACATCGCCGATCTCCTCATGCGGCTCTGGCAGGGAAGCCAGCCCGCGTCCAATACTCAGGTTGCGGCCATGGCTGACAACCGAGATCGATCCAGCATGGCTGATTTTGTTCGGATCCTGCAGGCCTGCGATCAAGCCCAGTAGTTCGTAGGTAGAGCGACTTGTCCGCCGTAGCTCGAAGGCGGAAGCGAACCCCATCAAACTCCGTCCGCGCAGTGACATCGAGCTGACAACCACGAGCAGACGCTGCGTCTGCCCGTCAGGGCGATGGGTTTTGCAAGAGTTCAACCCATCTACGAAGCTGACGGAATTCATTGTAGCCCCAGTCCCTTGCGATGTTCTGTCGCAGCGCGCGACGACGGAACCCGACTCACAATCCGGTGAGTCCCAAAAATAAGCCTGAAGTCAGCGCGATAGCTCATGTGACATTGAGCCGCCCGCCGCATGCGTTGCGCCGCAGCAAGTCCATTCTATCTTGATCGCATCAGGCGCGCAGAAATTGCCCGGGACGGGCGCTGCGCGAGAAGCGTGATCAGTTTCAACAATTTTGGGGCACCCCACTTCATGTCAGGACTTCGAGCGCGATCGGCATGCGTTGCAATGATGCTCGCGGCCTTTGCGCCGCTGCTAGGCGCTTGCGACGAATCCTCTTCCGCCGTCTCCGCTGCCCAACCCATCGAACCCGATGTCAGCGTCGTCGTCGTCAAGCAGCAGGCCCGCGCCGTGGTGCGCGAGCTGCCCGGCCGCATTTCGCCGACGCGCGTCTCCGAGGTGCGACCGCGCGTGTCCGGCATCGTGGTCGAGCGCCTGTTCCGCCAGGGCAGCGAAGTGAAGGCGGGCGATGCGCTGTACCGCATCGATCCGCGCCCATTCGAGGTCGAGGTGATGGCCAACGACGCGGCGGTCGCCAAGGCCGAGGCCGCGTTGATGCAGGCGCAGCAGCAGGCGCGCCGCATCGCGACGCTCACCAGCCAGCGCGCCGCGCCGGAAGCCGAGAACGAGAAGGCCATCGCCGCCGAGCGCCAGGCCCAGGCCGAGGTCGAGGGCCGCAAGGCCGATCTGGCGCGGGCAAAACTCAATCTCGATTATGCCACCGTGCGCGCGCCGATCGACGGTGTGGTCGGCGCTGCCCTCGTCAGCGAGGGTGCCCTTGTCGTGCAGAACGAGACCAATCTCGCCACCGTGCAGCAGCTCGACCCGATCTATGCCGACTTCACCCAGTCGGTGACCGAGCTCAACCAGCTGCGTCGCGCTTTCGAGAGCGGCGATCTCGATCGCATCGAGGCCGATGCCGTCAAGGTGCGCCTCGTGCTCGACGACAACACCATCTATGCGCTCGACGGCAAGCTTCTGTTCTCGGACGCCAAGGTCGATGCCCATACCGGCCAGGTGACGCTGCGTGGCGAGTTCCGCAATCCCAGGCGCGAGCTGCTGCCGGGCATGTATGTCCGCGTCCGCCTCGATCAGGGGCTGGATTCCGATGCGATCGCGGTGCCGCAGCAGGCGGTCCAGCGCAATGGCGGCGGCGGCAGCGAGGTGTTCGTCGTCAAGGACGACAACCGCATCGCCGTGCAGCAGATCCGCACCGGCTCGGTGCAGGACGGAATCTGGTTCGTCACCGAGGGCCTCAAGGCCGGCGACAAGGTGGTGGTCGAAGGCTTCCAAAAGTTTGCGGCCGGCGACAAGGTCAATCCACAATCCTGGTCCGAGGCCGAGGCGAGCGCGGACAACCGGCACGCCCTCAAGGTCACGCGGTAACGCGCCATGGCGAGCTTCTTCATCGACAGGCCGGTCTTCGCCTGGGTCGTCGCGCTGTTCATCTGCCTGATCGGCGCGATCTCGGTCCCGCTGCTGCCGATCGCGCAATACCCGATCATCGCGCCGCCCTCGATCTCGGTCTCGACCAGCTATCCCGGTGCGTCGCCCGAAAACCTCTACAACAGCGTCACCCGGCTGATCGAGGAGGAGCTCAACGGCGCCTCCGGCATTCTTAATTTCGAATCGACCAGCGATTCGCTCGGTCAGGTCGAGATCATCGCCAATTTCCAGCCGGGCACCGATACCAGCGCTGCGTCCGTCGAGGTGCAGAACCGCATCAAGCGCATCGAGGCACGGCTGCCGCGCGCGGTCATGCAGCAGGGCATCTTGATCGAGGAAGCATCCAGCGCGGTGCTTCAGATCATCACGCTCAATTCGACCGACGGCAGCCTCGACGAGGTTGGCCTCGGCGACTTCATGATCCGCAACGTGCTCGGTGAAATCCGCCGCATTCCCGGCGTCGGCCGCGCCACGCTCTATTCGACCGAGCGCAGCCTTCGCGTCTGGGTCGATCCGGCAAAGCTGGTCGGCTATGGGCTGACCGCCGATGACGTCAACAAGGCGATATCGGCGCAGAACGCGCAGGTCGCCTCGGGCAGCATCGGCGCGGAGCCGTCGACCGACAGCCAGCGCACCTCTGCGCTGGTGCTGGTCAAGGGCCAGTTGTCGTCGCCGGACGAGTTCGGCGCCATCATCCTGCGTGCCAATGCCGACGGCTCGACCGTGCGGCTGCGCGATGTCGCGCGGGTCGAGGTCGGCGGCCTCAGCTACCAGTTCAACACCCGCCTGAACGGCAAGCCGACGGCCGGTCTCTCCGTGCTGATGTCGCCGACCGGAAATGCGCTGGCGACCGCAAGCGCGGTCGAGGAGAAGATGAAGGAGCTGTCGCGCTTCTTCCCGGCCAACATCTCCTATGAGATCCCCTACAATATCACGCCCGTGGTCGAGGCCTCGATCAAGAAGGTGCTGACGACGCTGGTCGAAGCCGTGGTGCTGGTGTTCGTGGTGATGTTCCTGTTCCTGCAGAACATCCGCTACACCATCATTCCGACCATCGTGGTGCCGGTGGCGCTGCTGGGTGCCTGTACCACGCTGCTGCTCGCCGGCTACTCCATCAACATGCTCTCGATGTTCGGCATGGTGCTCGCGGTCGGCATCCTCGTCGACGACGCCATCGTCGTGGTCGAGAATGTCGAGCGCATCATGACCGAGGAGGGCCTGCCGCCGAAGGAAGCGACGCGGAAAGCGATGTCGCAGATATCTGGCGCCATCATCGGCATCACCTTGGTGCTGATGGCCGTGTTCGTGCCGATGGCGTTCTTCCCGGGCTCGGTCGGCATCATCTACCGCCAGTTCTCGGTGACCATGGTCGCGGCGATCGGCTTCTCCGCCTTCCTTGCGCTGTCGCTGACGCCGGCGCTGTGCGCGACGCTGCTCAAGCCCGTCGCGGCCGGTCACGGCCATGCGAAGAAGGGCGTGTTCGGCTGGTTCAATCGCATGCTCGAAGGCGGCAAGGAGGGCTATTCCCGCACCGTCGTCTTCTCGCTGAAGCGCACCGGCCGCTTGATGCTGGTTTATGTCGCGCTGCTCGCCGGCCTGTCCTGGGCCTTCGTCAATCTGCCGGGCGGCTTCCTGCCCGTCGACGACCAGGGTTTTGTGACTACGGACGTGCAGACGCCGTCGGATTCGTCCTACGGCCGAACCGAGGCCGTGATCGAGAAGGTCGAGAAATATCTCGCCGAGCGACCAGGCGTGAAAGACGTCACCTTCCTCACCGGCTTCAGCTTCTCCGGCCAGGGCATGAACACCGCGCAGGCCTTCATCACGCTGAAGGACTGGTCCGAGCGTGGACCGACGGAGTCCGCTGCCGCGATCGTCAACGACACCAACCGCGATCTGTCGTCGTCGATCCGCGACGCCAAGATCTCGGCGCTGCAGCCGCCGCCGATCGACAATCTTGGCAACTCGTCCGGCTTCTCGTTCCGTCTCCAGGATCGCGGCCAGAAGGGCTATCCGGCCCTGATGCGCGCCGCCGACCAGTTGATCGCGGACGCCAATGCGAGCCCGGTGCTGCAAAAGGTCTATGTCGAGGGCCTGCCCGAGGCCGGCGTCGTCAATCTCGTGATCGACCGCGAGAAGGCGGGCGCCTTCGGCGTCACCTTCGAGGATATCAACAACACCATCTCGACCAACCTCGGCTCGAACTACATCAACGACTTCCCGAACCGCGGCCGCATGCAGCGCGTCGTGGTGCAGGCCGACAGCCGCGACCGCATGAGGACCGAGGACATCCTCAACTACAACGTCAAGAACTCCCACGGCCAGCTTGTGCCGTTCTCGTCCTTCGCGACGGTCGAATGGTCGCGCGGTCCGACCCAGATCGCCGGCTTCAACTACTATCCCGCCGTGCGCATCTCGGGCGAGGCGAAACCCGGCTTCACCTCGGGCGACGCGATCGCCGAGATGGAGCGGCTCGCCGGAAAACTGCCGCGTGGCTTCGGCTATGAATGGACCGGACAGTCGCTTCAAGAAAAGCTGTCGGGCTCGCAGGCGCCGTTCCTGCTCGCGCTCTCCGTGTTCGTGGTGTTCCTGTGTCTGGCCGCACTCTACGAGAGCTGGACCATCCCGCTCGCGGTGCTGCTCACCGTGCCGCTCGGCATCGTCGGTGCCGTGGTTGCGGCCATGCTGCGCGGTCTACCCAACGACGTCTATTTCACCGTCGGCCTCATCACCATCATCGGGCTCGCGGCCAAGGACGCGATCCTCATCATCGAGTTCGCCAAGGACCTGCGGAAGGAAGGCAAGCCGCTGGTGGAGGCCACCATCGAGGCCTGCCGTCTCCGTTTTCGCCCGATCCTGATGACCGGTCTCGCCTTTATCTGCGGCGTGCTGCCGATGGCGATCGCTCACGGCGCCGGCGGCGCCAGCCAGCAATCGCTCGGCACCGTGGTGATGGGCGGCATGATCGCGGTGGTGATCCTGGCGCTGCTGATGGTGCCGGTGTTCTTCGTCTCAGTGCAGCGCGTGCTGGGCGGGGATCGGCAGAAGGCAGAGAAGGAAAGCGAGGCGTATGGGCCGCCAGCGCCGGTGAAGCCATAGGGCACACTGTCATGCCCGCCTAGTGCGCACTTGCGCACGGGGGCGGGCATCCAGTACGCCGCGGCCTTTCCGCATCCAACAGACGCCTGTGGAATACTGGATCATCCGCCTTCGCGGATGATGACAGTCGAGTGTGGAGCAGCCGTCTCCGGCCCAGACTGCTCAGCACATTCTCCCGCGCCGGCGAGGGCAGGCCACTGAACGCGGGATCGGGCGGCTTGCTTTCTCGGGGTGGTCAATCCAGACTACATCCCTGAATTGAAATAGCATGTATTCGCACCGCAGCGCGAATGCACAGCCAACCCGCCGATTGAGAGCGTGTGATGCGTCCGACCGACGTTGCGATTTCCAACTATCGCTCCATTCGGCAGCTCTCGATACCCATCCACCCCTTGTCCGTGTTTGTGGGTGAGAATGGTGTCGGCAAATCCAATCTCTACAAGTCCTTGTCGCTGTTGCGCGACGCGGCGGCAGGTCGAATCACGCGCACGATCGCCGAGGAGGGTGGATTAAATTCCATCTGTTGGTCCGGCCTTCGCAAGCGAGGAGAAGATGGCCGACTGCGTTTGTCGGCCAAATTCGATCGTCTCAGATATTCTATTGAACTCGGATTTCCCGGCCCGGTTGAGGCGGCATTTTCCGGCGAGCCGATGATCAAGGCTGAAAGTATCGAGACGACACAGGGCAAACGTAAGGTTCAGCTGATGGCACGAACGAATTCGCTCGTCAGCGTCCGCGGCGAGAGCGGTGCCTGGGTCAGCCACAAGGATGCGGTGCTGCCGTCAGAGATGGCGCTTGCGGGTTTTTCCGATGGCAAGGAATGCCCCGAAATCGACCTGATCAGAAACGCGATGCTGGGCTGGCGATTCTATCATGATTTTCGTACCGATCCGGCGTCGCCGATACGAAAGCCGTGTCTGGCGATCACAACGCCCTCGCTCAGTGCCGATGGAACCGATTTGGCTGCCGCCCTGGCGACGCTTTATTCCATTCGGGAAGATGCCACCGACTTGCAGGACGCGATCCAGGATGCATTCCCGGGCGCTGAGCTCCGCGCATGGGAAGAAAATGGTTGGTGTGAATTTGATTTGCAGCTGGCGGATATGCCGCGGCCGTTTAGGGCTCATGAACTGTCCGATGGGACGCTGAAATACATCTGCCTGCTCGCAGTGTTCATGGGCTATCGGCTGCCGCCCTTCATCGCGCTGAACGAACCGGAGACCAGCCTGCATCCGTCGCTGCTGGCGCCATTGGCGCGGCTGGTCGCCAAGGCGTCACGCCGCGCCGACGTCTGGATCGTCACCCATTCGGAACAACTGATGGAGGCATTGCGAAGCGAGAGTTCAGTCCCGCCTCGCCGGGTGATCAAGCCGAAAGGCGCCACGACGATCGAGGGCCTGACCATCGGCGGTGAGTACCGCGACGAGGAATCCGACGAAGACGACTCTTAGTCGTTGCAGGTCGTGCCGTCGTGCGACGGCTACTTCCGCAAAATCTTCACCAGTTCCCCGTGCGAATGGCCTCCCAATCGAACGACATCGCCGCGGAACGATATCGCCGATCCACCGCTGTTCTAATCTGAATATTCCCAGAAATCGTCCGGAATAGAGCTTCCCATGGCAGCCCGCATGGCATCCCGAAAAAGCCTCGCTGCGGGCATTGGACGAAAAGCTAGTGTGCGATCGACGATGAATCCCTCGTCGTTTTCTTCGATAAGATCGAAGCTTTCCAGCTCGTGGCCCTGAATTTTTCCCTTCCATCTCAGTAGGGTTCTTCGGTCGTCTAGCTTCCATTCACCCGTATAGGCACCCTCCCGTAGCGTGGTCGACGTCGCGAAAATCTTCGCAACTACCGCACGACCTTCTGCAGTTCGTATCAACACGGGACTGTGAAAAACAACATTTGGAGCGAGAAGCTTTTCGTAGTCAGCAACAGTGGCGTGGCCCGACTCACGCAGTTTGCGAATTGCATGCATGGTGGACGGCTCCTTGGATGGCTGCAACCCTATGCCTGCTTCTTGGTGACATTTGGCGAGTATAGCGGCAACGCCGCCCGCTTGAAAGCGATTGCGAACGGCGCCGTTTCGGCCCCGCACCCTGACGAAATCGCTCGAAGCCTTCCGCGTTTCGGAAGGAGACTTCTCAGTTTTCCCGTCTGTTGCACCGACAGTTTTCGCTCCACTTTCACCCAACGGCGCCGCCCGAGCGCGACAGCTTACAGATGGAGGCGAATATGGGTGAGGTTATCCGGTTTGTTCCAAAGGCCGAACCCAAAGGCCGAACGCGAACGGCTCCGCCTGATTCAAGAAGCCCGGGCGATCTATGACAGCGTTTTCCCGTCTGATGTCATCGGTGGGCGAAGCGACGGGGCATCAACCGTAGATGCTCGTCGTGGCGATACCCGCCCCTAAGACACAGCACCAAAGCGCACACCACCATCTATCCACTTCGAACGAATCCAAAGGAGGTCACCATGTCGATCCGAAGCGCTCTTTTCACGATTGCATTCCTCACAGCTACCCTTGGTACAGCCCATGCCGAAAGCCTGCGTCCGATCCAAGCCAAGAGCATTGATCTCGGCGACGTATCGGGCGTCACTTACTACACGATCGAGGGCGACGGTTTTCATGTCGTCACAACCCTGGCCCAAGGCGAGGCGGGAACGCCAATCCGTGTTGTGTCAGTTCTTGCACCTGGCCAGCACGTGGTCCTGTCGACGACAAGCCGGAAGACCGGGCTTGAAATCAGCCGGCAAGGCGATCGCGTAATTGTCCGCAACGCGAGCTCCGCCGTCGACTGAAGTTTGATTGGTCCGCGTATTCTGAAGATTGGGAGCTGAGCATGTCTACGATCCATATCCACCGAACGACCACGTCAACACCTGAACAGTACATTGCTGGGCTCACCGACTTCGGGCCGGGCCGTTCGGAGCTTTTTGGTAACAGCGCGGACGAGTACCTGGAGGTGCATCACAAGGGTATTTCGGAGGCCGACGTTACGGAGGGGTCAGGTGGCATCTGGGAACGCTTGCACTACGATTGGTCTCATCCCAATCGGGTAATCCTCTCGACGACAGATTCCAATGTTTGGGGAGGCGCGTCAGGTCACACCTACAGCTTCACTCGGCGTCCTGACGGCATGACCGAAATCGACGTGACCGTCGTTCGCGATGGAAAGAATTTCAAAGGCTGGGTGCTAGGTGCCATACTAGGCACGGTTGGCAGGCATGTTTTAGAAAGCGCGTTTGACCGCTCGATCGAGGCGATCGAGGCTCGAAACAGTCTTTCGAGATCTCGCGAAACGGTTGAGCAGGGTCGTGCGGCCTAACTATTAAACTCTGCCAGAACTCGTTTTAGCCGCGGGGCTGCGAAATCGAGGAAAGCTCGCACTTTGATCGGAAGAAATTTATCGGCCGTATAGACGAAGTTGACCGGCATCGTGGGCGGACGAAACTCATCCAGTAGAGTTGTTAACGATCCGCACTTTAGTCCGGAATGGAAATGATACGAGAGAGCGATCGTAATTCCCACGCCCGCGCACGCCGCTTCACACGCGGCCTCGGCGTTGCTGACAACGAGCCGTGGACGCATAGGTATCGCAACCGTCGTCTTGCCTACCGCAAATGTCCAAACATCGGGCGCCATGATGGCCGGATAGCTTATGCAGTCATGACCGGCCAGATCTTCCGGCTTGCGGGGCGTTCCGCGCGTCGCCAGATAGGTGGGATTGGCGCAAACTACGCTTCGCGTTGTTCCCACAGGCACCGCTATCAGACTGCTATCCGGTAACGCGCCAATGCGCAGGCCGATGTCGACCTGCTCTTGAAACAGGCTCTGCACACGATCTGTAAGAATCAAGTTCGTCCTGATGTCAGGAAAGGTCTTGAGGAAGTCGGCAAGGATCGGGATGAGGTGAGTGCGCCCAAGACTCTCCGGAGCCGTAACCGTCAATTCGCCGGTTGGCGCGGTAAACTCTCCAGAGGCCATGCGCTCGGATTCCGCAACATCCGCAAGAATGCGCTTGCACGCAAGCAGATAGGAGCTGCCAGCGTCGGTGAGGACGAGTTGGCGACTTGACCGGTTGAACAGCTTGACCCGCAGATGAGATTCAAGTTCGGAGATCTTGCGGCTAACTGTTGTAAGGGGCGTCTTCATCTGACGCGCCGCAGCCGACAGGCTGCCAGCCTCGACGACCGCAAGAAAGGTTGACATGGCGTCCAGGCGATCCATCGCATCCTCTTCCAAAATTCGGAAGGATAGGTTCCGATTGTGCCACGTAACCGCGGATTTCGGAAGTCGTCGCTAAAGAACACAAGTAATAAGCCCTTGGGCTTGCGGGGCTTCTTCGCTCGAGGGCAAGAGCCCGGGGACGTCGAACCTATAGACCCTCCGTGGTTTGGTAGGGCTCCTTCCGCATCCGTCAGTTGGCAATGTCGAGTGTCGCCTCCACTTTTCGCAGTGAGAGCGAAGTGCCACCATCCGGCACAACGACCACCAAAGGAGAGAATGATGGCCGAGGTTCAGAAAATGCGAGGCGAAAAGATTTACGAGTGCGACTTCAATATCACCGGAGTGACCGACTACGGCGTGACGCTGGATGCACTCCTAAGCGGCAAAGAAAGGGTGCCCCTGCAGGGAGCACGAATTGATGTGGCTTTCGAGGGAGACATCAAAGGTCGGATCACGGGCAAAGTACGTAGTGGCGTCGAATACCTCCAGCTGCGTGCCGATGGACGCACTGATCTCGACGGCAGAGCCACAATTGAAACTGAAGACGGCCATCGCATCGCCATGCGTATTGAGGGCGTTGCGACGCCGCGAGCGAATGAACCGATGATGGACCTCGTTGCCAACGTGCGTCTTACCACCGCAGCTCCGAAGTATGATTGGGTCAACACGAGGCAGATTTGGGGGCTCGCCACTGTAAATTTGGCGACGGCGAAGATACACGTCGAATCGTTCTTGCAGTGACGAACGCAAACCGGCCGGCGGGGCAGAACGCTATGAGAGAATACTTCGCACCATAGAGGAGTTAGGCATGAGCACAATCCAGGAGCAGAGGGGAGCCGCGTCCAGGCATCCGGATGCAAAGAAGGTGAACTTCAAGCTTGAGGCCGTCGTCATACCCGTATCGGATGTCGATCGTTCAAAGTCTTTCTACGGCAGCCTTGGCTGGCGGCTCGACGCAGATTTCGCCGTCGGCGACGCGTTTCGCGTGGTGCAGTTCACGCCTCCCGGTTCACCAGCCTCGGTCCATTTCGGCAAGGGGCTAACGTCCGCAACACCCGGCGCAGCACAGAATATCTACCTGATCGTATCCGACATCGAAGCAGCCCACGCCGAACTCATCGCGCGTGGCGCCCAGGTGAGCGATGTATTCCACCGCGCCGGACCGGGGCAGCCGCCTCTGAGCGGACGCGATCCGGCGGGGCGCAGTTATGTCTCGTTCGCCTCTTTGAGCGACCCCGACGGAAACACCTGGCTCCTGCAGGAGATCACCGCGCGATTGCCCGGGCGCGTGGACTCCGACGACACGGCGTTCTCCTCGCCGGCTGAGCTTGCCGCAGCACTTCGTCGCGCCGCCGCCGCGCATGGCGAGCACGAGAAGCGGACCGGCACGCATGATGAAAATTGGCCGGATTGGTATGCCGAATACGTGGTGGCCGAGCAATCCGGCCGTGAGCCGCCGAAATAAGCCAAGATCCAACCGGATCAGGCAACGTCGTCGGATCGCTACACGCTACGATAAGCTTGCCGCCAACTATCTTGCCTTCGTCCAGATCGCATCCATCCGGCTATGGCTCGCTGCCCGTAGCGAGTCCACGCCCTAGAGCGTTAGCCCATCTGACTGAATCGTTGGGGATTCACAAATCAGCGTTTTGGTGATTCAAGCTACCCGCCGGGACGGGAGGCCGGCGG